>CAYJER010000038.1:0-20185 GCA_964369225.1 uncultured Eubacteriales bacterium
AAACTAGGAGTTTTTGATAAACCTGCGGGCGACCACACAGGGTCGCCCCTACAATAATATACCTAATCAACATGTCTGACTCAAGACCCTACCCTACAATAAGTTATAAAGTTTTGTTTTAACAAAGTACTACAATATTTTAATAAGTTTATTTTTATACATACAAAATTTTATTTAAAAATCTTTAATCAAAAAATCCGAAAGGATTTTCACATAAACTCTTCATTTTTCACTTTTGACTTCATTTTATATTATGCAGTTTCATTACAATCTCCTTGTAATGATTTCCTCTAACCTCGAAACTTTTATACATATCAAAGGCTGTGCAAGCTGGTGAAAGTGAAACTACATCTCCATTGCTTGCAATCTCACGGGCTGCATTTACGGCTTCATCCATGTTTTTAACCCTTATAATTAGTGGGTTTCCGTTGTGATATTTTTTTGATTTCATCACAGCTTCGCTTATTTTATCGGCTGCTGACTCTTTAAATCCGTCTAATTTCTTTTTAGGTTTAACTAAAATTAACACTTTAACCTTATCACAGATCATTTCGCCTAGTTCGTCAAAAGCTACACCCTTATCTGCACCACCGGCTATTAAAATAATCTTTTTGCTGTATAAATTAAGTGTGCCAGACATTGTTCTTGACGGACTTGTAGCTATTGAGTCGTTATAATATTTAACTCCGTCAAATTCTCTTACAAACTCTGTTCTATGCACCACACCGCCGAAAGTCTTAGCTGTAGCTATGATATTATGCTTTTCTACCTCGCCCCAAACAGCACAGGCAGCTGCCATATAGTTTTCTACATTGTGAACACCAGGAATTTTAATATCAGAGGCTCTCATTAGCTCTTCGCCGTCTACATAAATAATCCCATTTTTAAAGTATGCACCTTGTTCTACTGCTTTCTCTTTTGAAAATCCCCAAATTTCTGCCCTTGCCTCATCTGTAAACTTAACTGTTATATCATTGTCAAGGTTTAAGACAAGTCTGTTGCTAGGTCTTTGGAACGCAAATATATTCTTTTTAGCATTCACGTATTCTTCCATGTCTGCATGAACGTCTAAGTGATTTGGAGAAAGATTTGTTACAACAGCCACTGTTGGGCTTTTCCTCATTGATATAAGCTGAAAACTTGAAAGCTCTACAACCGCATAGTCATGTGGACTGATTTCTCTAATTTTAGGCAACAGAGGAGTACCTATATTACCGCCTAAGTGAACCCTTTTGCCCGCCGCCTTTAGCATTGTGCTGATAATAGAAGTTGTAGTTGTCTTGCCGTCACTTCCTGTTACTGCATATATTTTGCATGGGCAAAGTTCAAAGAAAAGCTCCATCTCGCTAGTTACATTTACATTGTTTGTGACAGCCTCTTGAATTTCTGGCAACATGTAAGGAACTCCAGGCGACCTTAAAATCATGTCTTCATTTAAATTAGATAAATAATTTTCTTTTCCTAAAATTTTATCGGCTGATATTTTATCAAGAATTTCTGTTTCTTCTCCTAAATTCTCTCTTGCATCTCTTGCAACTATTTTTGCCCCATAAGAATGGAATAATTCCATTACAGGAAGATTGCTTCTTGCAATTCCTATAAATCCAATTGTTTTACCATTTAAACTCTCTAAAAACGCCTTTACCTTCATTCTATTGCCCTCTCATTATATCATTTAGTATCTTATCCATCACTCTCATGGCATCTATGCTATTCTCAAAAGTCATTACATCACTTTGCTTTTTATTTTCTTTGTATAATTCACATATATGCTGTATTTCATATAAAAAGCCCTGATCGTTTGAGTCTGTAAATGTTTCTATCACATTGTTATCCGCATCTAACAGTTTTACATTTGTGCATCTCCAGAATTTATCTAAGACTATTTTAGCATTTGTTCCATAGATTACAGCCTCGTGATTAGTAGTCACATTTATTCCAAAAGAGATATTCGCAACTGAACCATTCTCAAAAAGCATTACAGCCGAACCAAACTCATCTACTCCAGTATCACCAACTACGCCCACAGCCTCTACTCTTTTAGGGTATCCACCTATAATATCCATAGCGGTTACAACTGTATAACAGCCTACATCAAACAACGCTCCGCCCGCTGTATTTTTATCGAATAATCTAGGCTTAGCCTCTTTATTTGACTTAAAACTAAAAGACGCACTGTAGTTTTTTAGTTCACCAATTTTTCCAGCCTTAATCCATTCCTTAGCCTTTTTATAGCAAGGTAGGAACTTAGTCCACATGGCTTCCATTAGCAGTACTTTTTTTTCTTTTGCAAAATCCACAAGCTCTTTGATTTCCGCAACATTTACAGCCATTGGTTTTTCACAGATAACTGCCTTTCCGTGTTCTATGGCAAGTTTTGCAAGCTCTACATGATAATTATGTACAACAGAAATATACACTATGTCTACATTTTCATCTTTAAGCAGTGATACATAATCGCCATAGGCTATATCGGCTGAATATTTATTTGCAAAATCTTCTGCCCTTTTTATGTCTCTTGAGGCAACTGCATAAAGTTTTGCCTCGTCGCAAAGAACCATAGCCTTTGCAAAAGTTTCTGCTATTCTTCCTGGACCTAAAATACCAAAATTCAACATATTAACAAATCTCCTCAAAATTTTCAAATATATTACTATAATCATACCATGTTATTACAATAAATGCAAGAATTTTCACTTGATAAATCTTTTAGTTAATGGTACAATATAGTAAAACATTAAATGGGGATAATAACATGAGTCTTAAAATTACAATATTAGATGGTGGACTTACAAATTTCGGAGACCTCACCTGGGATGAAATTGAACGTTTTGGTGAACTCACAGTCTATAACGAGACCGATGAAAGTCAAGTTAAAGAGCGAATTGCCCAAAGCGACATAGTTTTAACAACAAGAGTTCCAATTACAGCCGACTCATTAGAGAGCGCTGAAAATTTAGAATACATAGGCACATTTGCAACAGGATATAACAATATAGACCTTAATGCTACAAATGAAAGAAGAATTGTAGTGTGCAATGTTCCAAATTACTGTACCAATACCGTGGCGCAGATGACATTTGCCCATATTTTAGAACTTTGTAACCGAGTTGGCGAACATACCAACCTAGTAAGGCAAGAAAAATGGGAAGAGAGCCTAAGTTATGAAAGGTATCAAGCTCCTTTCTTTGAGCTAGCTGGCAAGACACTGGGCATTATTGGTTATGGTGACATTGGTAGGGCTACTGCAAATATTGCTAGAGCCTTTGGAATGAAAGTAATTGCATACTCTAAAAGTCTTAAAGAGATTAAAACTGTAAACCTAGAGACATTATTCACAGAAAGTGATATTGTTTCTATTCATTGTGCATTAAATGAACATACTAGAAATCTTGTTAATTTAAGACTTCTTATGATGATGAAACCCCACGCCTTTATTGTAAACACCGCAAGAGGTGCTATAATAAATGAGGGTGATTTAGCCTTTGCACTTAACACAGGCATTATTGCAGGCGCTGGTGTAGATGTGTATTCATCTGAGCCACCAAGCCGAATTAATCCGTTATTAGATGCAAAAAATTGTTATCACACACCACATATTGCCTGGGCATCGTCACAAGCAAGACAAAGACTTATCACTGCGGTAGCTAAAAATATAGAAGGGTATTTAAGCGGTAGAATAATAAATCAAGTAAAATAATTGAGGAATAGAGAATGAACAACCATATCGAAAAAGGCATGGGAGTGCCTAAAAGGAAAAAAACTCCTGTTAAAAGAAGAAAAACCATACAAACAAAACGTAAAAAAAAGAAAAATAATGCGGGACCACTTATATTAGTATTCTTATTATTAGCCGCTGTTATAGCAATAATTATAGTTATAATAAGCTTTATATCTAGTTCAATAAATAGCGAAGAGCCTGTAAGCTCTTCTGAACCATCTGCTAGTTCTACCGTGTTTACAGGAAACGTGTTAGACGGAGCAGTGCTTGAGGGACGAAAATTTTACCATGAACTTGAACTAGCTACTACAATAGACACAAGTTCGTCAAATGTTCAAGACTATGGCACGATGGTCACTATAGGCAGTGCCGGCTATGAATATTATAAGTTCGATTTAGACACTGTAACAAAATTTTATGAGGCACTTAACAAAAGTGTAGAGAATATTGATGAATCTGTAAAAATATACAACATTATAGTACCAACCGCTACAGATGTAATGTTACCTTTGAGCTTTTTGCAAGAAAAAGCAATGCTAACTTCTGATCAAGAGAAGTCAATACAGTACATATACAATTTTACAGACGAGAAAATTACAAATATTGAAGTTTACGCTAACCTAAAACTTAATTCAGACAAGAAGCTATATTTCAACACAGATTCAAGCCTTACTTCACTAGGTTCTTATTATATGTATTCAGATTTTATGACAGCTAAAGGTCTTACAGCTCCTGAGATTACAAGCTTTTCTACAGACATTGTCACAGGTTTTGTAGGTGATATTGTTTCTGACTATCAAGCCAATGAAATTGATGAACCTGAAAATATTCAGTACTATATACCTAATGCTTCACTTAAACTAAGTGATAACAGTTCTGTTTTCCAAGTGAACGGTGAGCCAGAGAATGTATTTTTAGGCGGACAAAGAGATATCACCGAGATAATTAATACTTCTATCCCTGATACTTCAAGCATAGTAATAGTAGGCGATGATAATATTTATAGCCTAGCACCTTTTATAGCTCAAGACTATCAAACTACTTATGTAGTTGACTACAGCCTTTTTGATGGCTCAATTGCAGATTTTGTCGATGAAAAATCTGCTACCTCAGTTCTATATTGTTTTGATGTCTTATCAACAATTACAGACTCAAAAATTAATAAAATAAATTAAAGGAGAAAATACCATGAACAATCAAGACGAACAAAATTACAACAATGGACAAAACGGGCAATATTATCCACCACAACAAAATGGACAGTATTATCCACCACAGCAAAATGGACAGTATTATCCACCACAACAAAATGGACAGTACTACCCTCCACAGCAAAACCAATATGGTCAAAACGGAGTACCTTATCAACAATACACTCAACAAATACAAGGTCAATATCGATCAGGCAAAGCTGTAGCATCATTAGTTATAGGAATTGTTTGTGTTGTATTTGCTAGCTTTTTCTATGTTTCAATACCAGGAGGCATAGTGTCTATTATTTTAGGTGTTAAAGAAAGAAAAAAAGCCAGAGAACTAGGTTTAAGATGTTCAAAGGCAACCGCTGGACTAGTATTAGGCATAATTGCTTTATTCTTTGGTGCATTGGTATTATCTGCTGTATTGTCTTTCGGCAATGCTACATTTACCTATTACTATAGCGTTTAATTATCAAATAATAACCTAAATTTTAATGCCTGTGTTATAAAACACAGGCATTTTTATTACTAAATTTTAAATAGTATTTCTAGTTTGTAATATCTTTATTAAGCCTTGACTATACTTTATAGATATAGAAATTCTGTTTCTTAAATTTTAACAAAATATGAAACGTTTTATTTCTTAAGAATTTCTTAAGATTATTAAGAATTTCTTAAGATTTACTTAAAATTATTATTTTTATTGAAAAATAGATGACTTTTTTGTTTTTTTATGTTATAATATATTTAACAAAAATTACTTATTTGTTACATTTTAATAAAAAGAGGAGGTTAGTTATGAAAAAGAAATTATTTGGTTTAGGCTTGGGGTTTATGCTTTTATTTGTCACAGCCTGCCAAACAGGATATGCAGGTACAAATTATCAACAACAGGCGAGCTCTGACATTCCAACTAATGATACTGCGTATATCGCTAATGCGGAATTAGTTGAAGTTACAGAACAAATCGCCTTTGCAAAATGGCCTCAATTTACAGAAGCCGATAAAATACTAAGAATAAATATTTGCACTGAATACAACTTATCAAATCAAAACATGAAGTTTAATCACAGCGAAAACTCAAAGTCGTTTTCTTTAAAGACTGACCTTGACTATATAAACGGTTTAACCTTTGCTTTTACACGAAATGTGTCTGGTAAAAGTAGTAATGAGTATCTGTTTGAAAAAGGTAAAGATTTAGATTTTGCTACCGCCAATTCTATTGTCGGTATATACGACGAGTTTTTAACCAGTCTTGACATTAACACAAAATACTTACAGTTTGATGTGTATTCTCTAACAGAAGAAAAACTTTCTATGACTTTTGAAAGTGAGATAGCTAAATCAATAGAGTTTTCAAGAAACTCCCTAGATGAGCTTGAGGCTATTCCTTATAATGATAGAACTTTATCTCAAGACCACACATTAGAAAGCCTTCGTACACTTATAAGCATGTATGAAAACATGTATGATAACTGGAAGTCAACCATTAAAGATACCTACTGCATAACCGCTAAACAAATGTTTCAAGACATTCCAATAAGCACCTATAACTATGAGTATAAAGTAGGTGAGCTAGAAGCTTGTTATACAAAAGATGGCTTGTTGTCTGCTAATCTTGACAACGCTGTTAATATACGCAATATTAGAGAATGCGATATTATAAGCATTAATTCTGCCAAGGATTTGTTTGTTAAGTACTTCCCAGACAAAAAAATGGACGAAATTGAGCTATCATATTACCTTGCTATGGATGCCTCTGGCATGAATTTAGAGCTTAGACCTTGTTATGAAGTTAAATATGGAACAGAGATTATCTCTGTAGACGGCGAAACCAGACTAACTTATGAAGTCATATCTATTGATGCAGTAAGCTCTGAATACTATAGTCTAGGTAGTTACTCATACTCCCACTTCTCCTAGTCGAGAAGGCTCGACACCCAATTCGCACACATAATTTTCATTAATTTATGACTTTATCGCCTGTGTCAAAATTCTATTTTAACCTACATCATTGTCGAGACGGCTCGACACCCAATTCGCACACATAATTTTCATTAATTTATGACTTTATCGCCTGCGTCAAAATTCTATTTTAACCTACATCATTGTCGAGACGGCTCGACACCCAGACGTGCCCTCCCCTACAATATTTAAATAAAATTTTTTTATCCATATAAGATTTTTGTTTAAAAAGCCTTTACTTAAAAAAACGCCCTCACAGTTTTGTGAGGGCGTTTATAATTTATCTAACTATCATGTTTTGAACAAATTGTCTTGCAACTGGGTTGATGTTTAGTCTATTAACTATATCAACTTGGCAAAGAATTACTTTACCCTTACCACAAGCTTTTTCAGCTACAGCAGTAGCTTTTGACCACTCTTTGTTATCGTCTGCATTACCTGTTGATAGAATGTCTGTAAAGCTCTTATCAACAAAGTTATCATACATAATTGGAGTTAGTCTACCAGCTTTCTCATCGTACCAGTAGTTAAAGTCGTTCTTCTTGAACTCGCTTACATAGCTGTGTCCTGTATCTCTTGAAACAAGGTGTAAAGGTAGCATTGCACTAAACTTCATAGCTACTTCGTTTCCGCAAATATTGTAGTCGCCGTTGCCTAGTCTTAATTGAATTAATTTAGCTCCGTCGTTTACTCTTGCATCTATTGTAGCCTTGTTAGCCTCGTACTCCTCATAATCACTTGTTATGATAACGTTAGCGTCCATGTTTAATGTGTAGCCCATGTCAGCAACTATAGACTTTGCAGCCTCGCCATATGCGCAAACTTCAACATTCATTTGCTCAACAGCTGGGAAAACCTCAACTGTATGAGTTTTCCAGTCTACTGTTTTGCCTGTCTCGTCTAGTAGAACTATTCTAATTGTAAAGTTCTTTCTCTCTTCAACTACAGGGAACTCAACATTAATTCTACCTAAGTTCATAACTGTGCAAGCATCGATTGTAGGATTTATAACACCGCCTGTGCCTAGCTCGTCTACTTGATACATTAACTTGTAGTTAGCGAAGCTTTGGTCTATATCATTACAGATAAATGGCTCAACTGAAATTGTTGTTCCGCCAAATACTTTTCTGTGTCTTGATCTTAATGATACCATAAGTGGTTTCATTGCGTTTCTGTATGCAAAGTAAGCAGGCTTTGGAGTACGCTCAACGTCCATTATAGTTTTCATCCAGTTAGATGGGAACGCATCTATAAATAGGTGAACTGCACAGCTAACCATCATTGGGTTTCTTCTGTAGCACTCTGTTTGCCAACCTAGAGAAAGTGCTTGATACTCACGAGAAGCCTCTGCCCACTCTTCCATTGACTTAGGAGTCTCAAAGAAGAAGTAATGGAACTTACCAGTTTGTGCGCCTGTGATCTCTGTAGGTGTCCACTCTGACTCTCTGCCCTCAGTATTAATCCAGTGCTTAGGATAATATTTCTTCATAACTTCAACAGTGTCGATACCCTCTGTACCGAACTCACCGCAACCGAAATGCCAATCTTTAATAACAGGCATCCACTCGCCCTCGTTAAGCGCACCGATGTCTACACCGTTTCCGTTGTACCACATTGTGTAGCAGTGGTTGTCAGGCATTGTTGTATGTGGTGGATCATAGTCACCGTCAACATGCTTGATAATTCTATCTGGGTTATACATCTTAGTAATAGCGTCACAAGCCTCAAACATAGAGATACTTTGGTATCTGTTTAAGTTTCTGTGAGGAGCATTTGCAGCGTTAGGGAATGGCTCATTTGCATAACTTGCCATTACGTTACAAGGGTGAGAACGAACTAGAAGCTCCATCTCTCCTGCTTGTCTTATAATCTCTGCAAATTGATTTAGACGAATGCTACCGAATAAAGGTAAGTCAGTTTGAGTCATGATACCTAGCATATCGCAGTAGCTGTAGATCTCGTCTTGAACTGGTCTTTGAGTTAGACGGAAGAAGTTCATGTTACAAACTTTAGCAAGAAGAATATCAGTGATAAGTTGCTCCATGTCGTTATGGTAAACGTCTTGTTGCTCGTGACCCATTGTGTTAGTTCCACGTAGTCTAATTTGTCTGTTATTTAGGTACATTCTACCCTTTGGAATATTTTCTGTATCCATTGTGAATGAACGAACACCGAACTCAACAGCTTGTGTATCGTATTGTTTTCCACCGCTGAATACTTTAAGTTGTGCTTGATATAGGTAAGGAGTCTCTAAATCCCAAATCTTTGCATTCTCGATGCTAAATGGAATTTTAAAGCAGTTGATACCCTTTTTAAGGTTTAGGATAACTGGAGCGCCTAGAAGATTATCTTTTCTAGTCATAGCCTCACCTAGGCTATCGCCAACACCGATTTCTCTGTGTGTTACTGGTGTATACTCTGCATTTTCAAAAACTGTCTCTTCAAAGTTTTGTCCATAAACTGAATAATTAAAGTTTACGTCAATTTCTTTAGCTTGTGTGCTGAAAACTGTAACCCAAAGTTCCATATTTTTAAGGTCTTCTAAAGGTCTAACGTATAGATCTTTCATGAAAATCTCGTTTCTTGTCTCTAGGTATACTTCTTGATAGATACCCATACCAGCTGGGCAGTGATGCCAACCAACTTCAGGCTCGTCAAATCCTAGACCAGTAGCAGCATAGATTTTATCGCCCATTCCGCCTGCTGTCATAGCAATGTCATTTTCAAGCTTGATTAAAAGTTCGTTCTCACCTACACTTACATATTTAGTTATATTGAAATCGAATGGAGCAAAGAAGCCTTCATGTCTTCCAACAAACTCACCGTTTACTAAAACGCTAGCGATATAGTCAGCGCCTCTAAAACAGATGTGTAGTCTGTCGCTATCCATCATCTCTTGAGTAACCTCAAATTTTGTCTTATAGTATGCTGTGTACTCGCCTACAGGTCCATCATAGTGAGGAATCTTAAGCTCTCTCCAGCTCTCGTCTTCTTCTAGTTTGTAAAGGAAGTCTGTTAGATATTTTCTAACTCTACCGCAGTCAAACTTAGGAGCTAATTTACGCATGAAAGGCTCATAAGCTTCTCTCATTTTAGCTACTTCTGCATATAGCTCTTCTCTTGTGTCCATTTTTTTCTCGCAGTATGCTTTGATATCCTCTATAGAACCTAGAGTATAATCTACATCAGGAGTTGGAAGAACCGGTGGTTTCTCCATGCCCATTACGTCAAAATCTTGGCTCATTGACGCAATATTAGCAAACATGTCATTCTTTTTGTTGCTCATTATTTACCTCCGTTGACATTCATTGTGAATGTCTCGCCTTTATTTAGGCTGATTTTATAAATATTGTTTTCGCTGTCTACAAGTTCAGCGGCGTGGCTTGTTGTATAGTTTCCTATATCTTCTTTAAATGATATCATCAAGTCGTTACCGACTAAACTTTTAATTTTAGCACTTACTAGTACTGAATTTTCACGGTTTGCACTTACTTCAAATCCGCCTTCTGCTAGGAAGTCCTCAAAGCAGGCATCTGTCCATGCGTCTGGGATAGCTGGGAATAATTCAACCGCTCCCATTTGACTTTGTAATAACATTAAGTGAACGCACTCTGCTGCTGAAATCGGTGTTTCAATAACAGGGCCTTTTTCTGAATACATTGTGTTTGAGCAAAGGAATTGCTCTAAACCATTTAGGTATTCTAGTGCCATATTTCCATTTTTAAAGCAAGACATCATACTACTTGCAAATGTAAAGCTATAGCCTTGAAGTCTACCTTCTAGGTTAATCCAATGGTCTATTGATTTAAGTGCAAGTTCTGACTCTTCTTTATCTTTAAAATCTATTAATCTTAATGGGTAAACCATCATTAAGTGAGATGAATGTCTGTGAGATACTGCAAATGGCTCGTCTTTAGCTACACAATAACCATTTTCGTTTACTGGATAATCTGCTAATTTCTCTGTCATTCTTATCCACTCTGACTTAAGCTCGTTGTTAAAACCGTATTGCTCATCAAGCTCTAATACTCTTTTAAGCGCCCAGTTTAAGAAAGAAAGAGTGTAGTTACAGTCAACAGTTGGGTAGAAATTACAGCCATAAAGAGGATATTCAGGAGAACTAGTATCTTTAATATGAAGAGTACCGTCTTCATCCTCTGTCATTAATGCTCTGCAAGTGTTGATACTGCAAACTAAATAAGGATATATTAAATCTTTAACCAACTCGACATCTGGAATTATTCTATTCTTTGTATCTATTAGGTAAAGCACCCAGAAAATGTTTCCAAGTTCCATAGTGTCAGGCCATTTACAAGCTAAATTCATAGGAGAAGTAGCCCTAGATAGATACATTCCGTCGTTAATACCTAGAGGTGTTGCGTTGTCAATTAATGCCTCTTTGTTAGCCTTTAAAATTCTAATTAAAGAATTTAATAGGCCTAGTCTGTTAGATGTGAAAACAGGTGAGTAAGAAAGCTCTACATTTAAGTTCCAAACAGTAGTAGGCCATGGTGTGTCTGTCATAAATGGACCTTGAGAGTCTATGACTACTCCGTCTTCTCTTGTTGCACACGCTAGTTTATACATTTGCATCCAGTAGAATTTTGTCCACTTCATGTCGTTTACACACATAAAGCTTTGTTTGTAGTAGTTGTGCCACCACTCATTATGAGCGTTTTCAATCTCATTTATATTTGCAAAGAAGTTGTTTACGTCTGCTACAGCCTTATTAATTGCTGTATTTTTGTCCATCTCGTTTTGGATGCTCACATAAAATTCTATGCTGTCATCGTTTCTCTTAGTTTGCCATGCAAGAACGCATGCGCCCTCTCTTACTAGGTCGTCGTTTATAAACTCTTGAACACTGTAAGTCACAGAGGCTTCACTTCTAATGTAAGGCATAGGAGGAAGCAATGAAAGGTTAGGCTTTTTGCCAGAGAAGAATATTCTGTCACTAATTCCATGACGAGGTTGAATGTCGATATCAATTTTTACATCTTTGTTTGCAAAAACTTTTATGTATACACCATCATTTGACTTAGGCACACAGCTCATGTAAGAAAACTCGCCATTTTTTGTGACAATTTTACCTGTTGAAATTGCGTTCCAAAGTTTAATTCTCATCTCTTCTTCTACTATCTCGTCTTCAACTTGTAGTAGAATATTTCCGATAGGAACACGAGGATAAGCCCAGTCTATTCCTTGAAGGAAGTTGTGTGCCACAACATCGTTACGGCTTAGCTCCCACATTGTGACTTGCTTTGACTCTTTGTATATCATAGAGCCTACCATTCCGTTGCCTATGAATACGCCGTCATCCCATTCACGTCTGTAGCCTCTTGTTAAAAGGTGAAGTTTTTCATCTTCTTGGTAGTAACCACCTTTGAATTTAACATCTTTTTGAACTAGATCAAGTTCATCAAAGAACTTTTCTAGTTCTAAATCGCTCTTAAACATTTTATTAGTCCTTTCTTATAATTATATATTTTTAATTTTTGTTATTTTTGTAGTGGAATATTTAAACCGCCTTAATGCTTATTTGTAGGGGAGGGTATCCGTGCAGACGTGCCTCTTAGCAAATTTAGCCATGTAGGGGACGGGTTTTCCGTCCCGTGGGTAGTTAGCTAAAACAGCTAGTTTTTTCGGGACGGAAAACCCGTCCCCTACATTAATTTTATGCGTTTCAACGAATTAATTTTAAACTAAAAAATGTAATCAACACGTCTGGTCTCTGTGCCCTCCCCTACAATATATTAACAAGTTTATTTTTATCCATCGGTCGACCACAGGTCGCCCCTACAAAATTTTTATATTTGTTGGACGCAGGCAATAAAGCTACAAATTATTTATAGCTAGGTGTGCGGATTTGCGTGTCGGGGCTTACCGACCCATTACTCCGATACATTGTTTACGTCTTTCTAAAAGTTCTGGGTATTTTTCGTCTGTGTCCCCTATTTCAAGTTTAACTGCATCTAGTTTTTTTGTTAGTTCTATTGCAATTTCTCTGTAATTTGGGTCATTATATACGTTTGTAGTCTCGAATGGGTCTTTCTCTAAATCGAAAAGTTCCCAGTCAGGTGTTGAAGGCTCTGTGTCACTGCCGGCGTCAAGTGCTAAACCATAGAAGAATATTAGCTTATATTTCTCTGTTCTAATAGCATAGTGAGCTGGGTTATCGTGATGTGTTAGATGAACCCAATATCTATAATATATGCTGTCATTGATAGGCTCGTCTGATGTTCCGTTTAGAAGACCTCTGAAAGAATTACCTCTCATGCCCTCTGCCTTTTCAAGACCTGCATAATCAAGCATTGTAGCCGCAAAGTCATAGTTACCGATAATTCTTGATACCTTTGTGTCACCTTTAATCTCGCTAGGGTATCTAATAAGGAACGGCATTTGTATGCCCTCTTCGTAAACCCATCTTTTGTCCATAAAGTCATGCTCGCCTAGGAACATTCCTTGGTCAGATGTATATACAATAACAGTGTTATCAAGCTCTCCCTCTTTTTCTAGGTAGTCAAGAATTTTTCCAACGCTGTCGTCGATACCCTTAACAGTTCTTAAATAGTCTTTAAGATATTTTTGATACGCCGCCTTAGTTCTTTCCTCGGCATTCATCCCTGTGTAATCAAGGCTACCTGTTACCCAGTCTCCTCTACCGAAAAGCTCTACATAGTTTCTTACACTGCTTCTCTCTGATATAGAAGTACCTCTATCTTTAGTAGCTTCTGAACGCAATGAATGATCTTCCCATAGAGTATCTGGCTCTGGAATTTCAATTCCGTCAAATATATTCTCATAACGTGGGTGATACTCAAAATTGTCGTGCGGTGCTTTATGTTGACACATAAGCATGAAAGGCTTTTCTTTGTCTCTTTCTTCAAGCCATTCTAGTGTTTTATCTGTAACTATATCAGTTACATAACCCTCGATTTGTGTTCCTAAATTGTTTTGCTTATGAGTGCAGACTGAACTCCAGTCAAAGCCTGTCTCTATAAACCATGGATCCCAGTATGTACCCTGTGACGGGAATATACTATAATAGTCAAAACCTTGTGGTTCTGAATGTAAGTGCCATTTTCCGATAATGGCAGTTTGGTAGCCTGAGTCTTGCATTAATCGTGGGAAAGTCACTTCATTTACATCTAGTGTATCAGAAAGAACTCTAACCCCTGTTTCATGTGCGTACTTTCCTGTTAAAATTGTAGCACGGCTAGGTGTGCAAAGTGCGTTTGTGCAAAAACATTTCTCTAGCAATGCGCCTTCATTAGCAATTCTGTCTATGTTCTTTGTCTCAAAAACTTGTTTAAGTCTTGAGGCATAGGCACTAATCGCATTTGCGGTATGATCGTCACTCATCATGTAAAGTATGTTTGGTCTTTTGCTCATAACATTTGACCCTTTCTTTTTTTGCAGGTTGATGAACCCTATTTTCTCAACTATATCATAACATATTTTAGAAATTTTTTAGTATTAAATTTATGAGATACTTGTACTTTTGTTACCACTTAATCAGAATAAAACGTTTAACCCAATACCCAACACAACACAAAAGTTATAGTATGACACAAATTTAGCATATTTTATTTAATTTTAATAATGTATAATGGCGGTGACTAAAGATATCGGAGGAAATAACTTGAAATTACATTATAATTCATCGGCTACAAAGTATTTAGAGAGCCTAGCTATAGGTAACGGCAAACTGGGAGCTTCTATATATGGCGGAGTTGAAAACGAACAAATCATGCTAAACCAAGACTCTGTTTGGTTTGGTTCATTCAGAGACAGAGTAAACCCAGACACCAAAGACTACATACCAAAACTGCGTGAGTTAATATTTAACGACAAGGTTTGGGAGGCAGAAAAACTAGCTTTTTTAAGCCTTACTGCAACACCTGAAAGCGAAAGAGCTTATCAGCCAATGGCTTTCTATCACTTAAACTTCTATTATCCAAAGACTAAGGGCGATAAGTTTTCTTATTTGGATGACGACTTTGTGCAAGAGGCTGGTTCTATAGAGTACACAGACTACAAAAGAGAACTAGACATTGAAAACGCTATAAGCACTGTTTGCTATAATGTTAATGGAATTAACTACAAAAGAGAATTTTTAGCAAGCTATCCAGATGGCATAGTTGCTGTAAAATTCACAGCAGACACTAAAAACGCTATAAGCTTTACTGCTAGACTAGACCGTGAAAGATATTATGATGAATGCCTAAGAGACGGCGACAACATGGTATTGATTAACGCTTCACTGGGCAAGGGCGGAATAGAGCTTTGTGCCGGTGTGTCTGCCTACACTAAAAACGGAACTGTAAAAGTAATCGGTCAACATATTGTAGTCGAGAACACAGACGAAGTTGTTCTTTACCTTTATGGAAATACATCTTTCTATAATGAAGATTTCCAAAATGAGAGTATAGCTAAACTTAAATCTTTCGGTTTTGATGATTATGATAAAATCAAAGAAAGACATATCAAAGACTACCGTGATATCTATGACAGACTAGAGCTTGAAGTAGAATGCGACAAGTCAAAAGAGGAAATTCCAACCGACAAGAGATTAGAGCTTGTAAGAAACGGTGAGGATGATATTTCACTTCAAGTGCTTTTATATAAATATGGTAGATATCTGCATATTGCCGGTAGCCGTGAAGGCAGTCTTCCAATGAACTTGCGTGGAATTTGGAATCATGAGTTTAAGCCTGCATGGGATAGCAAATTCACAATAAACATAAATCAAGAAATGCTCTACTGGGCGTCTGACATGTGCAACATGAGCGAATGCGGAACACCTTTCTATGATTTAATAGAGAGAATGCAGAAAAACGGACAAAAAGTTGCTAAAGATATGTATGGTGTAGAGGGCTTTGTGGCTCACCACAACACAGACCTTTGGGCAGACTGCGCACCTCAAGACATACACAGGGCTGCGTTTTGGGCATTGGGAGCCGCTTGGGTTGTTCTTCACCTTTGGGATACCTATGACTACAACCGTGATGAAGAAGTGCTAAAGAAATATTATCCTATAATTGAGGATGCTTCAAAGTTCGTTCTTAATTATTTAGTAGAAGACCCAGAGGGCTACCTAGTAACTTGCCCTAGCCACTCACCTGAGAATGGTTACTTCCTAGATAACAGAAAAGATATTAGACCATCTATCACATATTCTCCAACAATGGATAACATGGTTATAAGTTATCTATTTAGAAGAACCTTAGAGTCTGCAAAAATTCTAGGCATTGAAAATGACATAACAAACGGAATTACAGAGAAACAAAGCAGACTAAGACCTGTTAAAATCGGCAAGTACGGACAACTTATGGAGTGGTTCAAAGACTATGACGAGCCAGAGCCTGGACACCGCCATATTGCTCATATGTTTGCACTTCACCCAGCTGACGATATAAGCATTCATCACACACCTGAACTTGCAAGGGCTGCCATGGCTACACTTGACAGACGTTTAGCACACCAATGCAAAGAAGACGGTAAAAATGGCTGGACATTATCATGGATGATGCTTTTTGAGGCTAGACTTCAAAGACCGGAAAATGCTTATTCTTACATTGTAAACATGCTGAAAAACGGTGTTGCTAACAACCTATTCGGACTTTGCGTAACAGATGAGATTTATGTTCTTGACGGAAACCTTGGCATGACAACTGCTATGACAGAGCTTATTGTTCAGTCACAAAGTAACGAGATAAGCCTACTTCCTGCATTGCCAGAAAAATGGAACACTGGTAAAATTAGCGGAGTTAAGGCAAGAGGCGGTTTTGTAGTATCTGTTGAATGGGAAAACGGCAAACTTAAAAAAGCTGTAATCAAGGCTACTACAGATTCAGTTCTTAACATAAGAGTAAAACAAGCAGTCACAGTAAACTCAATTGAAACAAACGATTATATAAGTTTTAACGCTAAGAAAGGCGAAGAGTTTGTAGTTTATGGAAAATAAGAAAGAATTATTAAATGCTTACCTTAAAAAAATTGACCAGGTAATAGCAAACGGAATTTATAAAGACACTTGGGAGAGCCTAGCTTTTTACAAGGTAGCAGACTGGTATAAGAATGCTAAGTTCGGAATTTTTATCCACTGGGGGCCTTACTGTGTCCCAGCCTATGGAAGCGAGTGGTATTCCCACGACATGTATAAAAAAAATAAGCCTGAGTTTGCCCACCACGAAAAAACCTATGGCAAACACAAAGACTTTGGTTATAAAGATTTTATACCTATGTTTAAGGCAGAGAAATTCGATGCAGCCGAATGGGCAGAACTCTTTAAAAATTCAGGTGCAAAATTTGTTATGCCAGTAGCCGAGCATACAGACGGCTTCCCTATGTATGACTGCTCACTTACCGACTGGTGTTCCTCTAAAATGGGCCCTAACAAGGATATAGTAGGACTTTTAAAACCTGAAATAGAGAAGAGAGAAATGGTCTTTACCGCCTCTTCACACAGGGCAGAGCATTACTGGTTCATGTGCGGAATGAGAGAACAAGAAAGCGACATGCCTGAACCACTAGATTACGGGCATATCTACTGGCCATCATTCAAAGAACCTTTTTCACACGAGGACGCTCTATGGGAAGTATCTGGCTTTGAGCTTGACGAACTATTTATGCAGGACTGGCTTGTAAGAACTTGTGAGATTGTAGACAAGTACCGACCAAAAATAGTTTATTTTGACTGGTGGATTCACGTTGAATCTATGAAACCATATATCAGAAAATTTGCCGCCTACTATTATAACAGAGCCTTAGAATGGGGCGAAGAGGTTGCAATCAACTATAAAAATGATAGTTTTATGTTCCAATCAGCCGTTAAAGACCTAGAGCGTGGACAAATGTCTGACATCTGCCCATATTTCTGGCAATGCGACACAGCAGTTGCAAATAATTCATGGGGTTACACAGAGAATAACGATTACAAGCAATCACATGAAATCATCTGCGACCTAGTAGACATAGTTAGTAAAAACGGTTCACTTCTTCTAAATGTTGGACCTAAGGCGGACGGAACTATTCCTGAAGAGGATAAAAAAATCTTGCTTGATATAGGCGAATGGCTTAAAGTCAACGGCGAGGGAATTTACGGAACTTATTTTTGGAAAAAGAGTGGAGAGGGCAACACAAAAACCACTGAGGGTTCATTCTCTGACCACACTAGAGGGGCATACACAGAAGAAGACTTTAGGTTTACATTCAAAGTAGGGGCTATTTACGCCTTTGCTATGAAGCCAGCTAAAGACGGAGTTTACAGAATTAAGACTTTCGCACAAACTTCAAAAACTTTTGAGGGAATAATCAAAAATATTGAAGTTCTAGGTTCTTCTACTGCATGCAAATATATCCGCTGTGACGATTATTTAACAGTCATCACAGAGCCTACTAACAGCGTATCACCTATTTGTATTAAATTAACTGTAGAATAAGGAGGCAAACCATGAGTAACAAAAAAGAATTACTAAAAAACTATTTAACTGTAATTGATGAAGTTATAGAAAAAGGTCCTTTTAAGGACACCTGGGAGAGCTTATCAAACTACAAACTAGCCAATTGGTACAAAAACGCAAAGTTCGGAATATTCATTCACTGGGGAGCTTACTCAGTTCCAGCATATTCAAATGAGTGGTATCCTCGTTCTATGTACAAAAAAGGAACAAAAGAAAACAAGCACCATGTGGAAACCTATGGCGAGCTTAAGGATTTTGGTTACAAAGATTTTATACCAATGTTCAAAGCGGAAAAATTTGACGCCAAAGAATGGGCAGATCTTTTCAAAGAGGCTGGCGCAAGATTTGTAATGCCTGTAGCTGAACATCACGACGGTTTTCCAATGTATGATTGCTCACTTACTGACTGGTGTTCGTCTAAGATGGGTCCTAAAAAAGATGTAGTAGGATTGTTAAAAGAAGAAGTAGAAAAACAAGGCATGGTTTTCACAGCCTCTTCTCATAGAGTTGAACATCATTGGTTTATGTGCGGAATGAGAGAGCAAGAGAGTGATATTCCACATGATTTAGAGTATGGGCATATCTATTGGCCGTCATTTCCTGAGTCAACATCTGGCAGAAAACCTATATTTGAAGTAAGTGGTTATAATGTAGATGAGATGTTTATGCAGGACTGGCTTGCAAGAACCTGTGAAATTGTAGACAAATATAGGCCAAAAATAGTCTATTTTGACTGGTGGATTCAAGTTGATGCTATGAAACCATATTTAAGAAAATTTGCAGCTTACTACTACAACAGAGCATATGAATGGGGCGAAGAAGTAGCAATTAACTATAAAAATGATGCCTATATGTTCGGCACTGCTATTAAAGATATTGAACGTGGACAAATGGCAGATATTTCACCGTTTTTCTGGCAAAATGATACTTCTGTCGCAAATAACTCATGGTGCTACACAGAAGGCAATGAATATAAAAACTCAATTAATGTAATTCAAGATTTAATTGATGTTGTAAGCAAAAACGGTTCACTTCTTCTAAACGTTGGCCCTAAGTCAGACGGAACTATTCCTGAAAAAGATGCCTCTATTTTACAAGAAATTGGCAAATGGCTTAAAATAAACGGCGAGGGAATATATGATACAGGTTTCTGGAAAAAATGTGGTGAGGGCCCTACTGTTACCCCTGAAGGATCTATGACCGACATGTTTAGAGACGAGTTTACACAAGCCGACTTTAGGTTTACATTCAAAATTGGGGCTATTTACGCCTTTGCGATGAAACCTGCCAAAGACGGAGTTTATAGAATTAAGACTTTCGCACAAACTTCAAAGACATTCGAGGGAATAATCAAAAATATTGAAGTTCTAGGTTCTTCTACCGCTTGCAAACATATCCGCTGTGACGATTATTTAACAGTCATCACAGAGCCAACAGACAGCGTATCACCTATCTGTATTAAAATTTCAGTTGAATAAAAATAAATTAGGAGTGGACATTTAAATCCACTCCTAATTTTTTAGTTTTATTTTGTTGTGGGGTAGATGCAGACCAGACGTGCCTATTAGGAAAATTTAGCCTTATAGTACCTTGTAAACACTAAAACTTTACATTTTAACCATGTAGGGGCGACCTGTGGTCGTCCTCAGGTTTAGCAAAAACTTCTAATCTTCGGGCGGTCACATAGGACCGCCCCTACTACCATGTAAAATCTAAAACTTGACATTTAAACCATATAAGTAATATAATCAAACTTAATGCTATATTGTAGGGGAGGGTCTCTGTGCAGACGTGCCTCTTACGTTTTTTAGTTAAAATTTAATTCGTTAAAACGCACA
>CAYJER010000039.1:0-10281 GCA_964369225.1 uncultured Eubacteriales bacterium
GGGACGGAAAACCCGTCCCCTACATTGGAATTTCCTAAATTGGAGGGGCAAATATGAAGCTTTTATTTCTAGTTGGTAATGCTGCGGTAGGTAAAATGACTGTAGGACAACAACTTATGAATATTACCGATCTAAGACTTTTCCATAACCACATGTCTATTGAACCGATAATAGAAATTTTGGGTCAGTTTAATGGGAGAGCAAGCAACAGAATTCGTGAAGTTATTTTTGAGGAATTTGCTCAATCAGATAATTATGGCATGATATTCACATATATGTGGGCATTTGATTGCAAGTCTGATTGGGATTATATCGAATATAAAAAAAATATTTTCAAAGAGCGAAATGATGACATGGAGTTTTATTGTGTCGAGTTGGTAACTTCAAAAGAAATTCGTATGCAGAGAAATGTCACAGAAAACAGGTTGAAACACAAAGCGTCAAAACGAAATATTGAAGAATCTAATCAAAGAGTTATCAATGATGATAATAACTATCGCATTGAAAGTTTTGATGGCGAAGTGCCATTTGAAAACTATATGAAAATTGATAATTCTAATATTTCACCAGATAAAGTAGCGTTGATGATTAAGGAAAGATTTAAATTATAAAAATTTGTTTATGAAAGTCAGGAAAAAATCATGAAAAATGAAATGACAGTTAAAGAAAGAATTTTAAACTCATTCACAGGCAAAGAAGTAGACAGAATGCCGTGGTGTCCGTTCCTAGCTTATTACTGGGATAAGTTACCACAAGAAACTAAAGATAAAGGGCAATTTGATTACATGGTAAATGTTATCGGCTCTGATCCTTTAATAAGAGGTTCACACACATTGGCTAAGGCAGTTTTTAACAATTGCGAGGTCAAAACATGGGTAGACGGCAAGAAAAAATATGAAGAATTCCAAACTAAATTCGGTAATTTAAGACTGGGATACAGCTATTCTGACGATGCCGATTCATGGTTTTTAACAGAACACCCTGTAACACAAGAGGAAGACTTCAAGGTTTTACAATATCTTTATGAGAATGTTACTTTTGAAGAAAACCTAAAACAGTTTGAAGAAGATTACGCTAAAATGGGCGATAACGGACTATATATTCCAGTTATTGGAACAAAGCTTAAAACTTCATTCCAATCTTTGGTGGAGCATTGGTGCGGAACAGTAGACCTTACATATGCGCTTTATGATTTCCCTGAATTGGTTGAAGAGTGCCTAGAAACTATGATAGAAAAAGACAGAGAAAATGTAGAAATATCTGTTAAGTCAAGTGCAGAAGCGCTACTTTTCTATGAAGATAGTTCTACAACAAACATTAGCCCTGAACAATTCGAGAAATACACAAAGCCTGAAATCGACATGTGGGGAGATATTCTTCACAGAGAGAACAAGCTATTGGTTCACCACGCTTGCGGACACCTAAGAAATCTTTTGCCTTTGATAAGCAAATCAAACATAGATGTGTTAGAGTCGCTTAGTCCTCCGCCAACAGGCGATGTTGAGTTGTTCCTAGCAAGAGCCTTGTTAGACGATAGAATAGCTATCATGGGCGGAATAGAGCCTGTGCATCTATTGAATCTATCTTTGCCTGAGCTAGAAGCATATGTTAAAGAAATAATCTCCTGCATGAAAGGCACAAGATATGTTTTAGCAAACAGTGACAGTTGCCCACAAGGAGTAGCAGAAGAAAAATTAAAACTTATATCTGAAATCGCAAAACAATATGGCTAATGGGAATTTAGTGAAAAGTGAAGAGTGAAAAATGAAAAGTTGATGTGAAAATCCTTGCGGATTTTTTGATTGAAGGCTTTTTAAATAAAAATTTTGCATGTGAAAATAAATTCGTTAAAACGCACAAATCCATGTAGGGGCGGTCCTGTGTGACCGCCCGAAAACTAGAAACTTTTCCTAAATTTGCGGGCGACCACACAGGGTCGCCCCTACAATGTAACATTAAGATTGATTAAATTCAAAGCTTTGCATATAATTAAATATAAAATAAAAACAGTTGCAACACAAATTAAGCGTTGCAACTTTTTTTAATTAAAAAATCCGCAAGGATTTTAGCATAAACTTTTCACTCTTCACTTTTCACTCAAAAATCCTACACCAAATTTTTCACAGAAGCACCCTCAATAAGCTGTGATGAAAGCACCTCTTTTATGGCAATTCCACTGTAATTTTCTACTAATCTGCTAAGCATTATTTTGGCAGATTTTTCACCTATCTCCTCTAATGGTTGGCTAACAGTTGTAAGTTTCGGGTTAATAACCTGTGATAATTCCATGTTGTCAAAGCCGATAAATGATAACCTTTGCGGAATTGAAATCCCTTGTTCATTAGCATATATTATCGCACCTAAGGTCATCTCATAGTTTGTTATGAAAACAGCAGTCATGTCCTCGTTTTTACTCATCAGTTCTCTTAAAGCCTCGTATCCGCCTTGCACTGTGTAGTCGCTATGTATTACAAGCCTTTCTCTAAACACTAGTTTGTTTTCGGTCAAGGATTTTTCATATCCGCTAAGACGTAAGTCAGATGTAAACACGTTGTGAGGACCTACAATTAACCCTATTTTTTTATGTCCGTTTTCTATTAAATGATTTGTTGCATTAAAGGCAGCGCTAACATTATCAATAAAAACTCTGTCCGTGTTGTCTTTTAGGTTTGGAATTTGCCTATCTATTAGCACAACAGGGATATTTTTCTCTATGGCAGGTTTTAGGTGCTTGCCATCCATACAGATAGGCATATTAATTATTCCGTCTACCATTTTAGATATCAAAAATCTAACCGCATCACATTCAAGGTCTTCCTCGCTGTGGCAGTCGCAAATAATGGCACTATAGCCGTTTGCTCTTAAAATTTCTTCTATCTTTGTGATGATATGTGTGATAAAGGTGTTAGACAATTCAGGAATAATCACACCTATAGTTTTACTTTTGTTGCTTTTAAGACCTCTTGCGTACTCATTTACTGTGTAATCAAGCTTAATTATAGCCGCTTTTATCTTCTTTTCGTTCTCGGCTTTTATCTTAATTCCGTTGATATATTTTGAGATTGTGGCTATGCTAAGACCTGTTTCTTTTGCTATGTCGTTTAGTGTGGCTGCCATATGGATTAGTTCTCCAGTTCTTATGATTTTCGTATAATACTAATTTATCACAGCTTTAGAAAATTGTCAAATAAAAGATTATAAATTCCTTGACATTTAGTATTTTTAGTGTTATCATAAAGTAAAATAAAACGTTTAACTTTTTAAGTTAGTTTTAAAAATTATTTACTTTAAAGGAGCAAAATTATGCCATTAGTTACATCAAAAGAAATGCTTATGAAAGCACAAGAGGGCGGATACGCAGTAGGCGCATTTAACGCAGAGAACATGGAAATGATCATAGCTATAGTTGAAGCAGCCGAGGAGCTAAACGCACCTGTTATGATACAAACAACACCATCTACAGTAAGATACGGTAGCCTAGCACTTTACAAGGCTATGGTAGAGGCTGCGGCTTCAAAAGCTACAGTTCCTGTTGCAGTTCACCTAGACCACGGTAGCAACTATGAGCTATGCAAAGAGGCTTTAGAGGCTGGTTACACAAGCATTATGATTGATGGAAGCAAACTTCCTTTAGAAGAGAATGTTGCTGTAACAAAAAAAGTTGTTGACATGTGCAATGAAAAAGGCATTCCTGTTGAGGGTGAAATCGGTCAAGTTGGCGGTAAAGAAGACGATACAGAGTGTGAGAACGCTGGTTACACAATTCCATCAGAGGCAGTTATCTTTGAAAAAGAGACAGGTCTTACAAGCATGGCAGTAGGTGTTGGTACAGCTCATGGTTTCTATGCAGAGACTCCAGTTCTTAACACAGCTTTAATTTCAGAGCTTAAAACAATGCTTTCTTCTCCAATGGTTCTTCATGGCGCTTCTGGTATTTCTGACGAGGCTATCATGGATTGCATCAAAAGAGGTATCTGCAAAGTAAACTTTGCTACAGAGCTAAGAGTTGCATATTCAGACGGCGTTAAAGAAGTTCTAGCAGACAAGCCAGCTACATTCGATCCTAAAGCATACGGCAAAGCAGGCATCGAGAAGGTTAAAGAGCTAGTTAAAAACAGAATGATCGTTTGCGGTTGTAACGGCAAGGCTTAATTCGCTTTTTTAAAAAAGAAAGGGTAAGAATATGTCAAGAGTATTACTAGGAATTGATATTGGTACTTCAGCATGTAAGGTTGTTGCGTTTAAAGTTAATGGCGAGGTAATCGCACATGCAAACAAAGAGTATAAGGTGTATTATCCTCAAGCTGGCTATGCAGAGCAAGACCCTATGGAATGGTGGGAGGCTATCTGTGAGGCTATAAAAGAGCTTATCGAAAAAGGATTAAATCCTGAGGAAGTAGCGGGCATAGGCATTGATGGTCAAAGTTGGTCTGCAATAGCAATAGACAAAGATGGTAAGGTACTTTGCAACACACCTATTTGGATGGATACTAGAGCAAACTCAATTTGTGACGATTTAATAGCTAAACACGGAGAAGACAAGTTCTTCAAAGTTAGCGGAAACCCTGTTAAGCCATCTTATACAATGCCTAAGGTTCTTTGGTACAAAGAGAATATGCCTGAGGTTTATGAGAATACATACAAAATTTTACAATCTAATAGTTTTATAGCATACAAACTTTCAGGTGCTATAAGTCAAGAGCCTAGCCAAGGTTACGGCTGGAACTGCTTCAACATGCAAACAGGCGAGTGGGACATAGCTTTATGTGAAGAGATGGGCGTAAATCCAGATTTCTTACCAGAGATAGTTCCTTGTCATCAAGTTGTTGGAACAGTAACAGAAGAAGCTGCAAAGGCTACAGGCCTTAAGGTTGGAACTCCTGTTGTTGCAGGTGGACTAGACGCAGCTTGTGGAACTTTAGGCGCTGGCGTATACACATATGGACAAACTCAAGAGCAAGGCGGCCAAGCCGGCGGAATGAGCATCTGTATGAACGAGTGCAAGGCAGACATAAGCCTAATTTTAGGAGCGCACGTTGTTCCTGATTTATGGCTACTTCAAGGCGGAACAGTTGGCGGTGGTGGCGCTGTAAACTGGTTCGAGAGAGAATTCTGCTATGAAGAGAGAGTACTAGCTAAAGAAAACGGAACTAACTCTTTCTATGAGATGGACATGACAGCAAAAGAAATTGCACCAGGCTGTGACGGAATGGTATTTTTGCCATACCTAGCAGGTGAGAGAAGCCCAATTTGGGATCCAAAATCTAAGGGTGTTTTCTATGGAGTTGACTTCCCTAAGACTAAGGCTCACTTTGCAAGAGCAGTTATGGAGGGTGTTGCATTCTCGTTAAGACATAACCTAGAAGTTGCCGAAAAAGCTGGAGCTAAGGCAGATGTACTTTGTGCTATGGGCGGAGCTGCTAACAGCAGACTTTGGACACAAATTAAGGCAGACGTTACAGGAAGAAAGATTATTGTTCCATCTTCTGACACTGCAACAGCACTGGGCGCTGCAATTTTAGCAGGCGTTGGCACAGGCATATATCAAAACTTTGAAGAGGCTGTAAGTATTACAGTTGAAAACAAGAGAGAGCATATTCCAAACGAAGAGAATTTTGAAATTTATAATAAGTCATATCAAAAGTATATTGAAATTTATGAAAATCTAAAAACTACAATGAGTAAGGAGTAATTACATGAAAGCAGCAGTATTATACGGCAATGAAGATTTACGTTACGACGAGTACCCAACACCAGAAGTAACACCAGGTACAGTTAAAGTTAAGGTTAAGGCATCAGGAATTTGCGGTAGTGATATTCCTAGAGTTCTACATAACGGCGCACACTTTTACCCAGTTGTTCTAGGCCATGAGTTCGCAGGTGATGTAGTTGAAATCGGCGAAGGCGTTGAGGGCTTTGAGGTTGGCGATACAGTTTCAGGCGCACCGCTTATTCCTTGCCTAAAGTGTAAAGTTTGCCAACAAGGCGATTATGCACTATGCAAAGATTACAGCTTTATTGGTTCACGCCAACAAGGTAGTAATGCAGAGTATGTTGTACTTCCAGCAATAAACGCAGTTAAGTATGACAAGTCTATCCCTTACATTCAAGCAGCTATGTTCGAGCCATCAACAGTTGCTATTCACGGAATTAGATGTGCAGACTATAAAGCAGGCGGAGACGTAGCTATATTAGGTGGTGGCACTATCGGTCTGTTTACAATGCAGTGGGCTAAAATTTTCGGTTCAAAGACTGTAACTGTTTTTGATATTTCTGATGAGAGACTAGCGCTAGCTAAGAAATTAGGCGCTGATTACACAGTAAATACCATGACACAAAAAGTTGAGATGAATAAATACAACTATGTTTTCGAGACAGCTGGTCAAGTTCCAACAATGCACATGGCATTTGAGATTGCAGCTCCTAAAGCAAGCGTTTGCTTTATCGGAACTCCTCATGTTGACATGACATTTACACCAAAGCTATGGGAAAACATGAACAGAAAAGAGTTCAAGCTAACAGGTTCATGGATGAGCTATTCTGCTCCATACCCAGGCGAAGAGTGGGATCTAACAGCTCACTACTTTGCTACAGGTCAACTTAAGTTTGATGATAGCCTAATCTTTAAGACTTTCCCAATGGATAAGGCAGACGAGGCGTTCGCATTATTTAAAGACCCAAGACAAGTTAAGGGCAAAATTATGCTTGTTAATGAGTAATTAATATATTAAAAATACAAATAGACTGTAGTGGAGATATCACACATATGTGTTGATTAGTCTCAACTGCGGTAGGGGTGGTTCTGTGTCATACGTGCCTTTTAGCAAATTTAGCCATGTAGGGGCGGGTATTATCCGCCTAAAAAGTCCGTGATTTTACCTAAATTTCTTAGGCGGATAATATCCGCCCCTACATTAAATTGTTCGTTTTAACGAATTTATTTTAAATATAAATTGAAAGAGGCACGTGAGGGTATCCCTTATAGAGTAGTAAGAGTGCTAGAAATGTAATCACTTAGTTGCTAAATTCGGAGGAATTATTATAAAAAACAGAGTCTATTATCTCGATTTACTAAGAATATTTGCAATTTTTGCTATGATGATGGTGCATGTAGCCGGATCATGGTTTAGTAGTGGTGACGTAAATTCACTTGATTGGCAAATATCAATAGTCTACAATGGTTTGGTTAGGTTTTGCGTGCCTGTGTTTATAATGATATCAGGTAGCTTATTCTTACAAAAAGAAAGATCTGTTACCATAAAATCATTGTTTCAAAAAAATATTTTAAGGATTGTATTGTCGTTAATTTTTTGGGCGGGTGCCTATGTAGTGCTTATCTTTATTGCAAGATTGCTTGTATATGGAGAGCCTATATCGGTTGCCACTTTGTCAAAAAATGTTATAGACGGTTGCTATCACTTATGGTTTTTACCTGCTATGATAGGAATATACTTAACAGTTCCTTTACTTAGAAAAATTGCAGAAGATAAAACTTTGACAATCTACTTTTTGATATGTTCATTTGTTTTGTCATACTGTGTAAACTTTGCAAAGCACCTAAGCGAAGAAACCGCTAACCTAGTAAGTGTGTTAAATTATGCAGCATTTGACTTTTTCGCTGCGTATTCCGGTTATTTCTTGTTAGGATTTTTCTTAGCAAAATACGATTTAGCCAAGAGTACTAGAACTATTATATATATATTAGGAGCGCTTTCAGCCGTTTTCACGGTTACCGCTACAATATATTACTCAGTAAGTTTTGGAGAGGCAGATTCAAGATGGCTTAATTACCTATTGCCAGGTGTCTACTTCCAAAGTGTTGCAGTTTTTATATTCTTTAAATACAATGTTTCAAAGATTAAATGGAGCGCTAAGGCTATTGCTAGAATTACACATACATCCGCATTATGTTTTGGAATGTATTTGGTGCATAATTTTGCTAATCTATTCTTTATAATGATAGGTTTCACATCTACTTATTATAATCCGATAATATCAGTTCCACTACACACAGTTTTTGTATTTATTATGAGCTATATAGCCTCATATATACTATATAACATACCTTTAGTCAATAAATATCTAATGTAATAAATTGAGGGGTGATACTATGATACTAACAGTTACACTTAATACAGCCGTTGACAAACAATATATAATTGAAGAAATGCAACCTAAGACAGTCATGCGTGTGCTTGAAGTTATCAACACAGCAGGTGGAAAAGGTTTAAATGTTTCAAGAGTTGCCTCATTGGGTGATGAAAAAGTTTGTGCAATGGGTTTTGTAGGCGGAAACACAGGAAGCCTGTTTTTAAGCCTAATTACAGACGAGAATATAGAGAAAGCCTTTACTTTTGCAGACGGTGAAACAAGATGTTGCATAAATGCAAGAGACAAGGTTACAGGAAAAAGCACTGAATTTTTAGAGCCAGGCTTTGCAATTGGCGAAAAAGATTTAGAGAACTTTTTAAATGATTACAAGGCTAAATTGCCATCAGCCGACATTGTAACTATTTGCGGAAGTATGCCAAAAGGCGTGCCAGTAGATTTTTATAAGACTTTAGTACAAGTTGCTAAAGAGAACGGAAAAGATGTTATTTTAGATACAAGTGGAGAGGCTTTAAAGGTTTCACTTTCAGCAGCTCCATGGCTTGTTAAGCCAAACACAGACGAGATAAAGCAAATTCTTAATGTTGATGTTAATAACCTTGATGAAATCATCGAGGCGGCACACAAAATTAGAGAGCTAGGACCTGAGAATGTGGCAGTTTCTCTAGGTAAAGATGGAGTTTTAGTCGTAACTGCTAATGGCGTTTACAAGGGAATTACACCTGATATCCCTGTAGTTAATACAGTGGGTTGCGGTGACAGTATGGTAGCAGGTTTTGCAGTTGGCAAAAAGAGAAACTGGAGCATAGAAGAGACAATTGCATATGGAGTTGCAGTTTCAACAGCTAATGCACTTTCACTAGGAACAGGTACATACGACAAGGCTGACTTAGAAAAAGTCACACCAATGATTAAAGTAGAAAAACTAAAATAATTAAGGAGAATTAATTATGTCAAACGCAATTAATCCAAGCATTGTTCCACAAAGAACAATGTACACAGGAGAGACAATGCCTTGCATAGGCATGGGTACTTTCGGTTCAGACAGATTCACACCAGATCAAGTTTCAGCAGCAGTAGCAGGTGCTATTGATGTAGGTTACAGAATGTTTGACTGTGCAGCTGTTTACGGTAACGAGGATCTAATCGGTCAAGTTTTCGCAGATGCTATAAACTCTGGTAAAGTAACTCGTGAAGAGCTACACATCACATCAAAAGTATGGAACGACCAACACGGTGCAGGCGACGTTCTAATCTCATGTGCTAAATCTCTAAAAGATTTACAATTAGATTATATCGATTGTTATTTCCTACACTGGCCATTCCCTAACTACCATGCACCAGGATGTGACGGCGATGCAAGAAACCCAGATTCAGTTCCATTCAGCGTTGAGAGATTCATGGCTACATGGAGACAACTAGAGAGACTTCAAGACATGGGTCTTGTAAAGAGCATTGGTATGTCAAGTATGACAATTCCAAAATTAGAGGCAGTTTTACCTCTATGCAGAATCAAACCAACAGCTATCGAGATGGAGCTTCACCCATCATTCCAACAAACAGAGCTATTTGACTACTGTGTTGCTAATGGCATTCAACCAATCGGTTTCTGCCCAATCGGTAGCCCAACTAGACCTGATAGAGATAAAACAGAAGATGACGTTGTAGATATTCAAATGCCAGAAGTTGTAGAAGTAGCTAAGGCACACGGTGTTCACCCAGCAGTTATCTGCCTAAAATGGCAAGTACAAAGAGGTTCTATTCCAATTCCTTTCTCAGTATATGAGAACGAGTACCTAAGTAACCTAAAATGTACAACAGAAGATCCTCTAACAGATGAAGAGATGGCATTAATCGCATCAGCAGACAAAAACTGCCGTCTAATCAAGGGTCAAGTTTTCCTATGGGAAGGCGCTAAAGACTGGACAGACCTATGGGATGTCGATGGAACAATAACTAAATAAGGAGCTATTAAAGCTTTTAAATATAAGAAAGGAGCGTCACGGGGAATAAACCCTATGTTTTTACCGTATTATGTGCGGCAAAAATGACGAAGTCAAATGTCTTATAATAAAAGATAAATGACAGTCACGGGGAAGATACCCTAAGTTTTTACTGTATTATGTGCGGCAAAAATGACGAAGTCAAATGTCTTATAATAAAAGATAAATG
>CAYJER010000039.1:10381-19932 GCA_964369225.1 uncultured Eubacteriales bacterium
GGGGAAGATACCCTAAGTTTTTACTGTATTATGTGCGGCAAAAATGACGAAGTCATATGCTTAAAAATATACCATCAATACTTAATCCAGAATTATTAAAAATAATGATGGAAATGGGTCATGGTGATGAAATAGTTATTGCAGACGGAAATTTTCCTGCATTTGCTTATCCTGAAAAGGTAGTACGCCTAGACGGACACGGCATTCCAGAGATTATGGATGCAATGCTAAAGTATTTCCCACTAGACCCATATGTAGAAAATCCAACAATATTCATGGAGGTTCTACCAAACGATCCTTACGTTCCAGAGATTTGGGATGTCTACAGAGAGATAGGCAACAAATACGAGGAAGAGGGACTACGTGAAATAGGAATTAACAAGTTTGATTTCTATGACAGAGCAAAAAATGCTTACGCTGTTATCACAACAAGCGAGGGAGCATTATATGCTAATGTTATCCTTAAAAAAGGCGTTGTTAAATAATAAATAAGAATGCAGAAATAATAAATATTTCTAAAATCTTTAAATTAACTAATTAAGGGACTGTGATGAAATGAAAATTTTGTCACAGTCCCTTGTTTCTATCCATATTTTAAGAAAACGTTTAATGGTGTTGAAAATTCACTCTAAATGACGATATTTGGTCATAACAAAGCTAAGTTATCGCTTACGCAATATGTGTAGCGATTTTGTTTTTTACTTATATATAATAAGAGGGTTCATTTTTTTTAATGTCGATATGAAGTCATCATTATTTTGTAGCGAAATCATAACTTCTTGAATATAAGATTCATTGTCTATATATGTTATTTTCAACCTATCCAAAGAGGTAGCAAAACTTTGTCTTGGGTCTACCGATTTTTCTATCGACTCAATTTTACCGATATCTATTCTTTTGTTGTTAATACCTATTTTTATTATAAGTGTATTATCTAAAATAGTAACGAAGTTAGGTAATGTCCAAATAACTTGAAAAATAATACCCAAAGAACAAAATATTATAACAGACATATCTTTTACAAAATACCCATAAATTAGCAAAAATAAGAGAAATATTAATACTACTGGAATCCATGAACCTATTTTACCTTTAAACTTCATGTACAATCACCACTTTATATTATTTCAATTTCAGAAAACACAATATCAATAGCTCTTTTTAGCAAATCACTTGGAAGTGTCTCGGCTACTTTATACTGCCTTGCAGATAAATCCAGTGCTTTTACGTGTTCACAAAGAATTACCCCTGTGGTAACAGTTCTTTCATCAAGTGGAATGTGCAGAGGAAAATTATTATTTGTGTTTGTAATAGGACAAACAATGGTTAAATTTGTTTTTTGATTAAAAAAGTTATTACTAATTACAACTGCAGGTCTGTATCCTGCCTGTTCATGTCCTGACTGAGGATTAAAATTCACTTTAATAATATCACCTTGTTTTACCATATTTCATCACCCACAGGTTCTCCCCAATCAACATCTTGTGGGGTATATTCACCGTCAAAATTCGCAAAAAGCTCTTTGATATTTTTTCTGTCTTTGCGGACTGTTTTTTCAATTACAAGTTTGCCATTTTCGGCAGTTATTTCAATTTCTTCGTCTTCATGCCACTTTATAGAATCAAGCAAATATTTTGGCAAACGAATTCCTTGAGAATTACCCCATTTTTGAATATTAGTAGTCATAGAAAACCATCCTTTCACACAATCGGTATATACATAGTATATACTATATTTATATAAAATGCAACTAAAATCATAGAAATACAAAAAATTTACAATTACAACACTTACAGGAGGAAAAATGTGGGTTATCTAGCATATTATTTAGATATACAATGTATCTATCTATTACATTATAACACATAATAGATATAAAATAAAGATATAAAATATCTAAAGGTTGGTGTTTAAAATGTCAATAAAAAGTGTATCTATACGAATTGAAGAAGAAATGCTACAAAAAATAGGCTTTATTGCAGATTACGAGGGGCGTTCTGTCAACAGTCATATATTAGTTTTAATCAGAGATAGCATTAAAAATTATGAAAAGGAACACGGCGAAATCAGCGGTGATTTAGATCCATCTGTAAATGTAAAACCTAAGGCTAAAACTTAAATTTTGGAGGAGAATATGGAAGTAATTAAAGTAGAAAATTTAACTAAATGCTATGGAAATTTCAAGGCGGTAGATAGTATTTCTTTTAGCATAAAAAATTCGGAAATTGTCGGCTTTGTAGGTAAAAATGGGGCCGGAAAAAGCACTACACTTAGGTGTATTATGAATTTTATCTCGCCTACTAGTGGCAGTTATAGCGTTAATGGTGAAAAGGGCGTAAAGGTAAAAAACCAAATTGCTTATATGGCGGCTGATGCTTCGTTTTACCCTAACCTAACAAGTAGAGAGACATTAAAGTTCTGCTCTGAAGACAGTGAAATTATAGGGGAGTTGGCAGAGTATTTTGAGCTAGACCTAGACAAAAAAATATCTGAATTAAGCCTTGGCAACAGAAAAAAGGTGTCAATAATTCAGATGTTTATTAATAAATGTAAAATATTTATTATGGATGAACCAACCTCTGGGCTAGACCCACTAATGCAGGAGCGTTTCTTTAAACTACTGCTTAAAAAAAAGGAAGAGGGTTGTACCATTTTTTTGTCTAGCCACAATCTTTTTGAAATTGAGAAGTATTGCAACAGGGCAATTATAATTAAAGACGGAAAAATTATAGACGAAATCGATATGAAAACTAGGTCTGTAAAATTAAGTCAGATTGTCAATTATAAAACGCTTAATGGTGAGGAGAAAAGCTTTGAGTTTAGTGGTGATATAAACGAGCTGATAAAAGAGTTATCAACATTAAAACTTGAGAATGTTGAAATCAAGAACAAGTCTGTAGAAGATGAGTTCATAAAATATTATGAGGAGGAAACTCATGAATAAATTAATTTTTTTAGGATTTAAGATAAACTTTAAGGCGATTTTAGGCTGGTGCGTTGCAGTTTTTGGAATTATGTTTCTATACATGATACTGTTTCCGTCTATTCAAGACATGGCAAACATAAAGCTTGATGCAATGCCTAAAGAATTATTGCAGTTTGTAGGTTTAGAAAACATGAGCGACATGAACAATTTTGTCAGTTACTTTGGAATGATATTTAAATTAATTTTAATAGCTATCAGTATATTTTCGGTTACTTTCTCATCTGGAATTATCTCAAAAGAAGAGAAAAACAAGACTATAGAGTTTTTATATTCTCAAAAGTTTAGCAGAATAGAAATATTTATGTCAAAATGCTTTGTTTCTTATGTGGCAGTGTTAGCAGTAATTGCATGTGCAACAATTTCTACTTTAATTTGCGGTTTTGCAGTTGGGGGAGAAACTTTTATAGTCGAAGATATTACAAGCATGGTAGGAATTAGCCTAATTACTCCTTTCTTCTTCTTTATAGTAGGTTCGGCAATTGCAGGATTTTCTGGTAAAATTGCATCAAACATGATAGGAAGTTTAGTGGTGTTGGTAAGCTATCTAATAGGATATCTTGGAACTTTACTAGGTGAAGAAACATTAAGCTATTTTAGCCCGTTTGAAATTTTCACACCAACTAATGCCCTAAATATAGAAAATGATATGGTAGTAGCCATGATAATTTATTTTGTTTTGTCTGTTTTACTGATTTTAGGTTCGGCTTTAGTCTATAAAAAAAGAGATTTTAGCATATAAACTAAATATAGAACCAATTTATCCCTCTCGCATAATATGTAGTATAAATCATATATGAGAGGGAAAAAAGAAATGAGTAACAGTAAACTTATAAGTTATACAAAAATTTCACCGCATAAAAATCCACGTGAAGACGTAATCAGAAAAATTACTATACATCACATGGCTGGTGATTTATCTATAGAAAGATGTGGAGAAGTTTTCCAAACACGTCAAGCGAGCGCAAACTATGGAGTTGGAACAGACGGTAGAATTGCACTTTATGTCGAAGAAAAAGACAGAGCGTGGACATCTTCAAGCAGATGGAACGACCATCAGGCGGTTACATTGGAAGTTGCCAACGATGAATACGGTGGCGAGTGGCATGTAAGCGACAAGGCGGTTGAGGCTACAATTAAACTTTGCATAGATATTTGCAAAAGAAATAATATCAAAGAGATTAATTACACAGGCGACGATGACGGAAACCTAACAAGGCATAACATGTTTGCGGCTACTTTGTGTCCAGGGCCATACTTGCAAAGCAAATTCCCATATATCGCTGAGCAAGTTAATAAGGGGCTTAAATCAGGTTCCGAGCCAGAAAATGTACCTGCTAGTAAACCTGTAAGCACAGGAACTATCTATAGAGTTCAAGCGGGAGCTTTCAGCAGTAAAGAGAATGCAGAAAACCTAGCAAAAGATTTAGAATCAGATGGATTTGACACTTATATTGTAGAGATAGACGATTTATATAAGGTTCAAGTTGGAGCATTTTCAGATGTAGACAATGCTGAAAATTTAGCTAACAAACTTGAAAACAAAGGCTATAACACATTTATATCTGTAGAATAATTTACAGTTTAAACAAACTTAATGCTATATTGTAGAGTACAGAGACCAGATGTGTTGATTAGGATTTTTCATTTAACATTAATTAGTTAAAACGCACAAATTAATGTAGGGGCGACCCTGTGTGGTCGCCCGTGGGTTTAGTAATAACTGCTAGTTTTCGGGCGACCACACAGGGTCGCCCCTACATTGGTTTCTTTCCTAAGAGGCACGTCTGCACAGAGACCCTTCCCTACATTGGTATCTACCTATGTGTGCGACTAGCCTGTCGGTGCTTACCGACTAGGAGACGAATAGAGACTTTCCATCTTGAACGCAGGCAACAAAGCTATAAATTCTTACTAACTATGTGTGCGACTAGCCTGTCGGTGCTTACCGACTAGGAGACGAATAGGGCTTTTTCGGATTCATTTACAAGGTAAATTTGTTCTTCGTTGCCTGTTTCGGCGTTTATATATATTTTAATTGGTTTGCCATCTTCTTTATCTTTCGTGTTAAATTCATAGCAAAGAATTTCATTTCCGCCGGCACTTGGAATTAGGGCAAGGTTAACGCTTATAATTTCGAGTGCTTCACTTATGCTTTTAGAAGCTTCTTCTTTTGTAAGAGTAGCAGTAAACTCATCTCTTTCTTTGTGGTTCATTATATAAGATGAGCAATCAAATTCTAACATGTCGCCCTCACCGAGTTCTACAGTTACATTAATTAAGTCGAGATAATTTAAGACCTCGCCCTCGTCGCTCACAAAATTAATTGTGCAACTGTTGTCACTTATTACATAATAAACCTCTTTAACGTCTGTGTAACCTGCCTCGTTAAGGTGTTCATATGCTTTTTCTAAGGCTTCTTCATAGTTTAATTTGCTGTCTGAAATTTCGGTAGTCTTCTTAAAATAAAGAATTTCGCCACCTTTAACGGTGATTTTAATGCTGTTACCTTCGCCTGCTATCTGATATGATGCTAATGCACCCTCGCTAGTGTGTTGAAGTGATAACTGAACTTCTTCAAGTTCTAAAAATTCTGCTGCAATTTCAATTGCTTCGTCCTCGTCTATTTCTTCTTTTCCTTTTAGAAGTTCGGCGTCTTTTTCTGAGGTCATTGCATAATATGCGCCATCATATTCGACTGCCGCAATTTGAGAAAGTTTTTCTGAGAGAGCAGGTAAATTACTATCAAAATCATTCAGACTAGGCAAACTAAGGCTCTTGCTTATCAAGCTTTGAACCTGTGAAATCTCGCTTTCACCGCCTGATATTCTCTCTCGAATTTCATAGAACTCTGCATTAATTAAACTAGCATGTTCCTTTAAAACTTCATAGGCTTCATAATCTTGGTCTGTAAGCTTAGTACCAGATGCAATCTGCCTTTCAAGATAAATAGCAAAATCTGAAATTAGGCTTAAACTGCTCTCGATTTTTTCGCTGTTGTTGTCACTAAACGGAAGATAACTAATAGCAGTTTTTGCAGAACTAGCATAAGATTTAAGCTGTGAGGCTAGGCTCATTTGCCCAGTGGCAGTAGTGACATATTTAGCCTTGTCTAGCACGTTTTCAATGTTTTGGATGTTTTCGGTAACGTCGCTTAGGCTTTTTGTGTAAGCATAAGATAAATTAGAACGATATCCGTCGCCAGTATTATAAAAAGTATATGCCAGTAATCCTAACACAAGTATAACTACAGAATGCAGGACGATTAAAAATATTTTTGTATTCCTAGATAAATTTCTTAACATGTTCCACCTCAAAAAAATAGTATGAAATATTTTTTACCAAAAGTAAAAAATTATTCCATACTAAATTAATTTACATATTTGAGGCTTTATCCATGCATGCCTTCATGGCTTTAATGACGCTAGCCCTAAAGCCTTCTTCTTCTAAAACTTTTACAGCCTCAATTGTAGTTCCACCTGGGGAACACACCATATCTTTTAATTGTGCAGGGTGCATACCTGTTTGCATGACCATTTGCGCACTGCCAAAAACAGTTTGAGCCGCAAACTCATACGCCTTGTCTCTAGGCATTCCGCCCAGAACTGCACCGTCAGCGAGTGCTTCTATAAACATATACACATAAGCTGGAGCGCTACCGCTTACGGCAACTACTGCATCCATCATATGTTCGCTTACTACTGATGCCTTACCAAAACTACCAAATATTTTGCAGATAAAGTCTAACTCTCTATCTTTAATATATTGATTAGGACAAATAGCAGTCATACCCTGTGCGATCATAGCAGGAGTGTTAGGCATAGTTCTAATTATCTTAGTTTGCTCACCAAACATACTCTCAAGATAATTTAAAGCCTTACCCGGAGCTATGCTAATAACTATTGTTTTATAGTCAACATAGTCTGTTATCTCTTCAATAACATCTTCATACATATGTGGTTTAACAGCAAGCACAATTATTTCACTATTTTTAGCGACATCCTTGTTATCGTTTGAGATATTTATTTTAAGGTCTGTCTTAGCTTTTTCTAAAATAGTAGTATTAGTGTCAGAGGCAATAATTTCATCAGCTTTAAAAATTTTAGAGCTGATTATTCCGCCTATCATTGCCTTAGCCATGTTCCCACACCCAATAAAGCCAATTTTCATTTGTTTCTCCTTATAAGACACGAACTCTTAACACGCCTTCAAGTGAATCAATAGTACTCTTTATGCTGTCAGTTACTTCTGACTTAACATCAAGAACAGTGTAGGCTACTTCGCCTCTTGACTTGCTTGCCATGTTCTCAATATTTAAGCTATTGTCACTGCAAATGCTTGTAAAAGAAGCTATCATGCCTTGAATGTTTCTGTGAAGAATACAAATTCTCTTACAGCTGTAGTCTCTTGCTAACTCAAGGTTTGGCATGTTTACAGAATTATTAATATTACCATTCTTTAGGTAGTTCTTAGTTTGTTTTACTGCCATTATAGCGCAGTTATCTTCTGACTCTGGAGTAGAAGCACCAAGATGAGGAATAGCAATGATACCCTCAACACCTATAACTTTGTCATCTGGGAAGTCAGTAGCATAGCTTGCAAGCTTACCAGTGTTTAAAGCCTCTATAACGTCATCTGAATTAACTAGCTCACCTCTTGAGAAATTAAGAATTCTAACTGAATCCTTCATTTTCTCTAGGCTCTCTTTATTAATAAAGTTCTTTGTATCGTCTGTTAGTGGAACATGAACTGTAATATAGTCACAGTTTCTGTAGATATCGTCTAGGCTTTGAGCGTGAACAATACTTCTTGATAATGACCAAGCAGCATCGATTGAAAGGTAAGGATCATAACCATAAACTTCCATGCCTAGTGACTCAGCAGCGTTAGCTACTAGAACACCGATAGCACCAAGGCCGATAACACCTAGCTTTTTGCCAAGAATTTCAGGACCTGCAAAAGCACTCTTTCCTTTTTCGACAAGCTTAGAAACTTCGTTTCCTTTGCCTTTAAGAGTTTTTGCCCACTCGATAGCTGGAACAATACGACGTGAACTCATGAACAATGCAGAAATAACAATCTCTTTAACTGAGTTAGCGTTTGCACCAGGAGTATTAAATACTACTATGCCCTCGTCTGTACATTTGCTTAGAGGGATATTGTTAACGCCTGCACCAGCTCTAGCGATTGACAATAGATTTTCAGAAAAATCCATGTCGTGCATTGAAGAAGATCTAACTAAAACAGCGTCAGATTCAGTTATATCTGCCCCTACTTCATATCTCTCTGAAAAATTCGCTGTACCTATTTTACTGATTTTATCAAGACAATGTATCTTAAACATTATGCGTTTTCCTCCTCAAACTTTTTCATGAAATCTACTAATTTTACTAGACCCTCAATAGGCATAGCATTATATATTGATGCTCTCATACCGCCAACACTTCTGTGACCTTTTAGGTTCTCAAAGCCTAAAGCAGTAGCCTCTTTAACAAACTTGTTGTCTAAATCTTTATCACCTGTTACAAAAGTAACATTCATAATTGAACGGCTGTCTTTTTGAGCGCATGCTTTAAATAGCTTAGAGTTATCAAGGAAGTCATATAAAATGCCAGCCTTTTTCTCGTTATACTCTTTCATTTTTTCAAGTCCGCCCATTTCATTCTTAATCCACTCAAGAACTAGTTTACACATGTATATAGCATATGTTGGAGGAGTGTTATACATTGAATCATTGTCAATATGAGTTTTATATTTAAACATTGTAGGAGTACCAGCTAGAGTATCGCCAACTAAATCCTCACGAACAATAACAACTGTTAAGCCAGCTGGAGCCATGTTCTTTTGTGCGCCTGCATATAAAACAGCAAACTTGCTAACATCGATAGGCTCACTTAAGATACATGAGCTTATGTCTGCAACTAGAGGAACTGAACCAGTTTCTGGTAATTTATTAAATTTTGTTCCAAAGATTGTATTATTCATGCAGATATGTAGGTAATCTGCATCTGCTCTTAATTCACCCTCAGCAATTTCAGGAATATATGAGAATGTTTTATCTTTAGAGCTAGCAACTACTTTACAATCACCGTAATTTGAAGCCTCTTCAAAAGCCTTGCCAGAGAATTGACCGCTTACGATGTAGTCTGCCTTACCAGTTTTCATAAGGTTCATTGGAACCATAGCGAATTGTGATGAAGCACCGCCTTGTAAGAATAGAACTTTGTAGTTCTCAGGTATATTCATAACTTCTCTTAATAGAAGTTCAGCATCTTTAATTATTTTATCATAAACAGAAGAGCGGTGAGACATCTCCATAACTGATTGTCCTGAACCCTCGTAGTCTAGCATTTCACCCGCAGCCTTTGTAAGAACTGACTCTGGTAACATTGATGGACCTGCTGAAAAATTGTAAATACGCATAGTTAAACCTCCGATAAATTATTATTCTTTATTATTATACATTATTAAAGTATAAAAATCAAGTCTAGTGACAAAAAATTAACAAGTAAAATTGTAGAAGTGTCAATGATAGGTGACACTTAAGCTCCAAAAAATAAAATGTTTT
>CAYJER010000040.1:0-4685 GCA_964369225.1 uncultured Eubacteriales bacterium
GGATCTCTACAAATGAACCACATTACATAGAGCGTATTCCAGTAGGCAAATACAAGCTAGTAGAAGACTTAGCACCTATCGGTTATCTAATCGCTACTACTATAGAATTTGAAGTCACAGCAACAGAAGAAATTCAACCAGTATTAATGTATGATGAACCTATTACAAATGTTGTAAAAATCTCAAAAGCAAACAGCCATGATAAAAGTTATCTAGCAGGTGCAGTATATGGCATATATAACATGGATGGCGAGCTTGTGGGAGAGCTTACAACAGATGAAACAGGTTATGCAACATCAGAACCACTGTTGTATGGTGACTACTACCTACAGGAAATCACAGCACCAGACAGGTTCAAACTAGACCCAAACCAACACCCATTCAGCGTTAAAGATATAGTAACAGAAATATACATAGCAATGGAAAACGACCCTAAAATAGGAAACATGGACATGTTCTATGAAGAAAAAGAAATACCTACACCAGAGACAGGAGACAGCTTTAATATGGTAGCTGCGATTTTAATTAGTCTATCTCTAGCAGGTGGACTAGGAATAATTTTCCGTAAAAAAATAAAAAGTATCTTACCTTTAGCAATTGCAATTATGGTTGTACCTCTTTGTATGATGACTGTTTCAGCGGATGAACTAAGCCAAACAAAAACAGAAACAACCGAGACTACTAATGCCGATGAAAGCTATGAGTTCCCATCAGAGCTAGAAGACGGATATATCTTAACAGATACAAAGTCTGAAATAGTTGATACAAAAGAGCTAACAGAAACAGAAGAGGTTACTCACCCAGTTACAAACTATCAAATTGAGCAAAGTTCAGAAAATTTTGATAAGCGTATAGACGTTGACGGAAAAGAAATGTTTTTACAAGGTGTGAAATACATTGAAACTCTAACAGACGAAACAACAGCCGACCTAAGACACACAAATGTGCTAGGTGTATCAGTTTATCAGCCACAAGCGGTAAACAGTGTCACTGTAGAATATGAGTACAAGAAATACGGTGTCACAATAGACGTTCCTTTAAAGCTTGATAGAGTAGAAAAGACTAATAGTCATTGGTTAAATGACGTTGAGGTAGAATTAACTGTAACAGGTGTAGACTCTGCGTATATCTTTTTGGATGAAGAGAGAATACCATTTGACGGAACAGAACCAAACATAGAAACATATCAAGACCTGTTCCTTGACTACTTAGAACTAGATAAACAATTCTACAGACTAAACAGCATTGAATGGCAAGGAGAAGCCTACACAGACGAAAACGGAAACTTAAGCCAAAAGGCAGTGATAAGCGGTGAAAGATATGTAAGCACATTCACAGCATATTACGGCGGTGAGAGTGTAGAAGTACCACAAACAAAGATATATGAAGCCACAGCACTATACAACATGGAGGACGAAGTGCCAACAGGTGAAACCCTCTACACAATAGAGCATACAGCAACATATACAAAACAAGAAAGCACAGAACCAGTAGCGGAAAAAAGCTTTTTTGAGGAGCATTCAACGTTAATAATCGCATTCATATCAACATTTGTTGTAGTGCTTGCATTATTTATTATTTCAAAGAGAAAGAAAGGAAAAAAGAATGGAAAATCTGATAAATTCTCTATCTAGTATGATAACATGGGTACAACCTGTAGCATGGGTATTAGTGGCAGTAGCATTAGTAACTAACGGCATATTATGTGTCGTTGGTGGTGATGAGGGCAGGCAAAAAGCTAAAAAAGCACTGCCCTATGTAGCAATTGGCTCAATACTTCTGATAGGAGCTACAACTTTGGCTAAAGAACTTGTAGCAAACATAGTATTTTAGTTTAGGAAAAAAGCACAGTGTAAAAGCTGTGCTTTTTCTATTTAGATTAGGTGAAAAAATGAAGAAAAACAAAAAAATATTTAAACTTAATAGACTGCTAAGTAATAATATTTCATTAGCAGTTACATGTATATTAATTTCTTTTTTACTGTTTTCAATAGTAAATTATATAATCGTGTCGCTACCCAAAATATTAGTATTACTACAAGGGGAGAAAGTAGATTTTTCGATAGCTACAGCATTTGATTATAGTAAAATAATAGAATACAGCATAGCATACATTATTCTTTTTGTATTAATAGTGATATTTAATTTAAGGTATATTTACCTAGTTAAAATAAGCTACAAAGAGTATAATGTAGGACAAAAAGGCAGTGCTAGATTTACAACATTAAAAGAAATAAAAGAGCAGTATAAACGCATACCATCAAACAAAAATACGTTTGTTGGAAAAGGTGGTTTTCCAGTATGTATGTATGAAGAAAAATCTAAACAAGATGGAATATCACAAAAGGAATTGTTTACCTTTATCGATGATACCCCAGTAAACAACTTAATTATCGGTATTACAAGGTCTGGTAAAGGTCAAATGTTTGTATTACCAATGATAGATATTTATAGCAGGGCTATAGATCAATCATCAATGGTAATAACAGACCCAAAACTAGAACTATATGCAAGCAGTAAAGAAACACTCGAAGATAGAGGATATGAAGTCCATTTATTAAACCTTGTAGAGCCTTTAAAATCAGCTAGATACAATCCATTACAATTAATTATAGACATGTACCAAAAAGGCGAAAAAGATAGCGCCGAACTATTAATTAATAGTTTAGCAAGCACAATATTTTCATCAGATAACGGCGGTGATGAAAACTCACAGTTTTTCGCAAACACTTGCATAGCATTACTTTCAGCTTTGATATTAGCAGTTATCGAAGAAAACATAAAAACACTTGATAAAGTAAATATGCTTACTATAATTGAGAAATTCACTGAATTGTCAAGTAAACAAATTGACACTAACACTAATGGTTTAGATGAATATTTCGACGAATTACCAACAAATAATAAAGCTAGACTTAAGTATGCTGTCGTTAGAATGGCTTCATCCAAAACCAAAGGCAATACATACACTAATTTCATGTCAAAATTACAGATATTTACATTAAGTGAAATATCTAAAATGACATCAGCAAATAACTTAAATTTACATTCTATAGGATTTGGAGAAAAACCTATAGCCGTGTTTATAGGAGTTCCCGACTATGATACATCTAACCATTACTTAGCTTCTGTCTTTATCAGTCAGCTATATTTCAAACTAGCAAAGGAAGCAAGCTTAAATAAAAGTGGTAAAACTGATAGAGAAGTAATTTATATTTTAGATGAATTTGGAAATCTACCTGCTATAGATAATATGGATAATATTATTACTGTCTGCCTAGGACGAAACATCAAGTTTAATTTGATAGTTCAGAACTATGCACAGATAGAAAAAATATATGGCAAAAACGGAGCTGAAACTATAAAGTCTAATTGCGGTAATCACGCATACATACAGACAAATAGCATTGAAACAGCTGAACTTTTCAGTAAACTTATCGGCTCTGAAACAATCACCAATGTAAACAGAAGTGGCAAACGATTAGAAACAGGAAAAAACATTACAGAAATGTACGAAGCAAAACCGCTACTAGATAGCAACCAATTAATGGAACTCAAAAATGGTGAATGGGTACTAAAACGAGTTATGTACAGAAAAGACCTTAATAACAACGACATAACTCCACATGCGATTTTTAACACTGGCAAAACTAAGTCTAAATTTGCTTATGAATATCTGTCAGAGGAATTTCCAAACAAAAGCATATCAGAGATTGATATACCTGTAATCAAAGACGAGACAAAAAGTCTATCAGAGGAATTAGCAAAATTAAAGATAGCTACTAGTATTGATGGTGCAAGTTTTGAAGAAATTCAAAAGCTTATATCATCAGCATATGAGCTAGAAATGATAGACGAAACAACAAAAAATGAACTACTAGAATTATTGGAGGTGGAGATATGTCCGAAATAGAAGTAGTAGAAAAATGGGAAAGTGTCACAAACCAGTCTAGTATGTTCCAAGATATACTTAATTCGATTTGGTGGGGAATTACATGGCTACTAAAAAGCCTATGTGATGCCTGTGAGGGTTTCCTAGATGAAGTCTACAAACTGTTAGACTTCACAAATTATGCAGGACTGGATAAATTCTTTAATTCTACTGAATTAAGATTAATACTAGGTGCATTGTTCGCTATAGCATTAATGTACTTAGGTATAACAATGATATTCGGAAAAAAACAAAACAAAATGCTACAAAGTATAGTATTATTCGTAATGGTGGTAACTAGCTTACCTACTTTTATGACATATATGAACGATATAGTAATAGCAGGACGAGACTTTATTAATACTGACGGTGTAAATGTATCAGACCAAATAATAGCCTCGTCTGTTGTTGATTTAGTGGCAATAGACACACAAGGGCAAGAGAATTACACAGTAGTAAACGGAGTAGTCACCCCTATAGATGGTTCTACTGTAAACTTGTTCCATGGCTCTAGGGCAGGCAATATAAACTACATTAACCCTAACGAGCTACTAACAGATAAATCTAACTTAAATTCTGATTTATTCTTAAAAAAAATAAATGTACATTTTGATGGAACAACTACAGCCGATAAGATAGAGACAGACTGGTGGTTTATTTTTTCTTTCACAGCATGGAACTACAGATACAATATAAACTACTTAGCAATATACATAGGACTAATCGCAGCGACTATAGCTCTATTCTTTACAGC
>CAYJER010000040.1:4785-7214 GCA_964369225.1 uncultured Eubacteriales bacterium
ACTTAGCAATATACATAGGACTAATCGCAGCGACTATAGCTCTATTCTTTACAGCCTTTAAATCTACTAGAATAATATTTGAGTTAGCATTTCACAAATTATTCGCTACTCTGTTATCTGCTAGTGATGTTACAGGCGGACAAAAGGTGTTTGCCGTATTAAAAGCTATAGTATCATCATATCTCACATTATTAACTACCGTAGTTTTATTAAAATTCTTTATTTTGGGACTAGAATTTCTATCGCAAACAATAAGCAACCCTCTAACATCTAGCTTGATGTTAATAGCGTTTGCATGGGCGGTGATAGATGGTCCGAACATAATAGAGAAAATACTAGGAGTAGACGCAGGTTTATCTAGCGGATTTAGGACTATGGCAACTTTATTTATGGGAGCTAAGACATTTGGTAGTGTCGCAAAAGGAATAGGTAAAGGAATAGGACTAGCAGTAGGAGCTACAGGCGGTCTAACTTTAGCAGGAGCAGGAGCTGTAGGCTCTATGGCAGGAAAAAAAGAAGCTAGTTCTAATCTAGGTTCAAGCAACAGTAGTAGTAACACTAGCAATTCAAGCCCTGTTAATAACACATCATCAAATAATAATATAAAACAAGACAATCCTAGTTCAAACAATAATTCTACAAACAACTCTAGCAGTAGTAATACGAACAATGGCAATAACAATTCAACAATACCAACTGATAATAATTCATCTAACTTAGATAATGCTAGTTCAAACACAGAAACAAAAACACCAGGTACTGATAGTTCTTCTAGTTTAGATAACGCTAATCTAAATAATAACAATGTAGACACTGCAACCCCAATTACTGATACGTCATCTAGCATAGATAATTCTAATCTAAATAACAGCAGTATAGATACATCGACACCAATTAACAGTAATAGTATAGATAGTTCAAATAATATTAACGCTGGACAGCCTAGTCCAGTATCAAGAGATACAAACGAGCCACCAAGACCAAAACAAAACAGCAACAGTCTATTTAGTAGAGTACAAAACTCATACAAACAAGGGTTTTCAAAAGGCTACCATAACAAAAAAGATAAAATTGAAAAGGGGAAGAAAAATCTATGAAATACATAGTACCGCAAGAGCTTAGAACAAAAACTAAGCTCTACAGATTTATCTATTTAAGTGACTTGCTATTTATCATGGCATATGTAGCAGTCATGAATTTCTTTAGCCTTTTTGTTGCTAAAGAAATAAGTGCATTATACTTCATATTCAATATATTAGTAAGTATATCACTAACAGCACCTAGTCCGTTCAACAAACAAAAGAAAATGTACCACAGCTTGTTATATCTCATTATTAAAGATAAATGGGTATATAAGCCAGTGGTGGAAAAGGAGTAACATATGGACTTTTCACGCATATATTCTAAGATTAACCGCCCGATGAAAGAGTTAATACCTATAGAATATAAAGAAAACGGGTATTTTGTATTAACAGACGGCACTATGATAGACATGCTACAGATTAAAACTAAAAACCTTACATCTGCAAAACCAGAAGAGATTGAATACGATAATGCAGAGTTTGCAAGGCTCTACAAGACTTATCCCGATGACTTAAAAATAATCGGGATAAACTTCCCAACAAACACAAAAACACAACAAGCATACATTAGACACAAAATAAATGACACAGCAAACCCTATTTACAAAAAACATTTAAACGAGAAAAACCAACAGTTAATATGGATTGAAAAACACAATACAGACAGAGAATTTTACTTAATATTCTTTTCTGAAAGTGAAATGAAATATAGGGATAATTTAGCAATTATCATGAAAAACATTTCAAACCAAGTATCAGTAATAAATGACGAAAAAAAGAAAAATATCCTGTATAAGATATTTAATAAGAACACCTCGATTTATGTATAAAGGAGTGCTTGAAAATGCAAAACAATAAAGAGAATATTATATTTGCATTAGCCTGTTTAGGTCATTCAATTTCATTATTAGTATGTTGCAACTTAAGTGATAGCTTTAATATAGTAAATTTAGTAATACATTTTTTCTTTTTAATATTAATATGTATAACATCTTATATAATGATACGTTATCTCTTTGAGAAAGCACTAATACTTCTATTTGATAAAACAGAGAAAAAAGCAAATGATTTACTTAACGAGAGATTAAATCATGAAACAATAAACCATAACGCAATAATGCAAAACATTGTTCCCTCAAATGCTTCTTTATCAAGAGATATTCAAGAAATACTCACAAGAATAGATGTTGAGAGTGAAAAAAACACATTAAGAGAAGAACGTTATTTACAGTCAATTACAATGATAAAAAAACAAATGGAAAACTTGCAATTAGAAAATTGTCAGCTTAAAGAAAAAACTATCATAGGCACTATGACAAAGACAGAGAGATAGAAATAGAAATATAA
>CAYJER010000040.1:7314-19896 GCA_964369225.1 uncultured Eubacteriales bacterium
AAAAAACTATCATAGGCACTATGACAAAGACAGAGAGATAGAAATAGAAATATAATTAAGAAAAGATATTGAGCAATTAAGCTTGATATCTTTTTTTATAGAAAAATCAATATAAAAAGGAGAAAAAACATGAAAAATACAGGAATGTTAAGAAAACTAGACGATATGGGAAGAATTGTTATCCCAAAAGAAATACGAAAAACTCTCCATTTACATATAAGTGATACTATAGAGTTTTCCGTTGAAGATAACAAATTGATTATGACTAGATATTCTGATTTAGTTGCAATTAGAAAAATAACAGAAGAGACTGTAAAAACAATTGAGAAAATTTACCACCAGTCCACCGTTATTATCTGTGACACTGTTAAGGTAATTGCCGTAGGACAAACGGCACAAGCTTTCAAAAATCAATTTTTGAGAAATGATTTTCTTAAAATTTTACATAAAAGTCAAAATACCACAAGGGAAAGAGTTCCAGTTGTAAACGGAATATCAAAGCCATCAAACTACATTATACCAATAAAATCAAATGGTGATGTAGTAGGTGCGATTATTTTTCTTGAACAAAAGGAAATCTATAGACCAGAACACATAAAAGGTGCTGAAATTGCTTCAGCACTAATAGAAAAAATGTTGTGAAATAAGGAGGTGAACACATGACTAAAGAAACAATTCAATTATTAAAAGAGATCCAACCGCAAGGCGGTATTTCTTTTAAAGATGAAAGGTATATAAAAACAGGTGATGGTTACGAAGCTTGTATATATATCTACAGTTATCCAAAGTTTTTAGATAGCCACTGGCTAAATCCAGTCATCAACATAAACAACGCTATTGTTACTGTTGATATATCTACTGACAACATGATAGAAGTTCGTAAGAACATCAATAAATCAATGAAAGAGCAGACATTAAGGTATGCAACATCAAAAGAAGTGACAGACCGACACGATGCCCAACAACGTTATCAAGAAACAGAAAGGATATACGAGGAAATATCACAACTAGGTGAAATAGTAAAACTGATAAAGATAAGAATATTTTTATCGGCTCAAACAATTGAACTGTTAGACAAGGAAGTAGCACAAACTCAAAACTTCCTTGAAAGTATAGGCTATAAATCAACAATTAATATTAACGAGACTAAAGCAGATTATAAGTCTGTGTTAGAAAGCTATAAAAAACAATCTGAAAATGAATACAGCCGAAAGGGGCAAGAAATTTTGTCCGAAACTCTAGCAGGTGGCAATCCATTTCACTTCACGAGTTTAAGCGACCCACACGGAACTTATCTAGGAACGACTAAGAACACTGGTGGAAGTGTTCTTTTTGACATGTTCCACATAGATAACATTAGAACATCATATAATGGCTTTTTAGTTGGAAAAATGGGTGCAGGCAAAAGCACCACGCAAAAAAAATTATTGCTTGACATGGCAATAAGAGGGCATTATATAAGAGGTTTCGACCCAACAGGCGAATATGAAACCTTAGTCAATACTCTAGGCGGTAAAATAATACACCTAGATGGTTCAGACGGAATACTAAACGCATTAGAGATATTGCCGTCATCCGATAACGAAGAAGCTAACCTAGCACTACATATGTCTAAGTTGGCAGTAATCTACAAATTCCTCTCACCTACCGCAAGTAGTTATGAATTGTTAGAGTTTGAACAACTGCTTAATGACTTCTATGTTGACTGGGGTATACTTTCCGTTAAAGAAAAAAAGCAATATACAAACCTTTCACCTCAAAGTTATCCTATATTTAGCGACCTTTTAACATACATCGAAAAAGAGATAGAAAAAGCCAAAGAGATAAACTCTATACAAAATGAGCTTGTAATAGAGAAAATGAAAAGACTTAATAATATAAGACTTGTAATCTCAAACCTCATTAAAAACTATGGCTATATGTTTGACGGACATACAACCATTGATAACATAATGGACAGACAAATTATTATGTTTAATATTAAGAGTTTGCAAAATATTAAGTCAGAAATATTTGACGTTCAGATTTTTTCTGCCCTGTCTTTGTGTTGGGCAAACTGTGTCAAAATAGGCAGTAAAATGAAAGAATTAAACGATAATAAAAAAATCGCATGGGAAGACATAAAGAGATTTATGGTCTTTATTGACGAAGCACACAGAATAGTAAACACTAACAAATTACATGCAGTAGAACAACTACTAACATTTGTTAGAGAATCAAGAAAGTACTTTGGTGGAATTACTCTTGCAAGCCAAAGTATTAGAGACTTTGTACCAGATGGTTCAAGTTCCGAAGCCGTTTTAAAAATCAAGAGTTTATTTGAACTTATGCAATATAAGTTCACAATGAACCAGGATGTTTCATCCACTGACATACTCGCAAAAGTCTTTGATGGAACATTCACAAAGTCAGATTTAAGCAATATACCATTATTAGAAAAAGGAGAATGTATACTTGCTCTGTCTTCAAGTCAAACAGTACATTTTAAAGTGGAAATATCCAAGGAAGAGGAAAACCTATTTACAGGAGGTGCATGAGTGAACAAAAAACTAGCTATTATTATCTCATTAATAAGCTCCGCTTTTTTTTGGTTAATAATACTAATTACAAGTGTTATCATAATGCTAACAGACCTTAGCAATATGAGCGAGGGAAGTATAAACGCTGATTTCAGCTTTTCAGAAAATGTAAGACTGTATGAAACACCCATAAGAGAACAGCTTACAGAACTTAAAGTAGATGAAAGTTATGCTAACTACATATTGGCACTTATGGAAGTACTCACCAAAGGCGAGGGTATAGACATACTTAATGTTAATGAATTTGACATAGCTACAGAACCTGTCACAGAGCCTACACAGTCACTAAGATTAGGTGTAGACCGATTTATAGAACTCCTAATAAAAGTTGATTTACCTTTAATTTTAGAGGAAGAGGAAACAGCTGAACCCGATAAAATAAAAAAAGCAATTCAAGCATATGCCTATGGTGATAAATTCCTTGACTATATCAAGGATGATAATTATTCACAAGATATAGTTAATCAGTACGCTACTGCAAATAATATTGATGATACATATATCCACTTAGGAGAAGATGTCTATATTACCTATTTGACGTGTTCAGAGAATGATACATTATTCATTCATCCAGTACCTGGTTATGACACAGAATATTGGATAACAAGCTACTGGGGAGATGGCAGAAACCATAAAGGACTTGATTTCGCAGCCCCCGAGGGAACTCCAATAGTAGCTACTAGGTCTGGAACAGTAATTGTATCTACATATGCTTCTGATTGGGGTTATTACGTCAAAGTAAAGCATGATGATACATATGATACGCTGTCAGCTCATATGGTAACTAGAGCAGTAAGCGTAGGTGAATACGTTGAAAAAGGACAAATAATAGGATATGTGGGAAACACGGGTTATAGTTTCGGAAACCATTTACATTTTGAAATATACATGAATGGAATAAGAATAGACCCATACCCATACATTAAAGATAGCTTAAGAGAGGAATAAAAAATGGATAAAAGAAAGATAATAGGAATAACAATAATATCAGCAATGATACTTATATTAAGCATAGTATCAATAACACTATACTTAGATAATGAAAACTTAAAAATACAAGTGGACAACATAGAAGAAAACGCAGACCAATTACTTAAAGACAACATCGATATCCTCACACAAGAGAATATACAGCTTAGAAACGAGCTACTATTACAGGATGACACAATGGGAGAAAAAGCTGTAGAGCTTGTAAATACATACCTAGAGTTATTTTACAAGAGACACAATACACAGCCACACGAGACCCAGGCAATGGTTAAACCATATATTTCAGAGAAAGTATTAAAACAAATTAGTGGTTCAAATATTGATGACAGCACACTACACACTATTGATTTTGGAAATACAATAGTAGAACAGTGGCTAATACATGCTAATACCTTTTTCAGAGTAATAGACAATAAAACCATAGCAGTTCTAAGCAATGTAAGAGTAGGAATAGCAATTAACCATCAAGAAGAGGACACAAACTACCTGTATGAATTTAGAGTAGAACTACAAGATAATAACGAACTACTAATTACAGAGATAGTTACTGATATGACTTACTGGGAGATAGATTAATGAAAAAGAATACATTTCTTAAAATATATTTAGCAATTATAGTTTTAGGTTATGCTTTTTTCTTTTCTTCAAGCTCTTTATTTTTCAGTGGAATTACAGTTGAAGCCACAAAAATTAATTCTACTTTAGAATATAAAAATAGATTTATCACACTTTTACGATGGGAATATTCAGAAAGTCAAGACTTGATGGAAGTAGAACTGGAGATAGAAAATCTAGCATATGACGGCATAGATGACTATAATTTCACTGCATTATTTAAGCCTAGCACATCTGATATAGTCATTGACAAAGTAATTAATGAAGAAAACTATGTAGTCATACAAATTAAGAATATCCCTAAAAACTTTGTTGACTTATCGCTTAGAATGGCTATAGAAGACAGTGAGGAAAACATAAGGCTATATACCAACAAAGAAGAAATAAGCCGTGTAGACAGCCTAGAAAGTTTAACCTTAAACGAATATCGAATTAATATGTTAGAAAGAGAAATTGCAGAATTTGAAAATCAAATTATAGATTTTGAAAATAAAATCGATGAAGAAATTCAAACTATACTTAACATACAAAAATCTATTGAACATGATATTGAAAGCAAAAAATATAGTACAGCAGACGAAATAGAGACAATTAATAATAATATCAGAACAAAAGAAGAGAACATAAAATCAAGGCATGATACTATTGCTAATTTAGAAAGAAAAATCAAAGAGACAGAAAGTAAAATAGCTAACTCAATGCTTAATATTGAGGAGCTAAAAAAATAAAACACCTAACACACTTAAAGTAATTTAAGTGTGTTTTTTTATTTAAAGAAAGGATTTAAAAAATGGCAGACATAAAAGACATTAAAAACATACCTATAGTAGAATATGCTAGTACTATAGGTCTCACACTGGTTAAAAAAGGCAAGCATTACAGCTCAAAGGAGCATGATAGTCTAATGATAGACCCTTACAAAAACACTTTTGTAAGATATGCTAATGGTAAATCGGGTTCAATAATAGACTTTGTAATGGCATTCGAGAACAAAGACCTAAAAACAGCTATAAAAGATTTAGGTAAATTAGTTGATGATACTAATTATAAGCCAACTCCAAGACCTATAGACCCTAGCCCTAAGCCTGTTGTACCTGTCGGTGACATAGAGTTACCACCTGCAAACGAACACAATAAAAATGTGTTTGCTTATCTAACGTCAACCAGGAAGATAGATAAAGGCATTGTGCAAGAAATGATAAAGAATAAGAACTTGTATCAAGACACACATAATAACTGTGTTTTCGTTTCTTATGATAAAAATGGCAAGCCGATATTTGCCAATGTCAGAGGAACAAACACAGGCAAGCGTTTTGTGGGAGACATTAAAGGCTGTGATTACACGCATTGTTTTTTCATGAATAATAATTCACCTGTACTTATAGTCTCTGAAAGTGTAATTGATAGTCTTTCTATTATGACACAGACAAAAGAAAATGGGAAAAAGCCTAAAATCTTTAATTACTTGTCTTTAAGCGGTGCTTCTAAGATAACAGCAGTTGAGACACATGTTAAAGAGCATACGAATATTAAGACTGTTGTTATAGCTCTTGATAATGACGAAGCAGGCAGAAAAAACGCTGAAAAGATACATACACTTTTAGAGCCTTACAATCTAAAAGTTATAGATAAGTTTCCAACGCAAGGAAAGGACTGGAACGAAGAATTAATTCTAACCATTGAAGAAAAACACAAAACAACTGAAAAAAAAATATGTGAAAAGGAGGTAAACCCATGATTTTATTTGTTGGCAGTGAGGAGAGCATGTCTTTCACTCACGAAATAGTAACAGAAAAAGGCGAAACAATTATTCATACAGGACAGCATAACCACATTTCAGATGTGGTTACTAAGCTTGTAGAATATGAATACAGCCACATTATAGTAGACTGTGATAGTTTCATAGATAATTATAAAACTATAGCACAGCACCTACACAACGCTAAAACCGCTACTAAAGCTAATATCATAATCTTAGCAGTAGGCTACAGCCTAGAAAGTGAACTAATACAAGCTTTAGCAATTAGAGGATTTAGGAACTATGTAGTTTCTCCATTACTAGCTACAAGAAAAGAACAGTTACAAAACGCAATAGACAATGTAAACTCTCTTCTTGACAATTCACCAATTACACAAGAACTAGAGGAAACAAGCTCTAGTGAGACCCAAAAAACAAAAATTACTATAGCATTTGGCGGTTCATCCGCACGAATAGGCGTAACAACACAAGCTATTCAGTATGTAAAATACTTGCAATTCATGGGAAAACAAGTTTGTTATATTGAATTAGGTAACAAGAGATTTGTAGATAAAATATCTACATTATTCGGTGTTAAGTATGAAGACGAAACATTGGGTAAACTAGTATATGAGCAAATTCCTATGTTTAATAAGCCACAGGAGCTAGAGAACATACTCAAAGAGCCTTATGACTATTTTGTCTATGATTTCGGTAGCTTTACAGACCCGTCCTTTAATCTTTTTTCTTTTATCGAAAAAGATATAAAGGTATGTGTCTGTGGTTCTAAAGCAGATGAAATAAGCAATACAAATTCGCTTATAGAAAGAACATACAACAATGATGTATTTTATCTGTTTAACTTCACAGCAGAAACAGATCAAAAAGAGTTATTGGATTTTATGGAAGATAAAAAAGACAAGACATTGTTTGCAGAGCCTTGTTTTGACTATTTTACATACAAGTCAAATTCTAATAACTTGTATGGCAAAATATCCCCAGTTAAAAAAACTGTTACAACCAAAAAAACATTTTTCAAGTGGGGTAAGAAATGAGTAAGTTTAACACTTGCCTGGTTAAAGGCTTAAAAGAAAAAGAGAAACAAAACAAGCTTAAGGAGAAACACAATGTTTCAAAAGAGGTTGTAGTGGTAGCTAAAAGTGATGTTCCTAAAATAATCTATAATATTATTAAGAACACAATTAAGGTGGCTGCCACTTTAATTATATTAACTTTAGCTTGCATAGGACTATACATGTTACTTGAAGAAGACAGCAGACAAATGTTATTCAGTGACGTACAAAAAATGATAGAGGAGATATTACAATGAATGAATATATAGTAGCTAACAACATAATTATAGGATACTTTAATGGTAAAGCTATAGTACAAAATGAATGGGGACAACTATTCTACTATGAAATGCCAGAAGAATTTGCAGAACCTGGTACAGTGGTAGCAACAAAGTATCTAACAGATATTGAGCAGTTAGATAAGGAAGAACTAGAGTATATAATAGGTGAACTAAATGGCAACATATGATAAAGAAAAGTGGTTGAAAGACCAAGCGGACAAAAAGAAAGAAATGCAAAATAAGCTTAAAGATATTTCTGATAACTTTAAGCTCGAACCTGAAAAACTAGCAGAACTATCTGCTTTTTCAGCAAAATTCTATGAGTACAGTCCTCACAATAATAAGCTTATTTATAGTCAAAATGAGTACGCAAGTTTTGTAGGTAGCTTTCAAAAATTCAAAGAATTAGGCTACAACGTAAAAAAAGGTGAAAAGGCAATTTACATTTATGTGCCTGTCATGACTACTTTTTTCTTGACTGACGATAAAAAATATAAGCCTGTTTCACAAGCTACCAAAGAGGAAAAAGCACTAATTAAAAGTGGTGAGATAGCTACAAAAAAAGAACTCCATTTTAAATTAGCACCTACCTTTGATATCTCACAAACTGACTGTCCAGTGGCTGACTACCCTAAAATATTCAGCATGGGATATACAAGCGAGACACACGCAAAAGCGATAGAAGACATAACACACTATAGTGTAAATCAGCTTAATTGTAATGTTGAAATTAAGGATTTATCGTCTATTACTTTAAAAGGGTTCTACAATCCAAACCTACATAAAATTACACTAAACGATAAAATTAATGACACTGAAAAACTAACTGTATTGTGTCATGAGTTAGGGCATGCAGTGTTACATAATAACTTAAAAGAGTATAACAACAATGACCCAAGTGTACTAGAAATTGAAGCGGATATGTTTTCCATCATGCTACAAAGTCATGCAGGAATTGAGCTTACAGACAGCCAAAAAAAACATTTTACAGACCACTATAGAGCATTAGAACAGTATAACAATTCTATAAAAAAAGAGGAAGACAAAGTAGACGTTAATGAGCTTTTTGATAAAGCTTTTAACAAATATCAAGAGTGTGCCAAGGGCATTGAAGAGCATACAAAAACTATAGAAAAGTCAATAGAAAAACCTATAAAAGACGTGGAAATTGAGCCGTAAAACGTGTATAACAAACGTATAACTGTATAACAAATGTATAACAATTTGTATAACTGTTTGTATAACAAGCGGTAAAAAAGTGTCCCCATTAAATCGTTAGGCTCTGCCTAACTCCACATAGTATATGGGGACAGATTTCCCTTATGCTCTTTTCTTTTCTAACGAAATTAGAAAACGTTTCTCTCTGCCGACACGGTCGGCTCTCTAAAAAAAGAAAAAAATTAAAGGAGCAAGCAAGAAAATGACAGTAACAGAACTCAAAATAAGGAACTTAAATCCTACAACAAACATTAGATTAAGAGAATTGGCAAAAGAAAAAGGAATGAGCCTAAATGCCTATTTAAAGGTGATGTTAGACCTAACAGCAATACAGCCAGAAATATTAATCGTAGAAGATAAATATAGCACATTAGTAGACCTCATGGCAAGTTTGATAAAAGATAGTAACACAGAAATAAAGCTATTAAGACAGGAGTTAGAGTTATTAAGACAGGAGATAAAAAAAAATGAAAGATAAACAAACAGCGTTTAGATTGTCTGAAAAAGCAATTAGTTATTTAGATAGTTTAGCAACTGAACGAAATGCAACTAGAACATTAGTCCTAGAACAAATACTGATGGAACATCAAAATATGTCTGTAGACAACACAGACATTATCGTAGATAGAATTGTATCTAAGCTGAACGAAAAATACAAAAACCTTTTTACAAGATTAAGACTGGGAACAGGCTACACAGAACAAAACGTGCAGGTTTTAATTGAAATGATGAACTCATTATTTATTGAGAAGTGTTTTACTGAAAGTTACACGACTGACATTGCAACAAGTCCAATTTTGATAGCCTCAAGAGATTGTGTCAAAAATAGAATAGCTCACTTTAAGCAAAAAAAAGACAACAAAAAATAATTTAATAAGGTTGACAAATTTCTATTTTTGTAGTACAATATAGTACATAGAAAGGAGTTGATTTAATGGCTTTTTCAATCAGATTAACCGATGAAGAAAAAAAATTAGCTGATAGTTATGCAAAAATCCATGCAATATCTATAGGTGAAGCATTTAAGAGAGCATTATTTGAAAAAATCGAAGATGAATATGATGTAATTGTTGCAAATCAATCATATAAAGATTATCTTAAGAGTGGTAAAAAGAGTTCTCCAATAGACGAACTCTGGAAAGACCTTGAATTATGAGCTATAGCGTTGAAACAACAGCCTCTTTTGATAAACAATTTAAAAAACTTGATATTTATACAAAAAGAATAATAAAGGCTTGGATAGAAAAGAACTTAATAAACTGTGAAAATCCTAGGCAACATGGAAAAGGACTTACAGCAAATTTAAGTGGATTATGGAGATATCGAATAGGTGACTATAGGCTTATTTGTATCATTGAAGATAATAAGCTTGTCATAACAGCGTTAAACATCGGACATCGAAGAGAAATATATAAATAATCAATCAAAACAACAGGATTTTTTCCTGTTGTTTTTTGTTAAGGAGGATTTAACAATGGCAGGAGTAATTCCAGGAGTAGTTTTAGTAACTGAATTTGCAACAGGAGCAGAGACTTTCAGTAGATATCTTGATTATATTGACAGAGAAGAAGCAAAGGAACAGTCCGCAGGTGGCTACTTAGACTATATGAGCAATGAAGAAAAGACAGAAAGTCTATTCACAGCCTACAGCGATGAAGTAAGCAAAGAACAAAAGGAAACTCTTAAAAAGACTTTTGATATTGCACAGAAGAATGAAAGTCTTATGTGGAAAACAGTTTTAACTTTTGACAATGAATTTCTTGCCGAGAACGGACTATATGACATTGAAACAAAAAAGCTCGACAATAAAAAAATTATGCAGTACACAAGAATGTGTATGGAACGTATGCTAGGCAGTGAAAAAATGAGCGACACAGCTACATGGACAGGAGCTATTCACTATAATACAGATAACATTCATGTGCATATAGCTACTGTTGAGATAGTTCCAACAAGACCACTGATAGAAAGAACATACATTAATCTTTCCAAAGAGTTTCTAAAAAGCCATAAAATTAGCGTAGAAACACCACCATCCAGGTATGCTGTCTTCTCTGATAAAACAAACGAAGAAATAAAAAAGCTCTACAACGACTGCAAAAGGGCATTAAAGGGTATTAAATTAAGTAATACCCTTTACATTGAAAGTGATGGAAGTGTAAGAATAGCACTTAAAGAAACTCCGCTTAAACCACCGCCAGGCACTACTATTAAAAGCAAATTAGAGCCAAAAGGCAAATTTAAACAATCATCAATTGATAAAGGCAAGTCAGCAGTTGTAAATGAAATAATAGCAAGTAAAGACGTAAATAATACGATAAATAATGTTATCAGAAAAAACATTATTGAAGTCAAGCGTGGGCATGATATGTTCAAAGATAAAGAGCTTAGAACAAAATTCTTAGACCTACATAGACTAATGCCAGCAAACAAACGAAGAATGTGGCAGTATAATATGAATGGAATATCTCATTTAAAACCGCAGATAGATGAATTGAGCCGTCTGTACATAGAAAAATATCACAAAGAAGACTTTAAGCAACTAACAGAACTCCTAGACAAACAAGAAAAAGCATATACCAGGGCATATGGTGAGGGTTCAGAGAACAACCTTAAGGAAAATAAACTGCAAGACCTATATACAAGGCTAGGAAACACCATTCTGACAGAGTTAAGGCAGTTTGACAAAGAAATACATAGCACATCACAAAACAAGCCTAAACAGGCTCAAAAGCAAGCACATAGCTCCCCATCAGCGGTGAACGATAGCATAAAAAGGCTCAAAAGGTACTTAAACAATGATTTTGAGCATGTAAAAAACCAATTAGCATATAAAGAATTAGAACGAGAAATAGAAGCAGAAGAAATAGAAATATAACTAAAAAGAACAGTTTAAAAGCTGTTCTTTTTTTATTTAAAGGAGATTAAAACATGGGATTTAAAAGACATAACATCAATGATGTAAAACATACTAGATTTTTTCAAATGCCTAAATTTTTATTTGAGGGAAAATATTTAACAGGCATGTCAGCAGAAGCAAAGCTATTATACACCCTACTTAGAGATAGACACGAACTATCTCTAAAAAACCAATGGTACAACGAAAAAGGCGAAGTATATATCATCTTCAAGCGTGATGATATGTGCGAAATGCTAGGCTGTGGCAAGGATAAAGCTCTTAAACTAAAAAAAGAGTTAATCAATTTAAACCTACTTGAAGAAGAGAGACAAGGCTGTAATTTACCTAATTTATTGTACGTAAACTACATAGATGAAAACCCAAAAGCAGAGGGCGATAATTCAGACATCCGAAAATCTGAAAAACCGTCTTCTGGAAGTCCAAAAAACCGAACTCCGAAAGTCGGCAAAACCGCCACAATCAAGACTAATAATATCAAGACTAATAATATCAAGACTAATCATTCTATCAAAGAGAATGAAAAGAAAGACCCTGTTACTGTTTATTTTGAGGAAAGAGAACTAGCGGAGGAAGTAACAGCAGAAATTCTAGCAAGTGACGGATTGCCAACTGAATACGTTTTTCTTGATGATACAAAAAAGCTAGACACAGCAGTAAGACAACTTTGCGAGTGGGAAAACCTAAGCCAGGAAGATTACCACAACAGCAAACAGGAACATTCTACTTACATTAACTTTGTAAATGCCCTAATAGGCTTACTAAGCCACGAAAGTACAACAATCAACAATAGACAAGTTAGCAACATGACTATTCTAAGCCAAATGCAACCTTACTATGACAAATACGACAATGCAATTTTAATTTCAGATTTACAAACTACAGCAATGGATAGATTTATCACAGCAAGCAAGAACCAACGAATTAGAAATCCTTTATCATACATGAAATCTTGCATAATTACAGCTTTAGAAACTGGATGTGCATAAACCACACGCAAAACCCCCTAAAAACACCCTCTAAAATCAATTTTTATACACCTAGCAAGGTAAACACCTATTAAAAATAAAAAGTCATTTAAACGCCATTTAAAGCCATTTAAACACCATAGCAAAAACACCACATAAAATAATAAACAAAAATCAAGTTTAACAGCTTTAAAAAATAGTAA
>CAYJER010000041.1:0-19889 GCA_964369225.1 uncultured Eubacteriales bacterium
ACACTTAATTTTATATGCAGCCAAATTGTATAAACAAAAGCTTTCATTATTCTTCTCCCTTTTGAAATGTGTTGTTGTTTTCAAAAATTGGAGATTATGGATATTTAGCTATATAACATTGCCACTTAAACATAAAAAGCCCTTTCCGTAGCTTTAAAGCAAACTTTAAATTGCTTTAAAGTTGGAAAAGGGCGCAAAAAAACAGGCATGACAAAGTAAGCTATAAAGCTACTTGTCACGCCTGTATCTCGTTATGATGTCTATTAATCATCTAATTCGATAATTATATGAGTTTTACACTCCTAATTGACATCACCGGATTGGCACTTGTACTAAAAGTAGAATATTTAATTTTTCATATTATCGAGTATGAACTCGACTTCTTTACCACACCTGACACATTTTGTTTGTATCAGTATTTCAGGTGAAGTTGGTTTAAAAGGTCTATTTCCTGAATATATAGACATTAGTTTTTGCTCACAATGAGGGCAACTTGCTTTTACTTGTTTTAATAAAGTCTTGTATCTTCTATTCATTTAATCACCAACTTTCTAAGGGATAAAATTCAGTGATTTTAATCGTATAGACATAGACTGCTGTGATACTTCAAAGATTATTGCCATTTGATTTATAAGTGCTTCTGTATTTAAAGTATATCTTAATCTTTGAAATGCTACTTTTACTCTTCCTGTTGGCATTAAAAGTGCTGCTGCTAATTTATCAGCCTCACATTCTGTTTGATGGCTTGAATCACAAGAAGTTTTACTAGCAAGTTCGCATTTTTCTAAGTAATATTCTTCGTGTATTAACCAGTGCGCTAGTTCATGTGCAAGGGTATACCGCAATCGTTTTACTCTACTACCATATAATAGCGAATTATCAATAACTATTGTTCCTTGCTCTAAAAATAGTTTTATATATTTTTGCTTTTTCATATCATAAATTGGTATTTGACAATCGTTAAATGCTGTTAAACCATGAATGTATCCATTTTTTGTGATTTTTAAATATTTGATTTTCAAACCGTAATGAAGTTCTATTAACTCCTCAATAGGGATTGCACATGGTTCGCCACTAGCAAGCTCTGGGTTATACTCTTTAATTGCATTTTGTGCAATTACTTCCAAAGCCGGTGTCGAAAAAATTTTTGACATCTAAACAAATCCTCCTATCGCTCTTTCTTTATTTAGTTGTTTCACAAAATCTGCCCATTCTTTGTCCACTTTTGCCAATTCTTTTGAAGCTCTTAAAGCAATAATAACGGGGCTATTACCGCTTATCTTTTCATTGGCATCATTTGAGCTTTTATGGGCATTTTTTGCCTTTAATATCAAGCTGTTAAAAATCTCGATATCGTTATCGTCAAAATGCAAAACCTCAATAATTTTTTCTCTTATTTTTGGTGTAGGTATTTGCATATTGCTCTCAATTAAACTTATACAAGTAGGTGACTTTTCAAGCTCGTTTGCGAACTTTCGTAATGTTAACCTGTGCTCAATTCTTTTTTGATTAATCATTTCACCCATAGTTAAATCCACTTTAATTCCTCCAAACTATAAATTTTTAATAACTTGCTGTGCAACACCTTGTATTACAAGGTCTTTCACAATAATGTCTTCAAGCTGTTTATTTTCAGGGTGCAGTATAAAACATTTATTTTCAGCGTCCTTATAATAGCGTTTAAGTGTATTTTCATTATCAACTAGCGCTACTACTATATCACCATCTTCAGCAGTTTCTTGTTTGCGTATAACCACTAAATCACCACTATTAATACCTGCGTCAACCATTGAATTACCACTTGCACGCAAAATATATAATTCGTTTTTTCCAAATATAGCACTTGGAAGCGTAACATATTCTTCGATGCTTTCTTCTGCACCTATAGGTATACCACAAGAAATAGAGCCTACTATATTAGCTTTTGTACCGCTTGAATTAACCTTGCTTATATTATCGGTAGATATCGTTTTCCCATCGTATGAGAGAATTCCTCTTTCATTCATTGCAACAAGATAGTTGTATACTGTTGCTCTGCATACACCAGTTCCTTTTGCGATTTGAGAAGTAGACGGGGAAGAGTGGTTAGATAAATAATACTCTTCGGCATACTTAAAAATCTTATCCATGATTTCTTGTTTCTTATATTGCATATTAACACCTCACTAAACTTAAGCAGTTTGTTTATCTTTGAATTATTTTAACACAAGAGGATAAATTTGGCAATACGCAAAAAGCCTAATGGGTAAAATTTTACCCATTAGGCTTTTTGAAGTGGTTTTATGTGTATCCATAGTAAGTAATCTAATTATTCTTCTACATAAACATTACTACTTAAAATAACCTTAAAGCTAGAGTTTAATTTAACCTCATTGTATGGAATCAGCTTATACTCCCAAGGTTTCCCACTATTTTGTAAATTATATTCGGTTGCTGATTTACAATATTCTGTACCAGATTTAGCTTTAGCGAGAACGATTTTATCAGTTAACATGCGACTATCTTTTATTTCAATCATATAAATTTTTTCTTCTGTTTCAACAACAAAATCTGGTTGATATCTTGCGCTTGAAGATTTTTCATAATAAAGATGAAATTGTTTTACGCTAGGACACAACCAACGTAAAACTTCTTTGTCATTTTCAAGAACTGTTGCAAAAGTTTTCTCAGTGCTACTATCAAACTTATACATTGCATGGCAAGCCTTTTCAAATCCAGTAAAAATCTTTTTCTTGATTTCACTTGGTGCAACATTTTCAGTGTATTTATATATTTTGTCAGATTCAAATTTATTGCCGTAGCTTATTTCAATTTTAGAGAAAGGACGCATGTCTGATACAGTATAAGCCGTGCCTTCTTTGTAAAAGTTTTGATTTATTTGTGCGTATAGAATTTCAGCTAAATTTTTTCTGTAATCCACCATAACTTTATTTGCGTTTTCTTCAGTTTTTAAGTAAGAGATAAGGTGTTTCTTTAATTGATTAATTACATCATAAATGACCTCTGATGCCTTTGCGTAATCGATATTATCCTTAGCTATAATAAATTTTGCAATAGTGTTTTCAGGAGTATCATTCGGTGTAACACCTGCTTCTTCCGCATCAATATCATAAGTTTTGCCATCCGTTTTTAGTTCTGTCGCTTGCATTGTAGTAATTTTAGGTTGGAAATTTATAAGTCTTGTATCTAGTATGAATTTCTCATATCTAATTTTAATATCATTAATTGGTTGCACCGTGCCAACTGGTATAGGAATAACCTTTTCAGTTAATGTTTGCGTTGAAAATTCTACCGCTTTTTCTACACAAGCTTTTATATCTTCGGTTTTAATTTCAATATTTTCATACGCTTGTTTTGTTTGAGATAATACTACATTAATTAGCCAGTCTTGTTTAGATTGAGATTTAATGTCATCAATATTTTTGACTTGTTTATTGATTTCTTGTATAGCACTAGCTGTATAGTTTGCAACAAATTTAGCGATGTCTTGTTTGATTTCTCTTTCTGCCTCGGGTACTATATTTTCAATTTTAGGTATAAGAGAAGACAATTCGTCCGTGTAGGCTGAGTTTGTGATTTCTTCTTCAAAAGAAGATTTAAATTCAATAGAATTACTGCTTTCACCAGTGGGGTTTTCGTTAGGGTCAATAACATATACTTTGCGAACTAAACTATTTTCATCATTTGCAAGTTTAACTATATCAGCATATTTGTCATGGCTGACAATAGCAAGCCTATCAACTTCTTCAACACTAGTTCTTTCTCCGTAAGGTAAACGAAGCCCTCGACCTATTGTTTGCTCTGTAAGTGTTTCCGATGCTGATGCACGAAGTGGAATAATAGTATAGAGATTTGTTACATCCCAACCTTCTTTAAGCATATTGACATGTATAACAATTTCAATCTCATTATTTTCATTTTCAAGTTTCAGCAAGCTTGCAATATTCTCATCTTTTTCAGAACCTCTTTGTGATGAGTTGATTTCAAGAACTTTGTTTTTATATTTTCCACTGTAAAAATCATTTGAGGTTAAATATTCTTTAATTTGCTTTGAATGCTCAGTGTCTTTACAAACTACTAAAACAAAAGGTTTAACCAACTTTTTTGAATACTGCAATGAAAATAAATGCAAACGTTCTTGTGTGTTTGTATGTAACCTAATTCCATCATTTAGTTTTTCTTTATCCAAAGCTAATTCTTCGCCTTTGTATTGTTCGGGGTTAAAGTCTTTCCTCGTAACAACGATTGGAATTTTAACATATTTTTCATCATTGAGTGCATGAGCAAGGGAATATTCGTAAACTACATTTTTAAATGGTATAGCTTTGCTGCCTTTCTGTATTTGGGGAGTGGCGGTAACTTCAACACCTAAAATTGGTTTAAGTTCATTTATAACCTCAAAACTTTTATCTGCATGGTAATGATGACTTTCGTCCATAAACACGCATAAATCATCAAGTCCTTTTAAATAATCAAAGTATGATTCGCCTAAAATTTCATTAAGGCGTTTCATTCGAGCGGGTTTTCCCTTAATAGTTTTGCTGTCACTTGTAAGTTTAGAAATATTGAAAATGTTTATTGTGATTTTGCTGTTTCCATAGAAATCGCTTTGGTCAATGCTCATTCTAAAGTTTTCATAGTCATCACCTGTTATAATTTTAGGTGGAGAAACAAATTTATCTAATCCTTTAAACACATACTTAGGATGCGATGGACTTCCAAAATCATCTTTCAGCTTATTGTAAATGGTTAAGTTCGGAGCCATTACGAAAAAGTTGTTTATACCTTTTGCATAATGTAAATATGCAATCATAGCACCCATAAGCCTTGTTTTACCGATACCAGTGGCTAGTGCAAATGTAAAAGATGGGAAATCTCTCTCAAAACTTGTAAGTGTAGGATATATTGCGTTTACTTTCGCAAATTCTTCCTCTAAATTTGGGTCTTTTTGCATTGAAATAGTGTCACAGATGTTTTGGAAAATATATAGTGCATCTTTTTGTGGGTCACGAAGTGAAAGAGCATTTTTAATATATTTTGCATAGTTAATCATTTTCCCATTCCTCCGAGTCTTCTTCTATTTCTGTTGTGTCAATAATGTTCAGATTATAATTATCCTTCGCGTACTCGCATTTATCAAGAACAGATTTAGGTATTTTTTTAATCTCAATATTATCATATCTATTATCCATACCTAAATCAAAAGCAGGGCAACAAATCAGAAGTCTTTCAGTAAAATCCATCTCCTTTGATAAAGTGTCTAAATATTCTGCATTTACAAATTCAGTAGTGGTGAAGATATACGCATTTTCGCTACAAGTTCCTTGTTTCCAAAACACTTTATCATGTGGAGCATATTTATATCCATTGAGTTTAGCAACAGCAGCTGCAAGTAAGTCAGCATTATACACTTCTTCATCAATTACTAGATTTCCGAATTTATCTTGTTTTAGTAGTGACGGAGCAAGCTCGTAAAACTTAAATCCACCTCCACCAGTCCAGTTTTGCGATTTTGAGATACCTGTCTTATCCCCATTGACAACATTTTCTAGTCGTGGTTTGCAAAGAGAATAACAGTGTTCGCCAAGTTCAATGCCAATATATTTTCTTCCCATTTTGTGAGCCACTGCTGCTGTTGTACCACTACCTAAAAAGCTATCAAGAACAAAATCTCTCTCATTTGAAAAATATTTAAATATCATTTCTAACAGAGCTTCTGGTTTCTTTCCACCTCTAAAAGCTGCTCCACCTTCAGTTCTACAGTTACCAAAACTTCCTGCTAAATCAAAAAAACCACTAACTGGTATATTTCTCGTCATATCTTTAGACTCTAATTTTTCAAGTGGCACACCTTGATAATATTTACCTTTTGTTGCACCTATCTTATTCGGTCCAGTAAAATATCTATAATCATATCTGTCATCTCCAATACCATAAACTTTATACATAACCCCATATCCATCTTCTTCATACCTGCCAGTAAAGTAATCTCGAAAAAAGCGTCCCGATGAATTTCCATCTAAGATAGTACCTGAAGCCCAAATTTCTTTCAAACCATATTCATCACCATTATATTTTTCGATTTCATATTGCTCTTTTGTGAAAATATCAACTCTCTTTCCGCCTAACTCAATAGTTTTAGGTGTAGAAAGTTCTTTAACTCTATAAATAAACTTTTCAAAACCCACATCTTGCTTTTCTAAATTCGGAGTCGCATTTGTACTTTTTCTGTAAATATGCACCTGTTCAATTTCTTTATGAAAATCCATATCTTCTTTAAGTGTTTTGTCGGGATATCGTACCCTAATATATAGAGTGGTCAAATAGTTATTTCTTCCAAATAATTCATCAAGCAATACTTTTAAGTAATGACCTTCCGAGTCGTCTATATGACAACAAAAAAAGCCATCATTTGATAATAAATTTTTTAAGATTTCTAATCTAGGTTTCATTAACGAAAGCCAAGTGCTATGTTCAAGGTTATCGTCGTAATACTCAAACGCACTGCCTGTATTGTATGGAGGGTCGATATAAATACATTTAATCTTGCCTGCATAATCTTGCTCTAACGCTTTTAATGCAAGTAGATTATCGCCATGTATCAGCATATTTTCAGTATCTTGGTCGCCATAAGAGTTTTCTTTGTCATATAATAAAATTCGTGGCTCGGCTTTGATTTCTTTATCTTTACCAATCCAAGTAAGTTCTAGTTTTTGGTTATTGTTCATTAGTTTTCTCCTTGTGTATTTTAATGTCCATTTTAAGAGTTTTCTCTTCGTCGTGAATAGTTTTACTAGATACAAAAAGTGAAATTACTTGCTTGTATGCAACCCCCATATAATCAAGTAAATTCAACTTAATAGTAAATTTATAATCATTATCTATTTTACTAGATTTATAACCAGTAACTTTATCAATACAAATACTCTTATCGCTCGCAATAAATCCTATATTTTTGAACGAGCTGTCTAGCTCTATACTTTCGTCATTATAAAGTATTTCAGTTATCTCAACAGAAAACGCATGATTTATTGTTTTGTTGGATATATAGAAACTTGTGTACGTAAGACCTAAAGATTCACGTAAAAATGGATATGTTTCAAAATGTTCAACTGTCAAAATAGGCATTACTGCACGTTCTTGAAAATTTGTAATGCTTTGATTGTGTTTTATTAACTCTTTATTCATTTCATTCGCTTTATCATTTTGCCAAAGTGTGACAGTTCCTAGGAAAACAGTTCCAATATAAGCTAAGAAACCTCCAGTAAATCCTAACCAATGCGATTTGTCAAGATTTCTTCCAGTGGGAAATATTCCATCGCATATAAACCACAAGTATGTAATGATTAGAGGAACTGAAAATAAGGCAATCAGCAATTTCCAATATTTTTTAAAAAATTCTATCACTAAAACACCTCAATTCTAACAGTAAACACGTCTACAACCTCTGTGCTACTATTCATTCTCTTTTTAATTTCAGCTTGAAGTTTTGTTACTTCATCTTCAATTTTATCCTCTTCTTCAAACATAGTTGCTCTTTTTCTAGTGCGTTCTTTGGTTATTGCTTTAACTCTATCTTGTTTTTCCATAATTTCATCAAGAGAGTAAAGTGCTTCATTTACTTGAATATCCTTTTTAACTTCTTTAATATCTCTATCAAGTTGTTTAAGTTCTTCTTGTAAACGGTCTTTCATTTCCTCACCCCAGCTATTGAGTTTATTACATTCATCAAGGAAAAAGCGTTTATTTTGGTTTGCGATGTCATCAAGTAATTTCTGTTTGGTTGCTTCTGCAAATTTTCCTATGTGTTCGGGGATTTTGAAGATGCTTTCATTTTGAATACTACAAGGTAGCTCCAATAATTTTTCTACAATATCATTATCAAGAACAGCTCCATTATCTAAAACAGCAGTATAGATAAGATTTTCACTCGTTTCAAAGCCGTTATGAATTAGTTTTTGTATTTTAAGAATACCAGTACCACAAGAAAGATTATCTAAAAAGCTAATTTTTCTATTAGAATTTGTATAATCAAAAGCAAGCGAAGCCAAAGGTAGTTGTTGCTCTAACGTATCAGCGAGTGTACTTTCTACAATATAGTGGTCTTTTCTCAAAAAATGTTCTTTGTTCTTTTCGCATTTTTTCCAGTTGAGATTGTAAAAGCTACCATTATGTATAAATCTAGTATCAGTATCATGAGTAAAGTCATTATTACAAGCTGATAGTATAAAATAAAATAACCATTGTTCGTATCTGCTTAAACTAGCAGTGGTTTCTTCATTTCTTGATTTAAGAAGTTTTGCAACATCTTCATCAAAATTTTCAAGAAGTGCTTGTCTTGTTTTATTTATCTTTTGGTCAATTTTATCTTTATATGTTTCTTGAAGTTCATCAAATGCTTCCTTAATGTCGTTTGCATTCCTGCAATTTTGATAGATAGATGCAATTTTACTTTCAAAATCAACACCATTCTCAATGCTTCCTAATACTTCATCAGATGAGCCGAATATACCCTCGAATAAATTGAATTTTTGGTCTAAAAGCTCGTAAACTCTTTTATCAGCTTCGTTTGCTGTGTTTACAAAGTTAAGAACGACAACATCATTTTTCTGTCCGTATCTATGACAACGACCAATTCTTTGTTCAATCCTTTGTGGGTTCCAAGGCATATCATAGTTTACAAGCAATGAGCAAAACTGTAAGTTGATACCCTCAGCAGCAGCTTCCGTGCCTATAAGTATCTCGCCATTATTTCTAAATTCTTCAACAACAGCAGCCTTCATATCAGAAGCACGAGAACCCGAAACTATATCTTCGCCTTTGTGTTTTTCTAGCCAATCTTTATATATTTGCTTTGAAATAGGGTCACTATTTGTTCCGTTAAGAAAAACTATTTTTCCGTCATAACCATTATTAGAAAGCAAATTAAGTAGATATTCTTGAGTTCGACGTGACTCTGTGAAAATTACAGCTTTTCGAGAGCCACCAAGCTGTTCTGTTCTGTCAAAACCTTGTTTCAAAGCTGTTAGGAGATTTTCTCCCTTTGCATTTATTGAAATAGACTTAGCAAGCTCTGCATACTCTTTAACCATTTCAAGCTCTTTAATGATTAAATTTCTATTGGCTATGCTATCAGCAATCATTTCATCTTCAGTGATTTCAGCTTCCTCTAACAACTCATCAATAGAGTCATAATCTTCAAGATTAAGTTCGCTGTCTATACCTGTGATTAAATTTTCTAACCTTACAACTAAGGCATCTAATGTCGATGCAATAGCAAATGATGAAGATGCTAATAATTTACGCAAAATCATAGTCATAAGTTTTCTTTGGCTATTAGGCAATGCGTACAGTGTTTCCTCTTGCAAATAAGAAGATACTTTATTGTAGAGTTCTTCTTCATCTTTAGTTGGAGCGTATTCAGTTAATATAGCTTCTCGTTTTGTGTACGGAACATACTCTGTTACTTGTTTTCTTAAAGTTCTTTTGCAAAATGCTGATATTTTTTCTTTTAAAAAATGGTTTCTTAGGTCATCATTTTTGGCATTGACATATTTATCTCTGAAAGTCTTAACGTCGCTGAACACTTTATCATCTAAAATACTTACTAGACCGTATAATTCCATCAAGTTGTTTTGAAGTGGTGTAGCAGTTAGTAGTATTTTTTTCTTGTCTTGTAAAGCGTTTTTCAGATTATTACCAATCTTGTTACTTGGTTTATATACATTTCTCAATCTATGTGCTTCATCAATTATTGCTAAATCCCAATTAACTCTTTCTACATCTGATTTTTTCAAAGAAGCAAAATTATATGAACATATAACAACTTTTCCTTTTTGGTCAAAAGGATTGTATATACCTTGTTTTTTCATTTGATTATAATTTTTGCTTTCTAAGATGATAGATTTAATATAAAATTTTTCATCTAATTCAGATAACCATTGGTTACGCAAAGAAGCAGGAACTATAAGTAAGATACTCCTTTTGTGTTCAGCAAAATATTGAGCAATAGCTATGCCTGCTTCAATGGTTTTTCCAAGCCCAACTTCATCAGCTAATAAAACACCTTTTGATAAAGGCGATGCAAATGCAAAAAGAGCTGCATCCACTTGGTGTGGATTTAAGTCAACCTTAGCTCCTGCTAGAGTACCCATAAGATTTTCAATATTTCCACATGGTCGCTTTAATGTTAATTGTTCTGCGAAATATCTTGCCTGATATATAGAAAGATTATTCATAATAACTCCTTGTTCTATAAGGTGCGCTTGACATTTTCTGTTCCTTCACCTATTTATTAGATATAATTAAATCATGTTTTTTAATGCCGCTCTCAGCATTTCAGCATATCCGTTTTTTACACTTTCAGGTGCTAATATCTGCATTTTATCGCAAAACTGAAACACCCACGAGTAAAATGTAGGGCTAACAGATACCTCGACAATAGCCTTAAAGCAATTACTGCCTAAAGTTTGTGTTTTTACGTTTTCACCGAATTTATCTACTATAAACTTCATAGCATCATTTGTGCATTTTATTTCTACTATAGATTTTTCACCGCCATACATATTGAATATTGATTTAACATATTCTGCAACTACAAAATTATCAGGCGCATGAACATAAGGTTTATCCGATATTTTCACTTTAGCCATTCTATCTATCCTAAATCTACTAATACCGCCATGCTTATCATTGTAACCAATAGCATAGTAATGGTCATTATCCCATGCCATAGCATAAGGGGATAGGGTATATAGCGCACCATTATGCTTATACACAATTTCTTTATCGCCGTTATAGTCAAAATATTTAAACTCAATCCGCTGTGTTTGAGTTATTGCTGTTTGTATTAAATCAATGTTATAGTATATTTTTTCATTTGTTGGCTTAATTCTGTTATCAATATAAATATTTCTGTTTAGTTCTTTAGATTGCTCTTTACTTGCAAATTTTGCGAGCTTATCCACTAATTTCTTGCTCTTTTTAACTGTTATAAGTTTTGAAGATTCAACTGCATCAATTAGCAGCTTAATTTCAGGCAACTCAAATTCTCTATTACCTATGTAGTACATGTTTTGTGATGAACGTATAGTGATTACGTCTACACCAAACTCCATTAGCAAAGCAATGTCCGAAGCAACTGTTTTTCTATTGAGGCTTATCCCAATTTTGGCTAATTGTGTTATTATTTCATTTGTAGAAAGTGGGTTTTGCTCATCTGTTTTTTCGTAAAGTAATTTGTATAGATATAAGATTTTCGATTTATTTTCCATGTTATCACCTATGGTTAAAATATTAGTAGTATCAGTACACATATTATTTTAATTGTGAGTACTACCACACAAAGATTATTTTGTTTCTTTTTATTGATTGATTATATTAGGTTTTATGTTGTAATTTGTATAAAGAAAATTTCCACTTATCGACTCTTGATGGTTTATATTTTTGTACTCCATAGCAATACAGATAACGTCAAAGTTTTCTATATACGCTTCACCATACATATTTATTAATTCTACTTCAATAAATAAATTTAAGAATTTCATTTTAGTAAATTCTTCAAAATCAAAGCATATACATAACTGACCTGTTTCTGAAGAACGTAGGCTAAGGTTGTTTTTGGATTCGGTAATATCAAATTGATAGTCATTATCATTAAATCTAACTTTTTTAAACGAAACACTAACATGATTTTGAGAAGTATTTTTGACATTCAGTATTAATGGAATTATTTTAAAATTCTCTGAAGTATATTCTTTGTGAGATTTTTTAAATAGTTTTATCTTTTGTGCATCTATATCTTTAATGGTATTAGTTGTATGCATAAATTTAAAATCGTGACTTTCTACCAAAATAAAAGGTTGTCTAAACTCTTTTTCTCTTTCATATTCAAGATTTAAAAGGTTTTTGCTTATAGCATTGGCTTTCTTATTCTGCCACAGTGCCAACGTACCTAAGGCAACAGTACCTAAAAATGCAAGAAATGAGCCTATATACCCTAACATATCTCCTGCTGACCATTCAGCAACAAACCAATCGCATCCTATACTCCACTTAAACAAAAGATGTATAACTAATAACGGAGCTACAAAAAATCCTAAAATAATAAAAGTGGTTTTTATTTTATGTTTTTTAACCCACTCAAACACTTTATCCAAATTCATCCCTCGCTTTCTATACTTTTATTATCTGAAAAATACAATCCTGCTAACTCACACTCTAATTTGCAATTTTTACATAAATTTGCGTGTTTGTACATTTGAGAATGATAGGGATTTTCATTGAGTTCTTTAATTCTATTATGATCTTCATCTACAATTACCATGATTTTTGCCAAATTTGATTTTCTCGAAAAATCATACAATTTTTTATATGATTTTTTACTATAAGGAAATCTATACTTTTTATCAACGATAGGTTGAAAATAAGATTTTTTTACTTGTTTATATATTTTCATGAATATTACATATATATCTTGTTGTAATAACACAGATACTAAATGGTTTGGAGTTATTTTACCATTTTCGCAATAAATTATATATGCTTCAAGGAATGAGTCAAGTATTTTAAGACTTTCATTTAATTCATTATCTAACCAAAGTTGATATTTAGCTCTATATTTGCGTAAACTTGCAAGAATAACTTTCATCTCCGAAACGTTGGTGAACTTTTCATCCTTTTTTGTAGGGAAAATAGTCTTAAAACCAATTTTTTTAGCAGGGCATAGCTCTAATGGTATGTGGATATATTCCATATTATAAGTATTGTCATCTAAATCAATTCGATCAAATAGTATATCCAATGCTTGCATTTTCTTTTTTCTAAATTCTTCTTTCAAATTATCATTATTATCTCTTTTCTTCAAAGCTCTATGAAGGAAAAAATTTGATATAGAAGTTATTACTATTGTTAATACCCCTGACGAAATTAAAGTAATTTGTATTATATCTTTTATATCTTCGGGTGTAAATGGCATCGTATACCTCCCTATACATTGTTTCTGAATTTTTCTAACTTACTAATCTTCATATTTATCTCAACTAGTTTATTAAACTTAGTTTCTTTATTAGCTTGTGCTTTAAGGACTGATAGTTGAGCATTTATTTCTTCGTTCTGCTGTAGTATGATTTTGCGAGTAGTTTCAAACCTCTACATATTCGCCTGGAATCTGTTTAAGTTTGTCGAAAACAACGTTTCCATCACATTCTACCTCGGGAAAAAGATATTTTAGGTTTTCTATGTTCTGTTTTAGTATGTCTAAGGTTTGTCTATTTAATGTTTTTTCTTGCAACATTTCTCCTGCTGTGTTTTATATCCCAGTCTTTTTTGTGGAGATATTAATTCAATATATAATATAGCATTGTGATTGTTTGAAATAAGTTTTTCTATTTTATATGTTACTGTTTGTTTGTATTTGTATCCAAGGATGTTTTCATAATTAATATCTATATTATGATTTATTCCATAGGGAAGACTATCTAAGTGTATATCAATATTAATAGTACCAGATTTATCAACACAAGCATTAAGATTATGATAGTAATTTTTTATATTTTTGTAATCACCACTATGACACACATTAAAAGCTACCCCCTCGCCAATATTCTTTATTTCAAAGTGCAACCGTTGAGGTTCTTTAACCGCAAATTCTTTTTTATATTGATTATCCATATGTTCTAAATGTTTATCATTGTAGTTTATTGATTCGATTATAAAAACTGGAGTTTGAATGTTTGCTATAGTGGTATCATTTTGTATCTTGCTAATTTGCTTATTCTGCCACAATGCTAAAGCTCCTAAAGCAACTGTACCTAAAAATGCTAAAAATGAACCATAAAAACCAAGTGCATCACCAACGGTTAAGCTCGTTTCTATAAAGATATAACCACAATCACCTATGTAGTAAAGTAGCCATGTTATAATTGGAATTATCAATAATATAATGATGCTCCAAAATCCATAAGTATAGGGGTTTTTCTGTATGTTTTGGCTAAGATTAGTAAGCCAACTTTTTATTCTATCGTTCAACTTCATTTTCCTTTCGTATTGATTTCAGAAAAAGATTCTTGTAATAAACTCTTAGCAAAATTTAATTTGTAATTAAGATAAGAATTTATCCAACCATATTTGCTTGAAATTTTTGGTTTTCTCCTTTGTTTGTACTTTAAAAAAATATTGTGATTCTTCACTAGCAATTTATTTAGATTGTATATATGTAATTCAATATCTTTTTTATCAATGCCAGTATACTTATTAACACCAGTGTTATCATATAAATTGTAATAATAGATAAAATCAATATAATATAGCCCATCACAATCAAGTCTGATTCGATCACCTAAAGCAGATAATAAATCCTCTTTATCAACTAATTTTTCTGACAATACAACTCTTGGATATATAGCTGTTTCACTTTCAATAATTATAGTTTCCAGTAACGCTTTTCCCCAAACCATAATTTCATCTCTAAAAAATTCTCCAACAGTAACTCCACCCCGAACTAATAAATCGTTTTTCAGAAAAAGCTGCTGAATCTCACCAATAATTCCAAGAAAAAAGTTTAATTGTAACGCGTCAATCTCATTTTTATTTGCTTTAGATTTTTGATAAATAACAATATTGTCTGAGAAAATTCTATACTCTGTAATAAAATTTTTACTCTTAAAATTTGAGTTTTTGTTTTGAACGATTTCTAGTGCAGTTTTAAAGGCATCGTGAATAGTATGAAATACTGTGTTATTACTATCGTTAAGAATATAATTTTTTCCACCTAAAATATCTAATGTTGCTACAAAGTAATCATCAAAATTGGTAGTTTTCATTAATTTATCACCTTATTTTCTAATATCTATATCAATCTCTCACAGTTTCAACTATATCTCCGATATCACAATTCAGCACATTACAAATTTTAAGCAATACCGATAGATGTACCGATTCGTTATTATTTAGTTTTGTCATTGTGTTATGTGTAACACCTGACTTTTCTCTAAGCTCTTTTTTCTTCATGTGATTATCGATAAGTAGCTTCCATAGTTTATTATAACTTATGCTCATATTAAGACACTCCGTAATTTTACAATATTTGGATTTATATACAATATATAATAACATATATACTTTATTTTTTCAATAATCTAATGGAGATAATTCGTTGAATTTTATATACTTGGTCGTTTTTTTGACCAAGTAGTATTATGTAATTAAGGAGTAGCTTGCTACTCCTTATCTTTTACTGAGTAAAATAACTCAAAGGGTCAGTGTGCACACCATTTTTGCGCACTTCAAAGTGCAAATGATTACCTGTTGAACGTCCAGTAGTTCCAACGTAACCAACTATTTCTCCCTTTTGCACTGTTTGCCCAGCTGTAACTGAAATCCCAATACAATGAGCATATAAAGTTGAGTATCCATCCGTGTGTTCAATCACTAAATAATATCCATATCCACCACCCCATGAATCAGTGGCATTTGCGACTGTGACTACACCACTTTCAGAGGCGAGTATAGGTGTTCTTTCAGGCGCTGCAATGTCGAGTCCACTATGGTAATCTATTTCAAAAGTAATAGGGTCTTCTCGGTAGCCAAAGTAAGACGTTATCTCATAAGTATCAGGCAGCGGGTACGCAAATCTATCAATAGGTATAACATCTGCACCTGAAACAATAATTTGTCCAGAACCAGAAATATATCCACCTATTAAAGTTGCCCACAATATTTTATTAGACTCACTAAGCATTTCTTCTGCTTGAGTTTTTTGATTTTGGTTAAATCCATATTCATTCATCATAACAGTATATGGTTTATGTGTTATCGTAATTGTGAGTATTTCTTCAGTGATAATTTCAGTAGTAATTTCGCCTTCATCATCTGTGACTTCAATTTCCTTTTCTACGACTTCTACAGTGTAGGTAATTTCGCTCATATCATTTAAAATATCTCTAAGCAAATTTTTCTTTTCTTCATCTATTTGTGAAACATACATTCCACTGTTTTGGTCAGTAGTTGTTTTTACAGAAAATATGGTTAAGACTTCATCCCATTTTATAGAAGTTATGCCGCCTGTTGCTGTAATGTTAACTACGTCAGCATTTACATCTGTTTCAATTTCATCAATTTTATCATAAAATTCAGTGTTTAAATCAACTATCACATCATTTATTTTAAGTGAATCTTCACTGTATGGCTCGTTAGAGTAAAAAATCCCAAAACCTGAGCCTACCACTAAACCTAATAAACATATAATGAGCACAACAACTACTGCAATCCAACCACCTGCTGCGATTAAGGCAACTAATCCTTTTATAGCCATAATTGCTGTTTTTACCGCTACTGCAATTCCTTTAACTGTAGCTTTTACAGCAACAACAGAAGCTTTTGTCGCAACTTTAGCAGCGTGTAATGACATTTTTGCGGCTTTAGCAGTAGCTTTTGCTGTTGCCTTAGCAGTTTTAGCAGTAGCCTTTGCTGTTTTAACTGTAGTTTTAGCACTTACTTTTGCAGTTTTAATTGAAGCCTTAGAAGTTTTAATAGTTCCTTTTCCGCTAGCTTTAATGGTTTTTTGAGCATGCGTTTTAACACTTTTAATATTTTGTTTCCCACGATTTTTAATTGCAGTGCTATTACCAGATTTTTTAACATGAATTTTATTATTTGCAGATATGCTATCTTTTGCTTTCTTCACTTTATACTGTTGTTTTGCTGATTGAGAAGCATTATGTCTTGCAGTGTTGTTAGAGGAATTAGTGATTTTACTAAGTTTCATGTCTTGTAACTTATCAATGCCTTTGGATATGTTGTTTTTTGTTTCTTTAACACCCCATTCACCAACTTTTTGAGCAGTAGTCGCTGTTTCTCTTGCAATGTGCATTGCGGAACTTTGCGTCATATCTACTGCATATTCGTTTGGAGAATTTTTATCCGATATATAGCTATTTTCAGCTTTTTCTTTGGTTTTTACAAGTGTATTTTTCATTCCTTCAGTGGTTACGGCACTTTTATCTATAGCCTTTATGGTTTTTTCTATGCCTGCTTTTTGTTTTATATATTTCAATTTATCAGCTCCTTATATATTTGATTTTAATGGTAATTGTGATATAATGAAAAAAATTATATTAATTGATGGTGATAGAATGGGTTGTATTGTTTGCGAAAGAATTAAAATGATTCAAGAAGGCATAAAGCGATATTTTGTAAAAGGATTATCAATATTTTAAAAGGTGCACTTTTTAGTGTAAGAGATACTATATCGAGTTGCACGACTTACCAAAAGAATTAAAATTGAAATATTTAAACGAAAGGAGTCGAGACGATGACTAGTAAGGAATTTAGTTTGTTACAATCTTTAATTGTGACAATGTTAAAAGAGGGCAAAGTAAATGAAGTTATAGCAATGTTAGAGCAAATGAAAAAGAAATAAATGACATGATTACAAAATTAAAAACTCAATTAGATTTATTACTTTAGATAGCAAATAAAACAGTGATATATCACCTAAAACTCGCCAACAATTTGACACTACAAAGCTAAAATTATCGGGTTTTAAATTAACGATTATGATATTCTTTATATCACAGAGGAGGTGCAAACATGGATTGGATTAAGAGCATAAACACAGCAATTAACTATATTGAAAGTAATATAACAGAGGAAATGAACATAAACGAAATAGCTAGTAAAGCATATATTTCTCCCTTTTATTTTCAAAAAGGGTTTATGATGCTGTGTGGTTATTCTGTTTCAGATTATATTAAGTATCGCAGGCTTTCGCTCGCCGGCAGCGAAGTGATTTCAAGCGATGCGAAAATAATTGATATAGCTATTAAATATGGCTATGATTCGCCTGACAGTTTCACAAAGGCTTTTACAAGGTTTCATGGTGCAACGCCTACTGCTATAAGAAAAGACGGAAAGGCAATAAAAACCTTCTCCGCCTTAAAAATCAAATTTTCGTTAATTGGAGGTTATAGTATGAACTATAAAATAGTAGAAAAAGAAGGGTTTGCTGTAGTAGGTTTTTCAAAAAGAGTTAGCTTAGAATCATCAGCGAAAGATATTCCGCAAATGTGGACCGAACACTATCAAACTGGCAAAGGTGAATTTATTTGTGGTAAATATGGTGTTTGTATCGATGAGAGTAATATGACAAGTGGTGAGTTTGATTACATGATTGCCGATGATTATGACAGTGCTAAAACTTATCCTAAAGAATGTGTAGTCAAAGAGTTTCCTAAGCTCACATGGGCTGTATTTTCTTGCGTTGGCGCTATGCCAAAATCTTTGCAAGATGTAAACCGTGAAATATTCAGCGAATGGCTACCAAACTGCAACGAATACGAAATTGCTGTACCGTACAATATAGAAATGTATACAGATATCAAAGATTATCCTAAGGGTAATCAAGATGAAAAATATTATAGTGAAATTTGGATTCCTGTTAAAAAGAAATAATAAATAAAGCAAGGCACTTATCATTTTCGAGTGATAAGTGCCTTGCTTTATATTGTCGATTATTTATTCGCCTACCATGCCATCCCCATCTGAGTCAATCATATAAATGTATAGCCAGTGGTCGGAAGTAATGGGCATTTCATAGCCGGCTGCCTTTGCCTCTGCGATAGTGACAATTCCGTTTGAATTAGTGTCAATACTTGCTATATCGCTGCTTGCATTATATTCCTCAGGGTTTATATTTTGAAACTCATCTACGATAAACTCACCCATTAAAATATACTCATATTTATAACTGCTTGGTGTTTGAGTTTCGTTGTTATCGTAGGTGATTGTAGCAATGAAATTTGTGCAACCATTAGCATCTCTAATTATTTTTTCCATATAGGCTTGATTGCCATGCCTGTTTAACGTTGAATTTTGAGGTGTAATGTTGTATGCGTTTGCAACACCACCCAAAGAATCCGCAATGACGTGTCCTTGGTCAAAATCTTCGTGCTCTGTGCCGACAACATTTGCCTCGTCACTATAATATCGTCCGTTATCATTTACAGGTTCAGTTTCTTCATTTTGTAACATTATTTCATCTGCAAGCACATAAATTAACTGCCCAAGCTCATTTGTAAGCCCCCAGTACATTCTATCGCCAAAACCTATATCCACTGCGACATTACTCTCACGATTTCCATTTCTATCACCGCCGTCTACATAGATTATCTCGTATTCATTGCCTAAGTAAGTTAAGATGTCACCAACAACCGAATAACCGAGTTCGCTTGTAATTGTTTCATGCTGAATGATTTGCGACGATTCAGAATAACTTTCTGTTTGAATTTGTGTAGTTGTAGTGCAAGCGTTAAATAAAAATATTAAAGATATTAGTATAAAAATAATTGCAGTAAAAGGATTGTTCCTATATTTATAGTTAATTTTAATCACCTCGTTTCGGTATTCCGAATTAAGTATAATGGAATCTATTTCTAAAGTCAACGGCATTCCGAATTACTTTCAAGAAAATATTTGCAATAATAGTAGTACGGAATAACGTATAGACGAGGTGCTGAAAATGGAAACTTCTAAACTTATTGCAAATAGAATTATTGATATTTGCAACGAAAGAAATATCACAGTTGGTAAGCTTTGTACAATGGCTGGCGCAACAGGTTCAACTGTAAGCGATATCATGAATGGTGTTACAAAAAACCCTGGTGTTTTAACTATTAAAAAATTGTGTGACGCAGCAGGTATAAGTCTGTCTGAATTTTTTGACACGCCTGAATTTAATTTATTAGACCAAGAAGTGAAGTGATGTTGCTCACTTCACTAAAGTATATTTCTAAGCATTTTAGCCCTACATTTTTCGGTAGGGCTAAAATTATATTATTTATGCCTATATTATCTTTTTAGCAACTACAACTAATCTGCCATCTGCAAGAGTG
>CAYJER010000042.1:0-19365 GCA_964369225.1 uncultured Eubacteriales bacterium
AAAAATATAATACTGTTTCAAGATGCATCAAGATTTATTTTCACTATCCTAATGCAAGTATTAACTGGGATATAATCGGCGTGTAGCAAAAATAAAAGCTGTGCCAAATCGAGTAGGAGGTAGATAAATCAATTATCTACCTCCTACTCGATTTTAATACTATTGTTACAAAATTCCACAGTTTAGCCATATAAAGCGCTACTTAGTTCGTTTTCTAAGTTGGTAAGTTGTGTTTTGTAATAGTTTTGTTTTTGAGTATTGTCTGCATTATCCGCTATCTTCTTTTCCATCAAAGTTATGGCATCTTCCATTTCTTTAATTTCCGCATCAGTATACTCGGTAATATCTGAGGATGTAGTTTCTTCGGTTAAAGAAAATGCCTCAGTTTCAGAAGTTGTAGTAGGTCTTGTGCTTTCTTTTTTTTCAGTCTGACCTACATTGCCATCAACACTGATTTTTGGATTGCCGTTTTCGTCTTTTACAATGCTGTAAATACCCGCAGATTCCGATGGTTTTTCATGTGTAAAAGTGTCCATTCGAGGTTGGCTAACTTGTTTCTCCAGTGGCAATTCCGTTTTACTTTTTACATCGGATACTTCTTCTGAAGGTGCTGAGGACTGTAGTTGATCAGCGCCTTTTAGTTTTTGCATTTCTGACTTTTGCGTGTTTGTTTCAAAACATATAGCGTTCACCATGATAATTTCCTCCTTTTATTGTGCACTTAGTGTATTGATAACCAATACCCTATTCCCTTTATATCATACATAAGTAAAGCGAAAGAAAAGTTTTGATGAGAAATTCAATTTAATGTCAGACTTATTTAATAAGTGCATCATAGCCATCAATTTGATAGGTAGATAAAGTGATTATTTTCTCTTGGTCAGCATCGGAATACTTATCATAAACAGCTACTGATTCTATACCAGCTCGATTTGCTGATTCAATGCCGACAAGTGAATCCTCAAATACTAAGCAATCACTCGGTTGGACATTTAATTTCTCTAACACTAACTCATAAACCTCAGGATTAGGCTTAATTTTGCTGACATCCTCACGAGTTAAAATAAGTGAAAAGAAATCGTTAATGTTTGCCTTTTTTCTTAGGTTTATATTTTGATTACAATAAATATCCATATTGCTACGTTTTGTGGTTGTGGCAATAACGAGTATATATCCTTTTTCTTTTAGTTTTTTTATAACAATATCTGCGTTATATTTATAGTCGATATGATTTATAAGGTAATCTTGTGCAATTTCATATCTAAGAGTGTGAATTTCGGTTGCAGTTAATGTTGCATCATACTTTTCTTTTAAAAAAGTGCAGTAATCCATATATGGATTTTTAAATTTGCTGTGTTGTATTAGGATTTTATCACGGTCATCTTGAATAGAGTCTGCCTTTGTTTTACTGTTAGAAATTCGCTCAATTAATTTAACGTCAACATCGTTCCAAATACCAACAGAATCTATAAGCGTTCCGTCCATATCAAAAATGATAACTTTTTTATTTTGAAACATATTTTTCCCTCACTTTATATTTTTTACCATTTGTTGTAATGCAGCTATTACAATCTCTGAATGTTCTTTAGTAATATCTCTGTGCAGCCCTTCATTCCAACTGTTCACAATATTCCAAATATAATTTTTTCTTTCCTGTGCCTTGTCGGTTAAAGTAACGACAAAATGACGAGAATTTTGTTCCCTTGCTCGTTTAGTCACATATCCTTTCTGTTCAAGCGAAGCAATCGCCCTTGTAATTGCTGCTCTATCTATGTGTGATAATTTATGCAAATCATCTTGCGACAACTCTCCGTCATTTTCATAAAGCAGTAGCAGATAGGAATATTCAGCAGAAGTAATACCATACGGTTTCAATTCTGTATTTATATATTTTTGAAACTCCCTGAACAAAATTGAAATATATTTGGAACTTTTATATTCACTCATAAGCGGTACTCCTTTTTTGTTTTTCACTTGACAAATCAAGTCATTTATTTGTATAATAGTATCATGTTATGAATTGATTTGTCAAGTGGTGCTTTGAATGAACCCTTGTAAAGCAAAATATGCCATTGTTAGATTGGAGAAAAAATGTTTAAAATATTAATTGTAGAAGATGATAAAAATATGAGAATGCTGTTAGACTATACACTAAAGGAACAGTCCTATCATGTCTTACTTGCAAAAGATGGTATGGAGGCACTTGATGTGCTTGAAACCGAACATATTGATTTAATGGTAGTGGATTTTATGATGCCGAACATGAATGGCGATGAATTGACGGTATCTCTAAGAGAGAGCAATTACACCATGCCAATTATTATGCTTACGGCAAAAAATCAAATAAATGATAAGCGCATAGGGTTTAAAGCCGGTGTAGATGATTATTTGACCAAGCCCTTTGAAAAAGAAGAATTACTTCTTAGAATTGAAGCACTACTTAGACGAACAGAAAGTGTAAACAAAAAGAAATTGTCTATTGGTGCGATGACGCTTGACTACGAATCGTTTATTATTACTTATCAAAGTGATAGTATTACTTTGCCTCAAAAAGAGTTTTTATTGCTATTCAAACTTCTATCTAACCCCAATAGAATATTTACAAGAATAGAAATAATGGATGAGATTTGGGGATATGAAACGGAAAGCACCACAAAGACAGTGGATGTTCATGTAAATAATATCAGAAAAAAATTAGAACACATCCCCGAATTTTCAATTGTGTCAGTGCGAGGATTAGGATATAAAGGAGTCATTCATGAAAACAAATAGCCAAAAACTAATTTTTCAAGCTGGATTATTTATATTCATTGGAATTCTCGTTTTAACTTTCATTATTAGCGTACTGAGCATAATGATTGTGCGAGCCGGAATGTATGATGCACTTAGTCTTAGAAATCCATTGATGCCTGTTTTTTTCGTACTGGCTATCTGCATAGTTACAAGTGTTGTTGTGCTGTATTTTATTAATCGACTTATATTAAAGCCGGTAAAAAAATTAGTTGCTTCTGTTGATGCTATTGCAGCAGGCGATTTTACAATAAGGGTAAATGAGAGTAATAATCTTGCGTATAATAACTTAATAGATAGTGTAAACAAAATGGTCGAAGAGCTGGAAAACACAAAAATTTTCCACGAAGAATTTATAAGTAATTTTACCCATGAGTTTAATACACCGCTTGCATCTATCAAAGGATTTGTCGAACTGCTACAAAATGACAGTTTACCAAAAGAAGAACAGGATATGTTCAAAACGGTTATCATCGAAGAACTGAACCGCCTATCACTACTATCAAAAAATGTGCTTCTTTTAACTCGTCTTGAAAATCAAAGTATTGTAAGTGACAAGGTTATGTTTGATTTGGCAGAGCAAATACGCAAGAGCATTCTTTTGTTATCGAAGGAATGGGAAGATAAAGAAATAGCATTTAAACTTGATTTGGAAGAAGTAAATGTTTATGGCAACGAGGATTTATTAAATCAAGTATGGCTTAATTTAATCAGCAATGCTATTAAATTCAGTGAACATGGGGGCGAAGTTGCTATTTCACTATCTGCAAAAAATGGGAAAGCAACCTGTGTCATACAAGATTTTGGAGTTGGTATCGACAAAGAGAAAACAAAATTCATCTTCAATAAGTTTTATCAAGCAGAAGAATCCCACAACAAGGATGGCAATGGACTTGGTCTGGCTATAGTAAAACAAATTATATCACTTCATAGTGGAAAAATAGAGTGCCTCTCCGAGCAGGGGCAAGGTACGAAGTTCATCGTAACACTTGATAGTTAATACATCAAAAATAAGAAAAGACAATCCGAATAAGGGTTGTCTTTTTTGTTGTCATTTAAGTATTCGTTTCACAAAACTTGTTTTTCACTTTATTTTCACTTGTCTTTTACTTTACTTTTGGGTGTTATTATTGGTCTACCAAATAAATTAAAACAAAGGAGCAATTATTATGAAAAACAAGAGTAATGGAAAAAAGATAGGTGCTATTGTAACAGCTTTAGCGATGGTGTTCGGTATAGGAGGCTATATGTTGATGTCAACCACAGCAAGTGCTGATGATGGAAATGTCACATATGAGTCCTATGTAGCACAAACAGGCAATGTAACAAGTAGTGTCACAGGAAACGGCTTACTCTTAACCACAGACAGCCATTACATGAAAACAATCAACGGACTGATGGTAACAGATGTTCCCGTTGTAGAGGGTGACCTCTTAAAAGAAGGAGATATTCTTGCATCTTTCGATATCAATACAATTAATCAGCAAGTAGAGTATCACCAAAGTATTGTGAATAATCCATCAAGTAGTGCGGCAGATGTTGCCACTCATAAAGAACTTCTTGAAGTTGCACTCAGTTATCAAGAAGATCCGCATATTCGTTCAGAGGTAGACGGCATTTTAAGTCATTATTTCCTAATTGAAGGTGTAGAAACCGGACTGGATGAAGAAGAAATGAGTAAGCGAATCAGTGAAAATGAGTCTTTAGTTGCAGACATCAGCACAAATGGAGTAACGAAAATGACCATCGCTGTAGATGAAAAGGACATTACAAAAGTTACTGCCGGACAAGAAACAATGCTTACAATAGATGCGTTCCCAACCGAGGTGTTTCCTGCCACTGTAACAGGCAAACTATACACAGCAGATACAAGTAGCAGTGTCAGCACTTATGCGGTAGATTTAGAATTTGAAAACGATGATAGATTCCTTGCTGGAATGAATGGAAGTGCGAGCATTAATGTTGCATCGAAAGAAAATGTTGTGCTGATTCCCGTAAATGCGATCGTTGAAAATGCAGAGGGAACATTTGTATACACTTCTCCCGGAAAATTAGAAGATGGTAGCGATAAAGTTCTTACCCCTATTGAAACAGGCATATCCGATGGTGTATTAGTGGAGGTAATATCCGGAGTAAATGATGGTGACATGATTATCCAAACAATCGTTGGTGAAGATACTTCTGCTGTGTCCATGTTTATGGGTGGTAGAGAGATGGCAGGAGCAGCTGGAGGTGTAAACCCTAATGAGTAATAAGAATAATGTAATTGAACTGAAAAATATCAATAAATTTTATCATGTGGGTGGCGAGGAAGTCCGTGCATTGGATGGAGCTACCTTGCAAATTAAAGACGGGGATTTTGTTAGTATTGTAGGTCCCTCAGGTAGCGGGAAATCTACCATGATGAACATCATCGGTTGTCTTGATGTTGCCGATTCGGGCAGCTATCACTTAGATGGACAAGCAATCGGAAACTATTCTGAAAGACAGCTTGCCAAAATACGAAACGAAAAAATAGGTTTTATCTTTCAGGGATTTAACCTACTTGGAAAAATGAATGCCTATGAAAATGTAGAGCTTCCACTTATTTATATGAATTTATCTCAAGCAGAGTGTAAAGAAAGGGTGGAAAAAGCAATTAATCAAGTAGGTCTATGGGATAGACGTCACCACCTTCCAACAGAGTTGTCAGGCGGTCAACAACAAAGAATTGCTATTGCAAGAGCTCTTGTGACAAAGCCTTCTCTCCTTTTAGCAGATGAACCCACTGGAAACTTAGATTCAAATACAGGGAAAGAAATCCTAAAACTCTTTCACTCTTTGCATGATGGTGGAATCACCATTGTCTTAATTACCCATGATGAAACTGTAGCTCAGGAGGCTGAGCGAATGATTCGCATCAAGGATGGAAAAGCTTCGGAGGTGGAAAGATGAATGGAAAAATGATGTTGAAATCCTTCCATATGGCGATAAAATCTATTTTCGCCAGTAAAATGCGCTCCTTTTTAACTATGCTTGGAATAATCATAGGCATTGTGTCTTTGGTAGTTATGGTTTCCTTGGTGGAGGGTGCTACTGCAAGTGTTACCGATGAGATTGAAAACATGGGTTCAGACCTACTCACAATCTCAATTATGGACGATAAACAAAAGCCAATAAAACTTGAAGATTTACCTTTAATTGCTGAAAGTGAGTCAATTGGTCAAGTAGCACCATTAGGTCAATCGTCTGTGATTATGAAGACCGAAACGAATGAAGAAGTTGTTACTCTTTATGGTACAACACCGTCTTTCTCAGATATTCAAGGTTTAGAACTATCGAGTGGACGTTTTATTAAAACCACGGATGTTGATAATTCAAGTTATGTAGCTGTACTATCTTACGATGTTGCAGATGAGCTATATGGAAGTACGAATATTATTGGAGAATCCATCGTTTTGGGTGGACGATTATTCCAAGTTGTTGGTGTACTTGAAGAAAGTGATGCAATGAGTACAGGAATGATTTCTGAAATGGGTGTTTATGTTCCTTACACTGTAGAATCACGAATGAGCTCAACATCTTCTATTACAAACTTATATGTTTCCTCTGCTGTAGATTTCAGTAGCGAAACAACAGAAAAAAGCATTGAAACAACGCTTGCAGGTCGATTCGACGGAGATACGGAAGCCTTTTCAATCACAAATATGGATTCTATTTCAAGTACAATGACAAGTGTTACAGATACACTTACTTACCTGTTAGCGGGTATTGCGGCAATTTCTTTGCTTGTAGGCGGCATCGGAATAATGAATATTATGCTTGTTTCTGTTACAGAGAGAACAAAAGAAATTGGCATTCGTAAAGCGATAGGTGCAAATCGTGAAAATATTCTACTTCAATTCTTAATTGAGGCACTTGTAATTAGCTTGCTCGGTTGCCTAATTGGTATCGCATTTTCTTGGGTATCACTTGAAGTTGTGCAGATTGTGCTTGGAGATAGTATGCAAGTATCCTTATCAATGGGAATTGTTTTGTTAGCAATTACTTTCTCAGCTGCAATAGGCATTATCTTCGGTATGTACCCAGCAAATAAAGCATCGAAGAAGCCACCTATTGAGGCTCTTAGATATCAAGATTAAAGTAAATGGGGAGAATGCAATGTACTATTTTTCATTAGTGCATGATATTCTTCCCTAAATCTTAAAAAAGTGACCAAAGTTTTTAAAGAATTTTATTTTATACTATAAGAGATAGGAACACTAATCAGTAAAAACTAAGAATTAAAAAAGTCGGAATCTTGAGCCGACAAATGTCTCACTACTGAATTAATCCAAATATGAAAATAAATTATAAAGGGGTTATACTATGAAAGTAAACTCAATTAATCAGTTTCGAATTTTAAAGTGCCTTGAAACACAATTTAACTTAGAGGTTTTTCAACTTGAGTTGATTGATGACGTGTCTGTGCAACTAACAGATGCACAAGGGCAAAAACTACTCGTGAAATATAGTGAAGAAGAATGTAAAATCACTGTCATAGATGTGTAAACCTGTTCTCGATTTTAATACAATCAAAAAAACTCACAGAAGGAGGCAGAAGGAGGCAGTATGAAAACATTAAGTTACTTAGATCAGCTTGAAGCAGAAGCTATCTACATTATGAGAGAAGTCATAGCGGAATGTGAAAATCCTGTTATGCTCTATTCCATAGGCAAGGACAGTTCTGTTATGCTCCATTTGGCGACGAAAGCATTTTACCCCGAAAAACCACCATTTCCATTTTTACATATTGATACAACATGGAAGTTTAAAGAAATGATTGACTTCAAAAATAAAATGGCGGAAAAACTGGGAATAACAATGCTCACATATAGAAATGAAGATGGGGTAAAAAACAATATTAACCCCTTTGACCATGGAAAATCTTACACCGATATTATGAAAACGGAAGCTTTAAAGCAAGGGCTTGATTACTACGGATTTGATGCTGCCATTTGCGGTGGTAGACGTGATGAAGAAAAGTCCCGTGCAAAAGAGAGAGTTATCTCTCATCGTAGTAGTAAGCATACTTGGAATCCACAAAGCCAAAGACCGGAAATATGGAAGCTATATAACACAAGGATAAATCAAGGGGAAAGCATACGAGTGTTTCCATTGTCTAACTGGACAGAAAAAGATATATGGCAATATATTGAAAGAGAAAATATTGAAATTGTACCGCTCTATTTCTCCAAAGAAAGACCTTACGTAGAGAGAGATGGCAACATCATCTGCATTGATGATGAGCGAATGAGAATTTTAGAGGGCGAAACGGTAAAAAGCGGATACATTAGATTTCGTACACTCGGTTGCTATCCGCTTACAGGGGGTCTAATTTCAGAGGCGAGTACGCTTAGCGAAATTACAAAGGAAACCCTCGGAGCAGTCTGCTCAGAGCGTTCTACTCGTGTGATAGACAGTGAAGAAGTCGGAAGTATGGAGCGAAGAAAAAGGGAGGGTTATTTCTAATGGCACAAAAAGATATATTAAAATTTATCACTTGCGGTTCGGTAGATGATGGAAAATCAACACTGATAGGACATATGCTATATGATGCCAAAATGATATTTGCCGACCAGAAGCAAAGTTTAGAACTTGGTAGCAAAGTAATCTCTGATGGTGGCGATATTGATTACTCTTTGCTACTTGACGGACTTATGGTGGAAAGAGAACAAAAAATCACAATAGATGTAGCATACAGATATTTTGCCACTGAAAATCGCAACTTCGTTGTTGCAGATTGCCCCGGACACGAGCAATACACAAGGAACATGGCTGTCGGTGCATCTTTTGCTGATCTTGCTATTATCCTTGTCGATGCCACACAAGGCATTTTACCGCAGACACTAAGGCATATCAATATATGCAGTCTGATGGGAATTCGCCATTTTATATTAACTGTAAATAAAATGGATTTAATCGGTTATGACAAAACACGATTTGATATGATTACACGAGAGTTTGAAAAACATTGTGCTAACTTTAAGCTAAGAACTTTAGTCGCACTCCCTGTGTCGGCTACAAAAGGTGATAATATTACATCTCTTTCTGAAAGCACCCTTTGGTACAAAGGAAAGACACTGTTTGAATATTTGGAAACGGTAGAGGTTACTAAAAAAGCTGAAGAAAAAGCATTTGTTATGCCTGTGCAAAGAGTTGCAAGACCGAACAATACGTTTAGAGGGTATCAAGGACAGATTGAAACCGGAGCTGTTTCTGTAGGAGATGAAGTTACAGCATACCCTACAAGGCTACAAGCGAAGATAACGCAAATTCTGATTGGTGACAAAGAAAGTGCCGTAGCCTCAGAGGGGCAAGCAGTAACGATTTGCTTAGATAAAGAAATTGATATTGCGAGAGGAAATGTTCTTTCGAAAGGTGTGTCACTCATTACAACAGATTTAATCAGTGCAAAACTCTTATGGATGGATAAAGAGGAACTTTGTGTAGGTAAAAACTATCTTTTAAAGTGCGGAACAAAAATCATTCCTGCATCTGTTATGAAAGTTGAACATCGTATTGACTTACAAACCGGCAAATACCTTTCAGCTGAAAAAATCTTTATAAATGAGATTGCTGAAGTAACTTTAATGCTCAGTGAAGAAATCACACTCGATACCTTTGACAAAAACCAAAGTATTGGTAGCTTTATTTTAATAGACAGACTGTCTAATCAAACCTCTGCTTGTGGAACAATTACAAAAGAGATTAAGCGAACAGACCATATTGTTTGGCAAGATATTGATATAACAAGAGAAATCAGAGCCAATCAAAAAATGCAACAGCCGATTACCTTGTGGTTTACAGGACTTAGCGGTTCGGGAAAAACGACAGTTGCAAATGCACTTGAAAAAAGATTGATTGCAATGGGAAAACATACAATTTTGCTTGATGGTGATAATTTAAGACATGGGCTTAACAAAGATTTATCCTTTAGCGAATCTGATAGAGCCGAAAATTTAAGGAGAGTTTCCGAAGTGGCAAAACTGATGAATGAGGCAGGATTAATTGTAATTACCTCTCTTATTTCACCTTATGAAAAAGATAGAGAAAAGGCAAGAAATGTAGTCGGAGAAAGTTATAAGGAAATTTACCTGTCAACTTCCCTTGCAGAATGTGAAAGACGAGATGTAAAAGGTCTTTATCAAAAAGCAAGAAACAAGGAAATTATTGACTTTACAGGAGTTCATCATCCTTACGAAATACCACACAACCCCGATTTGGTTTTTGATACAGAAAAGGTCGCTATAAATGAAATTGTAACATCTATCATAGAACAGTTGATAAAGGAGTAAAGATGGAACGAAAAATAAAAAGAATATTTATCAGCTCTACTGGTAGAACCGGAACACAATTTTTTGCAAAATATATGAGTAAAATGATTGAAAATTCAGCCTCGCTACATGAGCCCGGAACACCGTGGATAACAAAGCCAGAGTTGTTATTAGGAAAAGTCAAAGATTACGGGCTTTATCACATGACATTAGGACAGATGAAGAACACACATTCTATGTATAAACTTAGTCGCGATTATGTTGCAGGCGATATTTCTAAATCAGATGCTATGAGAAATATCAAAGAAATAAATGCAAGAGTTGATAGCCTTTACAAAGAAAATACTTGTGTGTATTCTTCAGGTCATGTGTATGGCTTGCTTGGGTTGTTAGACGAGGTGTATCCGGATTCAAGATTTGTATTTATAATTCGTGACCCACGAGATTGGATCGGATCAGCTTTGAATAAAGCAGAATATACTCTGTATGGGCCATTAGAAATTTTCATTAAAAAATTAAGCCTTCAGCCATCGTGTATTCAAAATGACCCATACATAAAAGAATGGAATAAACTTAGCAAGTTTGAAAAATACTGTTGGTTTTATAGCACTTTAAATAATCTTGTGCTAAATGAAATGTCAGAAAAAGATAATTTTAGAACTTTTAGATACGAAGATATTTTCTTAAATGATGATAAAGTAGAAGAATTTGAAAAAATGTTGCAATTTGCAACCGATTTTGATAGTGGTCAATTACAATACAAAAATGCACCTGATTTGCTAAATAAAAAAGTGGATTCAAAACAAGAAAAAGCAAGGGCAAACTGGGAAAGTTGGTCTGATGAACAAGCTAAAATATTGCAAAAACATTGTGGTTTTCTTATGCATGAGTTTGGTTATGGTAAGGAAGGAGCATGGAAGAAAAAATTAGGAGGATAATATAATGGGTGTAGAATATATGATGATTTTGTTATTTGCTGGACTATTGGCAGGTATTATTACAGGCTTGGTTTCGGCATCTGCATCAGCCATTATGACTCCGATACTAACGATAGTTTTAAAAATGGACGTTTATACAGCACTTGGAATTTCGCTGGCAACTGATGTTGTGGCATCTATTGTCACAACAATCATCTATGGTAAACATAAATGTATAGAACTAAAAAAATCTGCACTGCTTGTAGGTGTGGCAACAGTTTTCACTTTCATTGGAAGCTATATTAGTAAAGATGCAGGCAACATAATATTAGGGATTGCTTCCGGTATTGGTATTTGCGGGCTGTCTATGCAATTTCTAAAAGGAAATTTCAATCAGAGATTAAAAAAGTTTCGTGAGCAAAGGTTTATTAGTATATTGCTGTCAAAACCGCAAGTTTTTATTATTGCAGCCGGAGCGGTTATAGGACTAAACACAGGAATTATGGGTGCAGGAGGTGGAGTTTTAATTCTTTTCACCTTAATGCTTGGATATGGAATGGAAATGAAAACAGCCATTGGAACATCTGCTTTTGTAATGTCCGTCATTGCTCTATGCGGTGGAATGACACACTTTTACTTTGAAGGATTTGCTGTACTTGACTTAATGCTAACCTCTATCGGTGGACTTATCGGAGCTTTTCTTGCATCTTATTTTGTCCATAATACAAATGAGCAGCTTGTATCTAAAATGGCAGGTTGTGTGTTTGGAAGCATTGGCATCGCAATGGTTTGTAATCAATTGTTAGTATAGATAAATCAGCTACAAAACAGCAGTAGCTCGAAATATAAAAGAAAGTTGAGGAATACACATGAAAATTTTAATAACAAGTGATTGCTATAAACCTATTATCAACGGTGTTGTGACATCTATTATTAACCTAAAGTCCGGACTTGAGTCCTTGGGGCATGAAGTGCGTATTCTCACACTATCGCAAACAAGTAAATCCTATCATGAAAATGATGTTTATTATATAGGCTCACTGGATATAGGGAAGTTTTACCCCGGAATTCGAGTGAAACTTTCAAGCAGTAAACAGGTAGTAAAAGAAATCATAGAATGGAAACCGGACATAGTTCATACTCAAAGTGAATTTTCAACATTTACAATCGCAAAAAAAATTGCAAAGAGTCTTTCTATTCCAATAGTACATACTTACCACACAATGTATGAGGACTATACACACTATTTCTCACCAAACAAAACAATGGGAAAAAAGGCGGTAGTGACTCTAACCAATTATGTAGGTAATCGTGTATCAGCTATCATTGCACCTACAAGTAAAATTGAGACGCTTTTAAATAATTATCAAACAACTTGCCCGATTCACATATTGCCCAGCGGTCTTTGCCTTGAAAAGTTTGACAGTGTCGTGGATGAAGAAAAAATAGCGGTGATGAAAAAAGAACTTGGCATTTCAGACAATCAACTAATAATGCTGAGTGTAAGTCGCGTAGCAAAAGAAAAAAATATAGATGAACTAATTGAATATATGGGACGCTTACAAAAAGAAAACATCGTCTTAGTGATAGTCGGTGACGGTCCTGCAAAAATAGAATTAGAGGCATTGGTAAAAAGAGAAAGTCTTTCAGGCTGTGTAAAGTTTGCAGGAATGGTTTCCCCAAACAATGTGCCACTTTATTATAAGATGGCAGACTTATTCGTTTCAGCCTCTACAAGTGAAACACAAGGACTTACTTATATTGAAGCACTTGCCTCCGGAACGCCTATTTTATGTAGAGAGGATGATTGTTTAAATCAAGTGTTGATTGAGGGTGAAAATGGATACTCCTTTACCACACAAGATGAGTTTTTCTTAAAACTTGCTGATTTTATTCACAATACGAAAAGGCAAAATTTTTCGCATTGTGCCAAACAATCAGTCATTTGTTACTCTAAGGAGGAATTTGCAAAAAATGCAGAAAGCATCTATCAAACCTATATAGGCGATAAGCAAAACCCTTTGTACAAAGAGAGGAAATCTGTTGCATATGCTAAAACAGTACGCTCCTGTATAAAAGGGCTCTCTGCCACTGCAATTATAGCTGCAATATATGCTTATTCACAAGGGTATTTTACATCGGTGGAAGAACTCCAAATGTTGATTGCAAGTGTAGGGATTTACGCTCCGTTGCTTTTTGTTTTTTCACAGGTTATGCAAGTCATTATACCTGTTTTTCCCGGTGCGGTGGGCTGCTTAACAGGTGTGTTGCTTTTTGGTGGAGTATGGGGATTTATCTATAACTATATCGGAATTGTTGTCGGGTCATTGATTGTATTTGGAATTTCAAAATTGTTTGGAAAAAACCTTGTCGACCGTGCCTTTTCTAAATCTATAACGCAAAAATATTTTGAGTATGTAGAAAAGGGCAATAAATTTAGAGTATGTTTTATATCGGCAATTTTCTTGCCCGGTGTTCCCGACTATCTATTATGCTATGTCGCAGGTACTACTAAGATGAAATGGAGAGAATACATAGCCATTATCTTATTAGGGAAACCACTACCTATTGCGGCATATAGCTTAGGAGCAATAATGCTGTAAATGAAAAATTAAAGAGTTCAATAAACCGTGTGCAATTTATTAACTATCAATACAGGAGGATTTTATGAAAGGCATTATATTAGCAGCAGGTTCGGGAACAAGGCTATATCCACTCACACAAATAACTCCCAAGCCATTACTTCCAATCTACGACAAACCCATGATTTATTATCCATTAGAAACACTGCAAATTGCAGGTATAAGTGAAATTTAAATCATTACATCAGCCAGTGATTTGACACGCTTTAAAACCTTGCTCGGAAACGGTAAATCCCTTGGTTTAAATTTATCTTATGCTGTTCAGTCAGTTCCAAGAGGAATTGCCGAAGCGTTTATAATTGCAAAGGATTTTATAGGAGATGATGAAGTCGCACTGATTTTAGGAGATAATATATTCGACGGAAATGACCTTTTAGATGTCTTATCATTTGCAGTCCGAGATGTCAGCGTAAATAAAGGTGCTCATTTACTCGGATATTATGTAGAAGATCCCGAACGATTTGGGATTGTAGACTTTGACACAGACGGTCATGTGTTAAGTATCGAGGAAAAACCTAAAAATCCAAAGAGCAACTATTGCGTAACAGGACTTTATTTTTATGATAACAAAGTTGTAGAATATGCAAGCAGATTAAAACCCAGTACAAGAGGCGAACTTGAAATCACAGATATAAACAAGATGTATTTAGAGGACGGAAATATATATGTAAGCATACTCGATAATGATAACTATATATGGATAGATGCCGGAACATTTGACTCACTTGCCGAAGCTACACAATATATGAAAAGTAAATCAAAAAGGGCATATAGTGCTTGATAGACAATAAAAAATTGTGGTACAAACTACATCTTGCACCACAATTCTTTATTCTTCTTGACTTGCTAAAGCCGCTTTAATTGTTGCTCGTATGATTGCAACAGACCGTTCGTCACACTTATAGAGCATACGAGTTAGTTCCTCTATCTCGGAGTTTTTGGCAGATTTTTCGGGATAGTAGATTAAATCGGGAGATATATTTAACGATCGAATGAGTTTAAACAAAACTATAAAAGCTGGTATTTTTCTCTCGTTTTCTATTCGATACATATATCTCTCGGTTATGCCTACCTGTGATGCTAATTCCTCAACTGTAAATTGGCTATTTATACGGGCGTTTTTTAATATATCGCCCAATTTGTCAGTAATATTATGCACTGTCAGTTCACCTCCGTAATAATTTTAACTTTTACAATTAAAAATTATAATGGTTTTATAGTTCTATTATTTTGAACTAACAGTTCAGTAGATATACGATAACCTTGCTATTAAAAAAAACGGCAAATTAGCAAGGTGCGTTGTTATGTCCCACCCTTTCTATTTCCGTTTGGATAGAAAGGGTTTTTTTATGCACTTGCTTAGAGTTAGCGAATTGTTTAAAGAGTGCTACAGCACCATTCCTTTTTGTTAGTCGATTGCGATGTTGTTGCCACAGAAGATTTTATAATAGCGTTAGAATAGCACTCAATTTGGGTGTGGTTGCTATTTCAAGCGACAACACTGAACTACCAGTCCATATTAACAATGAAATAAAAACACTTGTATTTTGGCTATGTATGCCACCTTACAAGTGTTTTTTTGTTTGTAAATATATAATTCCACGATGTCGATCCCCTCCGTTCGGATTTGAATAACACCAATTCAAATTCAAATAAAACGGAGGAAACCCAAATGGGAAAATATAACGAGAGCATTTATGCTCTCAACAAATTCAGCGAAAACATCGTTTACAAGTTTGCGGACGGTATCCACGAGGTGACTTTAGAAGATTATCTAAAAACAAACCCCGATAAGACCGAGGACGATTTTATGGCACTCAAAGCAATGTCTGATGAAATGTTTTACGAGGAAGATAAGGCAAACAGCAGACACGGCAAGAAAAAGCTATCCATTGAGTATATGAAAGAAACCGATATGGTTCAGACGGGGGCGATAGACGAGGAACTGATACATAAACAAGATATACAAGCTGCTTTGCAGTCTGCGTATGAATTATTGGATGGTAAGCAACTCACCGAAATACAAAAAAGACGCTTTATACTCTATTATTTCAAAAATGTGCCTATACGACAAATTGCACGTTCTGAAAATCGACACATGAAAAGCATACAAGAAAGTTTGGAGTCTGCAAATGCAAAATTAAAAAATATTTTTAAAAATATTTAATTCTATACCCCGTCACCCCCCTGTTCTGAGGACGTTATATGAGAGGACTTTTTCTAAAACTTTCCTCTCGTGTATCTTGACAACTGAATAAGGGTGTATGGGTACTTTGGTAGCAGGACAAGCAACACATCAAGACCCGCCAAGACCGAGAAGAAGTGTAAACACAACGAATTGATAATCACTTCCGACCGAGAGCGATTAAGTCTGTGATTGATAATGCCTTGTGGTGAGGCTAATTGCAACAACCCCTGTTATTTATAATGATACTTCTGTTTAGCCGTAGTCCGAGCGTGATAAAACCGTCGCAGGCCACGGGAGCAGCTTTTGGGAGAACCCCAAGAAAAGCACATACCTATTTGAGATAGAATAGGCTTTGGCTTTTATGAGTCTTTGTAAACCGCAAGGACGCTCATACACCTGTTTAATACAAGGGCTTGATTTGCTATACGCAAAACAGCCACAAAATCTATCTAAGCGATAGAAACCATGTGGCACAGCAGACAAAATTCATTAGAAATTCTCAAACTTTGCTGTGCCATATTCTTGTATCGCTTAGAAATCAAATTAGGAAATCAAAACAGGGAGGAAAATTTAAAATATGGATATTTTAAATGGAAAAATGAACGGACAATATATTGCCGATATTATGAATACATTATTTGAAACCGGAGTTTTGAAAGAAAATGAACGCATTGTAGGTGTTATAGATAACTGTTTGCTTTTGGAACGGTTTACAGGAAAAAGTTTCAGCTATCGTGTTTGCGATTTTAATAGCTTACAAATGAAACATCTCTTTTCAAGACAAAAACCACTATCCGCAGATTGCTATGACAGCCTATCTGAAAAAATTAGCGATTTAGGGTATTCAAAAGAGAAACCCATTCATTTTGAGAAATCGAATGAAGAACGAGCATCGACACTGCTCTCTTACATTTTTACAGATATTCTACCAAAACACGGCTTAAACTTGCGTGAACAACAAATGGAATTATCTCTTGCTATGCTAAGAGGTTTACAGCAAAATGAAATTTCACTTTGTGAGGCCGAAGTCGGCACAGGCAAAACCCATGCATATATTTTGGCAGTTGTGGTAAACAACCTTTTCAGCGAAAAGAAAGCACCCACTGTGATAGCCACCTCAACAATCGCACTGCAAAAGGCATTGACTGAGGAATACATACCTCAAATATCTAAAATCCTTATGAAACACAAAATCACGGAGGAACCTCTTACATTTGTAATTCGTAAGGGTAAATCTCATTATCTGTGTGAAAACAGATGTAGGGGCTTTATTGCAACGGCGAGAAAACAATATGCAAATTCACCGATGATACAGGCACTTTGTGAAATCAGAGAAGGTGTATACGGCATTGATGTAAGCAACTTTCCAAATGTCAACGACTATGTGAAAAGACGAATCACAGTGGATAACTGCCCTCGTAATTGTGGCTTTAGGGATATATGCGGTTATCAGCATTTTGTGGATAGGTGCATGACGAATTACTACGACTTCCATATCACAAACCATAATTTCTTGCTTGCCGACCTTTTATCGAGGAAAAGCGGAAGAAAAGCCTTACTTGCAAAATACGGACAGACGGTAATTGACGAGGCTCACAAACTTGTATCTGCTGCCCAAAGTATGTACGGTGAAAGTATATCTGAAATCGAAGTTGATAAACTGCTTTACCAATTAAACAGAGTATCGGACGGTTCACAGGCAGTAAAAAAATTGTGTAGCGAGCTTATAAACACAAAAAATATTCTGTTCCGCAACTTGCAAGAAAGAAGATACAACACAAACCTATATACAAAGAAATTCATAGCTGAAGTACACGCACTGATAAATGCTTTAAGGCAAATATCAGTGTATTTTTTTAAGATAGACAAGCGAGTGCCAATATTTGCAAATATTGAGTTTACAGCAAATCAGCTAATAGATAAGCTCACCCTTATGCTAAATGAGAGTGATTGGGTGTTAAAGGTGACTCTTGAAAAGGAGTCTATTGTCACACTATCGGCTCTGCCAAAGCATTTGGGATCGCTCTTAAATGTGGATATATGGGGAAAAGATGTGCCGATTATTTTGACTTCCGGCACGATGTCGGTGGATGGTGATTTTTCTCATCTTAAACGCAAAGCCGGACTTTATGTGAGTGACGGCAAAATAAGTGAAACGAGAACACAGTCACCGTTTAATTATATGCAAAGTGCTTTGCTCTACCTACCGAGATATATGCCATATCCCGACACTAAGAATGAAGAATATCACGAGGCACTGCTTACCGAAATATTGGAATTGATACGGCTGACACACGGTCACACTCTGCTTTTGTTTACTTCTTACAGGCAAATGGAGCAAGTGTTTCTTGAAGTGCAAAAGCAGATTACCAAATACCCTCTGTTCCTTATGGGCAAAGGCAAGATTAAAACTATAGAAGAATTTAGACACAGTAAAAACGGTGTACTTTTTGCAAGTGACAGTGCTGGTGAGGGCATTGACCTTGCAGGAGATATTCTTTCAAGTGTAATCATTGTAAGACTGCCTTTTCCGATTCCCGATGCAATGAGCGAATATGAACTCAGCCTATCTGGTGATTTTGGGGAGTTTTTAAAGGACAGTGTTATTCCCACAATGTTGATGAAATTAAGACAATGGTTTGGTAGAGGTATTCGCAGGGAAACGGATAGCTGTGTTTTTTCGATTTTAGATAGCAGAGCAACAAAAAAATACAAAAATGATATATTGACCGCCTTACCCAATATGCCTGTAACAAGGGATGTTTCCGATGTAGGGCGGTTCATTTTGAACAAAAAAGATGATAGTTACTTTAAATAAAGGAGGTCGCTATGATGATTACAGCGGAATGTTTACAGCAGATGAAAAATGTGGATATACATACGGTAAACCGTGAAACCTTAAAAGATATACGAGATGTGCAAATTGACACATCTCTTTCTAAAAGCGAGAGAATGAAAAGTTTTGTCGAGCAAATCGGCAATCCCTATCTTTTCAAGTGCGGCGAGGTGACGGTTAAGGTCAGCTTTGCCGATACCGATGTCACGCTTGAGGATAGACTCATTCACCACTTCAAGTCACTTGTATAATGAATTTTTTAAGCAAAGAGTCAATTAGATATTCGGGGGCTTGACGCGTCGCCGCTTATTTTGCTATAATTATGACAGGACTAAATCGGTATCTGTTTAAGTGAATATCTAATTGTAAAAATTACAGTTAGGAGCAGATACGATGATTGAAAAAACATGGAAAGCAGCTATTTATCTTCGCCTGTCAAAAGAAGATGGTACGGTTGGAGAAAGTAGCAGTATAAAAAATCAGCGAGAAATCATCAAGGATTTTCTCGCTAAAAATAGTGATATTTCTATCGTGAGCGAAAGAATAGATGACGGCATAAGCGGAGTTAGCTTTGACCGTCCATCTTTTAATGCCATGATTGATGATGTGCGGGACAGAGTAATTGACTGTGTTATAGTCAAGGATCTGTCCCGTTTTGGTCGTGACCACTTAGATGCGGGCGATTATATCGAGAATA
>CAYJER010000043.1:0-19349 GCA_964369225.1 uncultured Eubacteriales bacterium
TGGGAACTGATATCGATATGATGGCAAGTGACCTAAACGATGACGGCGTAATCGATAATAAAGATGTAATGGTACTATTCATAATGGTTTCAGAAAGCTTCTAAAACAAATAATTTTAGGCAAGGATAAACTCCTTGCCTAATTTTTTGTGTATGTAGGGGCGACCTCGACGTCCAACGCCACGAACTTAAAAAATTTCTTTTAAATGCACCAAAATCAATGTAGGGGCGGAACTTGCTAAAAGACCCTCTCATACAATATTTAAACAAATTTAGTTTTAATCAATACAAAAATTGTCACTAATTTCTAAGCTTTGAGCTTCAACTCTAGATTTGATATTGTTAGTTTGTATATTTTGACGAAACATTGATTTTGTATATATGGACATAATATATGATGATTTGTTGTGTGTTATTGCAGAAAAATTGTATGTTCAGATAAACAAGGCTTAATACATTATTTTACAAATGTTTAAATTCAATTCATAAGTTTTGTATTGATATTTGTATTTATTTGTGTTAAAATAATGTAAACTGTTATTTAGATTAATGAAAATTAGGAAAGGTAAGTCGGCTTAGGTTGGCTTAAAAAGTGAGTATGGCAAGATTTAATGCAGATGTATTTGTAGAGTATATGGTGAAAAAGAAATTCGGTTTAAGAGATGTTCTGTTAGTAACAGGCTCTTTTATGTTTGCTTCTGCGTTATTATTTTTAAGTATTCCACTTTTAGCTGGTTTCGGAGAAATGGCGCTTCAATTGTTGTTCTTCTTGTTTGTTGGTATATGCATTGGCATGTACTACCTTATTACCAGCAGAAATTTAGAGTTTGAGTATGCCTATACAAACGGCAGTATGTCTATTGATAAAATCATTAACAGAAAGTCAAGAAAAAGATTGGCTTCTTTTGATGTGAAAAAAATTGAAGACATAGGTTTATATGAGCCTTCTAAACTTAGCTCAAAAAAATTTGATAAAAAGATTTTTGCTGCCACTCATGATGACGGCAGAAATGCACATTATGTTGTTTACAGAAGTAATAAGACTGGTCTTACATTACTTGTGTTTAATCCTAACGAGAGAATTATTAATGAAATGCAGTTTTTAATTCCAAGAGAGGCTAGAATGGCTTTCTATGGGAAATAAATGAAAGGTGAATATAGTTATGGGTGAATGTTATAAAACTAATATTAGGTTTAGCAAGAAGATCCTAGCTTGTGAGGTGCGTAGTCATCTTGAAAACAGATTCAAAGTGAGAGATTACTGGAGTATTGAATATCTGATGAATGGTTTTAAGGTTGATTACCAAAAATTCATAGTTGAAGACATGGCTGAGGTTTTGGTAATTGATGAGGGTGAAACCACTCAGATAGTTTTTAGGGTTTGTTTTGCTAATTTCGAGAAAAACATAAATCGAGTATTTGAAATATGTAAATATTCAAGTACACTTGATAAAGATGCTACGATGAACTCTATTTATGACATATGTGCATTTAGTTACCAAGATTTTTATTCGTTGATTAGTTGTAATTTTAGTTTTGATATAATGAATTTTGAAGAAAGGTATAACAAAATTAATAGAACTATTCTACCGACTAACTTTTTTAAGTGGTATAATTTCATTTGGAGAATGAAATAAACTGGCAAATATAATTTTTGTTTTAATTTGCTCTTTATCCTGTTTTATGCAGAGTGAATTAAGATATAAAAAACAAAAAAGATATCATGAAACTTTAGGTTTCGTGATATCTTTTAATATACTAATAAAGATTTATTAGAAGTAGCTTTTAAAATAACGAACTGTTAGCACGAATACTTTTCTAGTTTTTTCATCTATTCTATAAATAACAGTAAAATTTTTCACAAACAATTGCCTATATCCTTTACAAGCATAAGCTCCTGTTTGTCTCTTTGGAAATCTCTGTGGCATTTTTTCAAGCGATAAGATTGCTTCTTCAAGTTTATCAACTAAGTGCATAGCAGATTGAATGGCTAATAAGTTTTTAGCAATGTACTCATAGATATCATCAATATTCTGATATGCGTTAGGAGAAATAATTACTTGATACTTAACCAAAATGTTTCCTCCTCAAAGAAGATAAGGCTTCTCTAGCGTCAGTACCAGCACTTTCTAAAAGCTCCATTTCAGATAACGCTATTTCACGATCGATATCTCTTTCATCAAGCATTGCCTCATAGGTTTCAATGCTCATCACTACTAAATCTCCGTATCCATTTTTTGTTATGAAAATAGGTTCATTTTTTGCGTGACAAAGATCTGAAATTTCATTTGTATTTCGTAAGTCGGTTATTGGTTTAATAAGTGGCATGAAATCACTCCTTTATTTGTACATTATTATAACATAATTATATGCAAAACACAATAGAAGATACAAAAAAATTATGGAGTTCTTAACATAAGAACTCCATAACAAATTTTAAGCTATAGGAGATTTGCGGTCAAGCCAAGCGGCTGCGATATCAAGTGCTAGATATAAGCCCTCTCGCTCACTTGTCTTTTCAATTCTCTTTGTAAGTGGCAGTGTTGGATCTGTTGCTATTAACTGAACACTTGTTTTTTCGGCTACCTCTAGGTCTCCAATTTTTTTCTTAGATTTAATATCTATTTTAACTACATAAGGGTCGTTCATGCTTCCTAGGTATATCGTATCGCCAGATCTTACCAAGGTGCGCCCCTTATATGTTGGTACTTTATTCATCTTATTTCTCTCTTTCTAATTTTATTATTGCCCTAAGTAATTTTTGACAAGTTCTTTTAAAAGTTCGTCTCTGTCAAGTTTACAGATTAAGGCCCTAGCATTATTGTGCGTTGTAATATAGGTCGGGTCTTCTGATAAGATGTATCCCACAATTTGGCTTATAGGGTTATAACCTTTCTCTGACAAGGCATCATAGACCCTTAAAAGCGTACGTTGCATATCGTTGGCTTTTGCATCTTCTATTGAAAACGGTTGCGTAAACTTCATTGAAAAATCTGACATATGGAACACCTCCTACTTAAATCTAAGAACTAAGGGTGAAAAACTATTGTATTTATAACAACTTATGTTATGCTATAAAAATATTTAATATGCCGATTTACCGACAACTTAAATTTTCACTATTCACTTTTAGTTCTTCACTCCACGTGTTTTGCACGTGGATAAGTTTCTATATATATGATACAACAAAGAGAGTTAAATTTCAAGACTATTTTAAATATATATTTTTTTCTTTTAAATTATTTAATATTTTGTCTACAAATTCTTGAACTTCTGCCTTTGAAAGAGTTTTTTCGGCAGAAACAAATGAAAATCTTAGTGTAATGCTCTTAGTCTCGCCCTCGTAAGTGTCGATTAGGTTTACTTTTTCAAGTAAATCAGTCACTCCTTGCCATGCAGAAGATATCTCGCTGTACACTGTATCTTTGTTGATGTTTAGTGATAAGTCGATGTCTATTCCTGGGAATTTTGATGGTTCACAGTATTTAATTGTGTTTACAGCTAGGTCTGCAAAGTCTGTCATGTCGATCTCTGCACAAACAATTGAAGACTTTTTATCTATCTTATTTACAATTGTAGGGTAGACCACATAAATTTCTGCATACTTTTTGTCTGCTACTGATACATCAAAACAGTTTTTAGGATGACTGTATGCTTTGCAGTTTTGTGATTTTGTGAACTCTACATTTGTATGCTTAATCTTGCTAAATAAAGAGATAACCATGTCTCTTAAATCAAAGAATAATTCCTTCTCGCTCTTGTTTCTTGAGTAAAGTGCAATTGCTAGTTTCTTTCTCTCGTTGCACTCTTTATTTTCACGAAGACCCTCTACAACTCTGCCAATTTCAAAAATGCCAAAGTCTGTAGAATATGACTTATTCTCGTTTACAAAGCTTAAAAGTGTAGGAATCATAGAATTTCTGATTACTGTAAAATCAGGATTAATTGAGTTTAATAGTTTTACATTGTCAGGTGTTTCTATTCCTAATTCTTTGTATTTTTTGCTGTCACACCAAATATATGAGTGGATTTCGTGCATTTTGTAGCTGTTTACCAATATATCTTTAGCAGAATTATCGCAAGTATTCGCACTGCTTGGTAAAACAGGTTTTAAAGGACTTCTTGAAGTTTTAATCTCAAAATTGTCATAGCCGTAAATTCTTGTGATTTCTTCAATTATGTCTGCCTTTATAGTTACGTCTTTTGTGGCTCTCCATGTTGGAACAGTCACGTTAAACACATTGTTGCTCTCGCTTGCGTTAAAGCCTAATGCGTTAAGAGTTGTTAGAATGCTTTCATTGCTTATCTCAATTCCTGTGTATCTGTCAACATATGCCTTGTCAAAGCTTATCTCAATTACAGGGTATTTCTTCTTGTATACATCTGTAAGGCTTGAGCTTACCTTAGCGTTTGGCTCTATATCTGTTAATAATTTTAAAAATCTTGCTATTGCAGTAACAGTCATTTCAGGGTCAAGAGTTTTCTCATATCTCATTAGGGCATCTGTTCTAAGGCTTAGTCTTGAAGATGTCTTTCTAACGTTTACTGGGTCAAAACATGCTGACTCTAGTAAAAGTCCTCTTGTGTTCTCTTCAATTTCGCTTTCTAGTCCACCCATAATTCCGGCGATTGCTACTGGAGTGTCTCCAGTACAAATCATAAGAGTGTTTTCGTCAATCTTTCTTGTTTCGCCGTCAAGAGTTTTAAAGTCAAAGCTCTTATCAAAACGTTTAACATCTATAGAGTTTACCTTGTCTATATCAAATGCGTGCATTGGTTGTCCCATTTCAAGCATTAAATAGTTTGTAAGGTCTGCTAATAGATTTATAGCACGGCTACCGCAGTAGAATAACCTAATTTGCATGTTTACAGGACTTTTGTTCTCTTTGATGTTCTCAACAGTTATACCGCTATATCTTTGGCATAGATCGTCGCTTATTTTGATGTCTAATTTTTCTAAGTCTTCATATTTACTTAAATCTACTGTTTCAAGTGGTTTTAATTCTCTTCCTGTTAGGGCTGAAAACTCTCTTGCTATTCCATAATGTCCCCATAGGTCAGGGCGATTAGTTAGAGATTTATTGTCAACCTCGAAAACTACATCACGGATTTCATAGATGTCTCTAATGTCTGTGCCTAGCTCTGCGTCGCTTGGCATCTCGATTAGTCCGTTATGGTCGGCACTTAGTCCTAGCTCGAATGCTGAACAACACATGCCGTATGACTCAAACCCAGCTACTTTAGCAACACTTATTTTAAAGTCGCCTACTTTTCCGCCAGCTTTTACAAAGGCTACGTTCATGCCTTCTCTTACATTTGGAGCGCCACAAACAACGTCATATACTTTGTCGCCTGCATCTACCTTAAGTAGGTGAAGTTTTTTAGAGTCTGGATGATTTTCTACTGATAAAATCTTAGCTACTACAACATCTTTAAGGTTTTCACCCATATATATTATGTCTTCAACCTCTGCTGTGCTAAGAGTAAAACGTTTAATTAGTGCTTCTTTATCAAAGCCTGATAGATCAACATAATCACTGATCCAATTCATTGAAATTAACATTCTGTTTCCTCCTTAAATAAATTGATCTAAAGCCTTAAGGCTACCACTGTTAAAGTCACGAATGTCTTTAACTCCAAAACGCATCATAGCAAGTCTTGTAAGACCTAGACCAAATGCAAAACCTGTGTATTCCTCTGGGTCAATTCCGCCTGCTGTTAGCACGTTAGGGTGAATCATACCACAAGGGCAAAGCTCTAACCAGCCTGAATTTTTACAAGATGGGCAACCCTCGCCACCACAAATTAGGCAACTTACGTCAAGCTCGAAACCTGGCTCAACAAATGGGAAAAATCCTGGGCGTAATCTAACATTAACATCTTGCTTAAATACTTCTGAAAGCATTTTTTTCATGAAGTAGATTAGGTTAGAAATTGAAATATCTTTATCTATCATCATGCCTTCCATTTGGAAGAATGTGTTCTCGTGACAAGCATCTATAGACTCATTTCTAAAACATCTGCCTGGGAAAATAGCTCTTAATGGAGCGCCGTATTTTTTCATGATGTCATTTTGTGCAGCAGATGTATGAGTTTTTAAAAGTTGTCCGTTGTTTAGATAGTAGGTGTCGTGCATGTCTCTTGCTGGGTGGTGTGCTGGAATGTTCAAAGCCTCGAAACAGTGATAATCGTCAACTATTTCAGGGTAGTCCTCAACATTAAAGCCCATAGAAGCAAAAATTTGCTCTAACTCTTTTTGGATGATTGTGATAGGGTGATATGAGCCTTGTTTCTCTTCTGTTGGTAAGCTTAGGTCGTATTCCTCAGCTGAGTTTACTAGCTCTTCTTCCTCTGCTTTTAGAAGCTGTGAAAGTTTAAAAGAGATTTTTTCCTCGGCATATTTTTTTAAGTTGTTTACGCTTTGTCCAAATGCTTTTTTCTCTTCGTTTGGAACGTCTTTAAGTTTTTGCATTAGCGCAGAGATTGAACCCTTTTTGCCTAAATAGGCAACTCTTATTGTTTCGAGTTCGTCTTTTGTTTTTACAAGGCTTAATTCGTTGTCGAATTTTTCTTGTAAATCTGTGAAAATTTGATTCATGATATTTCCTCCATTTGATAATATTTTTAGCCACATTTAAAAATTAAGTGAAAAACTAAAAGTGAATAGTGAAAAGTTAATGTGAAAATCCTTGCGGATTTTTTGATTATATCAATTCGTTAAAACACACAAATCCATGTAGGGGCGACCCTGTGTGGTCGCCCGTGGGTTTAGTAATAACTGCTAGTTTTCGGGCGACCACACAGGGTCGCCCCTACATTGGAACAGCATAAGAGGCACGTCTGCGGAAAACCCGTCCCCTACAATATACATTTAAGTTTGCTTGAATTTCCGAAAGAGTAAGACAATATTTCAATAACTTTATTTTTATCGATAAAATGATAAAAAGTCCCATCATGCTCATTAAAGCACAATGGGACGAAAAATTCGTGGTACCACCCAATTTTAGTCAATAGACCCTTAAACTCTTTAACGCAGAAAACGTCTTAACCTACTTTGATTTTCAGAAAAGCCACTCCAAAGGGAACTTCAATACGAATTATTGCAGTCTTGCTTACAGCCGACGACAAGACCTCTCTTAGCATTTTTCTGTATTTACTCTACTTTTTCATAGTGTTTAGCTTATAATATCATAAACAATTCTATTTTGCAAGATTTTTTTTGAAAAAGACTTGAAAAAACGGTAAAAATTGAGTAAAATAATAATGTATGAATAAAACTATAAATGTAAGGAGAAATATATATGAATAAGAAAGTAGCAATAGTAATGGGTAGTGACAGTGATTTTCCTGTTGTAGCACCTGCAGTAAAGAAATTAAAAGACTTCGGTATCGAGGTAGAGGTTAGAGTTATGTCAGCTCACAGAACTCCAGACATGGCAGCAGAGTTTTCTAAAACAGCTAAAGAAAACGGTTTCGGTGTTATCATCGCAGCAGCCGGTAAGGCAGCTCACCTAGGCGGAGTTTTAGCAGCTCACACAACATTGCCAGTAATCGGTATTCCTGTAAAATCTTCAACTCTTGACGGACTTGACGCACTTTTAGCAACTGTTCAAATGCCAGCTGGTATCCCTGTAGCCACAGTAGCTATTGACGGAGCAGACAACGCAGCTATTCTAGCAGCTCAAATGCTTGCACTTTCTAATGAAGATCTTGCAGCTAAACTAGACACTATGAAAGAAGACATGGTAAACGGTGTTATAAAGAAAAACGCTGCATTGCAAGAAAAAGTAAACGAAATATAAGAGGATTATATGAATAAAACCATTCTAAGAAAATATGCAAGACTTGCAGTCAAAATTGGTGTAAACATTAAAAAGGGACAAGGCTGTATAATCAATTGTGCGGTAGACCAACACGAATTTGCAGTTTTAGTTCAAGATGAAGCATATAAGGCGGGCGCAAAATGGGTAAGAATTGACTGGATAAGTCAAGTTAACACAAAACTTAAGTATAAAAATGAGAGCCTTACAACACTTTCTAAGGTTCCAACTTGGGTTGAGGAGAGGGCAAAATATACAACAGAAACTCTTCCTGCTTTAATCCATATTATCTCTGATGATCCTGATGGATTAAAGGGTGTCAATGCCGATAAAATGCAGAAGGTAAACATTGCAATTTCTAAGGTTTTAAAGAAGTATAGAGATGAACTAGACGACAAATGCCAATGGACTATTCTAGCTGTTCCTAGCGAGAAATGGGCGAAAAAAGTATTCCCAGAGCTTAGAACCAGTGTTGCAGTTAAGAAAATGTGGGAGGCTATTTTAGCATCTGTCAGAGTTACTAAAGACAATGATCCTGTTGCAGAATGGGAAAATCACAACAGTACTCTTAAAGAAAAATGTGATATTTTAAATAGTCTTGATGTAGATTACCTACATTATAAAAATTCCTTAGGCACTGATTTTAAGTGTTCACTTATGAAAGAGGCAGTGTGGAAAGGTGGAGTAGACGAACTTATAGACGGTACTAGTTTTAACCCTAACATGCCTACAGAAGAAGTGTTTATATCTCCGCCAAAAGGTAGGGCAGAGGGTGTAGTTTATGCTACTAAGCCTTTATCTTATCATGGTAACTTAATAAATAATTTCCATATAAAGTTTGAAAACGGTAAAGCAACTTACTGGGAGGCCGAGACAGGTGCAGAAGTCCTAACTAAGATGATTACAACAGACGAGGGCGCATCTATGATAGGTGAACTTGCACTTATTCCGCATAATTCGCCTATTTCAGACACAGGTATATTATTCTATAACACATTGTTTGATGAAAATGCAAGTTGTCATATTGCATTAGGCAAAGGTTTTAACAGTAATATAAAAGGTTATGAGAGCATGACCCGTGAAGAACTTCACGCCTTAGGTCTTAATGATTCAATCATTCATGTTGATTTCATGATTGGTTCAGACGACATGGACATTACTGCATATTTAACAGATGGTAGCACAGTTCAAATATTCAAAAACGGCAACTGGGCAATCTAGTCGAGAAGCCTCGACGGGCAAGTCGCACACATAGCTAGTGGGGATTTGCAGTTTACCGCATGCGTCCGAAAAATTATGTGTCCAAGAATTAAGGTCGGTCGAGAAGCCCCGACAGGCAAGTCGCACACATAGCTAGTGGGGATTTGCAGTTTACCGCATGCGTCCGAAAAATTATGTGTCCAAGAATTAAGGTCGGTCGAGAAGCCCCGACAGGCAAGTCGCACACATAGCTAGTGGGGATTTGCAGTTTACCGCATGCGTCCGAAAAATTATGTGTCCAAGAATTAAGGTCGGTCGAGAAGCCCCGACAGGCAAGTCGCACAAATAGCTAGTGGGGATAAATACCAGACGTGTTGATTACGTGTTTTGGTTTAAAATTAATTCGTTAAATTTCATAAACCATGTAGGGGCGGATATTATCCGCCTATGAAATTTAGACGAAATTACAGACTTTTTAGGCGGATAATATCCGCCCCTACATGGCTAAATTCCCTAATCAATACATCTACACAGGGACCAGAAGTGTTGATTACGATTTTGGATTTAAAACTAATTCGTTAAATTACACAAACTTATGTAGGGAACGGTCTTGAACGTTCCGAAAACTAGGAGTTCTAACTAAATTTCCTCGGAACGGTCAAGACCGTTCCATACATATGGATTAATTTAAGCACACAATATATAAAAGAAAGGTAAGTCAATTGTCTTAAAGATGATTTGACAAGGTCATATTATGAATAGTAGTTTCAGCGAAAGCTATAAGGCTGCCGGTGTAGACGTTACAGCTGGTTATAAGTCTGTTGAGCTTATGAAAGAACATATTAAAAGAACACATGTTGATGGAGTAGTTTCAGATCTTGGAGGTTTTGGTGGTCTTTTTGCTCCAAACCTAACAGGAATGGAAGAACCTATCTTAGTTTCAGGCACTGATGGAGTAGGTACTAAAATCTGTATTGCAGACCTTATGAATAAGCATGACACAATAGGTATTGACTGCGTTGCAATGTGTGTTAATGACGTAATTTGCTGTGGTGCAAAACCTTTATTCTTCCTAGACTATATTGCCTGTGGTAAGAATGTTCCTGAAAAAATTGCAGACATTGTTAAGGGTGTTGCTGAAGGTTGCGTTCAAGCTGGTTGTGCTTTAATCGGTGGTGAGACTGCTGAGCATCCTGGTGTTATGCCAGAGGATGAGTTCGACCTAGCTGGTTTTAATGTTGGTATTGTTGATAAGAAAAAAATAGTTGACTCAAGTAACATGCAAGAGGGCGACGTTTTAGTAGGTATCGCTTCTACTGGTGTTCACTCTAATGGTTTCTCATTAGTTAGAAAAGTTTTTGATATGACAGAAGAGAGTTTGTCTAAATATTATGACGAACTAGGCAGCACTTTAGGTGAGGCTTTACTTACTCCAACTAAGATTTATGTAAAATCTGTTTTAGCTGCAATTGAAGAGGGTGGCGTTAAGGCTATTTCTCATATTACTGGCGGCGGATTTTACGAGAACATTCCTCGTATGATTAAAGACGGCTTTACAGCTAAAATTAAATTGGCTGACATTCCTGTATTACCAATATTTAAGCTAATTCAAAGCGTTGGAAATATCCCTGAAAGAGATATGTACAATACTTATAACATGGGTGTTGGAATTTGTATGGCTGTTGAAGCTAGCAAGGCAGAGGCTATTGTAAACACAATTAACGCTAATGGCGATACTGCGTTTATTCTAGGTGAAATTGTAAAAGGCGACGAGGGAATTGTTCTATGGTAAAAATAGCTGTTTTAGTCTCTGGTGGTGGAACAAACCTACAGGCGTTAATTGATGCTCAAAACAGAGGAGAAATTAAAAATGGCGAGATAAGTCTTGTTCTTTCAAGTAAGGCAGATGCTTATGCTTTAACTAGAGCAGAAAATGCTAATATTGCTACTGCTGTAGCTGTTAGAAAAGATTATAGTTCTACTGAAGAATACAGCCAAAAACTTATTGAGATACTTAATGAGAATAAAATAGACCTTGTAGTCTTAGCAGGATTTATGACAATAATCACAGAGTCAATGACATCTGCATTTAAAATTATAAATGTACACCCTGCTCTTATTCCATCATTCTGTGGCAAAGGTTATTATGGACTGCATGTACATAAGGCGGCTCTTGAAAAGGGTGTCAAGCTAACAGGTGCTACCGTTCACTTTGTAAATGAAGAATGCGACGGCGGTCCTATAATTCTTCAAAAGGCTGTAGAGGTTGAAGTTACCGATACTCCTGAAACATTGCAAAGAAGAGTAATGGAAGAAGCAGAGTGGGAACTATTGCCAAAGGCGGTATCCTTATTCTGTGAGGGAAAAATAGATATGGTGAATAATAAACTTATTAATAGATAAGTTCATGAAAGGATAGTCAAAATGCAAACTTTAGCAATTGAAAACGAACTAAAGAATAACTCATACCCTGGAAGAGGTATAGTAATTGGAAACAGTGAAGACGGAAAATATGCTGTAATTGCCTATTTTATTATGGGTAGAAGTGTAAACAGTAGAAACCGTATTTTTGTAGAGGATGGCGCTGGTCTTAGAACTCAAGCTTTTGATCCTGCACTGCTTTCTGATCCATCACTTGTTATATATGCTCCTGTTAGAGTGCTAGGCAACAAGACAATTGTTACAAACGGCGACCAAACAGACACAGTATATGATTTAATGAGCGAGGGAAAAAGCTTTGAAGACTCTTTAAGAACAAGAACTTTTGAGCCTGACGAGCCTAACTATACTCCTAGAATTTCAGGAATTGTAGAATTTGCTGATAATAGCTTTAGCTATAAGATGTCTATTCTAAAAAGTTGTGAGGGTAACCCTGACTTTGCCGAGAAATTCTTCTTTGATTATGCCTCACAAAAGGGTATAGGTCATTTTATCCACACCTATAAATGCGATGGTAACCCACGTATTCCTTCTTTTGAGGGTGAGCCTGAAAGAATTAATATTAGAGGAAGCATAGACGAGTTTACAGCTAAACTTTGGGAAAACCTAAACGAGGAAAACAAGGTTTCTTTGTTTGTTAGATATATTGATACTCAAACTGGTGAGACTAGTACAAAGATTGTTAATAAAAATGTATGAGATGCAAGTGAGCTAAAAGAGAAAGGATAGTCACGGGGTACAATCCCTAAATTTTTATCGCATTTTGTGCGGCAAAAATGACAAGGTAATAGTAATGAATGAACTAATGCTAAAATATGGATGTAATCCAAACCAAAAACCATCTAAGATTTTCATGAAAGATGGTAGCTGTTTACCAATAAAGGTTCTTAATGGAACTCCTGGATATATAAACTTTATGGATGCTTTTAACTCTTGGCAATTGGTTAAAGAGCTTAAAAAAGCTACTGGTTTGCCAGCTGCTGCATCTTTCAAGCATGTAAGCCCAGCTGGTGCAGCACTTGGAATTGAAATGAGCGATACTCTAAAGAAAATCCACTTTGTTGATGATTTAGAGCTAACTCCTATAGCTACTGCATATGCAAGAGCTAGAGGAGCTGACAGAATGTCTTCTTATGGCGACTGGGCTGCACTTTCAGATGTTTGCGACAAAGAGACTGCTACTCTTCTAGCTAGAGAAGTAAGTGACGGCGTTATAGCTCCTGGTTACACAGAGGAAGCACTTGCTATTTTAAAGACTAAGAGAAAAGGCTCATTTAATGTAGTTGAAATTGATGAGAATTATGTTCCAGCTGCAATAGAGAACAAAGACATTTTCGGAATTACATTTGAGCAAGGCAGAAATGAACTTGCAGTTACAGATGAAATGTTCCAAAATGTAGTAACAGAGAACAAAGATCTTACAGAAGACGCTAAGAGAGACATGATAGTTGCTCTTATCACTTTAAAATATACACAATCTAATTCAGTTTGTTATGTTAAAGACGGACAAGCAATAGGTATTGGTGCTGGTCAACAAAGTAGAGTTCACTGTACAAGACTTGCTGGTAATAAGGCTGACAACTGGTATTTAAGACAAAGTCCTAAGGTTTTAAACCTACCTTTCAAGGCTGATATTAGAAGACCTGACAGAGACAACACAATTGATGTTTATATCAGTGAAGACTATATGGACGTTTTAGCAGACGGTGTATGGGAGAATTTCTTTACAGAGAAGCCTTCTGCATTCACTTTAGAAGAGAAAAAAGAATGGCTTAAAACTATGTGCGACGTTACAGTTGGTAGTGATGCTTTCTTCCCATTTGGTGATAATATTGAAAGAGCAAACAAGAGTGGCGTTAAATTTATAGTTCAACCAGGTGGTTCTATCCGTGATGACAATGTTATAGACACATGCAACAAATATGGCATGGTTATGGCATTTAACGGAATTAGACTTTTCCACCACTAAGAGGTAGAATGAATGAAAATATTAGTAATTGGTTCTGGTGGCAGAGAACATGCCATCATTAGAAAGCTAAAAGAAAGCTCTAAAATTACAGAGCTTTACTGTGCACCTGGTAACGGCGGAATTTCTAAAGATGCTGAATGTGTAAATATTTCTAGCAATGAAGAAGTTGTGAAGTTTGCACAAGAAAAAGAGATTGACTTAGTATTTGTAGCTCCGGATGATCCACTAGCTGGTGGAATGGTTGACGCTGTTGAGGCTGTTGGAATTAAGACATTTGGCCCTAGACAAAATGCAGCTATTATCGAGAGTAGCAAGGTTTTCTCTAAAGATTTAATGAAGAAATATAACATTCCTACAGCAGGATATGAAGTTTTTGATGATAGCACAAAAGCGATTGCTTATATAAGAGAGCAAAACAAGTTGCCTGTAGTTGTTAAGGCAGACGGTTTAGCTCTTGGCAAGGGTGTTATAATTGCAGAAAGCTTTGAAGATGCAGAAAATGCAGTTAAGTCAATAATGGAAGACAAGATGTTCGGCGAGAGCGGAAATAATATCGTTGTAGAAGAATTTATTACAGGCCCTGAAGTTAGCGTTCTTTCGTTTACAGATGGAAAGACTTTAATTCCTATGGTTAGCTCTAAAGACCATAAGAGAGCTTTAGATGGAAACAAAGGTCTTAACACTGGTGGAATGGGAACTATAAGCCCTAATCCTCACTACACAGAGAAACTAGCAAAAGAGTGTATGGAGACTATCTTCATGCCAACTGTTGAGGCTATGAACAAAGAAGGACGTACTTTTAAGGGGTGTCTATACTTTGGTTTAATGCTTACAGCCGATGGCCCTAAGGTTATTGAGTACAATGCGAGATTTGGCGACCCTGAAACACAAGTTGTTCTTCCTCGCCTTAAGACAGATTTAGTTGATATCTTGCTTGCTATTTCAGAAGATAAATTAGCTGATATCAATATTGAGTGGAGCGACGAGACTTGTGCATGTGTTGTTATGGCAAGCCCTGGTTATCCATCAGCTTACCCTAAGGGATTAGAGATTAAAGGTCTTGATGAAAACGGTCAGGTAGAAAATGCAGTAGTTTACCACGCTGGAACTATTTGTAAAGATGGAAAAATTCTTACAAATGGTGGTAGAGTTTTAGGTGTAACAGCCAAAGGCGAAAACTTAGACATAGCTTTAGAAAATGCTTATAAGGCAGTATCTAAGATAGATTTTGACGGCGTTCATTACAGAAAAGACATAGGTAGAATATAATTTAAAAGAGCCTGTAGCAATTTAAGTTTGCTACAGGCTCAGTTTTTTGTTTCAATTATATTTAGAAGTCTTTTTAAATTTAAATTCTTGTATGGAAAAATAAATTTGATAAAATATTGTAGGGGAGGGTGTAGGTGCAGACGTGACTCTTAGCAAATTATACCATGTAGGGGCGGATATTATCCGCCTAAAAAGTCCGTAATTTTGCCTAAGCTTTATAGGCGGATAATATCCGCCCCTACATGGATTTGTAAAGTTTAACGAATTTGTTGCTATTCAAAAATCGTAATCGGCACGGAGAACGTCCTATACAATTATGCATTTAGATTGTTTAATTTAAAAGGTTGCAACTACATATATTGATCAATGCAGTTATTATTTTCTAATGGTACTTTTTATTTTTTTTGCTTTTTTCACTAGTTTTAATGTTTTATCAAACAACACCGAGTTACGCATAATCTTTTTTTGTGTTTGTGCATCGGCTACAGAATTACTCTCGAATAATCTTGTGTTGAAAAACTCTTTAAGTTCAGGCTGAAGCCATTTTGTGCCGTCTGGTTTAACTCTATCTCTAATGTCACCATATTTAACATCTGTGAAATTATCGATACAACCTAAGGTTAAAAGCATATGCCCGTTGTAGCAGTGTGATAAAAAGCATCTTCCTATAGGGGTGAAGTCTATAGGCTTGTTTAAATTTTCAAAAATATTTTGCTTATATTGTCCTACATAGCATTGATATGAGTTACCGTTTGCAATGTCTACTGCTAAACTCCATTTACCGGCGTGGCAAAATTCATTTCTTTTTTGCATGAAGATTGTCTTTTTAAATTTCCAAAAATCTGAGTCGAAACTTGCCCAGATTTCATCGTATTTTTCTACAGATAATTCTGTTAAATACTCTATTCCATCTGTGTCGTCTCGTCTTGCAATTGTAATGTGAGGCAACGCACCAAAGTTTTTCATTGAATACTCTTTTACATCGTCAAGGTATGGTATTAATTCATCGTGTGGAGTAATCTCTATGTTTGCAGAGGATCCTGCATCCCAAATTTTTTGGACATTCTGTGCAAAAGTATCCAGTAAATTTCTTTTCTTTAGCTCTATATAATGTAAAGAACATTTAAATTCTAATCGTTTTAACAATTCTTTATCCCACGAAAGCATTTCTTCAAGCACTTTTGTGATAGTTAGATTGCTAACAAATTCAACGTAATGCCCCTCTTTTAATATTTCATATGTGTATTTTGTTATGTCTTTTGCAAGTAGCGTCTCGCCGTCGGCACAGATGTTTATATAAGATGTACCGCCTAATCTTTCTTTAGATAAGGCTTTTGCTACATGCTCGGGTGAATATTTATATGTTACTTGTTGATTTTGAAATGATTCATCTCGCTGTGATAGGTAACAATAGCTACATCTAAAGTTACAAACAGACATGTGCACACCTAAAAGTATTAGTTTGTTAATTTTTTCCATTAAATAGATCCTTTTCTATGTGATAGTTTTATTTAAATTTATTGAAAAAAGTGTTTCTTTCTTTTTTGTTAAATAATAAAATAAATAATGCTAAGAAACTTAAAGATACTGTTATTCCTATTGAAACTACAAGGCTTACCCAATTATCTGGTTTAACAAAAGTGTTTATTATAAAAGATATTATGAAGCATATTGAAGCACATAATAGCGAAATTCCTATATCTTTATAAAATGTGTACCATTTCATATTTAAAAGTTTTGCGGTATAAGGTAAAGTTAATACTAAAATTCTAATTATTGTAGTAATAGAGCTTACTCCGGCTACTGCATAAATTCCTAAATCTGTGTATTGTAATAATACAAGAACTATTAATACATTAACTAATCCGTTAATTAAAAAAGACACGGCATTAAATTTTAACTTGTTAGTTGTTGTGAATACATTGTAAAGTGCCTGAGTTCCAGACGCTGGGATATATGCTATAGAAGTCAAAACTGAAAGAACTAGTAGCGTGGTAGGGTCAAGGCTTGGCATCCAAAGTTTATAAAAGGCTTGTCCGAAAACGCAGAATGTCATTAATGATATAGACATTAATAAACTAGAGACTTTCATAGCAAATCTTAATTGCCTAAGCATGTCTTGGGTGTCATTCTTAGCGTAAGAAATAGTTAAGTTAGGTGAAAAATTTACATTAACTGTAGCGCCCAGACTAATAATTTGAGTTGGAATAATTTTTGCTACAGATAAAATACCCATTTGGGTAGGATTAATAAAAATATTTGTCACTAGTAAATCTAGCCCTGTCATTAAAATGTTTCCACCTTGATTTACAGCGTTCCACATTCCAGAAGAAAGTAGTTCCTTTATATATTTAAAGCTGTAGTCTTTTTTGGAAAATTTTATTTCTGGCAAAAGTATTTTTCTAACTCGTACCAATGCTAACACATTTACAATAGTCATTAACATTGTTATAAGGGTTGAAAAATATACTTGTGGAACGAAAATTGCAAATATTATTATAACCAATATAGCATTTAAAACAGATAGTAACATAGTTATTATGTTACTAATGTATAACTTATTTGTTACGTATGTTGCTATAGAGAATATACTTTGTATTTGGGCAAAAAAGAAATTTACAAAACAAATTGCAAATAATATTTTTACTCCCAATATATCGTTATTTATCTGTATTACGCTTTCAAGATTTAATATTAACAATATAGAAGGTATTATTAATAGCAATATTATAAATATATTTCCTATTATGATAGAGGAGTAATATTTTTTTGCTTTGTCAAATTTGTTTTGATGATAGGCTATAGAAATAAATCTGCCTGCCATTGAGTTTAAGGCAACGGTTATTAAGCTAGCATAGGTTATAAAATTATTAGCAAGTTGTATAAATCCATTGGCTTCCGCCCCTAAAGTTTCAACTATGTAAGGAGAAAGAAAAAAATTTATGCAAAGTGCTATTAGCATAGTCACAAGGCTTGAAGCTAGATTGATTAAAGTTTGAGCACTTTGACTATTGACTTTCAGTTTATGTTGATTCATTCTTGTTCCTTTCACTATTATGCATAAAAATACAAAGTCTCATATCTATGATATCATATTCAACTGAAAAGTCAATAGGTTAAAGCTTATTTTTTAGTCATTGCAATTAGTGCGCCAATAGTTGTTGCTATGAAATCTCTGTATTGGGTTATGGTAGAAATAGAAGAATTGTTAAGAACAAAATAATCACTGAAATTTCTTGCAAACAACAATATGCTAAGACTATAAAGGCAAACAATAGAAACTATAATTATAATTATATTGTTAAACAACATGGTTTCCTCTTTAGGTTTGTAGTCTTTTTTTATTTTAACCATAATTTTACTGTATTTACCTTTATTACTAGTCACAAGTGTGGTCAGTAAATAGCCGAAAACAGAACCCAGTGTGGTTCTAATTACTATATCAAGACTTTGGGCTAATTCTTCGCTATCAGCCTTGAAAAATAAAGAAAAGCCAGTGAAAAATAATAAATAGAACATGATTAGCAATAAACTAAAGTATGCTAAGTTTTTTGAATTGTGTAGAAATTTTTTCATTTTATCACCTACAACATAATATGAAAAAATATTTTATGTGCTATTACTTGAAAAATGGTTTGTGTTGTAGTATTATTAAGAAAAAAGGAGTTGGAAATATGAAAAAAATATTAAAAGAGATGCTAGACAGCAAAAAAGAAATGCCTTTATTGTTTTATCCTGAAATAAATACTAATATAAAAGATGTTTTAGAGAACGCTAATCTACAGGCAGAGGTGCTTAAAAGCATTGATGAAAAATATGACACTTGTGCAGTTGTAAGATTAAGCGAACTTTGGTGCGAGGCTAAGAGTTTTGGGGTAGAAGTTAAATTTAGTGACAACGATTTTCCAAAAGTATTAGAGCCTTTGTTTATGGAGGCGGATGAAATGGAAGACATTAAGTTTCCACCAGTTCTAAACGAGACCACAATTCCAATGATAAACTCTGTAAAATTAGCAGTGCCTAAAATGAGCAAGCCTTTATTAGTAGGAGTTACAGGACCATATACTTTAGGTTGTGTATTAGGCGGCAGTGAAGACTTTATGTGTCACTGCATGACAGACGAGGATTTAGTTTCTGACTTTTTAGAAAAGATTACAGAATTTTTAACAAACTACATAAAAGAGTATAAAAATGCAGGAGCTAGTGGCGTAATAATAGCCGAGCCATCTTCTGCGATGATTTCTCCTAGCATGATGGAGGAGTTTTCTAATTGTTACATTCAAAAAATTATCAAAGAAGTAGCGGACGAGAGCTTTTTAGTGATTTATCATAACTGCGGAAACGTAAATGCACATTTAGACACGATTTGTAAGCTTGATGTAGATGCTTTTCATTTTGGAAGCGATGTGGACATAGAAAAAGCCATAAGTTCCACAGACAAAATTGTAATGGGGAACATAGAGCCACAATTATTTTTGGGTGAAAATGGGGAAGAAATTAAAAAGCAAAAAGATGCTTTGTCAAAACTTGATAACTTTATAGTTTCAACTGGTTGCGATTTAGCACCAGACGTGCCTTTTGCGTTTTTTAGTTAAAAATTAATTCGTTAAAACGCACAAATTAATGTAGGGGACGGGTTTTCCGTCCCGTGGA
>CAYJER010000044.1:0-17851 GCA_964369225.1 uncultured Eubacteriales bacterium
AAAAACATTTTATTTTTTGGAGCTTAAGTGTCACCTATCATTGACACTTCTACATATTAAGTTTTTGTATTTGCTTGATACTCCTTGCTTTTATATAATTTTTATGTTATAATGTACACATATGTAAGAGGAAATTTTAGTGCCTATGGAGAAAATTAATGGAAAAAAAAAGAAAAATACTGATTGTAGATGACAATATTACAAATCTTAGCATTGCAAGAAAAGCATTATGTGATGAGTATAGTGTTGTTTTGATAAAAGATGGTGCTATGGCACTAGCAGAATTGCCTAATATTAAGCCTGATATAATTCTATTAGACGTTGAAATGCCAGGGCTTAGTGGCTTTGATGTGATTAAGGTAATTAAAAATAATATGGAGGATCCATATAAGAACATTCCGGTAATATTTCTTACTGCTAAGGATGATAGTAGCAGTGAATATGAGGGTTTAAGCCTAGGAGCTGTTGATTATGTTATAAAACCTTTTTCTGCTGTATTGCTTAAAAAAAGGGTAGAGCTACATCTTAAATTATATGACTACAGCACAGATCTTGAGAGAATTGTAGAAGAAAAAACGTCTCATATTAAAGAGTTACAATATGCGATTATTTTTTCATTGGCAGAGATGGTAGAAAGAAGAGATAACAACACCGGAGGGCATGTCTCTCGTACCAGTAAATATCTAAGATGTATGATGACACAAATATTTGCAGATGGTGTTTATAGAAGCGATTTAGAAGATATAGATGTTGAGCTGTATGCACATGCCTCACAGATGCATGATGTAGGAAAGATATGTATAGCAGACAATATTTTGCTTAAAAAAAGCAAACTTTCAGATTCTGAATATTTAAAAATGAAAAAACATACTGAGTTCGGAACTGAAATAATTAGAACTGTAATGGGAAATGCTCAAGAGACAGGCTTTTTAGAAATTGCAGAAATATTTGCATCTGCTCACCATGAAAAATGGAATGGCACAGGGTATCCGCTGGGTTTAATGGGTGAAGATATTCCTATAGGTGGAAGAATTATGGCTATAGTAGATGCATATGATGCTATAAGATCTGAAAGACCATACAAGGCAGCTAGGTCACATGAAGAAGCAGTAGCTATAATAAAACAAGACAGCGGAAGTCATTTTGATCCTTTATTAGTCAATAGCTTTTTAAAAGTGGCTGAAAACTTCAAAAAGATTTCAAGTGAAGAGGAATGATAGGGGGATAAAAAATGCACACAAATAGACAACTATTAGAATTAGTGCTTGAGAATGTTACAATTAAAGGATTAGCAGGATTTATTTGGGATTTACGTACTGATAAAATAGAGTTTAGCTCTGAGTTCTTTAGATTGTTGGGATATGAAGAAGGAGATCTTGCACAAGACAGTAGTTTGCGCAAGAAATTGTTATTCCCAGAAGATTATGAGATTTATAAACAAAAGATGAGTGCCTATCTAAATGGTGAAACATCTGATCTTGAGTTTGAATATAAAGTTAAGAAAAAAGATGGCTCGACTTTTTATGGCTTTGAGAAAGGCGATATTACCGACTATTCAGAAGATGGAAAACCGATTATCTATTTTGGTTTAATGCAAGACATCACTGCCCTTAAATTAGCAGAACAAAAAATGACTGCTACTTTAGAAAAACTAGATTTAGCCATTGAAGTTGCAGAGTTTGGAATTTGGGAATATGATGTATTAAATAATCATATTGAATACAATGATGAATATCTTAAAATGTTTGGCTACACTCGTGAGGAAACAATTGGTACTTTGGAAGAATGGAAATTAAGAAATCATCCTGATGATGTACCTATAATATTTGAAAAATTAAATGATTTGCTCACCGGTAAAACAGACAGATATTTTACTGAAACACGTATGATACATACCGACGGATATTACCTTTGGACTCGTGATTTAGGTAAAATAGTAGAAAGAGATGAAGATGGTAACCCTATAAAACTAGTTGGAGGACATCTTAATATCCACGAACTAAAACAGGTACAGGCACAACTAGAAAATTATCAAATGCACCTTGAAACTGAAATAGATAAAAGAACAAAAAAAATTATGGAGCAAGATAAATTGCTTCTAACTATCAATGAAGTATCTAATTCTCTTTTATCGATAACAGAAAGCGAAAACTATGACTTTACTGTTACTGAGTCACTTGAAAAGTTAGCATTAGTGTTTAATGTGTGTGAAATTGGTCTTTGGAGAGTTGTGGATATCGATAATAAAAGATATACTTATCAAGAACACAGCTACAGAGATGGCGAAAAAATAGCATATGATACTCGTGGTATGAAAGAACATATTAGCTCAGCTGATAATGGTGAGTCTCTGGTGCATCAAAGGAAAGACGGAAATGTATTTATATGTTGTCATCAGTTCAATGAAGACTATTTTTCAAAAACACTTCAAAAAGGCAAGGCGGTTAGAAACTTTTATGAAAATGTTCCGCCACAACTACAAGAAACTTTCTATAATTCTTCTAAAAATTATAGATCTCTACTTGTAGCACCAGTGTTTGTGGTTGACGACTTATTTGGATATATTGCAATAAGTGGAGATAAAGAGGGTGTCGAATATACTGAAGTGCAAGAAAGTATGCTTTTAATGGCAGGAAACTTATTTGCAAATGCAAGGCGTAGATATGAAATGGATCTTCAAGTGCATCAAGCCCATGAAGAGGCGTTGCTTAGCTCTAAGGCTAAATCAAATTTCTTAGCTAATATGAGCCATGAAATACGTACACCGCTTAATGCAATTTTGGGAATGGCAGAAATTGTAGTTAGAGACAGCGAGGGCGGCGCCACTGCAGAGTATGCTACTGAAATTAAAAAAGCTAGCAGAAACCTTTTATCTATTATCAATGATATTTTAGATATATCAAAAATAGAGTCTGGTAAACTTGAAATTATTGAACTAGAATATTACATTACTTCTTTGTTAAATGATGTAATAGGTCTTTCTAAGGTAAGGCTACAAAATAAATCATCGGTAATACTTACAACACATATTGATAATAAAATACCAGCAAAACTAATTGGCGATGAAATAAGAGTAAAGCAAATTTTGCTTAATATTCTAAGTAATGCCATAAAGTTTACAAGAGTTGGAAATATACATTTCAGTGCAACTAGTGAACATTCTGATGGAAAAACTATGCTTACCTTTGTTGTTAAAGACACAGGTATAGGCATTAAAAAAGAAGACATGGAAAAACTGTTTATGCAGTTTGAGAGAGTTGACACCAAGAAAAACCGTAACATAGAGGGTACTGGCCTAGGGCTTGCTATCACCAAACAACTGTGTGAAATGATGGGTGGTTCTATAAGTGTTGAAAGTGAAGTAGGCAAAGGTTCTACATTTACTATTAAGTTGCCTCAAAAATACAATGAATATATTGCGATTGTAGAGTCTTGCCCTAAAAAGGAAGTGCTTATATATGAAGCTCGTGATATATATGCTCAAGCAGTAAAGTCCTCAATTGAGGATATAGGTTCAGTTTGTGAAATTTGTAACAACCAATCTGACTTGCTAAATTTATTAAACGAAAGAGATTTCGACTTTTTGTTTGTTCCTGCTGTGCATGTATCAAAAGTTAAGAATTTAAAGCAGTCGCTAAGACGTAATTTTATTATTGTGCTTATGGTAGACCCAGGAGACACAGTAATTTACAGAGATTCTACGACGGTTAGTCTGCCTATTAGCTGTATTCAACTAGCAAATATTTTCGGAAGCAACGACAAATATATACAAGAAAAAGAAGAGATAAGGCATTTTGTAGCACCTAAAGCTAATATTCTTGTAGTAGACGATAATCAAGTAAACTTGAAAGTTGCTAAAGGGTTAATGACTCCGTATAATTTCAAGATTGATACTGCAGTCAACGGTGCTTTAGCGGTTGAAATGATTAAGAATAATATATATGACTTAGTGTTTATGGATCATATGATGCCTGAAATGGATGGAATTGATGCTACTAATGTAATAAGAGGGCTAGATGGAGATTATTATAAAAATGTTCCTATTATTGCTCTTACTGCTAACGCCTTAGTAGGTGCAAGAGAATTGTTTGTTAAAGAGGGCATGAACGACTTCTTAGCAAAACCAATAGAAATTCAAAAGCTTAATTCTATATTGCTTAATTGGATTCCAAAAGGAAAGATTAAGTTTGTTTCAAGTGCTACTGACGAGAGTGACGACGAAAACATATTAACAATTGATGGAGTTAACACTGAACACGGCATTAAGTTGATAGGTGGAAACATGGATGATTACATAGACATACTTCATTCATTCTATAATGACGGTGTAAACAAGATTAATACAATTGGTTCAGCATTTGCAAAACAGGATTTTAAAAACTTCAGAATTGATGTTCATGCAGTAAAGAGTGCAGCAGCTACTATAGGAGCTTATGGAATTTCTGAACAGGCTAAAAAATTAGAAATGGCAGCAATTGACAATAATATTCAGTATATTACTGCATACACAGATGAATTTATTGATAATTATACACAATTATTGTATGATATCAAAGATTCAGTTAGTTTTGGTGATGAAGAGAATGCTGAAAAAGCTCAAGGCGATGTCGGGATCCTTAAAGATAGAATGGTTAAGCTTGAAGAGGCTTTAACCGAGCTAGACATTGATAGTATTGAGATAATTTTAGAAGAGTGTTTAGCCTATGATTGGAGCGGTGAAATAAATTCATTGTTAAATAATATAAAAGAATTTGTTGAAGCGTTTGATTATTACAGTGCAGAAGAACCATTGAAAGAGATAAACGATCAAATTCTTAAATTCTATTAAAAAACCTAAAAATGTAGGGGCGACCTGTGGTCGTCCGAGAATTTAGCAATAGCTATAGTTTTTGGGCGGTCACACAGGACCGCCCCTACAAAACACAAAAAAATGGCATCTATTGAATTTCAATAGATGCCAAATTGTTGTTTTTAATAATTAATTATTGCTCGATTGAGTAAACGCTAACTTTTTTGCGATCTCTACCCATACGCTCGAACTTAACTGTACCATCAACTAGTGCGAATAAAGAATCGTCTGATCCTCTACCTACATTGTTGCCTGGGTGGATGTGTGTTCCACGTTGTTTAACAAGAATGTTTCCTGCTAATACGAATTGACCGTCAGCTCTCTTGACACCAAGTCTTTTTGATTCTGAATCACGTCCGTTCTTTGTAGAACCCATACCTTTTTTATGAGCAAAAAGTTGAATATTAATCTTAAGCATAATTACACCTCCAAATAACTTATCTTTATGTTTTCAGGATACTGTTCCTCTAGACCCAATAAATGAAGTTTAAAGCCTTTGAAAAGCTCATTACAACGTTTAAAATCTCGAGTTTCAATTCTGAAAAAAATCTCTGCCTCTTCTACCCTTAGGGCGAGAGGGCTTACTGCAAAAATATCGGTTACTGTATTGATTGTCATATAAACAGCAGATGAAACCGCCGCACAAACTATATCACTACCAATTTCAGCGTATCCTGAATGTCCTGCAATGCGAAAACCTGAAATAAAGCCTTCTTTAGTAGATAGCAAGTCCACATAAATCATTATGCGTTTATAGCTGAAATCTCAACCTTAGAATATGGTTGTCTATGACCCATTTTTCTCTTGCTGCTCTTTTTAGGTTTGTAAGTGAAAACAGTGATTTTCTTAGCTTTACCGTTTTTAACAACAGTAGCTTTTACACTTGCTCCATCAACATAAGGTGTACCTACTTTTGTTCCGTCTTCGCTAAAAATAGCTACTACTGGAAATTCAACTGTGTCGTTCTCTTCAACTGTAAGTTTCTCGATATATAGTACGTCACCTTGTTGTACTTTATATTGCTTACCGCCTGTTTCAATAATTGCAAACATTTCTTTTGCCTGCCTTTTCTATAATCTCGCTATTATTAGGTGGCACAAGGCTCTTTTTACCCATAATATGCGGCTTAAATATGATATCATATATTGTCAAATAAGTCAATGGCTTTATGAAAAAAACTACAGTACTTTTGATAAAAATTCTTTTAGTCTGTCGCAACTTGGATTTTCAAAGAAATCTGTAGGTTCAGCTTCTTCCATTATCTTGCCTTGATCCATAAACAATACCTTAGTAGCGACTTCTCTTGCGAAGCCCATTTCATGAGTTACAACAACCATTGTCATTCCATCATCTGCTAGTGACTTCATAAGCTCTAAAACTTCTCCTACCATTTCTGGGTCTAGGGCAGAGGTTGGTTCATCAAAAAGCATTACAGATGGATTCATCGCTAAGGCTCTTACTATTGCAATTCTTTGTTTTTGTCCGCCTGAAAGTTGGCTAGGGTATGAGTCTGCCTTTTCTTCAAGTCCTACTCTTTTTAGAAGTCTTAAAGCGTTTGCGTTAGCCTCTTCCTTTGTTTGAAGTTTAAGCTTAACCGGAGCTAATGTGATATTCTGCATGATTGTAAGGTGTGGAAACAGGTTGAAATGTTGAAAAACCATTCCCATTTTTTGACGGAAAGCGTTAATATCTGTCTTTTTATCGTTTATTTTACTGTTTTCAAAGAATATTTCACCATTTGTAGGCTCTTCTAATAGATTAAGGCAACGTAAAAATGTAGATTTTCCTGAACCTGATGGACCTACAACTACTATTTTTTCGCCTTTTTCTATTTTATAATCAATTCCTTTTAATACTTCTTTTTCTCCAAAAGATTTATATAAATTATTAACGGTTATCACTCTTAGCAAGCCTCCTCTCAAAACGTTTTAGCAGTGCTGTAAGACCTAATACTACTATCAAATAAACTATCGCTACAACAAAAAGTAGGATTGTGTTACCTGTGTTAAATCTGATTATGTCACCGGCTCTTGTAAGCTCTGTTACAGTTATTGTGCCGGCAATTGATGTTTCCTTAATTAGCATGATAAATTCATTGCCAAGTGCTGGAAGTATGTTTTTAATTGCTTGTGGTAGAACTATTAGTCTCATAGTTAAAGTTTGGTTAAGACCTAGGCTTCTTCCAGCTTCGGTTTGTCCTTTGTCAACTGCTAATATGCCTGCCCTTATAATCTCGGCAACATATGCACCAGAGTTAATACCGAATGTTAGTATTGCAACATAAACAGCATCTAAACTCTTGAACGAGGCAAAAACCACAAAGTACATAATAAACAACTGAACCATTATAGGGGTTCCACGAATTAAGTTTATGTAAATATCACAAATTATATTAAGTATTTTGTTGACTACGCTTTTCTTTGTAGATGACTTTACAACTGCAACCAATAAACCTAGTAAAACACCTAGTAATATAGCAAAGAAAGATATAAAAATCGTGTTTCCAAGACCTTTAAGGATTATCATATATCTATCTTCAAAAATTAAGCACGTGTATAATTGATCGCCTAAATCAACGAACCAATTAGAAATGCTAGTGAAAAAATCGCCCATTAATATCCTCCATTCATAAAAAGAAAACCGTCACCTAAAGAGGTGACGGCTAAAAATTATTCACCCAAATGATTTAGAGTAAATTCATCTATTTTACCTTCTTCAATAAGTCTTTGCATAGTTTTATTAATAGCATCTACCATTTCTGTGTTGCCTTTTTGAACTGCAAAAGCATAAGAATCTATAAATAGCTCGCCATCTAATACTTTTAGACCCTCGTTAGTGTTAAGTATGCTTTCAGCAGGAAGTGAATCCATAATAATAGCATCTATTCTACCAGCGTTAAGATCTGCAATAGCCTCGAAATATTTGTTATAAAGTTTAGGAGCTATGCTTGTAACTTCTTCATCGTCTAAATAGTAAGCAGCTGTTGTGCCAGTTTGAACACCACATTGATAGTTTACTACGTCTTTAACGTCTGTAATTTCACTGTTTTCAAGAACTACTGCAACTTGTCTTGATTGAGCGTACTCAATTGAGAAATCCATAGTCTCTTTGCGTTCGTCATTGATAGAGATACCAGCAGCACCAAAATCACAAGTTCCAGCTGGAACAGCAGTTAAAACTGCATCGAATGTCATGTTTTGAATTACAAGCTCTTTGCCTAAATCTTTGGCAATTTCTTTTGCGATATCAACATCAACACCTACAATATCTTCGCCGTCATAATACTCATATGGGGCAAAACCGGCTTCCGTTGCCATGTAAAGCTTGTTGTCTTCTTCAGAAGAACAGGCAGTACTTGCAAATGCAATAATAGCAACACCTGCTAATGCGACAATTGATTTTAATAATTTCATGTTCATTCCTCGTTTCATAATTCTATTTTCATAATTATACATGAATTCTGAATAAAAAGCAATAGGGAATTATAAAATATAAGTAAAATATTATTCTAAATTTCTATCAACCAAGATAGGGTCACCCGATGTATATCCTGTAGTTTGACTGTACTCCTTAACCTCTGCAGTGGTTTCGCTTGTCATATACATATGATATACAGACACTGCATTTGTTGCGTATTCATGTGTATTAATAACAGATATTATGTACATGCTACTATCATCGTAATATTCCCATGTTCCGCTAAAATAGCCTTCGGCGCTGTCTAGTGAAATTGTGTAGTCATCGTTAAGTGCTAAGAAAAGTCCTCCGACCCAAGTACCGCAACCGTCTGTTGCCTTTTCAGGAGTAAAAACAGTTGATGGTGTGAAATTGTAGTTGTTGATCTCTTCGTAAGAAGATGGGCTTTCTGAAGATGTAGCTTCCTCGTTTGAACATGCTGTAGCAGTTAATACCAAAGTGCCTAGCAGTAGTAAAGTTATTAATTTTTTCATAAATATCACCATGTCGTTTTGTCGCACAAATTGCGAAAAAAATTCGGGATTATTCCCGGTGACTGTCCTTTCTTTTTTAATCTTAAAATTTTATTTAGCTTTTCAATTGAATTTTAAACTATATTAAGCAAATTATACACGCAATTAGAATTTAATTCAAGCAAAATAAATTAAATTTGTGTGAATTGTATAGAATTGATAATTCGCTTGACTTTTACAATAAATGTAAGTATAATTTAATACATACTAATTTAGTCCACTTTTAATGGAGGATGTTTTGAGAATATTAGAACTTAAAAATATAAGTAAAAAATTTGCAGAAAATGAAATACTAAAAAGTTTAGACTTTCATGTAGATGAGGGTGAGTTTGTAAGTCTTTTGGGTTCTTCAGGTTGTGGAAAGACTACAATGCTTAGAATTATTGCAGGGCTTGAAACTCCTGATAGCGGTGAAGTTTTTCTGTTGGGAGACAATGTGACAAACTTTGAACCTAACAAAAGAGATGTGAATACTGTTTTCCAAAGTTATGCACTTTTTCCACATATGAACGTAGAGGAAAATGTAGCCTACAGTCTAAAACTTAAAAAAATTAAAAAGGCAAAAATAACAAAAAGGGTAGATGAGATTTTAGAATTAGTTCAGCTTTCTGAATATAAAAAAAGAATGCCGTCTGAATTATCAGGCGGGCAAAGACAAAGGGTAGCAATTGCAAGAAGTCTTATAGCTAAGCCTAAAATATTGCTTCTTGATGAACCTCTTGGTGCATTAGATGCAAAATTAAGGCGAGAGATGCAGTCTGAACTTAAAAAATTGCAACAAAAATTAGGAATTAGTTTTGTATATGTCACTCATGATCAAGAAGAAGCCTTGAATATGTCAGACAGAATTGCGGTTATGAAAGATGGAAGATTTGAACAGATTGGAACAGCCTCAGAGATATATGACAGCCCTAAAACTTCATATGTTGCACAGTTTGTAGGCAATGCAAACATTATTAAGGGTAAAGCACTATGTCAGGGAGAAATGGTTAAGATAAGCAATGAATTTGGTGAAGCATATGTGCTAAAAAGGAACTTTAACTGTTCTGATATTGCATGTCTTGCAGTTAGGTCAGAGCAAATTCAGTTTACTGAAAATGGATTTGAGGCAGTAGTTACAGAGAAAAGTTTTACTGGTGGAATGCTTAGAATAAGCCTTAAAATGGGTGACACTACACTTATCGCCAGTAGGCACGGAATAGACTATGATTTGAAAATAGGGCAAAGGGTGACTGTTGGTTTTGACCCACAATCGGCAGTTTTGGTAGAGGATAATGAAGAATAAGCTAAAAAATAAAGGTGGATTTTATCTGCTTTTTGTTCTACCAATATATTTGTTTACAATTATTTTTGTGCTATGTCCATTGGTGTTTGTGCTTGTTCAAAGTTTTCAAACAAATTCCGACGGCTTTGCGATAATTAATGAGTTTACCCTAGAAAATTATGTGAATATCTTTGAACCTGTGTACTTGAATACTTTTTGGGAATCAATTAAGCTTGCGTTTATCAGCACTTTTTTTGTAGCTTTAATTGGATATCCATTAGGGTATTTTATTTCAAGGCTTAGCGATAAATGGAAAAAAATCAGCGTCATGGCGATTATGATTCCATTTTGGACTAGTTCGTTAATTCGCCTTTACGGTTGGATTATAATTTTTAGAAGTAACGGAACTTTAGAGTCTGCTTTAGATTTTTTAGGAATTACTGACCAGCCTTTAAAGCTGTTGTACTCATACCCTGCCGTAGTGGTTGGAATGGTATATGCACTCTTGCCTTTTATGGTTTTTTCGGTCTATTCAAGTGCAGAGAAACTAGACTGGTCCTTAATCGAAGCCTCGAGAGACTTAGGGGCGAATTCGTTTAGGTCTTTTTGGGATATCACATTTAAGCTTACACTTCCAGGGCTTATGTCTGGTGTGATTTTAACATTTATTCCATCTATGGGACTGTTTTTTATTGCAGATATCTTAGGCGGAAATAAAATAGTGCTAGTCGGTAATTTAATTCAAGAGCTATTGTTAGAGACACATAACACACCGTTTGCAGCCGCTATTTCTTTAACACTTTTAGTTTTGACAAGTATTATGATATTTGGATATAAAAAGATGTTCAAGACAAAAGATTTGGAGGGCTTAGTTTGAAAAGTAAAAAAGAAAGGACAGTCACGGGGAACAAACCCGAAATATTTAACGCATTTTGTGCGGCAAAAATGACAGGGTCAAGGTTTGAAAATTACAAAAGAAAGGACAGTCACGGGGAACAAACTCGAAATTTTTATCGTATTTTGTGCGGCAAAAATGACAGGGTCAAGGTTTGAAAATTACAAAAGAAAGGACAGTCACGGGGAACAAACTCGAAATTTTTATCGTATTTTGTGCGGCAAAAATGACAGGGTCATAGTATGAAAAAACTTAAGACTATTCCAAAGATTTACACAATATTTTTTATACTTATCATGTATGTTCCTATTGTATTAGTAATCATATTTTCTTTTAATGAAAGCAAAATAAGTTCAGACTGGGGAGGTTTTTCACTAAAATGGTATGAAGAACTATTTGCAGACGAAAGTTATTTTGAAGCGTTGATGAACAGCCTAATACTAGCCACAGCAAGCAGTTTATGTTCGGCAATAGTTGGAACACTCGCAGCCTACGGAATGACAAAGGTGCAGTTAAGGTCTAAAGGGTTTATAGAATATGTGTCAACGTTGCCTATAATGATACCCGAAATAGTTCTTGCAATGGCGTTTTTAGCTTTCTTTGCATTAATTGGTCTTCCGTTTGGAATGACAACTTTAATAATAGGGCATACGTCTTTTGGCATACCATATGTATTCATGCAAGTAAAGGCACGGTTAGTAGGCATGGATAAAAACATAGAAGAGGCCGCAATGGATCTTGGAGCCGGAAAATTTAGGGCTTTTTTTGATATAATATTACCTAACTTAATGCCAGCTATAACTTCTGGAATGTTATTAGCTTTTGCCATGAGCCTAGACGATGTTATAATAAGTGTTTTTGTGACAGGGGTTAATGTGAACACCTTGCCACTAAAAATATATTCACAAATGAAATTCGGTGTTACTCCAAAGGTAAATGCTGTCTGCACTTTAATGTTTATTGCAACTGTAATATTGTGTAGTTTGTCATTGTTTATTGGAAGAACACCAAAGAAAAAAGGAGAAAGAACATGAAAAAAATATTAAGCGCATTAATTGCTGGTGCAATGCTTGTTTCGGCATTCACAGCATGTACGACCGAAGCTCAGCCTCAAGAGAGCATAAACCTTTATACATGGGAGGGAATGTTCCCACAAGAAGTTCTTGATAGCTTTGAAGAGGAGACAGGCATAGAGGTAAAATATAGCTCTTTTGACACGGATGAAACTATGTTATCTAAGCTTCAAACTTCAAACGGTGGCGATTATGATGTAATTATTGCTAATGACTATATCGTTGATCAAGCTATACAAGATGGTTTGGTAGATAAATTAGATAAGTCTAAGATAGAAAATTTTGATAATATCAACTCTGCATATCAAGGACAATTCTATGATGAGACAGATGAATACACAGTTCCATACGGTGCAGGAATTATGACAATTGTGTATGACCCTAGCCGTGTGGATATAGAGATTAACTCATACGCAGACCTTTGGGACGAAAGCCTAAAAGACAGCGTGGGTATAGTTGATAGTTCAAGAGTTATCAATGGAATAACACTTTTATCACAAGGCGAGAGCATGAATACAGAAGATGTCGCTAAAATCACAGCAGCTGGCGAAAAACTAAAGGAGTTAGCTCCTAACATTAGAGTTATTAAGGGTGATAATCTACAAGACGATCTATTGTCAGGCGAGGTTTCAGCAGCGCTTATGTATGCCTCACAAACAACAATTGCGAAATTAACAAACCCTGAATTAGAGGTTGTGTTCCCTAGCGAGGGTTTAGGCTTTGGAATAATGGCACAGTTTGTACCAAGTGATGCTCCAAATAAAGATGGCGCTCATGCGTTTATTGATTACATTTTACAACCTGAAATAGCTAAGCAATGTTTTGAGTATTTAGGCTATTACTGCACAAATGAGGCGGCGGATGAATTGATTTCAGAAGAATATAAGGATTTTCTTACAATTCCAGCAGAATCTCAAGACGCTAAAATGGAAATCATTCAAACAGTTTCAGCAGAAGCCGACGCCGAACACCAAAAAGTTTGGACAGAATTTAAAGATGCAACAAACTAGTCGAGCCTTCTAGACACGCAGTCGGGAAGCCCCGACACCCAGTCAGGAAGCCCCGATAGGCAGATATCACATAATTACTGAGAAGCGATATCTCTATCGCCAACGCCCAAACATTCAGTAATATTGTAGGGGTGACCTGTGGTCGTCCGTGTTTATTGCAATTTTGGATAAAAATAAATTAGTTAAATTCCACAAAACCATGTAGGGGCAGTCCATTGTGACCGCCCCTACATTTATTTTTGAAACTTTGTGCAATTTGCTAATTATTTTCTATTTTGTCACAGTGTCTTGAAAATTTTAAGCTTGATATATTTACTTTAACAACAATCCCAATCAATCAAAGTTTCATCAAAATTATTATTTCTTAAATCTTCTTCAGATATTAACCCAAACATAATACCCATATCACCAAACATAATCTTAGAGTCTTCTATACCAGAATCTATCTTAAATAGGCATTCGGTTTTTTCTTGATGTTCGCCATACTCACGAGGATCGGTTTGAGTAAAGTCAGGATAACCACCGATATTTGCACTAGGAATTTTATTGGCAATTAATTCCCATATAGTATCCATATTTGGTAAGGAATCGCCTTCAATATCAAACACACGTTCAAATTTTTGCCCATAAAATTCTTCAACTAATTTTAAAATGATTTTCTCTGCACGAAAATCTGTAAGTGGCATATATGAATCAGATTTCTCTAACTTGATTTTGAAAGGCTCATAAATTGGGCTTTCATCAGAAACCATAACTTCCAAATTTTCTTGAAATGGTAAATTGGTTTGATAAACTTTAATTTTGTATGATATTGGATAAGGTAATCCTTGCTCAATATAAATTTGCAATACACCATCTATATTAAAATTTTTCAATTGAATTTTTGACAAATCAGCTTGTAAAAGCAATTCCATTTGATTGCCGTTGTTATCTAAAGGGATACTTTCACCTATTGGTAAATACGGAATGCCACCAATTTTATCGTCTAGGATATCGGGTGTTCCATCTGTATGTGATATAACATAACATTCTTTTTTTGTCTTATCTAAATAAGCCTGTACTAATTGATTAAGTTTATTGTCCATATTTACTCTCTCCATTCATTGTATAAATATTTTTCCCATTACACACAAGTAATACTCACTACAGGTTAAGGGGAATTATCAATAACTATAGTATACAACTCATTTTGTAGTCTGTCAACAAAAAAAGGCACAGCAGTGCCTTAAAAATTAATATTTTATTGTACACTAAGAAATGCCAATGATAGCCATTATTCAAGATCTTGAATGTTCATTTTTTCGAGAGCTGAACGCTTTTTAATTTTTTCTCTGCAATCAAAATAAATCAATAACAATATTGCTGTGGGGATATTGTACAAAAGAAATGTGATAAGCATTTGAACTATTGTAGATACAATGTCTTTACTTCCTACTATATTTTGCGTTTCTACTGTTTCTGCTATCAATGTACCGTCAGGTGCAAATTGTTGCATGCCAACTTCGCCAGTCACAAAGAATGCTGTGTTACCTAAAACAGCCACTAAGGAAAAAATAAAGCAGATAAAAGGTAAAATCAATCCATACCATTTATTTTTCTTTTTGGATAAGAATATCTGTAGAAAAATTCCTCCTACAATCAGTATGAGTAAAATAATTAAATTTGTAGGTATTACCATAATCTTAAGTTCCTTTCGTTTTTTTATATTCGTTAATAAGTATTTTTGCTGTATCAAAATCAAGTTTATCATCAACAGCTAATTTCTTAATCAGCGAAATATAAGGCTCGTTTGTGTTATCTTCAGATATTTGAATTTTTTGTATCAACTTATCGAGCCTAAGCCGTACAGTAGGATAGGTGACTGAGTATAAATTTGCAATCTCTTTTAGTGAACCTGATGCCATTAAAAATTTTTTAATAAAAATTACATCTTCATCGTCAAGTCCAGCAATCCAATCTGGTATTATTTCTATCGCCATAAAAAAACCTCCTTTAACAATATTAAGTATATCATTAAATATTATTAAAGTCAATAGTAAAATTTATTTAAATAAAATAAAAGCTAGTGCTATTTAGTAATAACACTAGCTTTGCAGAATTAAATAAATTTATTAAAATATTGTAGGACAGGATCTCCGTGCCTCTTACGATTTTGGGTTTAAAACTAATTCGTTAAATTACACAAACTTATGTAGGGAACGGTCTTGACCGTTCCCTACAACAGTGCTCCTAAGAGGCACCAGAGCACGGATACTCTCCCAAATAAATAAGCATTAAATCAGCTTAAGTTCCCAGCTATAAAGCTTTCCCTAACGATTATTCCGTTATGTTATCTGCCGATTCAAGCATATTTCCAATAGAGATTACCACAAGTGCCAAAACCCTTGTAAAATCAATGCTTTTCAGCTTCCACTAAACGATTTACGCCAATTTTACGCCATTATCTTAATATTTGCCATTACTTGTTCTTGTAGATCCCTTGAGGCATGAGTGTAGATATTGAGAGTTGTTTCAATATTCGCATGCCCTAATAGCTTTTGGATAACTTTATCAGGCACACCTTGCTCGTAGCATCTGGTCGTAAATGTGTGACGAAATGCATGGCAAGTGAAGTGTTTGAATTTTTTAGGCTCTCGATTTTCTTCTGCTGCAAGCTCACTTTCATAAACATTGATTTTTTGAACGATACCACGAATGGCTTCGTTTAGAGTACCAATTTTTAGTGGTTGCCCTTTTGTACCAACAAACACTAAATCCTCAAAACCTTCTCGTGGCTTCCATAGACCTTTGTTTCTAAATTTCGCTCTAGCTTTATGCTCTTTTTGAAGCATTAACAAGGAATACAACTCATCTCCCATTGGAAGTTTTCTATTACTTGCCGCTGTTTTTGTAGGTGCATAATAAAAGGTATATCCTCTTTCGCTTCTAACATCGCCATAATGCAAAGTCTTGTTGATGTCAATTACTCTATTTTCAAAATCAATATCATCCCATACAAGTCCAATGGCTTCACCAATTCTTGTACCTGTAAGTAATGCAAATTTAAAAACATTAATATGAGTACATTTATCAGCAAAATCAAAGAACTGTCTTTGTTCATCTAGCGTTAACACTCTACTCTCGACCGTTTTAATCTGTGGTAGCTCTACACCAATACAAGGATTCTTTTGTATATATTCATTTTGTAATGCGTGCCTCAGCATATTGTTTAGCAAAATCTTGAAATTACTCACTGTACTGATATTAAAACCAATATCCAAGAGATTATTCAAGAATGTTTGAATATGAAAAGTCTTAATATCTTTTAAATACATACTACCGATGTTATCTCTAACCCTTGAATTATATGTAGCTCTTAAAGTTTGCTGTGTCTTAAGCCCTACTTTCTTTTCCTTATAGAGCTTCATCCACGCTTCAAACCATTCATTAAGCGTAAGGCTAACTCCATTACCACTCAATCCATGTTCATCTTCATATTGTGCATCACGTAGCATTTTCTTAATTTCATTTAATTTGTAGGAGTAAAGTGTGCGACGTTTGCCATACTTATCTGTATACCTTGCATCATAACGCCCATCAAATCTTTGAGATATACCTTTACCTAATTCTTTACCTTTTAAATCTTTACCCTTTTTACACGTCCTTTCAATTTGAAAAAACGGTATGTCTAAGCAAATATATTGTATCATGCCATACCATTTAAATTCAATGTTGTCATCTGCTCAATAATTTCCGCTTTGTGAATCTACCCATTTATCGAGCAATGCTTTATTAGCGTACAATCTATTTCCCTGACGAAAGGTAAATCCATTTTTTGGAGTGTTTAGCAGCTTTCTAACAGTGTTTTCACCTAGTCCTAAGTAATCACAAACTTCCTTTACGGTAAGTAATTTTTTGTTTTCATAATCTACTTCTCTAACCATACATCGTCCTCCTCAAGTATCTCAGAAAGAATATCGTAGAAATCTTCTAAAAGCTCGCCAATAAAATATGATCTATCTTCCTCGGTTTTGATATAAGACTCCAGTGGTGGAACATCTAAATCTGCTAGAGAAATAATGACTTCTAACATCGTACAAGTTTCAACTATATATTCTGTTTCAAACAAAGTGTTCAAAGAATTATATAGCACGACTGCAACATCATGTGAGCCATCGTTTTCGTATAAAGCATTAATCAGTGGCGATACAATCGCCCCCGATAGTGCATTTAATATATTAATATTTGTATTCATATAAGTTTCCTCCTTTAAATCTTTGTTAATATTTGTATTCATATTAAATACCTCCTTTAAATTTTTGTTAATAAAAAACACCGCCAATTTGACGGTGTTTCCCTTGATTTTAATAAATATAATATAAATAATCTTTAGTTTTAAGTGATCTATCTGCCAAAATCAGTTTTTCGAATCTTGCTTATCCAATAATTTTGCCGTTTTCTTTTTATCTTCAATAGAAGAATGGGCATAAATATCCAGAGTTGTTTGAATACTTGAATGCCCTAATAATTCTTTCACCTCCTTTGCTGAAGCTCCACAAGATAATAAGTTGCTAGTGTAAATATGACGAAATAAATGAAAGTAGAGATTCTCCATTTGTAATGCTTTTCTACCTGCATACTTAATCTTATAACTTACACTTGATGCAGAAACAAGCTTACCACTATCATCTATGCAAACAAAATTAATTTTTTTGTATCCAACTTTTTTATATTCGTGCAATTCTAAACTATATAAATCATAGTAAATACGACTAGCTTCTTTTACTTCGCA
>CAYJER010000045.1:0-17417 GCA_964369225.1 uncultured Eubacteriales bacterium
AAACATTTTATTTTTTGGAGCTTAAGTGTCACCTATCATTGACACTTCTACAAAAAAGATTTTTGAGAAACTTGCAAATACTTGATTTGTTCATATTTATATGATAGAATATAGATAGAGATAAGGCAAAAGTTAATTTTTTTTCGTTTCATTTTAACTCCTTTCTATATTTATAGTACCGACTACATTTATGTGGTCGGTACTTTTTGTTAAATACTTTAATTAGTGCAAATTTTGAATTTGTGCATAATTATATAATAGTATTTAATTACACCATTAACCCTAGGTTATGGTTTTTTTAATTAATAATAATTCTTTAATTAGTATAAAAATCATAAAAAAATAATTTGAAAATACACTTGCAAAATACAAAAAAATTTGTTATTATATATTAAAACAATTAGATGAGGTGTAAAAATGAAAATGACATTTAGATGGTACGGCAATGACGATGCCGTTACCCTAGACAATATTCGTCAAATTCCTAATATGAGCGGTGTAGTTACTGCTATATACTCAACTCCTGTTGGTGAAGTTTGGCCAATGCAAGAGATTGAAGATTTAAAGGCAGATATAAACGCAAAAGGTCTTGAGATGGAAGTTATAGAGAGCGTTCCTGTTCATGAGGATGTTAAGCTTTGCCGTGGCGACTACTTAAGATACATAGAAAACTACAAAGAGAATATCAGAAGACTTTCAAAAGCTGGCGTTAAGGTTATTTGTTATAACTTCATGCCTGTGTTTGACTGGACAAGAAGCCAATTAGATAAAGAGTTAGCAGATGGTTCTACTGCTTTAGTTTTCTATAAAGAGCAAGTAGAAAAAATGGATCCTGTAGCAGGCGACTTAGCTCTACCAGGTTGGGATTCAAGCTATTCAAAAGAGCAAATGGCAGAACTAATTTCAGCTTATAAAGAGATAGGCGAAGAGGGTCTATGGAAAAACCTAGAGTTTTTCTTAAAAGAGATTATCCCTGTGGCTGTTGAATGTGATGTAAGAATGGCTATTCACCAAGATGACCCACCATGGAACATTTTTGGTATTCCAAGAATTATCACAAACGAGGCTAATATCGATAGATTCTTAAAATTAGTTGATGTCGAGCATAACGGACTGACTCTATGTGCAGGTTCATTAGGTTGCGCTCCGTTTAACAATTACACAGCAATGGTTCGTAAATATGGAAAGATGAACAGAATACATTTCGCTCACCTAAGAAATGTTAAGATACTAGAAAATGGTTTCGAGGAGTCAGCTCACTACTCAAGCTGTGGTTCACTAGACATGGTTGAAATTCTAAAGGCTTATCATGAAGTAGGTTATAAGGGTTATATCCGTCCTGATCATGGTAGAATGATTTGGGGCGAGACAGGCAGACCAGGGTACGGTCTATACGACAGAGCATTAGGAGCAATGTATCTAACAGGTATCTGGGAAACTTTAGAAAAAATTGGTGAATAAAATGGACTTAGTATTATCAGGTTTTGCAGATGAAATTTCAAGCGAGTTAAACGTTCAACTTGAAGTAATAAAGTCACTAGGAATGGAGTATATCTGCATTAGAACTGCCGACTCTAAGAGTATAGCAGAATATGGGGTAGACGAGTTTGAAGAAAAAATTCATTCAAGACTTAAAAAAGAGAATGTAAAGGTATCTTCTTTGGGTTCTCCAATAGGAAAAGTTAAGATAGACGATGAAGAGGGCTTCACAAGACAGTTAGCCCAACTTGAAAATCTATGCTTAATTGCTAAAAATCTTGATTGTAAGTACATAAGAGTTTTTAGCTTCTACATTGATGAAACAGAGGACTATGATATCTATACTGAGCAAGTAGTTGAAAAAGTCAAGAAGTTTGTAGAGATTGCAGAAAAGCATCAAATTGTTTTGCTTCATGAAAACGAAAAAGACATATTTGGCGACATAGCAAGAAGATGTAAACTTCTTTTCGATAGAATAGTTTCACCATATTTTAAGGCAGCCTTTGATTTTGCTAACTTTGTGCAATGTAACGAGGATGTAGCCCTAGCATATGATTTGTTAAGAGAGCATACAGTATATATCCACATAAAAGATGCAGTCTATGAAGACGGACACAATGTTCCATTTGGTGACGGCGACGGCAAAGGCGAAGAAGTTTTAAGAAAATTCATTGAGTCAGGCTACAAAGGATTCTTAACATTAGAGCCACACTTGTTTGAGTTTGACGCACTTAAAAGCCTAGAGGTATCAGAGGTAAACAACGTTGTAAAAAATGAAAAAGACCTAAACAGTGCAGCCGCCTATGCACTTCAATTAGACAAACTAAAAGAAGTTCTAGCTAAAATAATATAAAACTAAGTGTTTATTTTACTGATTGACACTGCGTAACTAAAGACCCTTAAATCACTTAAATTTTGTGTGATTTAAGGGTTTTAATAATTTTCTTGCATAGCTAAAAAAATGTAGTATAATCAATTATAGTAAGATGACTTGTGTAATTGTTGACTTTTTACGCTAAATGTGAGATAATTATATAAAGAAAGGAATTAAAAGCAGACGTGCCTATTAGGAAAATTCAGCCATGTAGGGGCGGATATTATCCGACTAAAAAGTCCGTAATTTCGTCTTAATTTCATAGGCGGATAATATCCGCCCCTACATTAATTTGTCCGTTTTAAGGAATTAGTTTTAAGTCAAAAAACGTAATCAACACGTCTGGATTTAAGGTGCAGCATGAAGATCAATAAAATAATAAAAAATAACGGAACTGTCAAGTATTCGTTTGAAGTTGATAAAAATCTAAAAAACTACTTCTCGTTAACAGATTTTTTTGTTGAGTATCAAGAAAATATTGAAAATGTTCCTGACAGTATATTGGTTATTCCTTTTGTGTGCAATTTGTTGCCATTAATTTGGCTTTGCGATGCAACACTTTATGTAGATACGATTGATGAGGATTTTTATAATCAGATTGAAAACATTAAAGATGGATATGTTAACATGTTTCCTGATTTAAAATTTAAAGGAAAAATTTGTGCTAAAGTAGAAAAAAATGTACTAAATAAAAGTCAACACCAGGCAATAACACTTTTTAGCGGTGGAATAGATGCGTTTCACTCGTATCTTTCTAATAAGGATAAGTCGTCATTACTAGTTTCTATTTGGGGCGCAGACGTAGACATTAATAACAATAGTGGTTGGGATAGAGTTCAAACTCAGCTTGATATTGTTAGTGAAAACCACGGTTGTGATGTAAGTGTTGTAAAAAGTAGTCTTAGAAAATGTTATTCAAATAGTATTGAAGATATAGTTAAACCTAAATATCTTTGGTGGCATGATATGCAACATGGAATAGCGCTGATATCACATGTTGCGCCGCTCGCTTACTTATATGGTGCAAAGATAGTTTATATAGCGTCGTCTTTTACTGAAAGTCAAAAGGGGCAATATGTTTGTGCCAGTGACCCTACTATTGACAACCATATGAAATTTTGTGGAGCTAGCACAGTTCATTTCGGTTATGATACCGATAGAATTAATAAAGTCAAATTTATCTGTGAGTACGCCAAAACAAATAATTCTAAGTTGAATTTACGTGTATGTTGGAAGTCTCCAGATGGAAATAATTGTTGTGCTTGCGAAAAATGTTGTAGAACTATACTCAGCATTGTAGCCTTAGGGTATGATCCGAATGAATTTGGTTTTATTGTGGATGATAAAGTTATAAAAAATATGAAAAAACTTTTTTACAGAGAAATTTTTATTCCACAATATAGAATTGATGAAATATATATCAGCTTAAGAAAGCTATTTAATCAAAACAATGAGAAAATAAGTAATATAGATAAATACAAATGGTTTTTAGATATTAATTGGATGAAATTCAATTCAAGATTAGATAAACTGATATACACTAGCTATAAGTATAGAATGAGTTTATTCAAAAATTATTTTGGTTTTAAATAACATTTCTTTTAACTTAAACTGTGCAGAATATCGAAAAAATTGAAATTGATACCACTTTAGCGTAAAATAGTGTTGACAAATTGGCACATAGGTGGTATCATTATCCTAGTAATAAATTTATATTATGGAGTGTATTATCATGATAGCTTTATTTTCACTTAGCCTGCTAGTCCTAGTGAGCATTATCGTCCTTCTAAGCGATAGTGAAGTTTGCGTTGCAGTTTAAGTAAGTGTGAGTAGAGTATTCAAGGCTTTCATACCCTTACAGCAACGCTGTAAGGGTTTTTTTTAAGAACGAAAGGAGAAATTTTATGAAATTAACAGGTGCTCAAATTATTATTGAGGAATTATTAAGGCATGATGTTACAACAGTGTTCGGTTATCCAGGAGGCGCTATTCTTCCTTTATATGATGAACTTTATAAAAATTCAGAAAGAATAGAACATATCCTAACAGCTCATGAGCAAGGCGCTGCCCACGCTGCAGACGGTTATGCAAGAGTAAGCGGAAAAACTGGTGTTGTTATTGCAACTAGTGGTCCTGGTGCTACTAACCTTGTAACAGGAATTGCAAATGCTTACCTTGACAGCGTGCCAATGGTTGCTATTACAGGTAATGTTCCTGTGAGTTTATTAGGTAAAGACAGCTTCCAAGAGGTTGACATAATGGGAATTACTCAACCTATAGTTAAACATAACTTTGTGGTTCGTGACATAAACGACCTAGAGTTTATGCTTGAAGAAGCATTCCAAATTGCAAACGAGGGTAGAAAAGGTCCAGTATTAGTAGATATTCCTAAAAATATTCAAACTGATATGTGCGATTACGAGGGTAAAATTAAGGCTAAATATCATAAAGAAAACCCTAAATTTGATGTATCAAGAGCAGTAGAGACAATTAAAAACTCTAAACGTCCTTTCATTTATGCTGGTGGCGGAATTGTAGCCTCTGGTGCAGAAACTGAGCTTTTAGAGTTTTCTAAAAGAATTAACGCACCAATAGGCCTTAGCATGATGGGCATGGCAGCTGTTCCAAACTCTTATGAGTTAAACCTTGGAATGTGCGGAATGCACGGCAAATATGCAGCCTCTGTAGCACAAGACAGATGCGACCTTATGATTGCAATAGGCGTTAGATTTTCAGACAGAGCTACAGGAAATGTTAAGCATTACCAAAGCAGTAAGACAATAGTTCATATAGATATTGACATTGCAGAGGTTAAGAAGAATGTTGAAACTCATATTAATATCTGTGCAGATTTAAAAGAGTTCTTAACAGAGATTTTAAAAGAGTTACCAGAGCTATGTAACGAAGAGTGGTTAGCTACTATCAAAGAATTAAAAGCAGTAGACGTTCCGCCTAAAACAAACGAGGTTACACCATGGACTGTTATTGAAACAGTAAACTCAAAGAATTTACCTGAAACTGTGGTTGCTACAGACGTTGGGCAACATCAAATGTGGGCAGTTCAGTTCTATAAATATGAGAATCCAAGAACATTGGTAACATCAGGTGGTTTAGGCACAATGGGATTCGGTTTCGGTGCTGCAATAGGCGCTTGTATGGCTAAAGACAAGGCAAGAACGGTTTTCTTTACAAGTGAGGGAAGCTTTGGAATGAACCTTAACGAGTTTGCAACAGCAGTTAAAAATAATCTACCAATTACAATTGTTCTACTTAAGAATGATGTATTAGGAATGGTTCGTCAGTGGCAAACAATGTTCTATGATAAGAGATATTCAAGCACAATTCTTGATAGAAAAACAGACTTTGTAGCACTAGCAGATGCTTTTGGTGCAAAGGGTGTTAGAATTAGCTCTTTAGAAGAGTTAGAAAATGCACTTGATAATGTAGCTACAGACGGTCCTACACTTATCGAATGCCCTATCTATAGAGATGAAATGGTTTTACCTATGATTCCACCAGGTGGAACAGTAAAAGAAATTGTTATAAGGGAGACATAAGTTTTTAAAATTATTAAAGAAAGGACAGTCACGGGGTAGGAACCCGAAATTTTTATCGCAGTATGTGCGGCAAAAATGACATGGTCATAATGATGGAAAAGTTTACAGTTGAATTAATTGTTAAAAATCGTTACGGTGTACTCAATCGTATAACAGGCCTTTACACTAGAAGAGGCTACAACATTGATACTTTAGTAGTTCATGAGACTGCTGATCCAGCGTTTTCAAGAATGATAATAGTTTCAAAAGGTGATGAGTACATTCAAACTCAAATGGTACGTCAATTAGATAAGCTATATGACGTTGAACAAGTTATCCTAATGGCGGCAAAAGCAAGCCCATTACTATAAATAATTTTACTTAAATCAAAAGGAGAAAGAAAAAAATGGCAACAATGTATTATGATAAGGACTGTAATTTAGGTCTATTCGAGGGTAAAAAGGTAGCAGTTATCGGCTACGGTTCACAAGGACACGCACATGCTCAAAACCTACGTGAGAGCGGTGTAGACGTAATCATCGGTTTATATGAGGGTTCAAAAAGTGCTGAGGTAGCAAAGGCTGACGGTTTCACAGTTATGAACACAGACGAGGCTACAAAAGCTGCTGACTTAATCATGATCCTAGTTAATGACGAGAAAATGAAGTCAATATACGATGCAGGTATTGCTCCAAACCTAACAGCTGGCAAAACAATTGCATTTGCTCACGGATTTAACATCCACTACAAACAAATCGTTCCACCTACAGATGTAAACGTTATAATGATAGCTCCAAAAGGTCCTGGACACACAGTTAGAAGCCAATACCAAGAGAACAGAGGCGTTCCTTGCCTAATCGCTGTATTCCAAAATGCTACAGAAAACGCTAAAGAGATCGCTCTAGCATATGCTAGCGGTGTAGGCGGCGGCAGAGGCGGCATCCTAGAGACAACATTTAAAGAAGAGACAGAGACAGACTTATTCGGTGAGCAAGCTGTTCTTTGCGGTGGTGTTGCAGAGCTTATGAAGGCTGGTTTTGAGACTCTAGTTGAGGCTGGTTACCAACCAGAGAGCGCATACTTTGAGTGTATCCACGAGATGAAACTAATTATCGACCTAGTTGTTAAGGGCGGTCTATCATTCATGAGATACTCAATCAGTGATACAGCTGAGTACGGCGATTACTGCATTGGTAAGAGAATTATCACAGACGAGACTAAGAAAGAAATGAAGAAAGTTCTAACAGAAATTCAAGACGGAACTTTTGCTACAAACTGGCTAAAAGAGAACACAGACGGCAGACCAACTTTCACAGACAGACGTGAAGCAGAGCAAAATCTACAAGTAGAAAAAGTAGGTTCAGAGCTTCGTGAGAAAATGAGCTGGGCAGGCAAATAACCAGCGTGACGCTGGACCCAAAGTCGCAAACTTAGATAATGCTAAATAATAGCTTTATCGCCTGCGACCAAAATAAAAAATTAACAAATAACTAGCGTGACGCTGGACCCAAAGTCGCAAACTTAGATAATGCTAAACAATAGCTTTATCGCCTGCGACTCAAATATATAAATTAACCAATTGTAGGGGACGGGTTTTCCGTCCCGAAACTACAGGGTTATATAAAAATTAATTAAAACGCACTAACTATTGTAGGGGCGGATATTATCCGCCTATGAAATTTAGGTAAAATTATAGACTTTTTAGGCGGATAATATCCGCCCCTACAATTGTATTATTTTGAGGTATGTCTGAAAAAATATTCCCAAAAAATAAATAGTAATAGAACAGCGGAGTTTTCATGTGAAAAAGAAAAAAATAATGATTATTTTTTGCATACTTGTATTAATTACAGCATTTTTAATCTATGATAACACCAATCTTATGATATCAAATGTTGAATACAGAAATGAGAAAATACCAAAATCCTTTGATGATTTTAGCATTTGCCAAATTTCTGACTTGCAAGGCGTAGAATTTGGTGAAGACCATGAAAATATCATCGATAAAATTAGTAGCATATCACCAGATATAATAGTAATAACAGGAGATTTAATAGATAGAAGGAGATATGACTTAGATACAGCGTTAGAGTTTGCTCAAAAGGCAATGGAAATCGCTCCTACCTATTATGTTTCCGGTAATCATGAGACTGATTCAAATCATTATGAGGAAATCATTAATGGGCTTATAAACATTGGTGTAAATGTGCTTGAAGATGATTATACTACAATAACTTTAAATGGTGAAAGTATTAAACTAATCGGTGCAATAGATCCATCTCTTTATACGGGTGAAAATGGAGAAATTGATACTTCTTACCTAGAAGCGTATTTATCAACGCATCAAGAATCAGAAGATTTTCAAATACTTTTGTCTCACAGACCAGAGTTATTTGATATTTATGTCAAATACAACATGGATTTAGTTCTTGCAGGGCATGCCCACGGCGGACAAATTAGACTACCATTTTTAGGTGGAGTTTATGTCCCAGATCAAGGTTTTTTCCCAGAATTTGACAGTGGACTTCATGAAGAAAACGGTACATCAATGTATATTAGCAGAGGACTAGGAAACAGCACATTCCCTTTAAGGGTATTTAACAGACCAGAAATTGTAAATATTATACTAAAATATGAGGAATCTTAAATTCTTCAAGTTTAAATGAAAGGCGAGATAAAATTATGGTACTTTATAACACAGAGTATATTGCAGGCAGAGACATAGAAATGCTAGGTCTAGTGCAAGGCAGTACAATTCAAAGCAAAAACATGTTCAAAGACATGGGTCAAGGCTTTAAGACAATGGTTGGTGGAGAACTAGGTTCTTACACTAAAATGATGAACGAAGCTAGAGAAATTGCAATCCAAAGAATGATTCAACAAGCTCATATGTTAGGCGCAGATGCAGTTGTAAATGTGCGTTTTTCATCAGCAGCAGTAATGCAGGGTGCAGCAGAAATAATGGTTTACGGAACAGCAGTAAAATTAAAATAATTTAAACAGAGGTAAATGGAATGAACAGCTATAAAGTTACAAGAGGAATTGAAAATGCTCCTAAAAGAGCCTTACTTAAATCAATGGGATATTCTGACGAACAACTTAATCGTCCGCTAATAGGCATAGTAAACTCATTTAATGAGATAGTACCAGGGCATATTCACCTGAAAACTATTTCAAGATGTGTTAAAGATGGCGTACTCATGGGCGGTGGAACTCCTGTTGAGTTTAATACTATAGGCGTTTGCGACGGCATTGCAATGGGACATGAAGGAATGAGGTTTTCACTTTCTTCACGTGAACTTATAGCTGACACCATTGAATGTATGGTAAAGGCTCATTGTTTTGATGCCTTAGTATTTATACCAAACTGTGACAAAATAGTTCCAGCCATGTTAATGGCGGCGGCTAGACTAAACTTGCCTAGCGTATTTGTTTCAGGAGGTCCTATGCTTTCTCTTGATGGAAGAGACCTAAACACTGTTTTCGAGGCAGTAGGTAGCATAAAAGCTAACTTAATAGACGAGACTCAATTAAAAGAGATTGAGAATACTTCTTGCCCAGGTTGTGGTTCATGTTCAGGCATGTTCACAGCTAACTCTATGAACTGTCTAAGTGAAGCACTAGGCATGGCTTTAGAGGGCAACGGTACAATTCCAGCTGTCTATTCAGGCAGACAAGTTCTTGCAAAAAATGCAGGAATGAAAATAATGGAACTTTTAGAAAAGAATATAAGACCTTTAGACATTCTAACTAAAAAGGCATTCTACAATGCTCTTACAGTAGACATGGCTCTAGGGTGTTCAACAAACTCTGCACTGCATTTAGTTGCAATAGCTAATGAGGCTGGTGTAGAAATAGATTTACAAATGATAAACGAGGTAAGCTCTAAGACACCTAACCTGTGTCACCTAGCTCCAGCAGGACACCACCATATGCAAGACCTTTACAACGCAGGCGGTGTGTATGCAGTAATGAGCGAGGTTAAAAGCCTACTTGACACAAGCCTAATTACAGCAACAGGTAAAACAGTTGGCGAGAATATAGCAAACTCTTATGTTAAAGATACTTCTGTAATTCAAAAGTATTCAGAGACAGGCGGTCTAGCTGTATTATTCGGTAACATAGCTGTAAACGGATCAATAGTTAAGCGTTCTGCTGTAAGCCCTGAAATGCTAAACTTCACAGGAACTGCAAAAGTTTACGACAGTGAAGAAGAGGCAATTGCGGCAATTTATGGTGGAGAAATTAAAAAAGGAAATGTAGTGGTTATTCGCTATGAGGGGCCTGCTGGTGGTCCTGGTATGAGAGAAATGCTCTCACCAACATCTGCAATTATAGGAATGGGTCTAGGTAGTGATGTTGCACTTATTACAGACGGACGTTTCTCAGGTGCTACAAGAGGTGCGGCTATAGGTCATATATCACCAGAGGCAGCAGCTGGCGGAACAATTGCCTATGTAAAAGACGGCGATGAAATCCACATTGATATAAATAATTATAAAATGGAACTTTTAGTATCTGATGAAGAGCTAGAAGAAAGAAAGAAAACAACAGTAATTAAGAAAAAAGAGCATCTAACAGGCTACCTAAAAAGATATGCTAGAAATGTTTCTTCTGCTGATAAGGGGGCTGTAATTTGCTAAGTTTAGATAGAATATATCAAGCTGCCCATACTCTCAAACCTGTCATAAGGAATACAGAGGCAATTCTCAGCACAAATATTTTAGACAATTGCACACTCTACCTAAAGCCTGAAAATCTACAGGTTACAGGTTCATTTAAGGTTAGAGGTTCATATTTTAAGATTGCTTGCTTAAGTGATGAAGATAAACAAAAGGGGATAATCGCTTGTTCGGCTGGCAATCACGCACAAGGTGTGGCTTTAGGCGCTCAAAAATCTGGGATAAAGGCTACAATATTTATTCCGAGTGTAGCTCCGCTTTCAAAAATTGAGGCTACTAAAAGTTATGGTGCAGAAGTTGTAATCGTAGACGGAGTATATGACGACGCCTACAGAGAAGCGATAAAATATCAAGAGGAGACAGGTGCTATTTTTGTTCACCCTTTTGATGACGAAGATGTAATTGCAGGTCAAGGAACTATTGCACTTGAAATTTTAGATCAAATTCAAGACCTAGACGTAATAGTAGTGCCTGTAGGCGGTGGCGGACTTGTTTCAGGCATAGCCTATGCAGTGAAAAAGCTTAACCCAAATTGCAAGGTTTACGGAGTTCAAGCACAGGGCGCAGATAGCATGTTTAAGTCAGTAAGAGACAACATACGTCAAAACCTTAAAAGAGTAAGCACTTTTGCAGACGGCATAGCGGTAAAATCTCCTGGAGAAAAAACCTATGAACTGTGCAACGAATATGTAGACGGAATTGTAACAGTAACAGACGATGAAATAGCGACAGCAATTTTACTTCTAATGGAAAGACAAAAGCTAGTTTCAGAGGGTGCAGGGGCTACAGCAGTAGCAGCCCTACTGTTCGGCAAGATAGATGTAGAGGGCAAAAAGGTTTGCGCATTAGTTTCAGGCGGTAACATAGATGTAAACATGTTGTCAAGAGTTATAGGTCGTGGACTTTTAAAGACAGGCAGAAGAGCAGAGCTTAAAATAGAAATGCTTGATAAACCAGGCCAACTAACAGAGGTTTCACAAATTATATCAAAACTTGGTGCAAATGTAGTGCAAGTAAGGCATAATTATGGTGGAGAAAATACCGATTTAACAGGTTGTTTTTTACATGTTTCACTCGAGACTAAAAACCGTGAACATGTAGAAGAAGTTAAGACAGCAATTTTAAACGCTGGATATAACATGGTTGAAGAATAAATTAGATAAAATTAGAAAAATTAGAAAAGGAGAGCGAATAATGGAAAATCAAATTAAAATATTTGACACAACATTGCGTGACGGCGAGCAGTCACCAGGTTGTAGCATGAACATAGACGAAAAAATAGAGGTTGCTCGTCAACTTGAAAAATTAAAGGTGGATGTAATTGAAGCAGGTTTCGCTATTGCCTCCCCAATGGACTTTGAGTCGGTTAAAAGAATAGCTCAAACTGTTAAGGATGCAACTGTTTGTAGCCTAGCAAGAGCTGTTAAAAAAGACATTGACGCAGCCTATGAGAGCGTAAAATACGCTAATAGCCCACGCATTCACACATTCTTAGCAACTTCTCCACTACACATGGAGTATAAGTTGAAAATGTCACCAGAGGCAGTTTTAGAGAAAATTGCAGAGATGGTAAAATACGCAAGAAGCCTTTGCCCAAACATAGAGTTTTCAGCAGAAGACGCAATGAGAAGTGACAAAGCATTCTTAGCAAAAGCTGTAGAGATAGCAATTGCAAACGGTGCAACTGTTGTAAACATTCCAGACACAGTAGGATATAGAACTCCTGAAGAAGTAGCAGATTATATCTCTTATGTTAAGAATAATGTTCCAAACATAGAGTTAGCAGACATTGCAATTCACTGCCATAACGACCTAGGTCTAGGCGTTGCAAACTCTTTAGCAGCTGTTAAGGCTGGTGCTACACAAGTAGAGTGTACTGTAAACGGAATAGGCGAGAGAGCTGGTAACGCATCTTTAGAAGAAATCGTTATGGCGATTAACACAAGAGCCGATTATTTTGGAATAACTACTGGCATAAACACAAAGCAAATATACAAGACATCTAAATTAGTTTCATCTATTACAGGTGTTGCAATTCCTCCTAATAAATCAGTTACAGGTGCAAACGCATTTGCTCATGAGTCTGGAATACACCAACATGGCGTTCTAGCTCATAAAGAGACTTACGAGATAATGACTCCAGAGTCAATAGGTATTCCACCTCAACAAATGGTTTTAGGAAAACACTCTGGCAGACACGCATTTGATGATAGAATTAAGTCTTTAGGCTATGATTTAAGCCGTGAAGAATTAACAGAAGTATTTGAGCAATTTAAGATATTAGCAGACAAGAAAAAAATTGTTTCAGATAAAGATATTCTAGCTTTATTAAGCAACAAAGAAGTTCAAGATCATTCAGTATATAACCTAGTAAGCTTTACAATTACAACAGGTAACACAATTTCTACAACAGCAGTTGTAAAGGTAGAGGCAAACGGAAAAATTATAGAGAAAGTTGCAATGTGTGACGGACCTATCAATGCGTCATTCAAGGCAATTAACAAAATTACAGGCAAGCAATTTATCTTAGACGACTATGTAATTCACGCTGTAACAGGCGGTCAAGATGCTTTAGGCGAGGCTGTCGCAAAAGTAAGATTAGGCGACGAGCAATACACAGGTAGAGCAATTTCAACAGACATAGTTGAGGCTAGCATAAAAGCATACCTAAACGGAGTAAACAAACACTTAGCGTAAAGCTATATTGTAGGTGCGACCTGTGGTCGTCCTAGGGTTAGTAAAGATTTTTTGATTTAAACAAACAATTTCATGTAGGGGCGGATATTATCCGCCTATGAAAATTATCTAAAATTACGGGCTGTTAGGCGGATAATATCCGCCCCTACATCTCGAAATTTAATCAAAAAATCCGCAAGGATTTTCACTATTCACTAAAAATTATAAGCGAGGTTGTTATGAATAAAATATATTACTTTACAAGAACAGGTCGCAGTGAGATTGTGGCTAAAAAATTATCAGAAAAATATTCTTGTCCTGTCTTTAAAATAGACGACGGAATAAACTGGAAAGGTGCATTCGGTTTTATCAAGGGCGGAGCAAAAGCATCAAAGAAAGACCTTGCCAATATAAGTTATGAAAAACCGCAAGAAAATGATGAAATAGTATTGGTTTTTCCTGTTTGGGCTGGCAAATATCCACCGGCTGTAAACACTTTTTTAAAAGAAAATCCTGATAGATCAAAAATCACTTTAATTCCAACATCACTAAAGACAAAATTTAGCGACACAAGCGGATATAAAAAAGTTATCGATTTAATAGGAAAAGATATTTATTCACAAGAAATAGATTTAAAATAATAACCAAACAAACTGTAGGGGACGGGTTTTCCGTCCCGAAAAAACTAACGGTTTTAGCTAACTTGCCACGGGACGGAAAACCCGTCCCCTACATTAATTTATAAGTTTTAATCAATTAATGTTGAAACTAAAACAATAATCAAAACATGGAGGACAAATATATGATGACAATGACACAGAAAATCCTAGCTAAAGCAGCTGGGTTAGACTCTGTCAAAGCAGGACAATTAATATCAGCTAAACTTTCAATGGTTTTAGCAAACGATATCACAGCTCCTGTTGCAATTAACGAATTTAAAAAAGCAGGACTTACAGAGGTTTTCGATTCAGAGAAAATTTCTCTTGTAATGGATCACTTTGCACCAAATAAAGATATTAAAGCTGCTGAGCAATGTAAAGCTTGCAGAACTTTTGCTAATCAATACGACATTAAAAACTTTTTTGACGTTGGCGACATGGGAATTGAACATGCCCTATTACCTGAAAAAGGTCTTGTAAAAGCTGGCGATGTTGTTATAGGTGCAGACTCACACACATGTACATACGGTGCATTAGGTGCATTCTCAACAGGTGTTGGTTCTACTGATATGGCAGCTGGTATGGCAAGCGGAAAAGCGTGGTTTAAAGTTCCAGAGGCTATAAAATTTAATGTTACAGGCGAATTTAGAAGCCCTTATATCAGCGGTAAAGACGTAATTTTACACATCATTGGTCTTATAGGTGTTGATGGTGCATTGTACAAATCAATGGAATTTATGGGCGATGGAATTAAGAATTTAACAATGGATGACAGACTATGTATTGCAAACATGGCTATTGAAGCTGGTGCTAAAAACGGTATTTTCATAGTTGATGAAATTGCAAGGGCATATATGGATGAAAAAGGTTTAGAGTATGAAGTGTTCGAGCCAGACGCAGATGCAGAGTATGTAAGAACTATCGACATAGATTTATCTAAGATAGAGCCTACAGTATCTTTCCCACATCTTCCTGAAAACACAAGAACACCAAAAGATTTTGGCGACATTGAAATAGATCAAGTAGTTATTGGTTCATGCACAAACGGAAGACTTTCAGACATGAAGATAGCTTATGACATTCTAAACGGCAAAAAAGTACATAAAAATGTACGTTGCATAGTTATCCCAGCTACTCAAAAGATTTATCTTGAGGCTATGGAGCTAGGCTATCTAAAGGCATTTATCGAGGCAGGAGCAATCGTTTCTACTCCAACATGTGGACCATGCCTAGGCGGACATATGGGAATTTTAGCAGCTGGCGAGAGAGCAGTTGCTACAACTAACAGAAACTTTGTTGGTAGAATGGGCGATGTAACATCTGAAATCTACCTAGCAAGTCCGGCTGTTGCAGCTCAAAGTGCAATAGACGGTAAACTATCAGCACCAAAGGAGGCTTAATTTATGAAAGTAATTAAATACGGAGATAATATAGATACAGACGTAATAATCCCAGCTAGATACTTAAATACATCAGACCATAAAGAGCTTGCAGCTCACTGTATGGAAGACATAGACACAGAGTTTGTAAACAAGGTTGAAGATGGCGACATTATGGTTGGTGGCAAAAACTTTGGTTGTGGTTCTTCAAGAGAGCATGCTCCAATAGCTATAAAGGCTAGCGGAATTTCAATAGTTGTTGCTAAGAGTTTTGCAAGAATTTTCTATAGAAACGCTATAAACATAGGTCTTGCAATTGTTGAGTGCGAGGATTTTGTAAACGAGGTTGAAGAGGGCGACACAGCTAGTTTCGATCTAGATAAAGGCGTGCTTAAAATCGAGAATAAGGGTAAAGAATTTGCTATACCTCCATTCCCAAAAGAAATTCAACACATAATTAATTGTGGTGGTCTATTAAAATCAATTGCAGAGGACTTAAAGTAAACGAGCCTCTTACGTTTGTTGGTTTAAAATTAATTCGTGAAACGCAGAAATTATATTGTAGGGGCGGATATTATCCGCCTAAGAAATTTAGGCAAAATTACAGACTTTATAGGCGGATAATATCCGCCCCTACATGGCTAAATTTTCCTAAGAGGCACGTCTGCACCCAGACCCTCCCCTACAATCAGTTGTAAAGTTTTAGTAGTGACAAGGTCAAAATAATTAATAACAATAAAGAAAGGTTAGTCACGGGGAACAAACCCGAATTTTTATCGCAGTATGTGTGGTAAAGATGACAAGGTCATATGATGTATAAAATAGCTGTTATGAGGGGCGACGGAATAGGCCCAGAAGTAATTAACGAGAGCCTTAAGGTTCTAAGCAAAATATCAGAGAAATTCTCTTTAGAATTTGAGTACACAGATGTTCTTATAGGCGGTTGTGCTGTAGATGCTACAGGTTCACCACTTCCACAAGAGACAATTGATGTATGCTTAAACAGTGATGCTGTTATGCTAGGTGCAGTTGGTGGCCCTAAGTGGGATAAACTAGCTCCAGCACAAAGACCAGAAACAGGTCTTCTAGGAATTAGAAAAGCTTTAGGATTATATGCAAATATTCGTCCAGCTGTGCTTTTCCAATCACTTAAAGATGCTTGTCCATTAAGAACAGACATTGCAGAAAATGGAATAGATATTTTTGTAGTTAGAGAGCTAACAGGCGGTATCTATTTTGGCGAGCGTGGCAGACGTGAGGGCGCTATGGGTCCTGAAGCCTATGACACAGACTGCTACAGCGTGTTAGAAGTTAAGAGAATTGCAAAAATTGCCTATGAAATGGCTATGAAGAGAAAGAAAAACCTTATCAGCATAGACAAGGCAAACGTTCTTGAGAGTTCAAGAATTTGGAGAGAGACAGTTCACGAGATGGCTAAAGACTATCCAGAAGTTACAGTTACTGACATGCTAGTTGATAACGCAGCTATGCAGTTAGTTAAAAATCCAGCTCAATTTGATGTTGTTCTAGCTAACAATATGTTCGGCGACATTTTATCAGACGAGGCTGCAATGATTACAGGTTCTATAGGAATACTTCCATCATCTTCTATGGGTGACGGAACAAGAGGTTTATATGAGCCAATTCACGGATCTGCTCCTGATATCGCAGGTCAAAATAAGGCTAACCCAATCGCTACAATTCTTTCAGTAGCTATGATGCTAAGAGACTCTCTTAATCAAGATGAGGCTGCAAAAGCTATAGAAATGGCTGTTGCTAAGGCTTTAGACGACGGCTACAGAACAGCTGATTTAGACTCAAAGAACTTTATTTCTTGCTCTGAAATGGGAGACATAATCTGCAATAATATATAAACTATTAAATGAAGGGGAGAATCTCAACTTTTAAAACTTAGTGAAAAGTGAAAAATGAATAGTGAAAAGTTTATGCGAAAATCCTTGCGGATTTTTTGATTAAAGTCTTTTTAAATTAATATTATTTATGGATTAAAAATAAATTTGATAAATTTTGTAGGGGAGGGTCTCCGTTCAGACGTGCCTCTTAGGATTTTGAACTTAAAATTAATTCGTTAAAACGCACAAATTAATGTAGGGGACGGGTTTTCCGTCCCG
>CAYJER010000046.1:0-16728 GCA_964369225.1 uncultured Eubacteriales bacterium
ATATTTGGAGCCTATTTTCTTTTTTATTTGTCACCTATCAATTGTATCATAACATATCAAGCAAATACAAAAACTTAATATTTTGTCAAATTTAATTAGAACAATTCATACAAAAAAAGGCTCTAATACCGTATAATCATACAGTTTAGAACCAAATTTTATTCAATTTGTTAAAATTAGTAGCTATTTACCATCTCCATAGCTATTTTTTCCCACTCAAATATATTTTCTGGTCTCTTGCCACAAGTGCTAATATCTTTAAGTGTTAATTCAAAAGAACAAGAATTAGCCTTGCAAGCATCTAATATTGTCTTAAGTTCTTTTCTTAAAACGTCATGCTCTAAAGAAGATACCGCAACTGACGCAGGATTCGGCTTACTTGCTATAGCATATTTTTTACCAATAATCTCTGCCGCTACATTTACATCTGCCCACGGAGTAATTGAAATTTTTCTAAGGTTAGGTATTTTTTCAACTATGTCAATTTTCTTATCAAGTGGTTCACAGCAACCATAATATACTTTTGAGCAAGCGCCTACTGTTCTCTTCATATACTCAATGTCGTACTCATCGTGCATGCCCTTGCCAACAGAGGCAAATATTTGTGCAGCTCCTCTTCCCCATACATTGTTTCTTGTTAAGTTTTCACCGTTCTTAGCCTTTTCAATATCACTACAAAGTGTAGATGTGCAATGAAGATGAAGTGGATCATTATCAAATAAACTTAGCTCCTCATATTGAGCTAAGGCACTTTCTTTTAGCTGTGTCAAACGTTCTACTAACTCATGGCAAAACTCTGGTCTGTCAACTAAATCAACTAATAAAGGAGTAACTCCACGCAGTCTTGAGATTAAATCCCACGTAACAACACCAAAATAAGGAATACCAGAAAGCCTTACTGGTATAATGTCTCCTACTGCCTCAGCTAATTTTTGATATCTTGCCATTGTCTCTTCTTTTTTATATGTAACCACTACATCTTTAATCAGTTTAACAGAGTCATCATCTTCAAATTGGTCAACATACTCATGCGCAACAATATTATTTTTGTCGTCTTCTGTAGCTAAAATCTCCTCTTTAACATCTACACCCATGCTACTGTGTTCAATAATTTTCTCAACACTTAAAAATGGTTGTACTATCATATCGGCTGGGCAATGTTTAAACTTATACAAAGTTTTTCTGATATTGTCCTCTACACTTCTAAAAAATGGGTCTTCACATTTTAGAGTAAGTGAGCCATCAAAGTTCATTTCGCTCCATGGAATTTCATCAATTAGCACTACAGGTCGAATCATTTTTAGGTCGTTTACTGCTGTGTGTAGCTGTCTGCTTCTAGCGTTTCTTTCAGCTTGAGATGCTTCAAAATAGTCTTGAGCCAATGCTCTTAAAATTTTAACATCGTTATTCATAATTTTTTCTTCTTTCTATTGATTTTTTTATTTTAATGTTGTATACTAACTTTAACTTTTAGGGTATTATAGCACACAAAAATAAGAAAAGCAATATTAAAAGGAGAAATATTATGCTTAATGCAAAAATTAAAAAATTATGCAAAATTCACACAGTCGAACGTATTGAAAACGCATTGTTTATTCGTTCAGATCTAGGAATTTTAAAGCTTAAACCACAAAGTGAAAACATTGTAAGAGTAACTTACACTCAACTAGATAAACTAGAAGAATTTCTAGGAATTGGTATACTAAAAGAGAATGATTTTAGTGACTGGAGTTTTTCAGATGACGAGAATTTCGTTAAACTTACAACAAGCAAATTGACTGTAGAAGTCAACAAGGCAACTGCAAGCATCAAGTATTACGACAATTCTGGCAAGTTACTTCTTTCAGAAAGAGATCGTGACAGCCGTGAACTTGGCGAATTTGACTCTTACAAAACAGTTGTTGACGAAAGTACAAAAATTGAAGAGATTGATACTCCTGATGGCAAAAAGAGAAGTATTAAAGAGACTAACACTATCTTTGACAGAAAACTTTACAGAACAAGACTTAATCTTGAATTTACAGATGACGAAAAAATTTACGGTTTGGGTCAATTTGAAGAAGGTGCCTTAAACTTAAGAGGCACTACACAATATCTTCATCAGGCAAACCTTAAAATACCTGTTCCTATGCTCCTTTCAACTAATGGATATGGAATGTTATTCTCAACAGGTAGCACAGCTATTTTCAGTGACACAAAATGCGGTACATATTTCTACACAGATGCAGACATAGCAATGGATTTCTATTTTATTGCAGGCGATAATTTCGACAAGCTTGTAAGTGGCTACAGATTTTTAACAGGAAAAGCCAGCATGCTTCCTCTTTGGGCATTCGGATTTATGCAGTCTCAAGAAAGATATGAAACAGGAGCAGAAATGCTAGAAATAGCAAAAGGCTATAGAGACAGAAACATAGGAATAGACACAATTATTTTAGACTGGCACTCATGGGCTGGAGACGGTTGGGGACAAAAAACATTTGACTTAGAGAGATTTCCAAACCCTACAAAGATGATAGATGATCTACATGACATGGATGTAAAATTCATGCTTTCTATTTGGCCTAACATGCGATATGGCACTGAAAACCACAAAGAATTTACAGATAAAAACTTATTCTTACCAGCTAGTGAAGTGTACGACGCATTCAATGAAGATGCACGCAAACTATATTGGAAGCAAACTGAAGAGGGCTTATTTAAGCACGGAATTGACTCTTGGTGGTGTGACTCAAGCGAGCCTAGCACTCCTGAATGGGGAAGTCAGTTTAAGGCGCAATCTGCAATAATGCACTCAAACTACTTTAATACAATGTCAAAATTTATGACAGCCGAAAACGTAAATGGCTATCCACTAGTTCACGCACAGGCAATATACGAGGGTCAAAGATCTTGTTGCGAATGCAAAAGAGTTACAAATCTTACTAGAGCTGCATTTACTGGCGCACAAAGATACGGAACTATCTTTTGGAGCGGTGACACAATGGCTAGCTGGGACACAATGAAAAAGCAAATCACAGCCGGTCTTAATTTCTGTGCTGCTGGTATTCCATATTGGACACTTGATATAGGTGCTTTCTTTGTTAAAAAGGCTGAAAACTGGTTCTGGAACGGCGATTATACAGAGGGTCTTGACGATTTAGGCTATAGAGAGTTGTTTACTCGTTGGTATCAATTCGGTGCATTCTTACCAATATTTAGAAGTCACGGAACAGATGTTAGACGTGAAATGTGGCTTTTTGATGATGAAGAAAATCATATGTTCTATGATGCAATGGTAGAGGCAAACAAGCTAAGATATTCACTATTACCTTACATCTATTCACTAGCAGGAAAAATTCACCTAGAAGACTACACAATGATGAGACTTTTAGCGTTTGACTTTGCAAACGATGAAAAAGCATGCGAATCAACAGACTCATATATGTTTGGTGACAGCTTTTTAGTTTGCCCTGTTACAGAGCCAATGTACTACAATGCTAATTCTACAAAAATAGAAAACCCACAAAGATTTAAAGAAGTTTATCTCCCAAAATCTTGTGGATGGTATGATTTCTATAGTGGTAAATTCTACGAGGGCGGCCAAACTATAAGTGTAGAGCTTACTCTTAACCAAATGCCACTATTTGTAAAAGCTGGTAGCATTATTCCAATGACTAACCCATTACAAAGCACAGCCGAGCTTAAAAATGCCGAGATTACAGTTCATGTTTATAAAGGCAAGGATTGCAGTTTCAATCTTTATCAAGATAGCGGTGATGGCTACGATTACGAAAAAGGCGACTACAGCATGACAAAATTCACATGGGACGACAAATCTTCAAAGCTAACTGTTTCAGACGATAAAGAATATAAAGTAGTTATCGTTTAACCACTTTAATACTCATTTAGGGAAAACACTCAACAGGGTTTTCCCTATTTTTTTCCTAAAACCCTAAACACTCTACTATTATTATTACAATCTCAAATAATATATTTAATGCGTCTACACTACTGCAAGTCTCACAAATCTCACAGATTCTAAGTCTCATTTCAGCATTTACTTACAAAAAACCTCAGCGTAAAAAGACAGTAAATTCACTCTTAATACCTTATAATAATTTATATCTTAATGTATAAAGATAAGGAAGGTGTTAAATTTGGAATTTAAAACATTTTTAGGATTTTTTCAAAAAATCCAAAACTTAATCTCTAAAGAAATAGCAGTAAAGATAATTTTCTTTTTGGCTCATTTCTTAATTTCACTTGTAACTACTCAGGCGGTTGCATTTGGGAAATACGCCCCATTCTCTATAGCATTTGTTGCAGCAGTACCTAAAAACATGCTAATTGTATCTGCATTAGGCTCTGCAATAGGCTATTTACTGCCTAGTCCTGCATATCTGCCATTTAGATACATTATTGTACTTGGAACAGTAGCAGCACTTAGATGGGCGTTAGCAGAACTTAAGAAACTAAACAACAACGACTTTTTCGCACCCACAATCGCATTTGTGCCACTTTGTGCAACAGGTGTAATTCTAGCTCTAATAAACAATTCAGCAGCCCCAACACTGGCACTTTACTTAGCCGAAAGCTTTTTAGCAGCTGGCTCAGCATTTTTCTTTAATAAAGGCATTACCATATTCACAAAACGTCGTTATAGAATGAAACTTGACAATGTAGGAATTGCAAGTTTATCTGTTGCATTTGCTATAGTCATTCTATCTTTAAGCGAAATTGAAATTTTAACTATATCCATCGGAAGAATACTTATGGTTCTATTTATTTTAATATCAGCCAGAGCTGGCTCTATAGCCGGTGGAGCTATTTCTGGAGTATCTGCCGGCGCAATAAGCGGATTATCTAGTTTAGGTCTTTCATATTTATCTGGTGCTTACGGTTTAGGTGGACTAATGGCTGGAATTTTCTCCTCAAATAAATTTTTGTCTACAATCGCATTTATAGTAGCTCACGGCGTGGCATCATTACAGATAAGCGACATGACAAACGTGTTTGACTCTGTAGTAGAAGTAGCAATTGCTTCTGTCATTTTTATGGTTTTACCCGAAACTAATATTTTCAAGGAGTTTTTCAACCTTAAAAAAGATAGTTACTCTGAAAACTCTATGAAGAGCAATATTATAATGAAACTTAATCATAGCTCAAGGGCATTACTTGGAGTTTCACAAACAGTAACCGAAATTTCAGAAAAACTAACTAACAGCACAAGCGCTAACGTGACACAGGTTTACAATAAATCAGCCGCTGAAATATGCGCCGCTTGTGGAATGAGGGCATTGTGTTGGAGCAAAAATAAAGATGAAACCATTAAATATTTCTGTGAACTTACCGCTCCACTTAAGTCAAAAGACAAACTTGAAAACAATGACTTTAACGAAAAATTCAGAAAAAGATGTAACCGTGTAGGAGAAATGCGTGAAAGCATAAATAAGTATTATCGCTTATTCCTAGCGAAACAACGTGAAGAAATAAGAATGGCAAATTTTAGAGACATAGCTGGCGAACAGTTTAAGGTAACCTCTGCAATGCTTACAGACATGGCAAACGACGTTTCACAGTATGAAGGCTTCGACGATGAAATCAGTGAAAAAGTAGAGCTTGTATTTAGGAAATTCGAGATTTACTCCTATGAAATTTCATCAAGACGAGACAACCACGGCAAAATTATAATTGAATGCGAGATAGACCGAGAGGACAAGTCTAAAATCAACAAAGTTAAACTTACTCGTGAAATTTCAAGGGCATGTGGAAAAGCTTTCTCTGCCCCATGTATCAGCCTAGCCGAAAACACTTGCAAGATAACCATGTGTCAAAAATCTGTGCTTGAAGTCTCTGTTGGATTAGCTCAAAGCTCTGCCGATAAACTTTGTGGTGACAGTGTATCAACTTTTTATGACGGACAAGGTAAATATATTTCAATAATTTGTGACGGAATGGGCACAGGTGGACTAGCCGCCGTGGATGGAACTATGGCTTCTACTGTCATGGAGTCTCTTTTAAAGGCTGGCATGGGCTATGACACTGCACTAAGGCTTATAAATTCTGCATTAATGGCAAAAAGCGAGGATGAAACCCTAGCAACTGTTGACATAGCTACACTAGATCTATTCAGCGGTATATGTGAGTTTAGAAAAGCAGGAGCCGCCTTAAGCGTAATAAGAAGAGGTAAGAAAGTCATTTTCATAGAGAAAAATTCTCTTCCAATAGGAATAGTTCAAGATGTAAAGTTTGACATGAGTTCTGAAACTCTAAAGGTTGGCGATATTATATGCCTTGTTTCAGACGGCGTAACCGCATTAGGACAAGACTGGCTTGAAGAAACTGTATTTAATTTTATGGATACCGACCCAAATATACTAGCAAAAGACATTGTAGGATACGCTAAACGCAACAGAAACGACGGCCACAGCGACGACATCACCGCACTGGTTATTATGGTTACAGATAATTTATAACTTAGGCATTTGATTCAATTCTTCTCAAGAAATTTTGATTAGCAACTTCATCAATAATTAATAAAAAAACGCTGTCGCAAAAGGTTAAACCTCTTAGCGACAGCTATATTTTTATATTAGTTAAAGTATGCCTTAATCTCTTCAACTTTATCTGTTTTTTCCCAATTAACACCTAAGTCCTCACGTCCCATATGTCCATAGGCTGCAAGTTTTCTATAAATAGGGTTTTTAAGTTCTAGTGTCTTGATAATACACGCTGGTCTTAAGTCGAATATAGCATTTACTGCTTCTGCTAATTTAGCGTTGTCGTATTTTCCTGTGCCGAAAGTCTCAACCATAATTGAAACAGGGTGAGCCACACCAATAGCATATGAAAGTTGAATTTCGCATTTCTTAGCAAGTCCAGCAGCTACAATGTTTTTAGCTACATATCTAGCTGCATAAGCTGCTGATCTATCAACCTTAGTTGGGTCTTTTCCAGAGAAAGCACCGCCGCCGTGTCTGCCATAGCCACCGTAAGTATCAACAATAATTTTTCTGCCTGTAAGACCGCTATCGCCAACTGGTCCACCAATAACAAATCTACCTGTAGGGTTAATAAAGAACTTTGTGTTCTCGTCTATTAAATCTTCTGGAATAATCTTTTTTACAACATGGTTTATCATGTCTTTTCTAATTTGGCTTACTGATACATCCTCGTCATGTTGAGTTGAGATAACAACTGTATCAATTCTCTTAACTTCATCACCATCGTACTCAACTGTAACTTGAGTTTTGCCGTCTGGTCTTAAATATTTAAGAGTTCCATTTTTTCTAACCTTTGTAAGTCTCTTAGCTAATTTATGTGAAAGTGAAATTGCAAGAGGCATGTATTCAGCTGTTTCATCACAAGCATAACCAAACATCATTCCTTGATCGCCTGCACCTATTAGGTCATTTTCGTCTACAGCTTGCCCGTTTTGGCTCTCGTAAGACTTATTAACACCCAATGCAATATCTGCTGATTGAACATCTATCGAAGACAACACAGCACAGTTATTTCCGTTAAAGCCACACTCACCGTTATCATAACCGATATCAATAAGCACCTCTCTTGCAATAGAGCTAATATCTACATAACAACTTGTTGAAATTTCGCCCATAACATGTACAACACCTGTTGTAGCTGTAACTTCACAAGCAACATGAGCCTCTTTATCTTGCTCTAAGATAGCATCTAAAACAGCGTCAGAAATTTGGTCGCAAACTTTATCAGGATGCCCCTCTGTTACTGATTCAGATGTAAATAAATATTTTGACATTTTTATGACCTTGTCATTTTTGCCGCACAAAATGCGATAAAAATTTCGGGATTATTCCCCCGTGACTGTCCTTTCTCTTTTATTTTTCAAACTTTTTCCTTCTTTCATAAAATAAAAATCCCCCATAAAAATGGAGGATTATAATTATCCTCATCTTTCGGTAAAACCGCAGGATTTAGCACCTTTCCTTAAGGTTAGGTTGCTGAGCTTCAACGGGCCTGTCCCCTCCACTACTCTTGATAAGGTTGTATTCATTTATGCCTACATTATATCACTAAATGTAGTATTTGTCAATTATTTTGAATTATTAATTTCAGCAATTTTTTGTGTTCCATAGTTTAAGGCTTCATCAAGCAAGGCATAAAGGCTATCAATAGGAGTATCCTCTGTGAAACCGTTACCGGCTGTCAGAATAAATCTACCATTTTCTCTAACATAGGTATCCATCATAAACCTAACTTCTTCTCGAACATCGTCAGCAGTTCCATAAGGGATAGTCTGCTGAACATCAAATCCGCCCCAAATACAGATGTCGTTTCCGTGCTTAAAAGCTACTTCTTTTTCGTCCATTGTGTACTTTTGAATTGGATGAATTACATCAAGACCAATCTCTACAAAATCTTTAATATATGGCAAGATATGCCCACAAGTATGTAGCCAAAAGTGCATTCCAAGGCTATGAGCGTGATCAATTAATTGCTTGTAATACGGCTTAAAAAACTCCTCAAAAATCTCCTGAGAGAAAAATGGTGAAGTCTGTGTTCCAATGTCATCACTTGTAAACATGCCGTCTAAATTATATTTTTGCTTTGCGTTAGTCATAAGCGTTTTGTAAAACTCTGTCAATGCTGAAAACATTTTATGTATTTCATCTGGATGCTCATAGAAGTCACAAAGTGAATTTTCCATGCCTCTTAGTGACCACAATCTCTCAAAAAAGCAGTAAAACCATGTTCCTAGTCTGTATCTGCCATCATTTTCTGGGTTTTCTGGGTAGATAAATTTATCGTTTGGGTTAGGGAAATTTGCAATAATATCGTCGATATCATCAACATCAAAGTCAATAGCATTGTTAGAATCAAGTGCCTTAATTACCTCGGGTTTCATCTTATTTACCCAGGTTTGCTTCTCTTGATTTTCTTCAAACTTATATACATCTGGCATAACTAGGTTTATATTATGAATATCGCATGGAAATTGCTCATAAACCTTAGTAAATTCCTCACGAGCTTTTTGTGAAAATCTGCCTAAATTCGACCAAAAATGTATAGCCATAGGAACTCTTCTTGCGTTTCCTTCTCCGTTAATTACCTTGCATACTTCTTCTCTTGTTAAAAATTTGTCTTTCATTTTGGACCTCCACCGCCTAAAATTTACTATATTCTACTTTATAAATATATAAAAGTCAATAGTAATTTAAAATAATTTTAAACTTTTTATTTGTAGGAGTTTTTACTAAATCTTCGGACGACCACAGGTCGCCCCTACAAAATTTGTGAAATTTAATCAACTAATATTTCACTGCATTATTTTAAGCGCATCTTCTAATACATCTAGTGGTTTTTGTTTTAACGTGTTAATGCTGATATACGGGCTTGCTCCTGCACTTAATAAAACTCTGCCTTTCATCTTCTCTGTTAGTTTTGATACTTTTTCCATATCAATTTTTTCTAAATAAAGTAATAAACTGGTGTTTTGTTGCTTTACTTCTTTTATAAACATAGATGACGCTATATTTCTTAAAAGTGCTATGTCAATCAATCCTTGAACTGCCGCTGGTGGCTCTCCAAATCTATCTATTAACTCATCTGTTACATCTATTGAGTCGTCGTAACTCTTAATGTCTGCAATCTTTTTATATACTTCTAATCTTGTTTGAATGCTATCTATATATCTTTCAGGGATATGTGCATTGATAGGCAAGTCTATGCTACAATCACAACTTTCTTGCTGTGGCTCTTCGCCTTTCATCAATGAAACTGCCTGATTTAACAGTTTTAAATACATATCATATCCAACACTTTCCATGTGTCCATGTTGTTCGCCGCCTAAGATATTTCCAGCGCCTCTAATCTCTAAGTCACGCATTGCAATCTTAAACCCACTGCCAAACTCTGTAAACTCTCTTATTGCTGAAAGCCTTTTTTGAGAAATCTCCGTCAATGTTTTGTTAGGTGTGTAAGTAAAATACGCATAGGCTCTTCTGTTACTTCTTCCTACCCTACCTCTAATCTGATGAAGCTGTGAAAGACCCATTCTATCGGCATTATCAATAATCAAGGTGTTTACATTTGCAACGTCTACACCTGTTTCAATTATAGTTGTGCAGATAAGTAGATCTATTTCTTGTTCCATTAGCTGTCTCCATGTTTCGGATAATTCATCCTCCGCCATTTTTCCATGTGCAACAGCTATTCTAATCTCGGGAATTAGCGACTGAATTTTAGCGGCTACTCCTTTAAGAGTAGCAATATCATTGTGAATATAATACGCTTGCCCACCTCTTCTTAGCTCTTTTCTTAAAGCATCTGCGATAATTCCTAAATCATGCTCTAAAACATATGTGTGAACAGGGTGTCTGTCGTGTGGAGCTTCCTCAATTAACGACATGTCTCTTATGCCTGACATAGCCATGCTTAGAGTTCTTGGAATAGGTGTCGCCGATAACGTTAAGAAATCTACATCCTTACAAGCTTGTTTTAGTCGCTCTTTTTGTGCCACTCCAAAACGTTGTTCCTCATCAACTATTGCTAAGCCTAGGTCTTTAAACTTTACATCCTTTGATATAAGCCTGTGTGTGCCTACTACAATATCAACAGAACCATCTTTAATTTTTCTTAGAATTTCACTTTGTTGCCCAGCTGTTCTAAACCTTGATAAAAGTTCAATACTTACAGGAAAAGCATCCATTCTCTTTATTACATTTTGGAAATGTTGCCATGCTAAAATTGTAGTCGGAACTAAAATAGCACATTGTTTTCCTGCTGTAATACATTTAAACGCCGCCCTAAAAGCTACTTCTGTCTTACCAAATCCAACGTCACCGCAAAGCAGTCTATCCATAGGAACTATAGACTCCATGTCTGATTTAATCTCTTCTATACAGCGTAATTGGTCGTCTGTCTCGTTGTACTCAAAATGAGCCTCAAAATCTCTTTGCCACTCGTTATCCTCTGGGAATGCAAATCCTTTTTTGTTCATCCTTTCGGCATAAAGTTTAATTAGTTCTTTTGCAATGTCTTTTACAGCGGATTTAACCTTTGTCTTTGCCTTTTGCCACTCTGTTCCGCCTAATCTATGAAGTTTAATAGAGCTGTCTTCACGTGGGCCTATGTATTTACCAACCATGTCAAGTTGAGTTACTGGAACATAAAGTGTGTCACTTTTTGCGTATTCAATTTTAATATAGTCTTTTAAAATTCCGCCTACTTCCATCTTGTGAATGCCTAAAAACAGACCTATTCCATGAGTGTTATGCACAACATAGTCACCCATAGATAATTCAGCAAGACTGTAAATCTCTTTTGTATTTTTATCTTTTTTCTTTTTCTTTTTCTCTTGAGTAGACGAGTTAATTCTACCTTGAGAAATGACAACTAAATCGTCAATTTCAAAGCCCGCACTAAGTCCACCTGTAGTTATAACAACAGTTCCCTTTTGTACAACGCTGAAAGTTTCAATAAATCCACAAGGAATTCCCTGTGCTTTTAGGTCTTCTGCTAAAACTTTAGCAGATCTTTCAGTTCCGGCAAGAACTACAATACGTTGTTTGATTGATAAATGAGCGTTAATGTCATCCTTTAAAAGTTCTGTGCTTCCGCCCCATAAAGACAACTGCTTAACATTCATGTTTATAAGTGTCTTTGTAGGTATCTCATATGTTCCTCTAGCAAAATTATCTAGGTGTAAAGATGGTAATTCTTCTGCTTTTTTTAGTACATATACCCAGTCTTGAGAATACTTATCAAGCCCCTTGCACAGAACACCTTCTGTCAGCATAGCTTTTATATCCTCGCTCCATTGCCAGTTTACAGTTTTTGCCTTTTCTCTTATTTTAGAGCCTTCTGATAGCACTATAAAAGAATTATCTCTGTTAAAATAATCAAAAAGTGTGACAGGATTTTCATAAACCAATGAGATATACTTATCTAAACAAGCTAAATGCAGACCATCTTCTAGCTTTTTAATTTCTTTTTCTATTATAGGTTTTGCTACTACTGCTGATTTACCTTTTATTGAATTTTGTAGTTCTCTCATTTTCAAGACTAGTTGTTTTGTGTTGTTTGGAATTACCTCTACACAAGGGCTAATTCTAACAGAGTCTAAACTCTCGCCTCTTCTTTGAGTCTCGATATCAAAACTTGAAATCGTGTCTATTTCGTCGCCCCAAAATTCTAGTCTTATAGGCTTATCACTTCCCGGCGGAAAAAAGTCTATAATTCCACCTCTGTGGCTGAATTGTCCTACACCCTCAACCTGTGATGAATTTTCATATCCACAATAAACCAAAGTTTCTATCAATTTTTTCTGAATTATTTCATCTCCAGCCTTAATCTCTACTGTCCTTGACTTTAATTCATTTTGAGGAATTGTAAACTGCATCGCAGATTCAATTGTTGCTACAACACAGTCGATTGCCCCATTAATTAATCTGTCAAGAACTTCAAGCCTTTGTCTTTCAAACTCATGAGAACTACCAACAGTGTCACGCAAAGTAAAATCTCTAACAGGGTAAAACACAGACTTTAACGAAAGTTCGTTTAAATCTGTCATAAGTTTATAGCATTCAGCCTCGTCAGAACATAGATACAACACTTTTTTACTATGTTCTTTAGCAAGAGCTGAAACTATAGCAGACTTATGAATAGAAGATAATCCCGTGACAATAGCAGGAACCTCGAAATTCTTCACAGCTGAAGATAAGTCCCTGTACTGTTTATTGTTTTTTAAGTTTTCTAATAAAAATTTCATATACACATCCTTTAAGAATTATAAAGGTTCATAGCCTTGTCAAACTGCCCTGAAACCATAAGTTCTACAGCAGACACCGTGTCATTACACACTTTTCCTATATCATCTTTTTCTTTATCAGTAAATTTTGATAAAACCCAGTCAGCTAAATCATATTCAGGGTGAGGTTTTTTTCCTATACCAATTTTCACACGAGGAAAATTATCTTTTCCGCTTAAGTAAATGATATTTTTCATTCCATTTTGTCCGCCGTCGCTTCCCTTTCTTCTAATTCGCATTCTAGAAACATCAAGGCTTATGTCATCTAATATTATAATCACATTCTCTGGGGGAATTTTGTAGAAATTCATCGCCTGAGTAACAGCTTCACCAGATAAATTCATAAATGTATCTGGTTTTAATAAAAGAACTTTTTTATTAGCAATTACACAGTCACCTATAAGGCTTTTAAATTTTAACTTATTTATTTTAGCATTATATTTTTCTGCTATAAAATCTAATGCAATAAAGCCTGCATTATGGCGTGTCAATTCGTACTTTTTACCGGGATTACCTAACCCCACAACTATAAAATCGTAACTTGATTTGTTTGCAAACATTTAGACCTCCGAAATTAATATGAACTAAAAACTAATGGTGAACGGTGAGTGACTAATTTAAAAAACGCACAATCTCTTCACTCTTACCTCTTCACTATTCACTACATTTATGATATTATGACAGATATTTAATCATATTACAAGTATAAAAAGCCTTTTTTATTACTAATATTATAAAAAAGGTAAAAAATTCAATTTTTTTAAAAAAAATTTTAAAAAACTATAGAATTATTCATAATTCTTTGTTATAATATCTTTCAGAGACACAAAACATGGTTTTTTAACCTTAAAGTGTCCACACTAAATTTTAGAAATAAATTATGGAGGCTTCTTAATAATGAATCAAAGACAATTTGTATACCAATTTATTGAGGGTGACGGCTCTCAAAAAGAACTTCTTGGCGGTAAAGGTGCAAACCTTGCAGAAATGACTAAACTAGGATTACCAATCCCACAAGGTTTTACAATTTCTACAGAGGCTTGTACTCAATATTATGAGGATGGCAGAAAAATCAACGACTCAATCCAAGCTGAAATCATGGCTAACATCACAAAGATGGAAGAGACAGTAGGCAAAAAGTTCGGTGATAAAGAGAATCCACTATTAGTATCAGTTCGTTCAGGTGCTAGAGCATCTATGCCTGGTATGATGGATACTATCCTTAACCTAGGCTTAAATGACGAAGTTGTTGAGGCTATGGCTGAGGCAACAGGTAACCCAAGATGGGCTTACGACTGCTACAGAAGATTTATTCAAATGTACAGCGACGTTGTTATGGAAGTTGGTAAGAAATACTTTGAAGAGCTTATCGACGAGATGAAAGAGGCTAAAGGCGTTACAGAGGATACAGAGCTTACAGCTGATGACCTTAAAGACCTAGCTAACCAATTCAAAGCTGAATACAAAGCAAAATTAGGCACAGATTTCCCAGCTGACCCTAAAGAGCAACTTATGGGCGCTGTTAAGGCTGTTTTCAGATCATGGGATAACCCAAGAGCTAACTTCTACAGAATGCAAAACGAGATTCCATATTCATGGGGTACTGCTGTTAACGTTCAAATGATGGCTTTTGGTAACAAGAATAATGATTCTGGTACAGGTGTTGCATTTAGCCGTGACCCAGCTACTGGTGCTAAAGAGCTTATGGGTGAGTTCCTAATCAACGCACAAGGTGAAGACGTTGTTGCTGGTATCAGAACTCCACAACCTATCTCAGAGCTTGAGAAAATCATGCCAGAAGTTTACAACGAATTCGTTGCAACTTGCCAAAAACTAGAGAACCACTACCACGACATGCAAGACATGGAGTTTACTATTGAAGATAGAAAACTTTACATGCTTCAAACAAGAAATGGTAAGAGAACTGCAGCTGCTGCTTTAAAGATTGCTTGCGACCTAATCGACGAAGGCATGAAGACAGAGGAAGAAGCTGTATTAATGATAGATCCAAAGCAATTAGATGCTTTATTACATCCACAATTTGATGCTAAAGCAATAAAAGCTGCTACTCCAATCGGAAGAGCTTTAGCTGCTTCTCCAGGAGCTGCTTGTGGTAAAGTTGTATTCACAGCTGAAGATGCTGTAGTATACGGCGAAAAAGGCGAGCCAGTTATCCTAGTTAGACTAGAGACATCACCTGAGGATATCGAGGGTATGCACTACTCACAAGGTATCTTAACTGCACGTGGCGGTATGACATCTCACGCAGCTGTTGTTGCTCGTGGTATGGGTACATGCTGTGTATCAGGTTGTACAGAGCTTAAAATTGACGAGCATGGCAAAACATGCACATTAGGCGGACAAACATTTGTTGAGGGCGACTATATGTCACTTGACGGTACTACAGGTAATGTATACGGTAGTGCTATCCCAACAGTTCCAGCTTCAATCGGTGGCGACTTCAACAGAATTATGGAGTTAGCTGATAAATACAGAACACTTAAAGTTAGAACAAACGCAGATACACCAGCAGATGCTGAGCAAGCTGTTTCTTTCGGCGCACAAGGTATTGGTCTTTGCCGTACAGAGCATATGTTCTTCGAGGCTGACAGAATTGCTGCTATCCGTGAGATGATCTGTTCTGACACAGTAGAGCAAAGAGAAGCTGCTCTAGCTAAAATTGAGCCAATGCAACAAGGTGACTTCGAGCAACTTTACACAGTTATGAAGGGCTTCCCTGTTACAATTCGTTTCTTAGATCCACCTCTACATGAGTTCGTTCCAACAGCTGAGGCTGATATCGAGCTTCTAGCAAACACACAAGGCAAAACAGTTCAAGAGATTAAAGATATTATCGAGTCTCTACATGAGTTCAACCCAATGATGGGTCACCGTGGTTGCCGTCTAGCAGTAACTTACCCTGAAATTGCAGCAATGCAAACAAAGGCAGTTATCAAAGCAGCTATAGCTGTTAATAAGGCAAACCCTGACTACGCTCCAGTAGTTCCACAAATCATGATTCCACTAGTTGGCGAAGTTGCAGAGCTTGCTTTCGTTAAGAAAACAGTTGTTGCTACAGCAGATGCAGTTATTGCAGAGGCTGGCGTTGAGCTAAAATATGAAGTTGGTACAATGATCGAGATCCCAAGAGCTGCTCTAACAGCTGATGAGATCGCAAAAGAGGCTGAGTTCTTCTCATTCGGTACTAACGACCTAACACAAATGACATTCGGCTTTAGCCGTGATGACGCTGGTAAGTTCCTAGATTCTTACTATGCAAACAAAATTTACGAGAATGATCCATTCGCACGTATCGATAAGAACGGCGTTGGTAAACTTGTAAAAATGGCTGTTGACCTAGCTAAAACAACTAACCCAACAATGCACTTCGGTATCTGCGGAGAGCACGGTGGTGACCCAACAACTGTTGAGTTCTGCCATAATGTTGGATTAGACTATGTATCTTGCTCACCATTCCGTGTGCCAATCGCTAGACTAGCAGCAGCACAAGCAGCATTAAAAGCTAAATAATTTAGACTTTAAGTCTTTATTCGCCCCTCTTAATCATATTAATGATTAAGAGGGGCTTTTGTCGGGTAGCCCCGACTGGCAAATTCGCACACAAAATTATTAAAAACTTTAAACTTTATCGCCTGCGTCAAAAAAATAGTGGTGGATATTATGTTAAATTTACACTTAACTTTTTTAAACCATGCCTGAAAACATATTTAATCTTAATGTTTGATTGTAGGGGAGGTTCTCTGTGCCCTCCCGAGAAGTATGGATATTCGCTAGCTTTCGGGAGGGCACAGAGACCAGACGTGTTGATTAGGATTTTTGATTCAAAACAAATTCGTTAAAATCCACAAATCCATGTAGGGGCGGATATTATCCGCCTATGAAACTTAGGCAAAATGACCCGCCCCCCAAAAGTTAGACCTAAAAAACTAACAAAGGGG
>CAYJER010000047.1:0-16701 GCA_964369225.1 uncultured Eubacteriales bacterium
ACGAGAGGATAGTCACGGGGAAGAAGCCCGAAATTTTTAACGTATTATGTGCGGCAAAAATGACAAGGTCATACATATGAAGACGGTTATTGCAGGTGGTGGCAAGATTGGCTTAAATCTTGCAAAGGCTATGATAGAAAAAAGAAATTCTGTTTGTGTTATTGAGCGTGACATGGCAAGAAGTAAAAGTATTGCAAATGAATTGGGAGTAGAGGTAATTTGTGGTGATTGTAGCAGGGTTAATGTTCTTGAAAATGCAGGAACAAAAGACTGCGATTGCTTTATGGTAGTTACAGGAAGCGACCAGGACAATATTGTTGCGTCTCAATTAGCAAAAACTTATTTTCATGCGAAAAAAGTTATCTCGAGAGTAAGCGACCCTAGAAACCTAGAAACATTTAGACAATTAGGCATTGACTTTGCTGTGAGTAGCACAGAGATCATTACAAAAATGATTGAGCAAGAGGCTGATTTAAGAAGTATGCACCTTCTAGCAAGCATAAGCAAGGGTAAAGGAGCTATATGCACACTTAAGCTAGATCAGAACACAGTACACAATAATGTAGCCTTAAAAGATATTGAATTTCCTAAAGATTCGCTTTTGATATCTATAACAAGAGATGACGAGTTTATAATTCCTAATGGTTCGACTAAATTATTGGCAGGCGATGAGGTTATATGTGTCTCAAGTAACAAATCTCAAAAGGCTTTGACTAAAATTTTAGGTGAAAAGAGAAAAAAATAAAAATAATAATTATTACTATTTACAAACTATAATTTATATGGTATACTATAGCTGTAAACAAAAGATATATAGTTTGTACACAAAAGGAGCTTATAATGGCTAAAGAAAATTACAGTAAAAAACGTGTGGCTATATTAGAAGCTTTACAAAACACAAAAGTACATCCAACAGCAGAATGGGTGTATAAAACTTTAAAAACTGAGCATCCTAATTTAAGTCTAGGAACTGTTTACAGAAATATAAATAAGTTTTGTGAAGATAATAAACTTAAAAGCGTTGGCACTTTTGCAGGGCAAGAACATTTTGACGCTTGTATGGAACCGCATGGACACTTTGTTTGCGAAAAATGTAGTGCAATAATAGATATAGATGAAACTTTTTTCACCGAGAATAATTTAAATATATTGGCTGAAAAATATAATATAAAGATTAAGAGTGAAGAGGTTTTATTTAGAGGAATTTGCATTGAATGTAAAAACTAAAAAAATTATTTGGAGGAAAATATTATGAAAAAATTTGTATGTCAAGTATGTGGCTATGTTCACACAGGAAACGCAGCACCAGAGGCTTGTCCTCTATGTAAGGCACCAGCTACTAAATTTTCAGAGGTAGTAGAAGGCGAAAAAACTTGGGCAGCCGAGCACGTTGTTGGTATTGCTAATGGCGCACCAGAAGATGTTATCGAGGGTCTAAGAGCAAACTTTGAAGGCGAGTGCAAAGAAGTAGGTATGTACCTAGCAATGGCTAGAGTAGCTCACAGAGAGGGTTACCCTGAAATAGGCATGTACTGGGAAAAAGCAGCTTTTGAAGAGGCAGAGCATGCAGCTAAATTCGCAGAGCTATTAGGTGAAGTTGTAACAGACAGCACAAAGAAGAACCTAGAGCTAAGAACAGAGGCTGAAAACGGTGCAACTCTAGGTAAATTTGAGCTTGCAAAACGTGCAAAAGAGCTAAACCTTGATGCAATCCATGACACAGTTCACGAGATGGCAAAAGATGAAGCTAGACACGGTAAGGCTTTTGATGGTCTATTAAAGAGATATTTCTCTTAAGATTGTATAATGAAATGGCGGTCGAATTGACCGCCATTTTAGTTTGTCGAAAAAGGGTTTCTCTTAAAAATTTTGCACCAAATAAAAATGTTGCTTGTCACCTAGTAATACTTTTTAGTATTTCTGTTTTATAACAAACTCGTTAAAACACACAAATTAATGTAGGGGACGGTTTTTCTACAGTCTAAAAAGGTATTCTATAAAAATATAAGATTTTACGTAGTAGTAGGGGCGGAGAATATCCACACGTGCCTCTTAGGATTACTGATGTAGGGAACGGTCAAGACCGTTCCCTAAATTGGTTTGTGCATTTAACTAGGTTATTGTAAAGCGTTGAAATACTGTGTTTGTTGGGTTAAGGTTTGCCTTGCTTCACCAGCTAAAAAGAGTGAACCACAGACAACTAATGCTTCAAACTTTGTTGCAAGATTAATTGCAGAATGTATATTTGGGGCGCTTTTGGTGTTTTGGCAATATTTTTTTGCTAATTTTTCAAGCTCAAACTCACAGCAAGAGCGTGGGTTGTCTAGCCTTGTGAGTATAATTTCTGAAAAAAGTGGAGCTAAAATTTCAAAAAACTTCTCACTGTCTTTGTCTGTAACCATTCCGACAATGGCAGTAATTTTTTTGTTTGAAAGTTGTGTTCTTAATAAATTTGCCAAGGCTTTTGCGCCGTCTTCGTTGTGTCCGCCGTCTAAAATTATCAAAGGATTTTCACTTATAAGCTCTATTCTTGCAGTGATTTTAGTTTCTTTAAAGCCGTCAATTATGTTTTGTCGGCTTATTTTATAGCCTTTTAGAATTATTTCTTCTAAGGCTTTTAGTGCTGTGAGAGCGTTAAAAACCTGATGAACTCCTGAAAATGGTATTTCGTATAAACATTCATCTATTTTAAAAACAGTCCCTAAAAGGCTAGTTTTTATAATTTCTACATCTGTAGACGGAATTTTTAAGGCTGTATTTTTCTCTTTGCAAACATTCGTTATTACATTAATTACAGATTTTTCTTGTTTTGGATAAAGCACAAGTGTGCTATTATCTTTGATAATTCCAGCCTTTTCAAAGGCGATTTTTTCGACAGTATCGCCTAAAATCTGTGTGTGATCAAGCGAAATAGAACAAATTATGCTAACTAATGGGTTTTCAATAATGTTTGTTGCATCAAACCTGCCGCCTAAACCTACTTCTAACACCACAATTTCACAATTATTTTGAGCGAACCAAAGAAGTGATAATGCAGTAATAAAGTCAAACTGTGTATAGTTTGACTTTATTTTTTCGTTTAAATATTTATATAAATTGATTAATTTGTCTTGTTCAATTTCTTCGCCGTCTATCTTAAATCTTTCTGTAAAATTCTCAATATAAGGTGAGGTAAAAAGCCCTGTTTTATAGCCAGCCTTTTGCAAAACAGTTGCAATAAAACTTGCAGTAGTGCCTTTTCCGTTAGTGCCTGCAACATGTACAAACTTTAATTTTTTATGAGGATTGCCCAAAACTCTTAAGATTTCTTCTATCCTTTTAAGTGAGGGGCTAAGACCTACATTAGATATAGAATTTATTTTATCAACTATTTCAAGATATGTCATTGTACCACCAATCTGTTAAACCTAACTCGTGAGCTTCTTCAAAAGTTTCTGGGAAGTTAGGGTCTGAGTCGGCTCTGTTATTATACCAAATTTGAGGGAAAACAATGTCGTCACGCAAAGTAGCATTAGAAACATCTACAGTCTCATCCTCGCCCTCACGCACTTTTCTTGCGACTACAACAGTTCTAAACTCGTCAAACTCATAAGAACAAGTAGAAAGAGTTAAAAGTTGGTCGTTTTCGTTTACGTCTACACCTGTGTCTATATAGCTTCTGTTCATTGTTTCATAAATAAACTGTAGTTTGTGGTGTTCGTCTAAAAACTCTGTTTGGAAGTAGTCAAAAACCTCGCCTTGACTATGTAAAACATTAGTTTTATAAACTGAAATTATTTTATAGACTGCGTTTTCTTCATAGGTATCATAATAAATTACAGGTGAATTTTGATACACCTCTAATTGGTAAAAATCTTCTAAAATAGCAAACATGCTTCCATCAAGCATATTGTGTCCGTGTAATAGTTGATTGTCGCTAGTTACATCAGAGGCAACATCGTGGAATATGCTTCCATAGCCTGTGTATTCACCTTTGTAGTTTCTGTATAAATAATATTCAGGATACTGTGTAGATGACTTCATTACTGGGTACTCGATTATAGTACCGTCTATTACAAGCCATCCCACTAGTTCAGGGTATTTTTCTTGTAAGGTTACAATGGAATCTTTATATTCAAGTCTACCTTCTGGTACTTCTTCTGTGCTTGAAGTGCTGTCTTCTGGTTCTTTAGAAGATACTTCAACGTCTTCCTCTTCAGGTTTAGAGCTTAGCAGTGCATCTAGTTCGTCGCCTATCTCATTTAAAGTTTGCTGATTTAGGTGGGGTTGAATAAATAAATCGTCCACTAATAAATAGGCTGATATCATAAATACAGTAGAAAACAGTACCAACAATATATTTAAGAAAATTTGTTTTTTTCGGCTAGGTTGGTTTTTAAATCTTTTTGCCATAAAATGTATGTCTCCCATTAACTTAGAATTCTAACTATTACACTATAGCATGTTAATTAGAATTTGTCAATTAGTAGAACGTTCAACTTCACATACTTCTAAGCCTTCAAGGTATCTTCTAGCCATGTCAAGTGCGTGACTTGCAGAAACATATCTATGCCAATCTCTGTTTTTAAGTCTTCCAAAAGGTTTTCTAACCGTAACAAAAGTCTCGATTCCGTCTGAAAGAGCGATATAAACAAGACCAACAGGTTTTTCTTCTGTGCCACCACTAGGACCTGCTATTCCAGTAATTCCTATGCCTATATCACTGCCATCAAGTTTTCTGACACCCTCTGCCATTGCCCTTGCTACTTCTTCGCTTACTGCACCATGTTTTTCTATAAGCTCTTTATCAACGCCTAAAATATTTACCTTTGTCTGGTTAGAGTAAGATACTATTCCTGTTGAAAAAACTTGTGAAGAACCCGAAACATCTGTAATTCTTTTGGATAACAATCCACCAGTGCAAGACTCTGCCACGGCTATGCTCATGTTTTTGCTCGAAAGCTCTTTTACTACTAGTTCTTCAAGGCTTTCAATGTCTACACTGTATACAAAACTACCGATTTGCTCTGTTACCTCTTTAATTATAGGGTCACACAGTCTGTCGGCTTCTTCTCTAGTAGATGCCTTTGCAGTAATTCTTAAATACATCTCACCCTCGTCTGCATATGGTGCAACTGTTGGGTTAGTTCCGTTTAGTAATTCATCGAATATTTGTGATATTATAGCCTCTCCTATTCCGTAAACACGTATATTATGAGAAACTATAACGCCTTCGTTGTCTTTTAATAGATACGGTAATCCATAATTTTTAAGCATTGGTTCTAATTCGGTTGGTGGCCCTGGGAACATCATAACCCTAGTTCCGTTCTCTGCTTCAAACACACATCCAGGAGCAGTTCCGTTATCGTTTGGTAGCACATCACAGCCGTTAGGCAACATAACTTGCCTAATTTGATTTTCTGTCATTCCATTTGGAAACTGTGAACAGAGGGTGTCATAACTGTTCTGATTAAACTCTAGTACTTTTCCTGTAGCCTTAGCTACAGTCTCTTTTGTTAGGTCGTCTTGTGTGGGACCTAAGCCCCCAGTAGTTATAAGTAAATCACTTCTTGATAAAGCCTGTCTTACAGCCTCTTCAAGCCTTTCAGGGTTATCACCGATTGTAACAGCATATTTAAGATTAATTCCTATTCCCGCTAATTCTTTCGCAATTATAGTTGTGTCTGTGTTTACAACTTTTCCAAGTAAAAGTTCAGTTCCTACCGAAATTATTTCTGCATTCATTTTTATGGCCTCCTAGATTTGCAATGTCTCTATACTTTCCAATGCATCTTGTATCAAAGTCTCACAATCAAGGTTTGTCTCTGCCTGTTCTAAGACTCTAAGTGATGGTTTAGTTCGTGGATGTTTAGGTGTAAACACTGTGCAACAATCCTCAAACGGTTCTATTGATATGTCGAATGTACCTATCTTTTGTGATACTTCAACAATTTCTTGTTTATCTGTTCCTATAAGTGGCCTAAATATTGGCATTGTTGCCACTGCGTCTGTGCATGCTATAGCCTGTATTGTTTGGCTTGCTACTTGCCCTAGGCTCTCGCCTGTTATAAGGGCGTGGCAGTTTTCTTTTCTAGCTAAAATTTCACTTACTCTAACCATAAACCTACGCATTATTAATGTACTTAGGTCGTCAGGGCATTTATCCCTAATTTCTTCTTGAATTTTAGTGAAATTAACAGTTATCATTTTCATGCTACCGGCATAATTAGAAACCTCTTTTAAAAGTCTTACAACTTTGTCGTGCGCTCTTTCGCTTGTGTAAGGAGGACTAGCAAAATGTAAAGCCGTAAGCTCTACGCCTCTTCTAGCTAATTGCCAGGCGGCAACAGGGCTGTCTATTCCGCCACTAATCATAATAGCAGCTTTTCCACCTGTTCCTACAGGTATTCCGCCAGCGCCTCTTTTTGAGCGTGTATGAATATATGCGGCTCTCTCTCTAACTTCTACCCAAACTGTAATCTCTGGGTTGTGTACATCTACTTTTAAATGTGGTAAATTCTCAAGTATAAAGCCACCGACCTCACAGTTAATGTCAGGTGTTTTATAAGGGAAACGCTTGTCAGAGCGTCTGCTCTCTACTTTAAATGTATTGACTAAGCTTAGTTCATCTTGAAGATACTCTAACGCCTTAATTTTAATGGCTTCAAGATCTTTTTCGCACACTGCTGCTTGTGAATAAGCTACTATTCCAAAAACCTTAGAGATTTTCTCGGCACACTCATCAAGGTCTAAATCTTCACTCAATGGTGAAACATAAATAGTTGATTGAGATATCCAAATTTCGTATTCGTTGTTAGGAGAAACGCTTTTCTTAATATTTTTAATAAGCATTGACTCAAAATGTTTACGATTTAAACCTTTTAAGACAATTTCTCCAAGTTTTATAAGTATAATTTCTTTCATTCTCTGTATGCAAGGCTAAAAAGTCCCTCTTTTAAGGCACTAATTAAAACCTCTACCTCCTCTATTGTGTTCATCTTAGAAAAACTTATTCTTAAAGATGATTCTACTTTTTCTCGGCTTAAACCCATAGCTGTTAAAACGTGGCTAAGGTTAGAGCCTGTACAGGCTGAACCTGTTGAAACATATATCCCCTTGTTAGATAAAAAGTGTAGCATAGTCTCGCCTTTTATTTTGCCTATACTAATGTTTAATATGTATGGACTTGCATCTTTTGGCGAATTAATTTCAATTTCAGGAATTTTCTCTAGTTCGTCTCTTAAATATCGGTTAAGTTCTTCCACATTGCCTTTTTTATTAAGGCTTACAGCGTGGGAGAAAGCTACTGCCGATGAAACATTTTCAGTTCCAGGTCTAATTGATTTTTCTTGCGAAGAACCAAAAATAATAGGTTTAAGACGAACTCTATCAGCCATATAAAGGGCACCGCAACCCTTAGGGGCATGAACTTTATGTGCGCTTATGCTAATTAAATCTATATCTTTAGCTTTAAGCTTTACCTTTTGAAAACCCTGAACATGGTCTACATGAAAAAAAGCCTTAGGGGCATTTCGCTTAATGACTTTTGAAATAAACTCTATTGGAAGAATAGCGCCGGTCTCGTTGTTTACTGACATCACACTCACTAGTATAGTATCCGCCGTAATAGCCCTTATGATATCGTGTGTATCAATAAAGCCTTCGGAATTAGGTTTAAGGTAAATTACTTCAAAACCTCTAGTCTCTAGCTCTTTCATTGCACCTAACACAGAGGCGTGTTCTAACTGAGTGGTGACTATTCTTTTGCCTGTTTTTTTGTATTGTTCTGCTATGCCTAAAATGGCAAGATTGTTGCTCTCTGTTCCTCCAGAGGTAAAAATTAACTCACCCTTCGTTACAGACAGTGAGTCTTTTAATGTTTGTCTAGCTGTTCTTAATTCTTTTTCCGCATTAAAACCCATAGAATGCACAGAAGATGGATTACCAAAACAAACTGTCATCATTTCATAGGCTTTTTGTGCTACCTCTTCATAGACTTTAGTTGTAGCACTGTTATCGAAATAATACATCAATATCTCCTTGGTTTTTCTATAGTTAATATTATAATATTTTTTTGTCGAATTTTCAATATATTTTGAAAAATTTATATTATTTATAATTGTTTTATAAATTGATATTTATTACAAACCAATTATTGTTAAATATATGGTAATATAGATAAAAAGTGAACTACTTTTGTCTTGTTGTAGCGATGAAAAGCTACTTTGAAGAACTATTTTAGTTTATTTTAGCAATAATGTAATAATTTACCACAGAATTAATATACTTATATTAGACTAAAAGCTAACATGGTAGTGACTATAATAGTCCAGACGTGCCTCTTAGGATTTTGGATTATAAATTAATTAGTTGAAACGCACAAATTAATGTAGGGGACGGGTTTTCCGCAGACGTGTTGATTACGATTTTTTGATTAAAATTAATTTGTTAAAACGCACAAAATCCATGTAGGGGCGGATATTATCCGCCTATGAAACTTAGGCAAAATCACCACATTTTAGGCGGATAATATCCGCCCCTACATGTTTAAATTTGCTAAGAGGTATGCCTGATAATAGTCATTCGCCATTCACACTTAGTCTTTAGTTTCACGTGTTTAACACGTGGCTATAAAATACATTTGAAAAGGTGATATTATGCCAATTATTTACTTAAGTCCATCTACACAACCATTTAATCTATATGCCACAGAGGGGAACGAGCAAGAATACATGAACAAGATAGCAGATGCCATGGAACCTCTGCTTACAAAAAATAACATTGAGTATGTTAGAAATACACCAGACACAAATGTTGGTGTTTCTATAAGAGAGTCAAATTCTGGACTTTATGACTTCCACCTAGCGCTTCATTCTAATGCTGCCCCTGAAAGTTTATCGGGGAAAATCCGTGGAATAGATGCCTACTATTATACAGATAGCCGTTATGGAAAGGCAGCAGCCGAGATTTTCTCTGAAAACTTAAAGGATATTTACCCTATGCCCGACAAGGTTCGACCAGTGCCTACCACAACACTCACAGAACTTAAAAGGACCAACGCACCAGCAAATTTACTAGAACTAGGCTACCATGACAATGTTGACGATGAACAGTGGATAAAGGATAACATAGACAACATTGCACAAACCTTAGTGAAAAGCCTTTGCGAATACTTTGGCATTCCATACACACCATGAAAACTTTAGTAGACATACTATGGGGTTATCATGTTTTGTTTTTAATTTTTTTGACAGGATTAAGGCTAAGCATTAGGACTTCATTCTTTCAAATTAGAAAGTTTCCACAGGTTTTAAAGACAGTTTTTAAAAAAGAAAAGGCAAAAGCCAACGAAATCACAGCATTTCAGGCACTGACTACATCTTTAGCCGGCACTATAGGAACCGGAAACATAGTGGGAGTAGGTCTTGCAATTAGTGTTGGCGGAGCTGGCGCTATTTTTTGGATGTGGGTCTCTGCACTTTTTGGAATGATGACAGTGTTTACAGAAATTATTTTATCGGTTAAATATAAGACTAAAAACACTGTTGGCGCATTTTCTTACATAGAAAAAATTGGTAAAAAGAAAACACTAGCCTTTATCTATGGTATAGGCTGTGTATTTTCTTGCCTTGCTATGGGAAATATGGCGCAGGCAAATTCTGTTTCGGCGGCTTTAAACTCCTTTGGTGTTCCAAAATATCTAGTGGGTGTTTTTCTTAGCATTTTCTTTTTTATTCTGTGCAAAAACGGGCTTAAGTCTGTAGTTAAGCTTACAGAAAAGCTAGTTCCTTTTATGACTATTTTCTTTTTTGTGTTGTCTATTGCCATACTTATTAAGTCAAGGGCGCAAATTCCATTTGCCATAAACGAAATACTAGAGAACGCCTTTTCGTTAAAGGCTGGTTTAGGCGGTGGAATTTTTGTTGCCGTAAAGGTGGGAATTTCAAGGGGTGTTTTCACAAACGAGGCTGGTTTAGGGCTTTCTTCAATGGCTTTCTCTAATGTAAAAAATAAAACTGCTACACAGCTAGGCTACATGGGAATTTTTCAAGTTTTTTTAGATACAACTGTTATGTGTAGCATTACAGCACTTTGTATTCTTAGCAGTACTGGCGTGAGAAACGGCGACTACCTTGTGATAACTGCGTTTGAGTCTGCCTTTGGCGAATTTGGTTTAATAAGCATTAACATTTGTATGGCATTGTTCGCATTTGCAACGATGACAGCCACAAGTTATTATGGAAAGATGGGTTTAAGTTATATAAGCCGTGACAAGCTTACATTTTTGTTTCCTTACCTTTTTGGTTTGGCGGCGTTTGTAGGCTCTCTTATGACAGCTACAGAGGTTTTTGATGTTTGCGACATGTTCAACGGACTAATGGCTATACCTAATATTATAGCTATTACTTTGTTAATGCCTAAAATTACTAAACAAACAAAGGTTAGTGAAGAGTGAAAAATGAACAGTGAAAAGTTGATGTGAAAATCCTTGCGGATTTTATGATTAAAGAATTTTAAAATAAAATTTTTATTTTAAATCAAAAAAATGGGAACGGATTTACCGTTCCCAAAATTATTATGCTGGTATATTATCTAATGCTGCTGTATTGAAAGTTACAGGGTGCTTCTCTAAATAACCTTCATAAAGTGTTGCGTATTCCTCGTTTTGAAGTGTGTAGATAACTCCATACTCCCACTCTTCTCTGCCTTCACCTATATAATAAAGCATGTAGGCTGCATCGTCTGTTGAAAGAATTTCTGTGTCACCCTCGGTTCTTGAGCTGTCGAATATCCACTCGTCAAGTATTTCAAGTGCTGTGTCTTGAGCTACACCTTCAACTAGTCCGCCTGTTTCCATTGTAGATAGGTCTACTGAATTTTCATCTGCTAAGGCAATAAAATTCTCGACTGTTGGGTCTGCTAAATATGCATCTAGCACTTCTTGAGCCTTTGTATCTCTTGCTGTTAAATCTTCAAACTCAGTTGTATAGAAAGATATACTTCTTACATCTGCTGTAACTTTTTCACTTCTTTCGGCTTCGCCTGTTAAGAAATAAACTCTTGTTGTAAATGTGTCTGGTTGCTCATCTTTGAAAGTCTCTAACTCTTGAGCTTCGTCACTGAATGCCCATGTAGAGAAATCGTTGTCATCATAGAAAGGGCTTTCTTCAACTACTGTATAACTAAGCTCTGTTGTTAGCTCTTCTTCTGTAATTTCTGGGTTTTGCTCCTTAATCATCTCTGTGATTAACTCTTCAAACTCTTCTTCTGTTTTGGCAGCTACTAAAGCCTCAACTCTCTCTTGTGAGTCTTGTAGTGTGTACAGTGCAGTGCTTGTCTCTTCGTTGTTAGGGTCTTTGTAGTAAACGTCATAAACTCTGTAGTCTACTGACTTAAAGTCGTTCTCGTTTTCTTCATAATAAATATCTAACTCTTCATCTGTGTATTCCATACCATTAGCTAGATGAGTAGTGTATTTTTGAGCTAGAATACTAAGCTCCATTGCTTTAGTTATGTCTTCTTCTGTAACGCCGTCGTCTAAGTAATAGTCTGTTGCATATTGTAGTGAATCTTCAATATACTTATGCTCTTGCTCTGAAAGCTCTATACCCGCAGCTTTTGCCTCTTCTGCTAATGCTAGTGTACCCTCAACAGATGCCATTGTGTCGATTAGTATAGCATCAAACCAAGTAGTGCCTGTATCAGGGTCGCTAACTTGATCTTTTAATGATGCAGTTGTGTCTATGCCAGTAAACATAGAGAAGTAATCGCCGTATTCAGACTGCATTGCTACATAAGCAGATCTGAAATAATAAGTCATCATAGCATTATCAACCTCAAAATTTTCTGTTGAAGCTACAATGTCGTTTCTTAAATAATTTCCACTAGCAAAATGTAGTGAGTAAACTAAGCCTGTTCCTATAGCACCGGCGGCTACTATACCAGCTAGTACTCCACCAATAATTTTACCTCTTTTTTTCTTTTTGTTTTCTTGCGCTTGTTGTTTTTTTTGCTCCGCTCTTTGTTCTGCGTACATTTCACGGTTTCTTGCACCTTTACCCATTTGTATACCATCCTTTTATATTTAATAATTAGCCCTATTGTATCATAAAACTATAATTTAAGTCAAATTTTTGAGCCGTGACTCTATTTTACCATATAAAAACGCAAATGTCTGTGTTTTTTATGTGAAATTTTTGAGATTTGGTGATTTTTATAACTTGTATAAATAGAAAAATTATGATATTATGGAATTAACAAATACAAAGGAGAGCTGTATATGACAGAATTAGAAAAAATTCAACGTGCGAACATGTATGTACGAAAATTGGCAAACGGAATAGATCCAATAACCGATAAAGAAATTACAAACGACAGTGTTTTAAACAATGTCCGTCTGTCACGCTGTTTCTTTTTTGTTTCACAAGTTTTAGAGCAAGTTATAGATAATGGTGGGGTAGTTTCACATAAATCTAACTCATCAAAAATTAAATTTTCGATTACACATGAAGAATTATTGAAGTTTAAAACGACAGACGACTTAAAAACTATTAGTACAATAACAGAAGAAATTACTGCATGTAGTGGATTACAAGATTGCAAAAAATTAAGCACTACAACTATAACAAACTGGCTTTTAGAAAAAGGCTTTTTAGAAGAAGTTATAATTAATGACAAGAAAAAACGTGTGCCGTCTGTATTAGGTAGAAATATTGGAATAAGCAGTGAAGTTCGTGAGGGAATAAGAGGTACGTACACGCTTATCCTTTATAATAGAAAGGCTCAGCAATTTATAATTGATAATTTTTTTGAAATTATAGGTTAAAAAATTAATAATTCATTACTTGACTTTTGTGTTTAGATAATTTATAATTAAATAAATACTATGAAGAAAAAAAGTAAGTCTATTTTAAGTTTTAAGAGAGTTTGCGGTTGCTGTGAGCAAATAGCCAAATAGACCCAAGTTACATTTCGGAGTTTCCTCTTGAAATTTTAGTAGGGAGTGACGATTAGCCAACGTTATAGGCTTTCAAGGCCGATTTATCGGTAAATTGAGGTGGTACCACGGTTATTATCGTCCTCTGCTTTTGCAGAGGGCGTTTTTTATTGATAAAAATAAATTTGATAAAACATTGTAGGGGAGGGTCTCCATGCAGACGTGCCTCTTAGCAAATTTAGTCATGTAGGGGCGGATATTATCCGCCTAAAAATCTGGTGATTTTGCCTAAGTTTGATAGGCGGATAATATCCGCCCCTACATTAATTTGTGCGTTTTAACGAATTAATTTTTAATCAAAAAACGTAAGAGGCACGTCTGCACTAAGACCCCTCCCCTATAAATAAGCATTAAGATTGATGATTAATAAAATTAAAAAACAATTATATATTAAGGAGAAAAATTATGGGTATTTATGAAGAATTACAAGAAAGAGGCTTGATAGCTCAAGTCACAAATGAAGAAGAAATTAGAAAACTAGTAAACGCTGGCGAGGCGAAATTTTATATAGGTTTCGACCCAACAGCAGACAGCCTACACGTAGGTCACTTTATGGCTTTGTGCCTTATGAAAAGACTGCAAATGGCTGGCAATAAGCCTATTGCACTTCTAGGCGGTGGAACAGGAATGATAGGCGATCCATCAGGCAGAACTGACATGCGTAATGTTCTAACTGTTGAAACAATAGAGCATAACATTCAAAGTTTTAAAACTCAAATGAGCAAGTTTATAGACTTCTCAGAGGGTAAAGCTATAATGGTAAACAATGCAGACTGGCTTTTAAAGCTTAATTATGTAGAGCTTTTAAGAGAAGTTGGCGCTTGTTTCAGCGTAAACAGAATGCTTTCAGCCGAATGTTATAAGCAAAGAATGGAAAAAGGTTTAAGCTTTTTAGAATTTAACTACATGATAATGCAAAGCTATGACTTCTATGCTTTATACAATGAGTACGGTTGTAATCTACAATTCGGTGGAGACGACCAATGGAGCAACATGCTAGGCGGAACAGAGCTTATTAGACGTAAACTAGGCAAAGATGCACACGCAATGACAATTACTCTTCTTCTTAATTCAGAGGGCAAAAAAATGGGTAAAACTCAATCAGGTGCAGTTTGGTTAGATCCAGAAAAGACTAGTCCTTTCGATTTCTACCAATACTGGAGAAATGTTGACGATGCAGACGTATTAAAATGCCTAAAACTTCTAACATTCCTACCAATGGAAGAGATTAGAGCAATGGAAACATGGGAGGGCAGCGAGCTTAATAAGGCTAAAGAAATTCTAGCTTACGAGCTTACAAAACTAGTACACAGTGAAGAAGATGCAGAAAAATCAAGAGAGGGCGCAAGAGCTTTATTCGGCGGAAAAGCAAACACAGACAACATGCCAACTTCTGAAATTTCAACCGATAAATTCGCAGACGGCGAGATAGCTATATTAGACCTACTTTTAGAGATAGGCTTAATTCCATCAAAGGGTGAGGGAAGAAGACTAGTTCAACAAGGCGGAATTTCAGTTGATGATGTAAAGGCCTCTGATATTTCTGTAAAGGTTAAAACATCAGACTTTGAAAAAGGCTTTGTAATAGTAAAAAAAGGCAAGAAATCATTCCAAAAGGTAGTGCTTGTATAATTGACAAAGATAGTGCTAAATGGTAAAATATAATTAATGGTGAAAAGGTAATAGTGAAGAGTGAAAAGTTGATGTGAAAATCCATGCGGATTTTTGATTTAAGACTAAAACTTTATAACTGATTGTAGGGGAGGGCACTCAGACCACAGGTGCCTCTTATGCAGTACCAATGTAGGGGCGACCTGTGGTCGTCCGAAGATTTAGCAAAAACTTTTAGTTTACGGGCGACCACACAGGGTCGCCCCTACAACAGCAATTTGAAATCAAAATAAATTATCCGTTAAAAAATAAAGGAGGCAAGAAAATGGCTGAAAAGAAAAGTACAAAGACCATTGGTAGACCAACAGACAAGGCGGACGCACTTGAAACCGCTTTAAATAATATAAAAAAACAATTTGGTGAAGGCTCTGTAATGAGGCTAGGGCAAAACAGTACACTTAATGTTGATGTAATTCCAACAGGTTCGGTGTCGCTTGACATGGCACTTGGTATAGGTGGTATTCCTCGTGGAAGAATGATAGAAGTTTACGGTCCTGAATCATCTGGTAAGACAACAATTGCACTTCACTGTGTGGCAGAGGCTCAAAAGCAAGGCGGAACAGCAGCTTTTATAGACGTTGAACATGCGCTAGACCCTGTATATGCGGCGGCTTTAGGTGTAGATGTTGATGCTCTTCTTGTTTCTCAACCAGACACAGGCGAGCAAGCTTTAGAGATTACAGAGGCATTGGTGCGTTCTGGTGCGGTTGACATAATAGTTGTTGACTCAATAGCTGCCCTAGTTCCTCGTGCAGAAATCGAGGGTGAAATGGGTGACAGCCATGTTGGTTTGCAGGCTAGACTTATGTCTCAAGCCTTAAGAAAATTAGCTGGTGTAATTTCTAAGACAAATTGTGCGGCTATATTTATAAATCAGTTGCGTGAAAAAGTTGGTGTAATGTATGGTAGCCCAGAGGTAACACCTGGTGGTAGAGCCATGAAGTTCTATGCCTCTGTAAGAATTGATATTAGAAAAATTGAGGCTTTAAAATCTGGAACAGACATGATAGGTTCAAGAACTAGGGCTAAAGTAGTTAAAAATAAACTTGCTCCTCCTTTTAAAGAGGCAGAGTTTGATATAATGTATGGCGAGGGAATTTCAAGAGCTGGCGAAATACTAGACATGGGAGTTAATCTTGACATAGTTCAAAAGAGCGGTGCATGGTTCTCATTCGAGGGTACTAGACTAGGACAAGGCAGAGATAATTCTAAGCAGTTCCTAAAAGATAACCCAGAGGTTTCACTACAAATTGAGAATTTAGTAATTGAAAAAGGCTTGCAATCAAAGTCTAAAAAGAAGTCAGAAACACCTAGCCTAGGAAAAGCTGTAAAACAAGAGCCAGAGCCTAAAAAGGCGGTCGCTGTTAAGGCTGATATCGACATTACGGTTGATGACTGATGAAAATTACAGCTACAAAAAGGCTTAAAAAAAGTCTTGTTCTTCTTTATATTGATGGTGAAGAAGCAATGGAGATAGACAAAAAGACCTTTGAAGAGAGCATTTATAAGGTAGGCGCTATAATCGATGATGAAGAGCTGTTTGAGCTTGTTAATTTGTCAAAGTATAACAGGGCAAAAGAGAGAGCCTATTATTTATTAGAGCGAAGGAATTACTCAAAAAGAGAGCTTATAAACAAGATTTCTTTAGCATATGATAAAGAAGTAGCCGTTAAAGTGGCGGACAAGGTAGAGGAATTAGGTTTTATTAACGACAAGAATTATGCCCAGATGTTGGCAAGAGACTTGTTTAATATAAAAAAATATGGCAAACAAAGGGTTAAATCAGAGCTTTTTAGAAAAGGAATAGACAAAGAAATAATTTCAGAAATATTAGACGATGAAGAAGTAGAAGCTAAAGAAAATATTCAAATGTTTTTAGAGCGAAAATATCCTCTTTGGAATGAAGATGAAAAGGTTAAAAGACGTGCCATTTCAGCCTTGCAAAGACGTGGATATTCCTTTTCTGAAATTTTTGCAACAATGAGGTCGAGAAGCCCCGACGGGCAGTCGAGTAGCCTCGACGGGCAATTCGCACACATAGATATTGATGACAT
>CAYJER010000048.1:0-16276 GCA_964369225.1 uncultured Eubacteriales bacterium
AGCCCCCACAAGTGAAAGCTTGTGGGGGCATTTTGTTTATTAAAAAGCACAAACTATTGTAGGGACGACCCTGTGTGGTCTCCCGAAAACTAGCGGTTTTGCTGAATCTCCTCGGAACGGTCAAGACCGTTCCCTACATTGTTAAAATGTCAAGTTTAAATTTTACATGGTATTAGTCTTTAGTCATAAAAAATCTCCCACCTAATTAAAGGTGGGAGATTTTGTTAATTAGTATGTGTTTCCTTTTTCAAAGAACCAGTCTTTTAATACGTTTGTAGCATTAGCTTGAACGCTTCTTGACATGTAGTACATTAGGTCTCCAGTACCTGTGCTTACATTGCCGATGCTTACGTTGTATTTACTGTGTAGTTTATCGTCGTCTCTGATTGTCCATAGATGCTCATATTTGCCGTATGCTGAGTTTGGATCGCTCCACTCCTCATATGTTGGAGCCATTGTCATAGGTTCTGCCAATGTTCCATAACCATGTACATACCAGTTGTCACAACCAACATATGCCCAGTCATTAATAACGATACCATCCTGAGTATTGTGGAATAGGTTATCAATCATGATATTATCACGTCCACCATTCATGAAGATACCCCAGCCCATGTCCTCAAACACATTATCAATAATAGTAACACCAGATGTCAAGTCGTCTAAATAGATACCTGAGTTAGCATTACCTGTACCTTTAGGGATATCATGGATGTAGTTCATTCTCATTACTGTACCACGAGCTATTGTGTTACGGCAAGCGTAGATAGCTGATTGGTCTTTTGCCTCAAGAACAACATCGAAAATCTCTGTAAACTCGATTAAGTGGTCATTACCTTGGTACATAATAGCATTATGTGGTCCGTTTTCGATTATAGTTGAAGAAATTCTATTACCAACACCTGTCATCTCAACCGCTGGATTGTATGATTTATTAACTGTTGCGAAATTATCGAAGTGACAATTTTGAATGTAGTTGCCTTGTGAAATTAGGTTGTTGTAGTCGCCACCGCTCATATGAACGCCGCCGTTTACATCATAGAAATTAATGTTTTCAAAACCACTGTTGTATGTGATATTCTCTTCTGTATCTCTAATTATACCTGCTTTAAGCTCTGTAGCTCTGATTGTTGCATTTTTGTATGCGATATCCTCTGAACCAGAGATAATTACACCGTGGTTTAGAACACCTAGAATGTCTACACCTGAAACTGTGATGTTCTCTGTGTTCTCGAATGTGAACATTGCTTCTTCTAAAGCTGACATTTGCATTGTGATTTCATCACTTGTCATGTCTGTTCCCTCTGGTGGATAGAAGTATAGAGTATAACTCTCGTTCATTTGGTCGAAATACCACTCACCAGGAATGTCTAATTCTTGAATTAGGTTGTAAACATAAAATCTGTTGTAGGTCAAGCTACTTCTTGTGCTATAAGCTGATGGAATATCAGATTTTAGATAGTCGCCTGAAATGCTTCTAACTTGTGCTGATTGGTCTGAGAAGTCATTATACCAATAACCTGACATCCAAATATCCATATCAAGAATATCTGTGCCGTCATCTGGAATACCCACCCAGCTATCAATTCTTGCATCTAATGCGTTTGAGCCTACCTCAAATGTGTCTGTGTAGTCTCTATCCTCTGGTGCAACCCAATCAGGACTGCTGATAACGTCATCTTGCCACATTCTAGGGTTTGCACCTGCGTTTGGAACTTGGTTAATTCTTGTGTAACCTGCGTATGAAGAACCTGATGGTGTCTCTGTTGTGTTTGGCCATCTTGAAAGTGTTTGAACTTCATTATTAAATGTGAATGAATAGTATGGTAGGTCATCGTTGTAGCCTAACTCGTGGAACCAGTCGTGCATTAAAGCTAAGTTACCTGTGATTGAGTGTCCTACATATTGTAGATCTTTATGTTGTGTGATATAGTCTGAAAGATCAATTTCATATACTTTATCTTGTGCAGAACTTGGAAGTTTTGCAATGATTTCTGGGTCTGTAACTTTTTGCATATCAGAAGCTACTAGATCAATTGTTCCTTTAAATGTTACATTTTCACCGTTATAAGCCTCGTATTTTATTGGAGCTTCGTCTGAGCCTTGGTCTTGTGCCTCGAACTCAATTCCGTTTAGTATGGTGTATTCACCCTCACGGATATATACTACTGCGCCGTTAGCTGGCATAGAAGCTAATGCACGAATCTCGTCTCTTGCTCTTTCGATACTTGCAAATGGTAGTTCCATAGAACCATCACCTGTAATATCGTTACCATCTTTAGCTACAAAGTACTCTACGCCATAAGCATATGTATCTTTTGAAACTACTACTGTTATTGTATCTGTTTTACCGCTTTCGGCTGTTTTAACTGTAACAGTTGCAGTACCCTCGGCTACTGCTGTAACCTCGCCTCTGTCTACTGTTACTATAGAACTATCGCTTGTCTCCCAAGTTACGTCTCTTTCGGTTGTTCCCTCTGGAGCAATTAAAGCGTTTAATACCTTTTTAGAGCCTGGCTCTATAGTTACTGTTTCTGCATAGTTTGGCTCGTCGTTGTAATCACTAATAGAAATGTTTACGCTCTCTGCCTCTAAATCTACACAGTTAATGTCCATAGTTGCAGAAACTCCGCTTGATGCAGTTGCTGTAACTTTTGCTGTGCCCACACCATGGTTCTCAATAGATCCGCCTGTTGTTACAGGAGCTATAGAAGTGTTTGTAGAACTCCATGTGAATTTATCTGTTGTTGCATAGTCTTTTTCTGTAACTAATGTCCAGTTATTTATGTTCATCTCATATGAATCATAGTAACCGATAGTAGCAGAATCATCATTTAATTTAATCTCTGTTACAGGGTTTTTCTCTGTGATAACTAGTTCGTCAATTGCAGAGAAACTAGCACTTGAATGTGAAAACTCAACTGTGATTGTGTCAAAACCATCGATGACTGATGTGTTTAGCCAGTTTCTTGTATCCATATAGCATCTTACGCCATCGTTAGTAGCAAAGTTGAACTCTAATTGATACCAGTCGTCGTTTCTTCTCATAGAAGTTGTAATCTCACCTGATTCAATACCGTTGTCTATGGTTTTTGCTCTGTAGTCGCCTGAACCATAAATTTTAACGCCGTCGCCTGTTTCTGAATTTGTTAGTGTAACAACTGTACTACCTGAATATAGATCTCTAAAGTATAGAGTAACTACTTTGTCATACATAACTTCTGCAAATGAGTATACAGCCTTTGTTCTGTAAGCGCCATCTACATACTCTGTGTTAAGCATTAAGCCTTGTCCACCATGAGAAGAAATGTTTGTGTATTGGCCATAGTCTGGTGTACCTGTGATTATGTTGAATGGATTAGGCTCGTTTTCGTTATCAAATGAATAAGAAACTATGTCTGCTAAATCCATTTCTAGGTTGTCTACGGCTGATTCAAGAGCTACTAAAGCATCTTGATATCCAGACTCTTCATCGAGTGAAGCTTTTGCAGCCTCTAGTGCAGGAGCTAAAACCCCCCATGACTCTGCTGTGTAGTCGCCCTCATAGAAAGAGCAAACTCTCTCATATGCTTCTTCTAGGCTAACTTTATAGAAATAGTCAGCAGGAGTATACATAGCATCATTTCTTAAAACCATACCAGACTCAGTTGTGTCAGTAGCTTTAAGTCTTACCATGACCTCGCCTACATCAAAGCTATCTTCTTCTAGCTCGATTGGGTTAGAAGTAACATCCATGAAAGTCTCGCCGCTATTTACTGAATACTCATATAGTGCAAGGTCTGCCATGCCATCTACAGGAGTGAAACCTAATGTATCGTTTACGTCATCTACTACAGGAGCAGTAGGAGCCTCTGGAACTATAGCTACATCGTCTCTTGAATCTGTAATTGTGATGTCGTCTATATAGTATGCCATTGTGTCAACGCCTGAGTGTGACCATGTGTCTTGTAAATAATAGTTATTAAAGCCATCAGCCTCATATTTTCTTACAAATTTACCATCCACATATATGCTACAATAGCCCTCTTCTGTGTAATCCCATTGGAATGAGTGCCAACCCTCTGTTCTTGTGACCCCTGTGTTGCCCCATGAACCCCAATCAGAGCTAGCACCAGGTCTACTTCTAATTACATAGTAAGAAGTAGCTACGGCATTATTAAATCCTAGCATACACTCTGACTTCATATTTCCACTTGCATCTAACTCTTTTGCTATACCTATAGTCTTATAGTCTTTGTCTGTATCCATTGTGTCATACATCCAAACTGTAAGAACCTTGTCCTCTATTAAAACATCGCTCTCGTTACCAATTCTGAACATTCCACCTTTATGTCTACTTGTAGAGTTATCAGGTGCATCATTTTCGCCATCAGGAATAATAAGCATACTGCTAACGCCTGATCTTGAATACATGTCGGTTGATACTATTAATTGTGGAGGAACTGTAGCAGGGTCAACAGTTCCCTCTGGTGGAACGTTTACAAGACTATTGAAGTTCTCAAAGTCCTCTTCTCTTTCCATGCTAAGGTCGATATATTGTGTGCTTGTATAAGCTGTTTCATTGCTTATTACAGGGAATGTAAATTGCTCGCCGGCTGGAGCTTTAGCTCTTACTTGAACATCACCAGCAGCTACATCTACATTACCAACATAAAGTGGCTTTTTCTCTAAAGTTTCCCAATTGTCGCCACCGTCTAGGCTGTACTCATACTCTGATGGAGTAACTGTAGCGCCAGCATATGTAAAGTCGAATGTATCCATTTTGTCATCTACTACAGGAGCTGTAGGAATTTGAGCTGGAGTAGTAAGTGTTACATTATCAACATAAACTTTACCATCTTTATAACCAGAAGTTGTCCAGAAATCTACAAATGCAGCTGTAGTAAATCCGCCGTAATCGCCGTCAGATGTTTCTATTGTAAGAATTTCTACATCATTTACTATGTATGTAACTTCACCCTTAACGCTAAAGTCCAGTACAAAGTTATTCCAACCTTGTTTAATTAGGTCGTTACTAAGAGTTTCTTGAACATCAACTTTATTAGGGTCTGTAGAGTCAGATATAGCATTCTTATATCTATAGTATGCTTGTAACTCTCCGTTTTCATAGTTAGCGCCAATATACATCTCGTATGTTTGGTCTGTAACATCGCCATAACCTTTAAGTTGTAACATTAACTTGTTTTGCTTTGTTACATCTTGACAATACCAGTCATAGCTTACAATCTTTCCAACAGCTGGAAAATCTGCACTATTAAAGTTTGTTCTAACCTCAAACTTAGCATCAGAGCTTCTTGTAATCTCCATTACCGCATCACCATTACCCTCACCTGTGTAAAGGTCAGATAAAGCTACTGTACCATTGACAACTGAAATGCCGTCAAGTGGAGTTCCCATTGTTCCACCCGCAAGTGTTTCAAAATCTTGTACGCTTGAGTATGCTGTATCTTTTACAGGTAAATCAGTTCCTGCATTCTCTATTACTAGCTCTTCAGCATAAGCCTCGACACTAGGAGCAGAGAATGGTACAGAAGTCATTATACCAAGGGCTAAAAGACTAGCTACTACTTTGGAAAATTTCTTTTGCATAAACACACCTCTTCTAAAATTTCATTAATACAATAATTCTATCATTAAAATTATTAAATGTAAATCCTTTATTCCAATAAATTACATTTTAAACTCACAAAAATTCAGCAAAAAATTTGGTAGTTTTGACTAAAATAAAGCCTAAAAAGTATATATTGTATAATATTGTATAATATAATCTTTTCGTTTGAATAGGTAATATTTTTATCAATAAATGATAAAAATTTAACAAACTTTAATTAATATAAAATTATAAAAAAAGTATAAAGTTAAAATAACTACAAATAATAATACAAATTAAATAATTCTCTGTTTTGCATTGACAAAACTTCAAAATTGTATTATTATATAGAATGGATATTTATAGCATAGGTATTAAATTAGGAAATGCAATTATATAATCTTCGTGAATGGAAGTGTAATTTTGGATAAATTCGTAATATCAGGTGGTAAACCACTAAAAGGCGAGGTAATAATAGGCGGCGCAAAAAACGCAGTACTAGCAATCTTACCAGCAGTGGCACTATCTAACTCAATATGTGTTCTTGAAAATGTGCCTAACATTTCAGACGTAAGAACAGTTACTACTATTCTTACTCAAATGGGTGCAAAAATTAAATATATAGATAATAATACAATCGAAGTAGATCCTCGTGGAATTGACACACAAATGGTACCATCTGAACTAGCTAGAGATTTAAGGGGATCATATTACTTTTTAGGGGCTTTATTAGGCAGATACGGCAAGGCTGAAGTATCTTTGCCTGGTGGTTGTAACTTTGGCGTTCGTCCTATTGATCAACATATCAAAGGCTTTGAGGCTCTAGGATGTTCTTATTGCCTTAAAGAAGATGGCATAATCTCTGTTGAGGCAACAAACGGACTTCATGGAACTTCTATATATATGGACGTTGTGACAGTTGGCGCTACAGTTAATATTATGCTTGCCGCCACAAAGGCAGAGGGTCTAACTATAATAGAAAACGCAGCTAAAGAGCCACATATAGTCGATCTTGCAAACTTTTTAAACACCATGGGCGCAGACATTAGAGGTGCTGGAACAGATGTTATTAAAATTTATGGTGTTTCTGATCTTAAGGGCGTAACATACTCAATTATCCCCGATCAAATAGAAGCAGGAACATTTATGGTAGCAGCTGCCGCTACTGGTGGAGACGTCTTAATAAAAAATGTAACTCCTAAACATCTTGAATCTATCTCAGCAAAGCTTGCAGAGATGGGCGCAGTTGTCGAGGAATATGACGACAGCGTAAGAGTTTCAAGAACTGGTGCGCTTAAAAAATGCACAGTGAAAACAATGCCTCACCCAGGCTTCCCAACAGACATGCAACCACAAGTAGTGGCACTTTTAAGCTCTGCTAACGGCACTAGCATGGTACACGAAACAGTGTGGGAAACTAGATATCAATATGTAGACGAGCTGAAAAGAATGGGTGCTAAAATTACAGTAACAGGAAAAGTTGCTGTTATAGAGGGTAATGACTTGCTAAAAGGTGCTACAGTCAAAGCTACCGATTTAAGGGCAGGCGCTGCACTTATGATCGCTGGGTTATCGGCAAAAGGAACAACTATAATTGAAGATATTCAATATATTGAAAGAGGCTATGAAGATATAGTAGATAAATTTGTAGGTTTAGGCGCAGATATCTATAGACAAGTTAAACCAGACCCATATTATAGGGTAGTATAAAAAAAGTAAATTTAGCAATGTAGGGGACGGTGTCCTCGACGTCCCGATTTGATTGTGTTTTTTGTGTTTCGGGATGTCAAGGATGCCATCCCCTACATTAATTTATGAGTTTTAACCAATTGAATTTAACCCCAAAATCGAAATCAACACGTCTGGTCTGAGTGTCTACAATCAGTTTTAAAGTTTTGAAATTTACAATGTACTACAATACAAATATTTATAAAACAATTAATAAACTATTGACAAACTATTAATTATGTGATATCATGTTAGAACAAACTAACTAAAATAAGAAAGAAAGTGTTTATAATGAATTTATTAAACGCAAAACTTGGCGAAACTTACACCATTAGCAAAATTAATACAAATGATGAAGAGCTAGAAAGCTTTTTATTCACTCTTGGGTGCTATTCAGGTGAAACAATCGTTGTTGTATCAGTAATTAGTGAAAGCTATGTTGTCTCAATAAAAGACGGCAGATACAATATAGATAAAAATTTAGCAGAAGCCATAGAAGTAGAATAAAGACTGTTTCGGCAGTTTTTTATACAATAAGGTTAGTTTATGTCAACTAACATCACAAAAGGAGATTTAGATATGAGAATAGCTTTAGCGGGAAACCCAAACAGTGGTAAAACCACACTTTACAACGCCCTAACAGGCAAAAATGAAAACGTAGGAAACTGGGCTGGTGTTACAGTTGATGTTAAAACCGCCGAGATAAAAAGTTCTTACAGTGCAGGCGAAAGATTAACAGCTGTTGACTTACCTGGCGCATATTCAATGTCACCATTCACAACAGAAGAGAGCATAACAAGTGCATTTATTAAAAATGAAAAACCAGATGTAATCATCAATATTATTGATGCAACTAATTTAAGCCGTAGCCTATTTTTTACTACACAACTTTTAGAGCTTGGCATACCAATGGTTGTAGCGCTTAATAAAAGTGACATAAACGCAAAAACCAATACTAAAATTAACATATCAGAACTTTCTAAAAAAATCGGTTGCCCTGTTGTCGAGACTATTTCAACTTCAGCAAAAGGACTTGAAGATTTAATAAAGAAAGCTGTAGAGGTAAATGGGCAAGGACAAACAGCTCCATTCACTCAAGGAAACATCGACCTTAAGAGTAAGACAGATGTAGAAACAGCCGACAGAAAGAGATTTGAATTTGTTAATTCAGTAGTCTCAAAGGTTGAAAAAAGACAAACTCAATCAAGCAAAAAGAATGCACAAGATAAAATTGATATGGTTATAGCCCATAAATGGTTAGGTATTCCAATATTTGTTGCAGTAATGTGGGCAGTGTTCTCAATTTCACAAACACATTTAGGTCCACTAATTGCAGACACTCTAGGCGGATGGATAGAAATGTTTAGTGAATGGGCAGGTGAAATGGTAAGCGGAACTTCTCCATTTGTTCAAGCGTTATTAATTGACGGTATCATAGGCGGTGTTGGAGCGGTTGTCGGCTTCTTACCTTTAGTTATGGTAATGTACTTCCTAATAGCTCTACTAGAAGACTGTGGTTACATGGCTAGAGTAGCGGTTGTTATGGATAGATTCTTAAAAATTGTTGGTCTTTCAGGTAAATCTATAATCCCAATGGTTATAGGCACAGGTTGTGCAATCCCTGGTGTTATGGCATCAAGAACAATTAAAAATGAGCGTGAGAGAAGAACTACAGCAATGCTAACTCCTTTCATGCCTTGCGGAGCTAAACTTCCTGTTATAGCATTATTCGCTGGTGTATTCTTTAGCGATGCTTCATGGGTTGGCACATTAATGTATTTTGTTGGTATTTTATTCATTGTTTTAGGGGCATTCCTAATTCTAAAAATTACAGGACATAAAAACAAAAAATCATACTTTATTATCGAGTTACCTACATATAAAGCACCTAGCATCATAAAAGCTACTTTATCAATGCTAGAGAGAGCAAAATCTTTCATTATCAAAGCTGGTACAATCATTCTACTTTGCAACATGGTAGTTCAAGTAATGCAAAGCTTTAACTGGAACTTTGAGCTTGTTGAAGAGGGAATGGAAAACACATCTAGCCTAGCTTCTGTAGCTTCACCATTTGCAGTATTATTTATACCACTAGGTTTTGGCGTATGGCAATTAGCTAGTGCTGCTATCACAGGCTTCATCGCTAAAGAAAACGTAGTAGGTACTTTAGCAGTTGTTTATGGAATTACAAACTTTATTGACACAGAAGAGCTAGCTTTAATGGGCGGAGCTAACGAAGTTGCTACAGCAATGGGTCTAACAGCAGTTGGCGCATTAGCATACTTAATGTTCAACCTATTCACACCTCCTTGTTTTGCAGCTATCGGAGCTATGAATTCAGAGATGAAGAGTGCAAAATGGCTATGGGGCGGAATTGCTTTACAATTTGGAACAGGCTATGCAGTAGCATTCCTAGTTTATCAAATTGGAACAATTATCACAACAGGAGCAGTTGGCGACGGCTTTATAGGCGGATTAATAGCATTCCTAGCAATGGTTGCTGTACTTGTTTTCCTAATTAAAAAAGGACAAAGCAAAACAAATATAGAGTATAGCCTAGCGGCTCAAAAGGCATAAAATGGACGATATAATCGTAGTTGGAATAATTCTTTTGATTGTTGCACTTGCTTTAATTTATATAATTAGGGCAAAAAAAAGAGGACAAAAATGTATAGGCTGTCCAGCCTCAAAATCATGTGCTTCTAAAAAATGCAATTGTAACACAGAAGAAGATAAATAAAAATGAAGAGACTAGAATTGATTTTCTAGTCTCTTTTTATATGTTTTGTATATTGTTGTAGTATTTTATTTAATTTAAAACTTTACAATTGATTGTAGGAGAAAATTTATTTAAGCGTTAATGTAAAAATCCTATCAGATTTTTCAACCAAAGATTTCTTAAACAAAAACTCTGTATATATAAAGATAAATTTGTTTAAATATTGTAGGGGAGGGTCTCCGTGCAGACGTGTTGATTAAGAATAAAACTGATGTAAGGAACGGTCTTGACCGTTCCCTACATTAATTTGTATGTTTTAACGAATTAATGTTAAATCAAAAATAGTAATCAACACGTCTGGGCGTACCCCCTACATAATTAACATTATATATTACATAAATTTCTGTTTTAGTCTAGTCATAAACGATCTATTGTCTTTAATCTCGCAGTATTTATCTATGATAGTCTTGAAATTTTCTATTTCAATCTCCTCGAAAAACTCTTCTCTTTTTGCAGGTCTTACAGAAGATTTTACAAGTGATGGATTAAACAAACACGCCTTTTCTAGGTCTATTTCTTCAAACATAATTTTTTCCGATATTTCTTCAAACACCATTTTACCTTTATTTGAATGAATTATTAATAACGATGTTCCTTTGTCGTCATCAAATTTAGGGGCTATTTTTTCTACGCCCCAACAGTCGGCTAAAGTAATGTCTGCAACTCTCTCTATGTCTTTAAAATTGCAGTCATAACAAGATTTTCTAAGTGCTATATCAGATAAAAACGCCTTCATCATCATGTCGTCATGAATTGTTTTTCTATACTTTTTACCGTTATCAAAATCTAGCGCTACACTATATCGCTTCCAACTTTCTTCTTTGTTTCGTTGGTTCACGCTTATAAGGTCTCCCTCTGCCTTGCTAATTAAAAATTCTAAGTATTTTCTCCATACTTTTGGTGATGGCACTCCGTGACATGCTAGGTCAACACAAAGTAAATTATTGTAGTCTTCCCCTAAAAATGAACGCAGTCCGCCAATTTGACATGGTGTTCCTGAAAAAAGCACATATCTGCCCTCGCCCAAAAAGTCTCTTACCTTTCTAAAGCTAAAACCTGTGTCACTTTGAACGTATTTTGATCCCTTAAATTTTTCGGCTCCGTCCATTGTCTGGGCATAGTCGTGGTAAACATCAAAATTTTCATCATAACATGCACCAAACACTACACCGCCTTTATCTATAATATATTGTGCAAGCAATGGAAAAATCGCACCTGAAGTACTTTTTTTTCTTACATTTTCATCTTTGTTATAGCAGGCTATTCCTTTTGGAATACACAGACATTCAGGCTTATTAATTATCGGACATACCTTTATACAGTAAGCACATTCAATACAGTTACTAAGATTTACAACTGGGTATAAAAACCCGTCTGACTGAACTTCCTGTGTTATACAACCTCTAGGACAAATGTTCATACAAGCTTTACATCCATTACAATTTTCAATAGATTTAATATCAATCATGTGATTTTCTCCTAAATATTTTATTTAAAGGTTTGGTAAACAGTTCTTTCTCCTCTGAATTCATTCCAAATAACCACATACTAACGCCAAATACAAGTACAAATATGCACACAAAACCAAACAGTATAAACATGTTATCTAACACTGCATAATTCATAATCAATGCGCCTACTATTATTGGTGCTACAAGTGACGGCAATATTTTTGCAATATTTAGCCAAAAATAGCCTATATTTAGCCCTACTTTTCTCTTGTAGTATATATTCATTATCAGTCCGTTTCCTACAATTAAAGATATGCAAGTGCCTATAGCGCAGCCAATTCCACCCCAAATTTGCACTAAGAATATACTTATTATTACATTTATTACTGCTATAACCGCATAAACTATAGACCTGAATTTGTGCAAATTTTTTGCCCTTTGTATCTCTATTCCAAGTGTTTGAACTAGTGGAATAGTCACCGGTATAATTAGCAAAAGCAATATTATATATGCGTCTTTATACTGTTCTCCTGCCCACAAATTAATAAAAGATTGCCCGAAAAATATTATACCGCTTAATACAAGCGACAGCACTATAAATTGTATTCTGCCAACCGCTGTAAAAACATGGGTTAACATTTTATTATCGTTAGATTTTGCCACAATCTCGTTTACTCTAGGCACAAAAACAGACGATATAGAAGTAGAAAATTGTAGATAAACCGCATTAAACTGTGCAGCAATTCCATATATTGCTACCGCCGTAGTGCCTTTGAATATTCCCAGCAAAAAGTTATCTACATTCCAGTTTATTTGATCTACTACTAGGCTTAAGACTATAAACCCTGAAAAAGCAGAAACATTTTTAAGTATATTCATGTCTAATTTTTTTAGGTCTATTCGTATTTTAAGTTTCTTGACTGCATAAAAAATATATAAAACATCCATTATTATGCTTAGTATTACAGTTACATAGACCATCGCCTCTGACTTAAAGCCTAGCATTAGCAAAGGATATGAGAATATAGGGTTTAAAACGCATTTTAAAAGCAATAACAACCTGTGATATAGATATCTCTCGTGTGAAATTATATATGAACTAAATAGGCTTGCTGGGAACGACACCGCTACACCTATAATCACCCAATAAACAAGGTACTGAAATTTTTCAATTTGTTCGCCTGTTAAACTCGCCGAGAATATACTTTCTACATTTAAGGCGAAAATAAATCCAACAATTATACAAATCACCGCTAAAGCCGAAAAAACAGTGAAAAACATTCCGTTCAATTTAGCTATGGATTTATCATCGTTATTAACCTTATGGATATAATAAAACCTAACATATGCCGAGTTAAACCCAAGGCTTAAAATGCTTAAATAACCTGTCACAGAGGTGGTTAATTGATAAATTCCGTATTCATCTGCTCCCAATGAATTAAGCATTATAGGAGTGTAAATTATATAGATAAGCACTAGCGCAACCATTTGTACATATGAAATAATTACACCTGTTTTCAATTGGTTGATTTTCATTTAATAATGCCTTTCATTAAATATTGTAAGATTGAAAAGATTCCCTACATTAATTTGTACGTTTTAACCGTGAATTATGATTTATGATTTATGAATTATGAATTGTGAATTATCAATTATCATACATTAATTATATCACATAATATTTTGAATTTCAACATAAAAAGAAGGCCTCACAAAATTTGTGAAGCCTTACTTGTTCCCGAACTAATTCGTGAACCTTCCGCATTTTAATTATGTATACCGCTCTTTTACTCTACGCATTTCTTTTTTACAATTTGTTCCACTTCCGCAATTACATGTTTGTCCCCTGTCATGTTAAGTAGAGACCTGACAATGTGTGGAATGTGATCAACATGGAAAAAACTATTTTGTGTAATAACCATTACTGAGTATTCTTCTTCGGTAATTGTTGAGACAAAGGTCCTCGCATAATTCTTCGTCGTCTTTACAAACCCATCCATTTTAATCATCTCTTTTTTAAGCAAAGAGTTAATTAAAAGATGAATGTAACTTTCTTTCCAAGTTTTGTTTTCAGATAAGGCTACAATCTCCGCTCCTGAAAGTGGTCTGCCCTCTTTCCAAAGTAGCTCCATTATCTCTTTTTCACTATTGGTAAGAAATTTCTCTTCCTGCATGTTTTCACCCCATTCAATCTATTATTTACAAGTATTATTGTACTATTATTTTATTGTTTTGTCAATGGAATAATTATTCATAAGTTATCTATATTTAGCATTTTTCAAGTGTAAATAGTTCAATAGTGAATTTGTTTATTGTATGATATGCAACATATTATTGTAATACTTCATATAAAAGTTGAATATTTTTATATGAATCATTTAATAAATTGTAAGAAGTGTCTAAACTGTATTTTTGTGTTCATAAATAAAACACATTTGTTTCGTCAATATAGCTAAAAATATTTAAAATAACTCTCTTTTATTTTTCGACATTAATAATTAATGTAAAAAATGGTTAACTTTTTTACTAGTTCCATAATTTTACTAAAAAAATGCATTTTATTTATTTTAATTGTATGTTTTTATTTTTTTTAGTAAATTAGCGTATGAATATTTAAGCTAACATATTGGTGGTTAAAGCCTGTCTTTAACGTAGTTTATTAATACATCTTTTTTGTTTTCAAGTGTGCCATTAATCACAAGCAAAATGAGTTTTTCTAGTGTCTTCCCTACCTCTTTTCCGATAATTCCTAACCCCTTAATATCATCACCAGTTATAGCAAGCTGTGAAATTTTATAGGTTTTATCCTCTAACTCTTTAGCCCTTTTTAGAATGGACGCAAGCTCTTTTTTCTCTTTGCCTATTGTATAATCCGATTTACCTAAAAGGTCACAATATATAAGCGTAAGTAAATCTAAAGTTTCAACTTTACCCAATAATCTAAATCTATTTAGAATATCGATGTCTGTTAAAGGAACTTTTTTTGTGCTGTGGTTTGCTATTAACATGGCAACATATTTGACTGTTTTATTGTCAAACCTTAGATCTTTCAAAATTTCTTGTGCTAAATCTGCGCCCTGTTCAATATGCCCCTTAAAATGGGCTATGCCCTTGCTGTCTATTGTCTTACACATCGGCTTAGCAATGTCATGAAGAAGCATTGCAAGCCTTATATTAAGCGATTTAGGCGTATATGAAAGAGACTTAAGACTATGCTCAAAAACATCAAACTTATGGTATTTAGTCTCTTGAGTGCATTTATAAGTGTTTTTAAATTCAGGTATAACGGCAAAAATTAATTCCTTGTTTTCCCTTATGACTTTAGATGGATTTTCACCCATAAGAATTTTTTTAAGTTCTTCTGCCTGCCTTTCTTTAGAGACATACTTAATTTGACTAGCAAGTTTTTTTATAGCCTTAGAGCAGTCCTTGTCTATCTTAAATCCAATAGTAGACGAAAACCTTAATGCCCTTAACATTCTAAGGCTATCCTCGTTAAATCTTTTATTAGGGTCTCCGACGCATCGAATAATTTTATTTTTAATGTCTTCTCTTCCGCCAAAAAGGTCTATTAATCCCTCTTTTGGTGAATACGCCATAGCATTTATTGTAAAATCTCTTCTTTTTAAATCTTGATTTAAGTCGTCAACATACTCAACACTGTCTGGTCTTCTGTGGTCGGTATATTTAGTCTCTGCCCTAAATCCTGTGATTTCATAAAGATTATCATTTAATTTAACGGCGATAGTCCCGTGCTTTTCTCCACAATCGACTGTTCTAAATGTGGAAAAAACTTTTTTAATTTGCTCAGGTTTAGCATTTGTGCAGATATCATAATCGTAAGGAATTTTTTCCATAAGAATATCACGAACACAACCGCCTACTAAATAAGCTTTGTATCCGTGTTCTTCTAGCATATTTATAATTCTTAGTGCATCTTCATTAATCATCATAGCTAGGCAATGTTACAAAAACGGCTGTATTAGGGTTATAAAAGCCCGAATAATCTGCCATTCTAAAATAAAACTCCTGTTCATCTAGGTTATTAAATCGTGTCATTGATATAAAATTATCAAAAGTTGCATTATGCTCTACACCGTCAGATGTTACATATTTAATTAGGTTGTCGTGTGGTGACATGTATGAAATAAATGCGTATTCCATAAGCCCTGTATCCTCATTTGCAATTGCAACAACAACAGGAAGTTTTTCATCTAGGTTTTCATAGATTTTATCAAGAAATTCAGAATTTTTCATGTTTGAATAATATTGAATTTCGTATTCAGGCAACATAGTTTCGATTGTTGGTACAAGATTATTAAGAGTAATAAACTCTTCATTTTCGTGTAAATTTTGTGTTCCTGAATTCCAATTAGATAAAGTATTAAGCATTGAGTATGTAGTAAGGTCATTTTCTATAACATTAATATTCATAGAATATATATTTTTATATCCACCATCAAAATACATATTTTCATAATCATCATCTGTATAAAGATCAAGTGCTGTGTTAAATCCTACTGCAATTGCTATCATAATAACTAACGAAAGCAAAAGAATTACTAACTCCTTTACCCATTTGCCGACAGCGCTTTCTAATTTTTCTCCGTTGTTAAGATTAACGTTTGGAATATTTTTAATAAAAGAAAAAACTAATTTCTTATCCATATATGACTTCGTCATTTTTGCCGCACCAAATGCGATAAAAATTTGAGGGTTATTCCCCGT
>CAYJER010000048.1:16376-16673 GCA_964369225.1 uncultured Eubacteriales bacterium
TTTTCCTAGTTTGATAACTTCGTCATTTTTGCCGCACCAAATGCGATAAAAATTTGAGGGTTATTCCCCGTGACTATCCTTTCTTTATTTTCCTAGTTTGATAACTTCGTCATTTTTGCCGCACCAAATGCGATAAAAATTTAAGGGTTGTTCCCCGTGACTATCCTTTCCTATTGACTAACATCATTGTAGGGGACGGGTTTTCCGTCCCGTGGGAATTTAGCTAAAACCTCTAGTTTTTCGGGACGGAAAACCCGTCCCCTACATTGGATTCTTTCCTAAGAGGCACATTTGGAT
>CAYJER010000049.1:0-16555 GCA_964369225.1 uncultured Eubacteriales bacterium
TCCGCAAGGATTTTCACATGAACTTTTCACTATTCATTTTTCACTTTTCACTAAACCCGTCCCTACAATATTTAATTAAATTTATCTTTTAACAACTTCATTATAAGCGCCATTCTAACAAAAACTCCATTGTGTGCCTGTTTAAAATAGACCGCCCTCGGGTCTTTATCTATCTTTGTTGAAATCTCGTTCACTCTAGGCAACGGATGCAAAACAGATAAAGTTTTAGATGCTAATTTCATCTTTGCTTCATCTAAAATATAGCTGTCTTTAAGTCTTAAGTAGTCTTCCTCATTAAAGAAACGCTCTTTTTGTACCCTTGTCATGTAAAGCACATCAAGCTCACCTATAACATCTTCCATTTTTTCAACTTCTTTATACTCAACGCCAAAAGGCTTAATTCCCTCTTCAATTATATATTCAGGAAGTTTTAATTCTTCAGGAGAAATAAACACAAATCTAATTCCCTCGTATCTAACCAAAGATTTTACAAGAGAGTGAACAGTTCTACCAAATTTTAGGTCTCCGCAAAGTCCTATAACTAAGTTATCAAGCTTGCCCTTTTCTCTTTTAATAGTCATAAGGTCAGTTAGAGTTTGAGTAGGATGTTGGTGTCCGCCGTCACCAGCGTTAATCACTGGAATGCTAGCATATTTAGAAGCTACATAAGGCGCACCCTCTTTGTTGTGTCGCATAGCTAAAATATCTGCATAACAAGAAATCATTCTAGCTGTGTCGGCAACGCTCTCACCTTTAGCAGCAGAGCTGTTATCGGCACTTGCAAAACCTAGGCAGTTTCCGCCTAGTCTCATCATAGCAGACTCAAAACTAAGCCTTGTTCTTGTGCTAGGCTCATAAAAAAGTGTAGCCAAAATCTTGCCCTTGCAAACATCTGAGTAATTTTGAGGATTTTCTGCAATATCCTCTGCTAAAATTAAAAGCTCGTCAATTTCTTCAACCGAAAAGTCTAGGGGATCTATTAAGTGTCTCATATAGCCTCCTTTATTCTTCCATCTCCCAGTTATGCCAAACGTTTTGAACATCGTCATTATCTTCAAGCATGTCAAGCAATCTTTGCATTTTTACTAACATAGTCTCGTCTGTAATGGTTGTATATGTGTCAGGAACCATCTCAATTTCTGCTGACTCAAACTCGTAGCCCTTAGTCTCAAGCTCGTCTCTTACTGCTGAAAAATCCTCTGGCTCTGTGTAGACTTCAAAAATTTCTCCGTCTGCCTGAAAATCAGAAGCTCCAGCCTCAAGAGCGTCGTTCATAACGTCGTCTTCTAGCTTGTCTGTGCCATCTATAAGTATAACACCCTTTTTGTTGAACATAAACGAAACACAACCTGTAGCTCCTAAATTTCCACCAAATTTATCAAAATAGTGTCTCATATCGGCAGCAGTTCTATTTCTGTTATCTGTTAAAGTGTCAACAATTACCGCAACACCACAAGGGCCATAGCCTTCATAAACACAGTTTTCATATTCATCACCGCTAGTGTCAGCCTTTTTGATTATTCTTTCAATATTGTCATTAGGAACATTATTAGCCTTAGCTTTAGCTATACATTCCTTAAGTTTTGAATTAACATTAGGGTCGCTACTTCCGCCCTCTTTAACTGCAACTGCAAGCTCTCTACCTATTTTTGTGAAGACTTTAGCCTTTGCACCATCTGATTTTTCTTTTTTTCTTTTAATATTACTCCAACGTGAGTGTCCTGACATACTTTGAACCTATACCTACCGCTTAAACTAAATGCAGTGGGTAACTATCCTTTCCTTTTTCCTTACATTTATAGCTGTTTTTTAAAAAATTAGCCTTTTATTAATTTTATCATACTTTTTTTTAAATTTCAACTTGATTTTTCAAGAATTATGTATTATAATAGTGAAGCACCCTGCCGGTGTGATGGAATTGGCAGACGTAGTGGACTCAAAATCCACCGGTAGCGATACCGTGCCGGTTCGAGTCCGGCCACCGGCACCAGCATGACGCTGGACTCAATTCGTTTGGGTTCAGCGTTTTTTTATTTTTGCATATATTTAATATGTTTAATCGGTAGGCAATATAAAGTCCTTGTAGCTTGCTATGAGGACTTTTTTATGTGCATTTATAAATTAATCAATCTTAATGCTCATTTGTAGGGGAGGGTCTGAGTGCAGACGTGCCTCTTAGGAAAAAAACTGATTGTAGGGGCGACCTGTGGTCGTCCGAGGGTTTTAGCACTAATTACTAGTTTTATGACGACCGCAGGTCGCCCCTACAATATATTAATAAATTTATATTTATCCATAAAATAATTTTAATTTAAAAAAGGAGTAAAGTATGACAAAAAAACAATCATTATCAAAACTAACAGAGATTGCACAAAGATGCAATCTAGGCGTAGACCGTGAAAATCTAATGGCTTTTGGCTATTATAGCGGTTACAACCTTGCAATTTCTCAAATGCTAAAGGCAGGAAATTTCTTAATTTTCATGAATCTTGAAAATTCTACAGAAAAAGTAAGTCAAATAGATTTTAACGATTTTAAAGAAAAAACAGAAAAAATAGTACAGGTACATATGAAAGCAAATGGTTCAGTAGCGTTTGAAACCGCTATCTCCATGGGAGCTAAAGGCACTTTCGAGAACTTTTTCACAGCGTTAAACTCACTGGTTGCATATCTGCATTCAAAAGGTTTACAAAACTGCTGTTATATCTGTTCTGATAACAAGATAACAAGCTCTTATGCTTTAAGTCAAAACGCTTTCCAATTATGCGATAATTGCTGTACCGAATTTGCAAATAAAGTTAATCAATCAGTTACAGCGCAAGAAGAGAAAAAAGAAAAAGTAGCACTGGGTGTTATTGGTGCTATTTTAGGTTCATTAGTTGGTGTTGCCTCTATAATAATCTTTAGCCAATTAGGCTATGTTTCTGCTTTTTCGGGCTTAATAATGGCTGTTGGCACACTAAAAGGCTACGAAATATTAGCAGGAAAAATCACAAAAAAAGGTATAGTTATAAGCCTACTTCTTATGATAATTATGACTGTAGTAGGACACCATTTAGACTGGGCTGTATATATCATGCAAGAGCTTAAATTAGATCTACTTACAGCATTTGAAAACGTTTCTCTTTACATTAATCCTGACGATTATAGAAACAATTTATTAATGCTTGCTTTGTTTGCGTTATTAGGAAGTGGCGGAGCAGTTATCTCTGCATTTAAAGACCAAGCAAAAGCTCCTAAGCTAGTTAAATTAAGTAACTAAAATTTGTCGTTTCATGTAGACATTTAGCTAAACTTGTTGTATAATGTAATTATTATAACATTGGGAGTAGAAATTATGCCTTATTATAATTTAGCAACCGAATATGCCTCGCTTATTATTGTTGTTTTAGCAATGATAAGCTTTACTATAGATGAAAAAAAAGGTGGATCTCGTTATAGTGCGTTAAGATGGATGCAGTTAGCTACACTTATTTCTATAGTAGTTACCATAGGCTCTTTAATTACGGCAGACTTTTTTATGGACTACCCTTTATGGCTTACAGATATTTTAAAATATTTATATTTTTTAACCTCACCAATTGCGGCTCCTTTAGCCTTGTTTTATGGTATAACTCTAATTTATCCTAAAACATATAAAGTTGATTTTGCTAAAAAATATTTGTGGGCATGGTTGCCTTACGCTCTTTACTGTGTTTTTGTTGTGACTAATGCATATCATAGATTGATTTTTACAATTTCACCTACAGAGGGCTATATTAGAGGAGAACTGTTTAGGATAACTTATGTGATTGCACTTTATTATGCAATTTTAGTATTCTATTTTACAATTAAAAACAGAAAATCACCACAAAAAAATAGTTTATACATAGTAGGTTTAAATCTATTTGTAGCAAGCCTTATTTTCTGTACTCAGCTTTTCATGCCACCACTACAATTGTCGGGCCTTGCTAGTGTGGTAGGTGTTTTAATTCTACAATTCTACATACATAATGTTTCTCAAAGTACTGATCCTTTGACAGAACTTTATAACAGGACTAATCTTGCAAACAGAATGACAAACCTATGTAAGTCTGACACTCCATACTCATTGTTCGTGTTTAGCATTAGAAATTTCAAAGGAATAAACGAACGTAACGGCTTAGAGTTCGGGGATAATCTTCTTGAAAAAATCGCCCTAAGATTTAAAGAGAATTTAACAAACAGGCAAATTTTCAGATACTCTGGCGATGAATTTGCAGTTCTTTTAGTAGACTATGAAAAATTGCCAAAACAATTAATTCCGAATATATGTAGCGATATATCAAGGTCTTATGAAATAGATGGTGGCTATATAACTATTGATTTTGTGTACGCTCAGGTTGATTTTCCGTTATTTGGAATAAACACTCAAGAGATAATTTCCGCTATGGATTACTCTTTATCCCTTGCTAAAAAATCAGTCTCTAATTTAAATTATATTTACGACAGTTCTATCTCTGATAAAATGAAGAGACGAAACTATGTAATTGAGCGTATAAAAAAAGCCCTTAAAACCGATGGTTTCGAGATGCACTATCAGCCTATTTACTCGGTTAATCATTCAGAATTTAACATGGCAGAGGCGTTAATACGCTTTAAGCCTAACCAAGGAGACTTTGTTTCACCTGGTGAGTTTATACCTATTGCAGAGGAAACAGGGTTAATAATTAAAATTACACAGACAGTTCTTGAACTCGTTTGTGCCGATTACCAAAAATTACAAATACGATACGGAGAAAACCTTAAGGTTCGTTCAATTTCTGTTAATTTTCCTTATGTGTGGTTTATGAAACAGGGTGTAGCAAAAGAAGTTTACGACACTGTTAAACGCTATGATTTATCCCCTGAAATGATAAAGATAGAACTTACAGAGCGTACATTTGTAACCGACATTAAAACTACACTAGATATAATGAACGAGTTTATTAAATACGGATTTATATTTGAACTTGATGATTTTGGTGTTGAGTATTCTAATTTTAGTATGTTCTTTGATGTGCCTATTCAAGTTATTAAGTTTGATCGTAGCTTTGTTGTAAGCTCGACTGTAAACTCTCAACGACGTGACTTTTTCAATATGTTCTTAAAGGCTATTAAATCGCTCGACAGAGAGATTAAAGTAGTAATGGAAGGCGTTGAAACCGACGATCTTAAGCAGTATTTAATAGACTGTGGTTGCGATTATATACAAGGTTTTGTGTTTAGTAAACCTTTGGTTTTTAATGAATACAGCGATTTTTTAGAAAATAAATAAAAAATAAAAGCGATTGAGATAAAAATTAATTTTATCACAGTCGCTTGTTTAAAATGGAGGATTAGAATGAAATTTAAACACAATATGGAAGAAAGCATTAAGCATTTTGAGTATTTTTGGAACTTGGATTATCTTGAAAGATGTTGTCTTTCTATAATAGTAAAGGATGAAAAATTTGTTGCAAGAAAAACAAGTTTGTCTGAACGTTTTGCCAATATGAACTTTTTAGATGAAACAGCAAGGGGCTATTATGGAGATACCACATATTTTGCCGAAGCTCTTCCCGCTAAATATGTAAACTTTGGAACAGCAGCCCATTGCGAATTTTTTGGTTGCACTCCTAATTATGAGCCATCAACAATTTGGTTCAACGAAATTCTACATGAACCAGACATAAATTTAATAAAAAACTTTGATATTAAAACAAATAAAGCGTATCTAAAACAAATAAATGATGTGAAAAAACTAGTAGAACTTGCAAATAATGATTATCTTGTGTCTATGACAGATAACTGCGGTATTGTAGATTGTCTTGCCATAATGCGAGGAACAGAAAATCTTTTAATAGATATGTTAGAAGAACCTGATTTTGTACATGAAGCTATGAATAAAATCACTGTTGCTTGGCAAGAGACTCAAAAAGAATTTGCGAAAGTTATTAAAGAAAATAACTATGGTGGTTGTTCACATGGATGGATGCAACTTTGGTGTCCAGACTCACACACTCAAATACAGTGCGATTATTCGGCTATGATTTCTCCAGCATTATTTGAGGAATTTTTACTAGAAGAATTAGAAAAAACCTCTAACACGCTTGCGTTTACCACATATCATTTAGATGGGGTAGAGCAATTAAGACACCTCGACATGATATTATCGGTTAAAGGAATAAACAATATTCAGTGGACACCAGTAGCAGGACAGCCAAAAACGTCGTGCAACATAGAAGCACTTCAAAAAATTCAAAAATCTGGCAAAGGTTTAGTGTTAATTCCAGAGTTAGACGAAGTTGAGTTTTTAATGAATAACCTGTCTCACAAAGGATTGCACCTGTTAGTCAATAGAGTAGAAAACGAGGAAACAGCTAAATCAATTATAAAACTTGCCGAAAAAACTGCACATTAATTTAAGTTCTTAAGTTTAAACTAAAAGTAAGTTATAAATAAAGCGATTGTGATGAAAATTAATTCTATCACAATCGCTTGTTTGTTTATTTGATTAAAACTCTACTCTTTTAGCGATGTAGTCATAAAGCTCTGAGATAGGTACTCTTGTTTGCTCCATAGAGTCTCTTTCTCTGATAGTTACACAATTATCAGCCTCTGTCTTGTCGTCGCCAACTGTTTGGAAGTCTATTGTAATACAGAAAGGTGTACCAATTTCATCTTGTCTTCTGTATCTCTTACCTATAGAACCAGCCTCGTCATAATCTACCATAAAGTGCTTTGAAAGCATTGTGTAGATTTCATCTGCCTTGCCTGAAAGTTTCTTAGATAATGGGAACACAGCCGCTTTAAAAGGTGCTAGGAATGGGTGTAAACGTAAAACTGTTCTTACGTCGTTCTCTCCAACTTCTTCCTCGTCATAGGCATCACAAAGGAACGCTAAGGCTACTCTATCTGCACCTAGTGAAGGCTCTACCACATACGGCAAGTATCTTTTATTCTCTTCTTGGTCAAAGTAAGTTAAATCTTTACCTGAATGCTCTTGGTGTCTGCCTAGGTCATAGTCAGTTCTGTCTGCAATACCCCAAAGCTCACCCCAACCGAATGGGAACAAGAACTCAATGTCTGTTGTTGCTTTTGAATAGAAAGATAATTCCTCTGCCTCGTGATCACGAAGTCTCATGTTCTCTTCTGTCATATTTAGTGAAAGTAACCAGTTTTTGCAGTAATCTTTCCAGTAATAGAACCAGTCTAAATCTGTGTCTGGTTTACAGAAAAACTCAAGCTCCATTTGCTCGAACTCACGAGTTCTAAAAGTAAAGTTGCCAGGAGTAATCTCGTTTCTGAAAGATTTACCGATTTGTGCAACACCAAAAGGAACTTTTTTTCTTGTAGTTCTTTGAATATTGTTAAAGTTTACAAATATACCTTGAGCTGTCTCTGGTCTTAAGTATAGTTGGTTTTTAGCGTCTTCAGTTACGCCTTGGAATGTCTTGAACATTAGGTTAAATTGACGAATATCTGTGAAATTTTGCTTTCCGCAATCAGGACAGCAGATATTGTTATCATCAATATACTTTTTCATGTCCTCATTTGACCAACCGTCGGCACTTTGGCCTAGGTGAGCCTCGATTAATTGGTCGGCTCTGTGACGAGTTTTACATTCTTTACAATCCATAAGTGGATCAGAAAATCCGCCAACATGCCCTGTCGCCACCCAAACTTGTGGGTTCATTAAAATGGCTGAGTCAAGACCTACATTGTAAGGATTTTCTTGAACGAATTTTTTAAGCCATGCCTTTTTTACATTGTTTTTGAACTCAACACCCAAAGGGCCGTAGTCCCACGAGTTAGAAAGTCCGCCGTAAATCTCTGAACCAGAGTAAATAAATCCTCTATTTTTACAAAGACCTACAATTTTTTCCATTGTTTTTTCATTAGCTTTCATAAGCTTATGCCTCCTTAGTGTATCATTGGTTATGATACCCAAATTTTATAAGATTAATTGTATCACAATACAAAAGAATATGCAAGAAATTTATTTTTAACTTGACAAATAGTTACAAATATGTTACAATCATCGTATAAATTAATGCTATAGGAAAGGTAAAAATCGTGAAAAAAAAATTAATTAGGTTAGTTTCTTACATAGTTTGTATTTCACTTTCAGTTGGTGCATTTTCTGCATTAAGTGATGAAATTTCAGATATTCAAGACAAAATAGATGACTATAACCAACAAATAGAAGACAACCAAAAAGAAATTGAGAATCTTGATGCCGAGCTAGCTGACTTAGCACTTGAAGAGGCAGACAAAAGAGCATATCAAGAAACTTTGCAAGAGAAAATAGTTGTTTCACAAGATAATCTAGTTAAGCTTCAACAAAGTATAGACTTACTTGATGAAAACATTTTAAGCTTAACAAAATCTATCGAGCAGGCAGAACTTCAATACCAATACACACTTGAAGTTTTAAAAGAAAGAGTTGTTGCAATCTATACATCAGGAACAGTTAGCAACCTTGAAATTCTTTTAAATGCTGAAAATTTACAAGATTATTCAATGAGGGCATTAGCTTTAGAAACTGTTGCCCAGCATGATAGAAAATTAATGGAAGAATTAGTAACTTTCTCTGAGTCAACAAAAGAAGACAAGCTATTACTTGAAGAGCAAAAACTTAAAGTAGGAGAACTTAAGGCAGATAAAGAGGTAGAAATACTTAATCTTGAGAACTTATCAAAACAAAATATAGCACTTATTAATGAGATTAACGCAGAACAAGAAGATAAAGAGAACGAAATTAGTCTTTTAGTTCAAGAAGAAGAAGGCTTTGAAGAAGAAATTAAGGCTTTAATTGAGGAACAAGAAAGACTTGAAGAAGAGGCTAGGCAAGAAGCTGCTAACAATGGCGGACTTCCTTCTACCGGTGCTACAACAGATTCAACTAATGGAGCCACTGAAGGCAGTGGTGATGGCTCTGCAATGAGCGAAGGTTATGACCCTGTATGGCCTGTACCTGGCTTTAGCGATTCTTACTGGTTTACTTGTCCATTTGGTAACGGACATAACGGTTTTGACATTGCAGCCTATGAAGGAACTCCTGTAGTAGCTACACAGTCTGGTAAGGTTTTATCAGCATATTATGCTTGGGACTGGGGTAACAATGTTTTAATTTATCATAACAGTACATATTCTACAAGATCAGCTCACTTAATAACTATGGCAGTTTCAGCTGGCGAGTACGTTGAAAGAGGACAAGTTATAGGCTATGTTGGAAACACAGGACGTAGTTTTGGTAACCACTTACACTTTGAAGTATATAAAAATGGTGTAAGAGTTGACCCATGGCCATATATTGGCGGATAATAACAAATAGAAAACCGTGATTTTAAACGGTTTTCTTTTTTTGCTTAATTATAGGGGCGGATATTTTCCAGACGTGTTGATTACGTTTTTTAGTTAAAAAATAATTCATTAAATTTCACAAATCCATGTAGGGGACGGGAACTTAGTGAAGAGTGAAAAAAGAATAGTGAAAAGTTAATGTGAAAATCCTTGCGGATTTTTTGATAAAAGGCTTTTTAAATGAAATTTCGTATGTATAAAAATAAATTTGGTAATATATTGTAGGGGCGGATATTATCCGCCTATGAAACTTAGGCAAATTACAGGCTTTTAGGCGGATAATATCCGCCCCTACAATGACTATATGCAATACGTACAGCTAAATCATATACTATAATTCCTTAAGTTCCCGGCTATGAACCCGTCCCCTACATAGTGTTTCGTTAATTTATGCGTTTTGACAAAATAGTGTTATTAGATTTAGGTTTTTCTACAGTCTGAAAGCTGGGGTTTCCCCCAGCTTCTTTTTATTCCTCTATATATTTAATATGAGGATGCACAGACGTAATGTTTTTAATAAACTCGTCATTTTCAATTAAAGAGATCAATGTACTTTCGCCACTAAGGCACAGTATTCTAATTCTATCGATCGATAATGCAAAACCTCGACGAGTGTCGTTTGTTTTGTGAATAGATACAATTTCATCACAGTAAATTTTTTTCTTATTAATTCCCATTCTCGCTTCTATGTAATTACACTCCATTATTAAATAGCTTGGAAAACACCACAAAATTGTAACTAATCCAATACCTAACAAAGAAAGTGAAATCAAGAAGCCGTCTTCATAAAATGTAACTAGCAGGCTTAATAACATGCAAATTACAATGCCTATTGGAATTACTTTTCCAATTTTTCCTACGTACTTCATAAAATCCCCCTCCGATAATATCCAGTACTTGTATGCCCCCTTCATTCAACTACCATTTTAACAATTATTATTAACACAATGTTTATTATATCGTCATTGTATATATATTATATCACAATAGCATATGAAAAGCAATGGTTTTACAAAAATATAGTATTAGTTAAGAATCTAGAATTTCAATGTATATGTATACCATATTTGTAATAACACACAATTATAGTTCATAGTTACTGTAAATATTCTTGTAAGGATTAAACTAAATTTGTTAAAAAGACAAATTTATGTAAATTATGGGTATTAAGGCTAGAAAAAATTAGGTGTTTTAGATAACTTCCCATGTGCGTAAGACCCATCCTCTACATTTGTTCTTCACTAAGATGCACGTAAGATATCCAGTCTATCTCAACAAAAAAAGCGTCCCACAAATAAATTGTAGGACGCAATCTATAAAACCATAGACTATTATTAACTATGTTTGCGACACACCTATCAGGGGTTTCCTGACAGTTAGAAATAAAGTTTTAGTTTATAAATATTTGGTTTGTAATTTTGTGTGCGACTTGCACACCGAGGCTCTTGGGTTATTCGTATTCTACAACGTTTACCCAACGAGTTAGGAAGTCTTTTTCTTCTTCTTTACCTTTTACAAGTTGAGAAGCAGCAACGATTGGAAGCCATTTTTGAACATATTGCTTAGCTGTATCGCTTTTTTTGCAGAATTTGCTCATATACATGTCTGCAATTTCTTGATTTCCAGCTAGGCTAAATAGAAGATAACTTCTAGCAGCGTCAGCACTTGCGTTTCCTTGAGTAGCATGTGACCAATCAAGAATGAAGGCTGTGCCATCTTCTTTGATTATGATATTACTAGGGTTGAAGTCACCGTGGCACAACTTTGTGTGTTTAGGCATACTTTCTAGTCTAGTGTGTAGCTCATATCTAATTGTAGCGTCAAGACCTGATTGAGAAATTTTTCTGTTCATCTTGTCTTTTAGCTTGGTTAGAAGAGGTGAAGTTTTTGATTGAATTTGTAGTTGAAGGTCTACAAATAAATCCATATACTCCTCTAATTTGTCTGGGTTCTCATCCATTAGAGTTTGAAGAGTCTTACCCTCTGTGTAGTTAGTAACGATAGCCCATTTGCCGTCTACCTTTGTTACTTCTTCAACTATAGGAGTATTAAGACCAGTCTCGCTAACTCTAGCTAGATTTAAAGCCTCGTTTAGGATGTCTGCTACTGAAAAGTTCTCATCGAAAACCTTTGCTATCTTCTCGCCATCACGATAGATAGTCTTGGAAGTTCTTTGTGCAATTACATTGTCTAATTTCATGTGAGTTCCTCCCTTATTAATTTCCGTAATATATATCAAGGTAAATTTCTTTGATATCTTTCATTAGTGGATATCTTGGGTTAGCACCTGTGCATTGGTCATCAAATGCTTTTTCTACCATTTCATCTAAAGTAGATAGGAAATCTTCCTCTGTTATGCCATACTCTTTAACGCTTGACTTAATGCCAACTGTTGCCATTAGGTCTTCTATAGCCTTGATGAAGTTCTCGAAAATCTCGTTGTCGTCTCTTCCTTTGATACCAGCAAATTGAGCTAGCTCTACATATCTCTCGAATGCTTGTGGATACTCATATTGTGAGAAGCTTCCCATTTTATCTGGAACCGCAACAGCGTTGTATCTCATAACTTTTGTCATTAATAGTGCGTTAGCAACACCATGAGGTAGGTGGTGGTATGCACCCAATTTATGAGCCATTGAGTGGTTTAGTCCTAGGAATGCGTTAGCAAATGCCATACCAGCTAAGCAAGATGCCTCTGCCATTTTCTCACGAGCGAAAACGTCGTTACCGTTCTCATAACAAGTTGGTAGATATTTAAATACATTCTTAACAGCTTTCATTGCAGGACCATCTGTGAACTCTGATGCTACTACAGATACATACGCCTCAATTGCATGTGTTAGAACGTCTATACCAGATGCACTAGTTAAGCCCTTAGGTTGGCTCATCATGTTATCTGTGTCAACAATAGCCATGTGTGGCATTAGTTGGTAGTCAGCTAGTGGATACTTAGTTCCTGTGCTTTCATCTGTGATAACAGCGAAAGGAGTAACCTCTGAACCTGTACCTGATGATGTTGGAACAGCTATGAAATAAGCTTTTTGACCCATCTCTGGGAACTTGTAAATTCTCTTTCTAATATCCATGAAGTCCATTGCCATGTTAGCAAAATCTACTTCTGGGTGTTCATATAGAACCCACATGATTTTAGCAGCATCCATTGCAGAACCACCACCAAATGCAATGATTACGTCAGGCTCGAAATCAGCCATAGCCTTAGCACCCTCTTTAGCACAACCTAGTGTAGGGTCTGCCATAACATCGAAGAATACTGAGTACATAATACCCATTTCGTCTAATTTATCTGTAACAGGTTTTGTGTATCCGTTTTGATATAGGAATTTATCTGTAACAATGAAGGCTTTCTTCTTGAATAGATCTGTTCTTAGCTCATCAAGAGCTATATTCATGCAACCTCTTTTAAAGTAAACTTTATCAGGAGTTCTAAACCAAAGCATATTTTGTCTCCTCTCGGCAACTGTTTTAATATTTATTAAATGTTTTACACCAACGTTCTCAGAAACTGAGTTTCCACCCCATGAGCCACAACCTAGAGTTAATGATGGAGCTAATTTGAAGTTGTAAAGGTCGCCTATTCCACCGTGAGATGAAGGAGTGTTGATAACTATACGGCAAGTTTTCATTGCATTTGCATGAGCTGCCATTTTTTCTTTTTCGTTTAGGTTTATATAAAGTGACGCTGTGTGACCGTATCCGCCGTCTGCTACAAGTACAGCTGCTTTATCTAAAGCTTCACTAAAGCTTTCAGCCTTATACATTGCTAGAACAGGAGATAGTTTCTCGTGTGCGAACTCTTCTTCTATGTCTACACTTTCAACTTCGCCTATGATGATTTTTGTCTTTTCAGGAACATCAACACCAGCTAATGCTGCAATTTTGTATGCTGATTGTCCAACAATTTTAGCATTTAAAGCGCCGTTTACTATGATAGTCTTACGAACTTTCTCTGTTTCTTCCTCGTTTAAGAAGTAACAACCTCTTTTTTGGAACTCTGCTTTAACTGCATCGTATACAGGAGCTAGGGCAATAACTGCTTGCTCAGAAGCACAGATCATTCCGTTATCAAATGTCTTAGAGTGAATAATTGAGTTTACAGCCATTCTAACATCTGCTGTATCATCGATAACTACAGGTGTGTTACCTGCACCAACGCCTATTGCTGGTTTACCAGATGAATAAGCTGCTCTAACCATTCCAGGACCACCTGTTGCTAGAATTGTGTCGGCTTCTTTCATTACTAGGTTTGTAAGCTCTAGTGATGGAACATCTATCCAAGAGATAATACCCTCTGGTGCACCTGCTGCAACTGCTGCCTCAAGAACTGTTTTTGAAGCTGCTATTGTAGCGCCTTTAGCACGTGGATGTGGGCTTATAATAATACCATTTCTTGTCTTTAAGCATAATAATGTCTTAAAGATTGCTGTTGAAGTTGGGTTAGTTGTTGGAATAACTGCCGCAATAACACCTATTGGATCAGCAATTTTTTTAATTCCAAACGCCTTGTCTTCTTCTATTACCCCACATGTTTTTGTATCTTTGTATGCGTTGTAGATGTACTCTGAAGCGTAGTGGTTTTTAATAACCTTATCTTCTACTACACCCATGCCTGTTTCGGCTGCTGCCATCTTTGCAAGTGGTATTCTAGCTTTATTAGCAGCAATAGCGGCTGCTTTGAATATCTCGTCTACCTTTTCTTGACTGTAAGTGGCAAAAATTCTTTGTGCTTCTCTTACTCTTTCTAAAGCTAGATTGAAGCTCTCTACACTGTCAACAATTTGATAATTCATATGCGTCTCCTTTAAAATAATCTTCTAAATATATTATTGCTTAATCGGCTAATTATATAACAAAAAATATTAATATCTTTTGCTTGTTAAAATATTAACATACTTTTTCATTCTTGTCAATACAAAGATTGATAATTTTGTAACAAGAATTTAAGTTTATATGACACTACTATTTACACGAAAAAACAACTCTAATTTTGTGCATTTTCACAACAGGTTAGAGTAGCTGAAAAAACTCATTCATGCAGGCGCCGTGCCTCTTAGCATTTATTGTGGTAGTACTCTGTGTGGTCGCCCCAGGTTTAGCAATATTTCTAGTTTTCGGGCGACCACACAGGGTCAGACGTGTTGATTAAGAATTAAACTGATGTAGGGGACGGGTTTTCCGTCCCGAAAAACTACAGGTTTTAGTTAAATTTCCACGGGACGGAAAACCCGTCCCTTACATTAATTTGTATGTTTTAACGAATTAATTTTATATCCAAAATCGTAATCAACACGTCTGCTCGGAGACCCTCCCCTACAATATTTAAACAAATTTATCTTTATATATAGAGTTTTTGTTTAAGAAGTCTTTGGCCGAAAAATCAGATAGGATTTTTACATTAACGCTTAACTAAATTTTCTCCTACAATTAATTGTAAAGTTTTAAATTTAATAAAGTACTACATTGGAATTGCTACTCAATCAAATGATTATTATTATCTATAAGCCCTGCACCGAGTGGAGCAGTGACTAAAATTGCAATAATCGCACATGTAAGAACTGTGTTTCCGCAAGCTAGTCCCATACTTAAAGGTATTGCTCCAATAGCCGCCTGCACTGTAGCCTTTGGCATGTATGAAAATGCGGTAAAAAGTTTTTCTTTAAAGTTGAAATTTGTTTTAACTAATGAAACAAAAACACCTATCATTCTATTTAACATAGAAACTAGAACCAAAATCACAGCAAAAATGCCCTCGCTTAAAACATAAGATAAATCGAGAGTTGCGCCAACTAACACAAAAAGGAAAACCTCTGCTATAACCCACATTTTAGAAAATTTAGAGGAAAGCCTTTTTGAAACTACCTTATTTTTATAGTTTAAGCTTACACCGCTTAGCATTACTGCTAGTATCCCTGAGAATACTGTGTCCACAGTCACAAGAACAAAAAATACGGACATCATAATAGCCACTTTTAAGGTGTCTTGCATATGTATTTTTGTAAAAAGAAAATTAAGTGCTAACCCGCAGATTACACCTATAATTACTCCTAAAATCAAAGATATTGGAACAGCCAATAATACATTTAAGCTTAAATCACTGCTACTGGCATATGCTGTAAGTGCTGTGAACAATACTATTACAATTACATCATCTACAGATGCACTCGCCATTATCATTTGTGGAATTGATTTTTCAGTTCCTTTTTTTTGATTTATAAGTTTTAGCATTCTAGGAACAACAACGGCTGGTGAAACAGCCGCTATAACAGTTCCTAAAATTGCAGACTCCAATAAATTCAAGCCTAAAAGTAAAGGAGCTAACAACATTATTGCCAAAATCTCGAAAAAGGCAGGAACAAAGCACATTAAAATTGCTGGTCTACCTACCTTTTTAAGTTCGTTTATATTAAGGCCTAGCCCTGCCCTTGCAAGAATAATGACTAGGGCAATTTCTCTAAGTTCAGAAGATATATCAAGCACAGATACATCTATTAAATTTAAGAAAAATGGTCCTAGTGCAAAGCCTGTTAAAATCATACCCATGATTTTTGTTAGATGTAGTTTTTCAAATAGTTTACCTAATATTATTCCAAATATTAATATTAATGCTAACGATAAAAGCATAAAAACTCCTTGTAAATTAAAAATAGGGGTGATTCTCATAGATGTGAACTTAGTGAAGAGTGAAAAATGAATAGTGAAAAGTTAATGTGAAAATCCTTGCGGATTTTTTGATTAAAGACTTTTTAATAAAAATTTTGTGTTGTTAAAGATAAATTTGTTAATATATTGTAGGGGAGGGTCTCCGTGCAGACGTGTTGATTAGAAAATTTAGCCATGTAGGGGCGGATATTATCCGCCTAAAAATTTAGTGATTTTGCCTAAGTTTCATAGGCTGATAATATCCGCCCCTACATTAATTTGTGTGTTTTAACGAATTAAATTTAATCATAAAATCGTAATCAACACGTCTGCACAGAGACTCTCCCCTACAATGTACATTTAAGTTAGCTTAAATCCCCAACTATGAGGGCGAACACATAGGTTCGCCCCTACATAGCTTTGTAAAATTTATTAATTAATCGTTGTCGTCGTCTAGGTCGTCCTTATCATCGTCTAAGTCGTCATTATCATCATCTAAGTCGTCATTATCATCGTCTAAGTCGTCATTATCGTCGTCTAAGTCGTCCTTATC
>CAYJER010000050.1:0-16085 GCA_964369225.1 uncultured Eubacteriales bacterium
GTCGACCTCTAGCGTGACAGGCTAGCGTTCTAACCAACTGAACTACTGGGCCATATATGGTGGGGACAATAGGACTCGAACCTATGACCCCCTGCTTGTAAGGCAGGTGCTCTAACCAGCTGAGCTATGCCCCCATACAGCGTCATCAGTGCTTTGCGTTTTGTTGCTGTGTCCTGACGACTTATATATAATACAACATTTGTTTTGATTTGTCAATACTTTTTTTGAAAAAAATTCGATTTTTTTTGATTTTTTTTTCGAGATATAATTTTACATGAGTTTTTGCATATATTTGTCAATAAATAAACTTTTAAATCTGATAATATGTGTTCAATGTACAACAAACTTTAATTGTTATTATTTTTTTAAAAAGTTAAATTATATTTTAGCTTTAATTTTTGATTGATTTTAAGAAAAAAATTAAAACTGATAAAAAGCAATCTAAGTGTAGTCAAAAACTAATTCAAAATAAAATAGTTGTAAAATAGAGACAAATAGTGTATAATATAAGGGGATGTACGTACGACTAAGAACTAATGGTGAAAGACTAACTTAGCATAAAAATAGCTATTCATCATTCACTTTTAGTCTTTAGAGTTGCACGTGGCTAGACGCACATGAAAAGGAGAGTTTACTATGGACAAGATATTAAACGCTAAACAATTATTAGAAAAATATGAAATAAGGACTTTTCCTGTAGATGTAAAAGAAATATGCAAGAAAGAAAATATATTTTTGATAGAAGAATACGATATGGAGACTCTTGAAAAGAAATTTGACCAAGGGATTTCAGGTGCATTCTTAAGAAACGCTTTGATAGACGAAAATGGAACAGAGCAAAATACTATTATTGTAAATGAAAAAGATATTCCTTCAAGAAAACGTTTTACTATTGCACACGAGCTAGGACATTATTTTCTGCATGAAGACAATAAAATAATAAGTTTTAGAAGTGAAAGAGGATTAAAAGAAACTGAGGCTAACATTTTTGCAGCAGAATTATTAATGCCTGAACACATGCTTAAAGCTGAATACAAAAAATTAGAGGGTGAAAATTTACCTAGTTGTAGTGTTTTAGCCGATTTATTTGATGTCTCAAAGAGTGCTATGAGTGTTCGTCTTATGAATTTAGGGCTTAACTTTGAAGAGTTCAGTCTATAAGAGGTGGCAGAATGAGCGATAGTATTTTTCATGACCAGCTAAAAAACTTTGCTGAAAATTCTGGTACAGAGAAAATTCTTGATAGCTTTAAAACATATTTAAATACAATTAACAACGCATGCGAGCAGATTTATCTTAAATCATTGGTAGGTATTAATGAAGATAAAATTGAATCTCTTTGTCATTATTCTACAGCTAGAACCTTTCCTTTATTGGTAGATAGGGTAAATAGTTGTGAGAATAATAGAGAATGTGAAAATAAGATAACAGATAATACTCATAAATGTAAAGTTAGTTGTGGAACATTTAAAGGTGGATATAATAAAATAAGACTTTATAATGCACAATATTTGAATGACCCTAATGAGGGTACCAGCTTTTTCTTTAAATTACTTAATAACAATACTTCTTTCGCTAATGATATTAAATCTGAATATAGCAATCAAATTAGAACTAAAAGTGATATATATATTTTGTCGTTTACTACATTAGATGATTTCTTGCCAATGTGGAGCATGTATGGTGATGGCGGAAAAGGTGTTTGCTTAAAGACTTTGCCACATAATTTTCAAAATCATATTTATGAAGATAAAGGTGAAGATATAATTGTAGCTAATTCGCAGTTTAGGTTATCTAAAGTGTTTTATATCGGAAAAAATATTGATAGCTTAGATACACAGATTAAAGAAGAAGTAAAAAGCATTTCTGATGCTTTATCGAAGATATCAAACGAATTAGAGTTTAGAGAACCTTCTGTAAGAGAACTTATAAAAAAAGAGGTTTTGATAAGCTTAGATAAGATACGATTTTTATTTAAAGATGAGTCGTATAAATTTGAAAATGAGTACAGAGTAATACATAACACACCTGACTATTTAATTGATAAGATTAAGGTGGATAGCGACATACGTCTATATATTGAGTTGCCTTTTGATTTGTCGTACACAGAAATGATATTGGGTCCCAAATGCGAAAATTCTATACAACTAACTCAATTGGCACTGCATAATCCTCAAAAAGTTAGTGAAGTTAAAAAGTCAAATGTTAAATATCGATAAACAAAAAACTGTTGCAGTTTAATCACTTGCAACAGTTTTTAGTATACTATTATATGTCTTGTTTTGTATCGTCGTTTTCTTCTTCGACATCAAAGCCGATATCTTCTGAAACTGGTTCAGATGAAACCTCTTGAACGTCTTCATAATCTACATAGACTTCAACATCTGGGGCGCTAGGCTTTTTGCTGATTTTTTCAGCAGCAGAGCTTACAGCATTCTTTACTTGTTTTGTAGCCTCGCCGGCTATATCTTTTGCAGTTTGAACCACAGCTGGTGCTTCTTCTTTAATTTTTCCAGCTACTACAACGCTTGCGTGTGCTACTGCCTTGCCAGCTTTTGCAGTTGCTGTACCCATTTCAGAGAAAGCCTCTGTTACTTCATCTGTGTTAATTCCGATAGTTTCAGCCTTTGTTTTTACGGCTTTTTTTACTTTTTCGCCTGTTTCGCAATAGACTTCACAAGCTGCTTTCTTAACATCTTCAAAAGTGCTTTTCTTTTGAGGAGTATTAAAGTCTTCATCGTCGTCTAAAACTTCGTTTTGTTTGTTTTCTTCATACTTATTAGCAATTTTAACAGCGGCGTATCCTGCACCAACTGCAACGGCTAAACCCATTAATTTAACGAATATACCCATAATCTTACCACCTTTTTATCTTTATATACTAAAAGTTTAACACTATTGTTATTATATGTCAATGCTAATTAAAAAGTTTTCAGTTGATTAACATTTACAAATATTCTCGCATTGCAACGGCAAAATCTTCTTCAAGCTTTATTAAATCACGGCAAAGCTCTTTTGATTTATAGTTTGCGTTTTCATACTTATTAAGACTTTGATTTAAAGACTTAATTCCCATGTTGCATCCGTCTGTCATAATGTTTGCAATTGTTGTGTCGTGTTCGCCTGTCATCATCTTCATATTAGTTACAACCCACGACATAGCCTTAGCCATGGCTGGCACATCTTCATCAGTTTTAGAATAAGAGTTAAGCTCTTTGTGAATGTTGTTGCCAAGTTTTGAGTGTCTGTCTTTGCATTCGGTTAGCTTGTGAAGAAGCTCCGAGTTGGCAGTTTTGCCCATGAGTTCATCGATTGAATTAACTGCCATTTTAGAACCTGAATTGCAATCTTTTAATAAGTTTATTGTATCTTTTGATGTTGTGTTCATTTTTTTAGCTCCTTTTATTTGTTATATTATTGAATAGTAAAGTACGGATAAAAACTGAATTTGATAAAATATTGTAGGGGAGGGTCGCTTAGAAAATTTAGCCATGTAGGGGACGCCCTACATTAATTTCTGAGTTTTAACGAATTAATTCTAATAAAAAAATCCGCAAGGATTTTCACATTAACTTTTCACTCTTCACTTTTTACTTTTCACTAACCTCCCGTCCCCTACAATAGTTATAAATTTAAATATTTACTATATTTTTGCCACTATCATTCGTATTATTCTATTATAAGAAAAATTTTTAAAATATCTTGACTTTTTACTAGATACATGCTATACTATTTCTACCTCAACAAAGAGGTTTATTTTTTTATGCCTTAAGTTTGAGGGAGGCAATGAACATTAAATTGTTCCTATAAGTCAGCTCGGTTTCTCTTGCCGAGTGAAAAACAAAAATTTTTTCCGTAAATCGGGAGGTGCCGTTATGAGAGTAAAGATTACATTATCATGCACAGAGTGCAAACAACGCAATTACAACACAATGAAAAACAAGAAGAATGATCCTGAAAGACTTGAGATGAACAAGTATTGCAGATTCTGTAGAAAGCATACAGTTCACAAGGAAACAAAATAATTTGGCGGAGGTAGAGCTTATGTCTGAGAAAAAGCAAAGCGATAAAAAGCCTAATTTCTTTAAATCCTTTGGTGGTAGAGTAGGCAAATTTCTCCGTGACTGTAAAGGTGAGCTAAAGAAAATAGTTTGGCCTACCACAAATACAGTGTTTAAAAACATGGGAGTTGTTTTGGCAACAATGCTTATTTTAGGGGTATTCATTTTCCTACTTGATACAGTGTTTATGCAACTTTTAGGTCTTGTTATGGATATTGCAAATTGAGTTCCCTAATTAATAGAAATGGAGGAACAAGATATGTCCGATGAGGCAAAGTGGTACGTCGTACACACTTATTCAGGCTATGAAAATAAAGTAGCATCTAATCTTGAAAAAGTGGTTGAAAACCGTGGTCTTCAAGATTATATAAAAGAGATTAGGATTCCTACTGAAATGGTTACTGAAATCCGTGAGGATGGAAAAACTAAAGAGGTAGAGAGGAAGATTTACCCAGGATATGTTATGATTAAAATGATCGTGACAGATGAATCATGGTACGCTGTAAGAAACATTAGAGGATGCACAGGTTTTATAGGGACAACTACTGACCCTGTACCTTTATCAGATGAAGAGGTTGAAAGACTAGGTGTAAGCAAGAGAACTGTTGAGGTTTCTTTCGCAGAGGGTGATTCTGTTAAGATTAAGTCAGGTCCGCTAGATGGATACGTAGGTTTGGTTACAGAGATTGATGCCGAAAACGGCACACTTCGAGTAACAGTGTCTATGTTCGGACGTGAGACACCTGTAGATTTAGAAATATCTCAGGTGGAAAAAGTAAATTAAGATATTAAGCGTACAACACGCTTTTTATGTGGGGAACAATTCCCCTGTGGGAGGGTGCAAAAAAACTGATTGCAACCCGCCATGAACCACGAATTTTGGAGGTGCAAAAAATGGCTCAAAAGGTTACGGGCTTTATTAAGCTTCAAATACCAGCTGGTAAAGCTACACCAGCACCACCTGTTGGTCCTGCTCTAGGACAACACGGTGTAAACATTATGGCGTTCACTAAAGAATTTAATGAGCGTACAAAAAACGACGTAGGATTAATTATCCCTGTTGTTATTACGGTTTATGCAGACCGTTCATTCACATTTGTAACTAAGACTCCACCTGCTGCAGTTTTAATAAAAAAAGCTTGCGGAATAGAGAGCGGTTCTGGTGTGCCAAACAAAACTAAAGTAGCTAAAATCACAAAAGAACAAGTAAAGAAAATCGCCGAGCAAAAAATGCCTGACTTAAACGCTGCTAACGTTGATACTGCTATGAGCATGATCGCAGGTACAGCAAGAAGTATGGGTATCGAAGTCGTAGATTAATTACCCGGGTGGGAGGAAAACTTCCGCAATTACCACTCTAGGAGGAAAAGTTAATGAAACACGGTAAAAAATACGTTGATGGTGCAAAACTAATCGACAGAACAAAATTGTATGATACAGACGAGGCTCTTGATCTTTGCATTAAGACTGGTACAGCTAAATTTGACGAAACTGTTGAAGTTCACGTTAAATTAGGTGTTGACGGTCGTCATGCAGATCAACAAGTTCGTGGTGCTATTGTATTACCACATGGTACAGGTAAGGCTGTTCGTGTATTGGTAATTTGTAAAGAAGACAAAATTGCAGCAGCTCAAGAGGCTGGAGCAGATTTTGTTGGTGGTGTAGACATGGTTCAAAAGATCCAAACAGAGAACTGGATGGATTTTGATGTTCTTATTACTTCACCTGACATGATGGGTCAAGTTGGACGTTTAGGTAAAATCTTAGGACCTCGTGGTCTTATGCCAAACCCTAAGGCTGGTACAGTTTCTCCTGACGTTGCTAAGGCAGTTTCAGAGGCTAAAGCTGGTAAAATTGAGTACCGTCTTGACAAAACAAACATCATTCACTGCCCAATTGGTAAAGTTTCTTTCGGAACTGAAAAGTTACAAGACAACTTCGATACACTTTTAGGTGCTATCGTTAAGGCTAAGCCTGCAGCTGCAAAAGGTCAATACCTAAAGAGCTGTGTTGTAAGTGCAACAATGGGCCCTGGCGTAAGAATTAATCCAAATAAAATTGGTTAATGCTTGACAAGCCAAACAAAATATGATATAATAATTAAGCTGTTTACCAAAGACAGTAGGTGCCTTATGGCATAACGGGTTTCCCACCTACCGAGGCAAAGCGTTTTATACAAAATCATTGTATCTTACTGCCTTTCTCGGTCAAACGGGGAAGGCATTTTATTTTAAATTAAGCGAGGTGAAAAATATTGCCAAGTAAAAGTGTTTTAGAAGCTAAGCAACAAGTTGTTGCTGAACTAAAAGAGAAGATTTCTTCAAACATTGCCGGTGTAGTTGTAGACTATAAAGGAATCAATGCAGAGGATGATACTAAGCTTAGAAAAGAACTTCGTGAGGCTGGTGTTGAGTATACTGTTGTTAAAAACACACTACTTAAACTTGCTATCGCTGATAGTGATTACGAGGCTATGTCAGAGGTTTTAGAGGGTACAACTGCTCTAGCCGTTTCTAAAGAAGATCCAATCGTTGCCGCTAAGATTTTAAGCGAGTACGCTAAAAAGTCAGAGGGTAAATTCTCAATCAAGACTGGTTTTATGGATGGTAAAGTACTAAACGTTCAAGAGGTTGACGCTTTAGCTACACTACCAAGCAAAGAAGGTCTACTACAAATGTTACTCAGCGTACTTACATCAGGTACAAGAGGTCTTGCTGTTGCGCTTAATGCAATTGCAGAGAAAAATTCAGAAGAAGGCGCAGCTTAAATTTAAGACTAGCGTAAACTAAAAAAATTATATTTAAAATTCTAGGAGGATATTAAAATGGCTGATATCGCAAAATTTATTGAAGACATCAAAGCTCTTACAGTTTTAGAGCTTAACGAGTTAGTTAAAGCAATTGAAGAGGAGTTCGGTGTTTCTGCTGCTGCTCCAGTAATGATGGCAGGCGGAGCGGCTCCAGCAGCTGCTGCAGAGCAAACAGAGTTCGACGTAATTCTTAAGTCTGCTGGCGCAAACAAAATTGCTGTTATTAAGGTTGTTAAAGAGGTTACAGGTCTAGGTCTTAAAGAGGCTAAGGCTATGGTTGACGAGGCTCCAAAAGCTCTTAAAGAAGCAGTTTCTAAAGACGATGCAGAGGCTCTTAAAGCTAAGCTTGAAGAGGCTGGCGCAGAAGTTGAAGTTAAATAATTTCACCTTGCTATTAAACGATATCTCGAAAGAGGTATCGTTTTTTTATTGTATTTTTTAAAAATGTTTGGTATAATTAATTCAAAGAATGTAGGGGAGGCTCTCATACTTAGTGAAAAGTGAAAAATGAATAGTGAAAAGTTGATGTGAAAATCCTTGCGGATTTTTTGATTAAAGGCTATTTAAATAAAAATTTTGTGTATAATAATAAATTTGTTTAAATATTGTAGAGGAGGGTCTCTGCGCCCTCCCGAGAAGCCGTGTTAAGCTCCCAATTTCGGGAATGCACAGAGACCAGACGTGTTGATTAGGATTTTGGGTGAAAAATAAATTCGTTAAAACTCACAAATTAATGTAGGGGACGGGTTTTCCGTCCCGTGGAAATTTAGCTAAAATATCTAGTTTTTCGGGACGGAAAACCCGTCCCCTACATTGGGTTCTTTCTTAATCAACACGTCTGCACAGAGACTCTCCCCTACAATCAAGCATTAAGTTTGATTATATTTCTTACATGGTTTAAATGTCAAGTTTTAAATTTTACAAGGTAGTAGGGGTGGATATTATCCGCCTAAAAAGCCTGTAAATTTGCCTATTTTATAGGCGGATTATCTACTGGTGTTGATTACTTTTTTAGGTTTAATTCTAATTCGTTAAAACACACAAACTATGGTAGGGGAGACCCTGTGTGGTCGCCCCTACCACAATAAATGCTAAGAGGCACGTCTGGTCAAGACTGTTCCCTACAATAAGATTTAAAATAGAATATTTAATCTTAAACACAATAAATTAGGAGCAATAAATAATGAAAACCAACGCAATGAGGCTTTTAGACAAAGCTAAAATTAACTACAAAGTAATTGAATATGAAGTTGATGAAGATAATATAGGCGGGCTTTTAGTGGCTGAAAAGCTTTCTATGTCTGCCGATGAAGTCTTTAAAACTTTAGTCACAGTTGGCGATAAAAAGTCTATAAATGTATTTTGCATACCAATAAACTGTGAACTTAACCTAAAAAAGGCCGCTACAGTAAGCGGTAATAAAAAAATAGAAATGCTACAGCTTAAAGACGTGCTTGCGACTACGGGTTATATAAGAGGAGCTTGCTCTCCCGTTGGAATGAAAAAGGCTTTTCCTACTTTTATAGATGAAACTGCACTTCTTTTTGACACAATCGGAGTAAGTGCTGGGGCAAAAGGTCTCGAACTTATCATTGAGCCTGAAAGTCTGGCAAACTATGTAAATGCAAAATTTTGCGACATAACTTAAAAGGAGATTATTATGAAAAAGGTTATTATTAGTATTGTTTTAAGCTTGATAGTGATTGCTGTGGCATTGGTCTTTGCGTTTAATTATATTGTAGAGGTAAATTCTCATGAAATCACTTTCAATTACACTGAAACAGATGAAGTTCTCGACAATCCAGAGCGAGGATATTATTTTCAAATTTATTCAGGCGATGACTGGGCTTTTGAAAATCTTGTAAATGGAGGATACAGAATAGCACTTATCACAAGTGAGATTGTGGACTTTACCGACATAGAATTAACAGATGAAAAACTTAATCAAATAAGAACTACTTTTGAAAATGCCAGAAAAAACGATGTAGCTGTTGTGTTCCGTGCTGGCTACGGCTTTTGGGGACGTGTAGATGAACCAGACGACATAGAGCTAATGGGTAGACATATTGAGCAGTTGTCAGAAGTCATAAACGAATATTCAGACATAATAATTAGCGTTCAAGCCGGAATGTTAGGCGCATTCGGCGAGTGGCATTCAGGACAATACCTAACTTTAAGCGAAGAAGAAAGCAAAAAGTATAGGCTTTATGTTTTGGGTAAATGGGAAGAATTTCTGAGTGAAGACATAGAAGTAGCGGCAAGACGACCAAGATTTATAAGAGAGGCTCATGAGGCTGGCATTCTTATAGATAGGTTAGGTTTTCATAATGATGGTTTTCTGTCAACTCATGACGACTTAGGCACATATGACGATCCACTGTTTACAAGAGAACAAGAACTAGCATGGTTAGACGAAAACACAGCGCACTTAGTAATGGGCGGTGAAATGCCTTTTTTAGCTGAATATGTAGAGCCAGAAGTTGCAGACTCAGAGTTTAAACAACTACACACTACATATTTAAACAGCATGTACAACTCCGATATAATTAAGTATTGGGACACTCTTACGTACAATGGGCAAAATGCTGGACTTTATTTTAATAATCATCTAGGATATAGATTAAATATTTCGCAAGTTGACATAAGTTATAATAATTACAAGATTTTAAGCGACATGTACGGAACTACTATGAGCTTAAATCTGCAAAACACTGGATATGCACCGTTAGATGAAGAGTATTCAGTATATTTTGTAACAGATATTAACGGTGAAATAACTTATGAAAAATTAACAGATGAAGAAATATATAAAATGTGCAATGGGGAAGAAGTGACTTTAAATCCTACATTAACTTTGCCTGAGGAGATGACGCCAAACGATAAAATAAACTTTGGAATAAAAATTGCAAAGTCATTAGATGAACAAAATGAAAAAAATATAGTCAAACTAGCAAATGAGTTTGACTTTGAAAATACAATTACATGGATTTTTAGTGCAAGTGTTAGTGATAATGGAATTCTTTCTGAAATTAGCTTCAGCGATTAAGAATATTCCAAATAATAGTTGACTTTTTGATTAAAGGCTTTTTAAATAAAATTTTGTATGGATAAAGATAAATTTATTAAAATATTGTAGGGGAGGGGTCTCTTAGTAAATTCAGCCATGTAGGGGACGGATTTTCCGCAGACGTGTTGATAAGGAAAATATAGATATGTAGGGGCGGATAATATCTGCCTAAAAAGTCAGTAATTTCGTCTAAATTTCATAGGCGGATAATATCCGCCCCTACATTAATTTATGCGTTTTAATGAATTAATTTTAATCAAAAAAACGTAATCAACGCGTCCCCTACAATCGAGCATTATATAAAAAATAAAACCTCCGTAAAATTACGAAGGTTTTTGTTGGTGGGAGAGGACGGATTCGAACCATCGAAGCGAGACGCAACAGATTTACAGTCTGCCCCCTTTGGCCACTCGGGAACTCTCCCATATGAAAATCAGAGCCTGAACTCTGATTTTTTTTGATTGCCGTTAGGCAAGTCTGGAGCTGGTGAACGGACTCGAACCCCTGACCTGCTGATTACAAATCAGTAGGTCTTAAAAATACATATTTTAGAAAGGAATATTCAAACATGAGAAATTTCAAAGATGTAGCTAAACAATGGTTACTATCTGTTTTAATAGTTGGTGTTTCGTATATTGTATGTGTATTAATAACTCAACTAAATTTTGAAATAGGACATTTCATTGCAATATTAGTAGGTGCAACAATGGGAAGTATTATTACAATTATTAGCAAAACTCTCCGCCTAAAATAGGCGGTTTTTTTGTATCAAAAATTAACTTTTTAAAATTATTCCCAAGTTGGGAATAATTTTTTTACAACAGAAAGGAAGCGTTAAAAATGGGAAAAATAATAGCAATAGCAAACCAAAAAGGTGGGGTAGGAAAAACAACCACGACAGTTAATCTAGGAATTGGTTTAGCTAGAAAAGGACATAAGGTATTATTAATTGATTGTGACAGCCAAGGCAGTTTAACAATATGCCTAGGCATACAAAACCCTGACAACCTGAAAGACACGTTATATACAGGAATGACAGCAATAATTGAAGACAAAGAAGACTTTGACTTTAATTCTATAATCAAAACTCATGAAGAGGGTGTAAACTTCATCCCATCTAACATAGAGCTTGCAGGTATGGAAGTTCAACTAATGAGTGCGTTAAGCCGTGAACACATCTTGACATTCTTACTTAAGCAGTACATCAATCAATATGACTTTATAATAATTGACTGTATGCCAAGCTTAGGAATGTTGACTGTAAATGCTCTAGTATCAGCGGACGAGGTTATCATACCTTGTAAAGCTGAATATCTATCTTTCAAAGGTTTAGAACTTTTGCTAAAAACTATTACAATGGTAAAAAAGAGACTAAACCCTAAATTGAGCATTACAGGAATACTTTTAACCATGGTTCAAACTAGAAGTGTCTTCCATAAAGAAATGAAAGATATGTTAAAGATGAATTACAGTTCTGAAATTAATATCTTTGAAACAATAATTCCAACAGCAATTAAGGTGGCTGAAACAAGTGCTTTTGGAAAAAGCATATACAGCTATGATAAAAAATCTAAGATATCAATGTCTTACTTATCATTAACAAATGAATTTGAGGAGAAAAACAATGGGTAAATTTGATAAGGTAAATATACAACCTACACCAACACCCAAGGTGTATGGCACACTAATACCAAGCACTGAAATACAAGACATTCCACTTAACTTGATTGATGAATTTGAAAATCATCCATTCCAAGTTAATGACGATGACGATATGGAAGAGTTGGTAAACAGCATAAAAGACAAAGGACAGCTAACACCTGCAATAGTTAGACCTAAAAATGGTCGCTATGAAATGGTAAGCGGACACCGAAGAATGAGAGCTTTGTTAAAGTCTGGTTACAAAACAATCCAAGCAGAGGTTAAAAACCTTACAGACGATGAAGCAATAATAATAATGACGGACTGTAATTTACAGCGGTCAACAATAAAGCCTAGCGAAAAAGCAAAGGCTCTAAAAATGAAATTAGAAGCAATAAAACGAACCGCAGGCAGACCTAAAAATAATTATTCCCAAGTTGGGAATAATTTTGACGACAATAAAAAAACAATAGACATAATTGTTGATAATGTAGGCGAAAGCAAAAATCAGATATATAGATATATACGTATTTTACATCTAAATGGGGATTTCATGGAAATGGTTGATAATGAAGAGTTGCCATTTTCTGTAGGTGTAGAATTGTCATATTTAAGTTTAGAAGAGCAAGGCATTGTATATAATTACATGCTAAGCATAAATAAAATGCCTAAAATTAAACAGGCAAAATATCTTAGAGAAATTTCAAAAAAAAGAGCAGTAACAAAAACAGATTTAGAAACCATTTTCGAGAAAGGAATAAAAGCTGACACAAAGAGAAGAACAACCGCAAAAAAATATTCGATTAAAAGAAAGGACTTAGAAGAATATATCCCAATTGATACACCAGAAGAAGAATTTATAGATATAATAAAAAAAGCATTAGAGCTTTACAAAATCATGGAAAATTAATTGTTCCCAAATTGGGAACAATTAATAATAAGGAAAATTTTGACAAATAAAGTAAGAAATGATACAATAGAAAGAAGTGATTAACTATTAAATTTTTTATAATATCTTTCGGAGTGATTTTATTGTTAAATTTTATTTTAGAGAAGTTTTGGAATGCTTTATCACATAAAGGTGTTCTATCGTTTACTATATTTATTTCATCAATAAATGTTTGTATGACATGGCTACTGTATATTCTGTTTACGGAGATAAAAGAGTATTTTATAAATGATGTAGCATTTTGGATATCAATATGCTTTATGCTAGGAATTTTAACTATGACATATTTTAGTATCAAAAAAAGTGAAAGTCTGATACTAAAAGACATAAAAAAGGAATTCAAAAAAGAATTATGTGGTTGTACATTTTTTGTTTCAGTAAGTCTTTTTATATTACTTTTAGAATTTCAAAAAGTAGAAATAGAATTTTTATCTATAGTAAAGCTACATACAATCATTTTATCTGTTTTGACATTAATTATACTATATTTTGAATTTTCCAGTATTGTGTTAAATAGCCAAATAAAAAAAATAATGAACGATAAAACTTTCATAAATAGAATAAAAGAACAAGAAGATAATGGATATATTATTATTTCCAAAGAAGATGTAACAGAAGAATTTTTACTCCAATTAGATTTAGGTGTTTACAAAACATTAAATAAAAAAAATGTTTTAAATATGAAACACGGTGAAAAAGAAAGTTTCACTATTCCAAAATATACATTAATAATTTTCAATAAGCTTAAGAGCGATACAAAAGAGGTGTAAAGGTTTACACTTCTTTTTTTATTAAGGAAAATTTTGACAATTAAAGTAAGAAATGATATACTAGAAAGGACGTTTAAAAATGAAAAATATATTTAAGTCATTGTTTAAGAAAGACCCTCCCCCATCTTCTGAACCAGTGGTAAGCGTTGAGACTACAAAACAAGAAGAAGTTTACATAGTAAAGGGAAAGGTATTTGATGGACTGTATGACACCATAGAGGAAGCTAGAACATATGGTTATAAGACAGAATTGTTTAAGAAACTTAATGATAATGTAATAAATACATTTAGGTGTCGTAGTATACTATACTCAAATGGCACAAATAAATGGACAGTAGAATGGTTTTGAACAATAGAATATTTTTAATTTTAAAGAAAGAAGAGAAAGAAAATGAAAAAAGCACTAGTAATAATAGCAAGTATGATAGTATCAATGTCGCTGATTGGTTGCGAAACAGCTACAAGCGAAGTATCTTCTAAGAGTTCAAGCACTGTATCAACAGTAGAACCAACAGATACAACAGAGCCAACAGCGACAGCCAAGTCTACAGCAACAGCCAAGCCTACAGCACAGGCTACAGCAACAGCTAAGCCAACCGCACAGGCTACAGCAACAGCTAAACCTACAGCACAGGCAACAGCAACACCAAAGCCTACAGCACAGGCTACAGCGACAGCTAATCCAACAGCACAAGCTACAGCGACAGCTAAGCCAACAGCACAAGCAACAGCAACACCAAAGCCTACAGCACAGGCTACAGCAACAGCCAAGCCAACAGCACAAGCAACAGCGACAGCCAAGCCTACAGCACAAGCTACAGCGACAGCCAAGCCTACAACACAGGCTACAGCGACAGCCAAGCCTACAACACAGGCTACAGCAACAGCTAAGCCAACAGCACAGGCAACAGCAACAGCCAAGCCAACAGCACAGGCTACAGCAACACCAAAGCCTACAGCACAAGCAACAGCAACACCAAAGCCAACAACACAACCAACCGCAACACCCGAAGCACCATATATAGTAAGTGGTGAAATTCATGACGGACTGTTCAACAGTATAGAAGAAGCTTATAATTATGCAGAAAGCGAAGCTACAGTTATGCAAAAAATAATAGTAGAGGGTTATACTGGTTATAGGTGGTTATCGGTTAATTATTCAGATGGAACTAAAAAGTGGACAATAGAATGGTATAAGTAAAATCAAATATTAAAATCCAAAACAAGCTGAAAGGCTTGTTTTTTTATATATATAAGCTTAAAAAAGAAAGGACAAAAGAAATGAAACGAATAGCAACAATATTTATGACGTTAGTAATGTGCTTGTCATTGATAGTAGGAATACCACTTTCAAGCAACGCACAAAGCTATAGCACAGTTCTAAAGTACAGTAATATAACTGACGTTAGAGTAACATTTAGTACTGGGTTTAGCGAAAGTAGTTGGTATCCAAAAGGAATAGGAAACTATTCAAGTAGCCAATTAGCCTATTGTTTAGAGCAAGGAGGTGAACTCTTCAACTTAGACTATGGATTTTCACAAGAAAGCATGAGTAAAGAACTAGCTACCAAAATAACATTGATTGACTACTACGGCAGATACTTAGACGTTGGAGACATTAACGACATTGAAGCACAGGAAATGTTCTGCCAATTCCTTATTTGGGAGCAACAAACCTCTGCGAATGGTACAGTTAAAACCTTATCAGCTAGAAACGCTAGTACAGGAAGAACCTACAGTGTAACAGACTATAACAAGTTTAAAGCTAGTGTACTAGCAGAGTTAGATAAATTTAATGAAACCCCTAGTATTGCAAACAAAACAGTCACTTTAAAACCTGGTGAGAGTATCACTCTTACAGATACAACAGGAGCATTTAGCAACTACAATGACACGCCAAGTGTAAACACAACAGGAATGACAGTAACTAAGAGTGGTAACAAGGTTACAATAAAGGCAAATGGTTCTACAAATACCGATGGAGTAATCACTTTTGGATATAATATTAAAAAAGAATATATTTTTTTTGACACACCTGCATTTTATTATAATCATGAAACACTACAAGACTGTGGAACTGTTGGTTTTGATGGAGGAGACCCTAAATTTGTAAACCTAAACGTCAAAATCCAAACAGAGGGCAACTTAAAAATAATAAAAACATCAGAAGATGATGTAGTTGAGGGTTTAGACTTTAAAATCACTGGTAATGGTGTAGACCAAACTGTGACAACAGGTAAAGACGGAACTATAACAGTCAATGGTTTAGTACCTGGCACTTACACAGTAGCCGAAGTAAACACCCCAGACAAATACACACAACCTGCAAGTCAAACAGTAACAGTAAAATCTAACGAGACAGCTACAGTTACTTTAAATAATGTGCTTGCAAAAGGTTCAGTTAAAATAATAAAAACATCAGAAGATAATGTAGTAGAGGGTCTACAATTTAGAGTTACAGGAAACGGCATAGACCAGACTGTAACAACTGGTGCGGATGGAACTATAACAGTCAATGGTTTAGTACCTGGCACTTACACAGTAGCCGAAGTAAACACCCCAGACAAATACACACAACCTGCAAGTCAAACAGTAACAGTAAAATCTAACGAGACAGCTACAGTTACTTTAAATAATGTGCTTGCAAAAGGTTCAGTTAAAATAATAAAAACATCAGAAGATAATGTAGTAGAGGGTCTACAATTTAGAGTTACAGGAAACGGCATAGACCAGACTGTAACAACTGGTGCGGATGGAACTATAACAGTCAATGGTTTAGTACCTGGCA
>CAYJER010000051.1:0-15092 GCA_964369225.1 uncultured Eubacteriales bacterium
TCTATGATTGTGATGATGAGTTTGCTAATCTGCCAATTGTTCGCTTAGATATATCGAAATTACTAAAATTAGAAGATTATAAACTTGATCAAGTTATAATTGAAGCTAATGTAGACTGATGTTAGCGAAAGCAGAAAGACGAAACCAAAGTCAAGACACAAGCAACAACAAATGGTGATATAAAGAATTAAGCGACCAAAAATATTTGGCTAGCTTAATTAAGACAAAACACATATAAAATTCTTGGTTAAATCCTCATGCTTGATTGGTGTGAGGATTTTTCACGTGAAGATAATGGGATAACAAAAATAAGTTCAGGTTCGGCAAACACAAGCTATACATATGACACATTAAGCCGAATATCAAACTTTACGACAAAGCACAATAGTACAAGCATTTTAAGCACACAGATAGGTTACATTGATCCGACTTCTAGTACAACAAGTACGGCAGTTGGCACATGGAAAAATACTGTAGGCGGAACAAGCAAAACATACACATACACCTATGATGAGCGAGGAAATGTATTATCAGTCAGCAACGGAACGCACACAACCACATATGTGTATGGAGACCTCGACCAATTAGTAAGAGAAAATAAGTCGGGAAGCCCCGACGGGCGAATTGCATAACGAGTGAAGTTAATTCACTTTATAATTGGTTTAAAGAAAGATGAACCTAGATAGAAACACAGATTAAACTTAGAAGGAAATATTCTATACAAAGTAGAATATGCCTATACAACAGGCACACTAGGGCAAGTTCTTGACACGATAGTATATACATACGATATAAGCTGGGACGATCTCTTAACATCATATGACGGCAACACAATCACAAGCGATAACATAGGAAATCCATTATCAGACGGCACATGGAATTACCAATGGGAACACGGCAGACAGCTTGACTCTATGTCAAACTCAAGCACAGACATAGACTACAGCTACGACAGCGACGGACTAAGAACCAGCAAAAACGTAAACGGAGTTACAACAAAATACGAGTACCTAGGCGGAAACCTAGTGCAAATGGAGCGAGGCTCTAACAAACTTCGCTTCACATATGACGCATTAGGGGCATCGGGCGTAATTTTCAACGGAACATACTACTATTATGAAAAAAATGCCCAAGGAGATATTCTAGGAATAGTTGACAAAAACAGAAACTTTGTGGTAAACTATAACTATGACGCATGGGGAACATTGTTGTCAACAACTGGCTCAATGGCAAACACCCTAGGCGAACTTAACCCACTCCGTTATCGTGGCTACGTCTACGACAACGAAACCAACTTCTACTACCTTCAATCAAGATACTACAACCCAGCCATGGGCAGATTTATCAATGCGGATAGCATAGTAGATACTGAACAAGGTTTAAATTCTACTAATATGTTCGCCTACTGTGGCAACAACCCAGTTATACGAAAAGATACATCAGGTAGATTTTTTGAGACGGTTTTTGATATTGTTACTTTAGCAATGAGTGTTATTGATGTTGTAAAAAATCCTGGTGACATAGGGGCTTTGGCAGGTTTGGCAGGTGATTTAGTAGATCTTCTTCCATTTATTACAGGTGTTGGAGAGACTACAAAAGCTATAAATATTGCTAACAAAGTAGTAGATAAAGCTGTTGAGATAAACAGGGCATCAAATAAATTTTCTGAAACTGCTCTTAAATTTCAAAGTGTTGCTTCTAAAGGAATTTTAGGTGAAAGAATTGCTGGCATAAGTAAAACTTATGATAAAATTACTATATCACCTAAAAAATATAGAATACCTGATCAATATGATGAAGCAAACAAGATACTACACGAAGTTAAAAATTATTCTGGTACACTGTGTTATACAAAACAATTACAAGATTATGTAGCGTATGCAAAACAACATGGATACAAAATATATTTACATACAGACGCTAAACTGTCTTGGCGTTTACAACAACAAGTTGATTTAGCGGATAGTATTTTTGAAATTATTCCGTTTAATTAAAGAAAGTGAGATATTAAATGAATGCTAAAGAATTTGCTAAAAGTCCAGGTAATTTGAGATATGTAATAAGAATTGGTAAAAAATGGGACCAAGAGTATTTAGAGAAATTTAAAGATACTAAGATACCAATGTTTTTGGAAGAGTTAAGAGGCTTAGGATTAGACGTAGAAGTCTCAAATCAAGTAGAAATATTCCTGCCAGAAGAAAAGGACTTAATTTTACCTTTAATAATTAAATATTATGTTGAAGACAAAACAGGCTATGATAAATCCTATTTTAGGCGTTTGTTGAGGTTTAGAGGTTTTGATGAAGCAGTACCTAAGTTGATTGAAGAGTATCATTTGCCTGAAACTGATAGTGTTGCATCAGAGTTAATAGCAAATTCTTTGTATAATATTAGATCTAGAAAATATACAGATGAGTATATAAAAATAATTAAAAACAAAGATGATAAAAGAAGCGGAAAAGGACTTCTAATGCTGTTACTGGGAGAATTTAAAGTAGCAGAAGCTGTAGAATTTCTACTTGAAAACCTAGATCAAGAATTCTATATAGTGGCGATGCGAGCCTTAGGCAATTACAAACAAGAGAGGTTTAGACCTATATTTGAAAAATATCTGGAAGACCAAGAACCATACGCAAGAGAGATTGCAAGAAAAGCTATAAAAAAACTCGATAAAGTAAAAGAGAAAAAGTTGAAAAATAAAGAAAAATGATTTAAATTTATCGCAATCTAAATAAAGCGCAAAGCAAAAGACAGGGTTTAACCCTGTCTTTTGACGTTGTAAAAATAATTGTTATAAAGTGCAACTTTGCATATGGGGTATTCGACTTAGCCACAAGTATAAAGGTAGGTAGCAGAACCCTAATCACACACAACCACATATGAGTATCATTCCTCAACCAATTAGTAAGAGAAAATAAGTCGGGAAGCCCCGACGGGCAAATTGTATAACAAGTGAAATTAATTCACTTTATAATTGGTTTAAAGCAAGATAAACCTAGATAGAAACACAGACTAAACTTAAAGGCAACATTCTAAACAAAAAAGAATATGCCTACACAACAGGAACATTAGGGCAAGTTCTTGACACGATAGTATATGATTATGACACTAGCTGGGACGATCTTCTAACATCCTATGACGGCAACACAATCACAAGCGATAACATAGGAAATCCGCTGTCAGATGGGTCGGGAAGCCCCGACGGGCGATTTGTGTATTTTGTGGAATTAATTCACGTTGTAATTTTTGTTTTAATCAAAAATAAAGCTTTGGGAACACGGCAGACAGCTTGACTCTATGTCAAATTCAAGCACAGACATAGACTACAGCTATGACAGCGACGGACTAAGAACCAGCAAAAACGTAAACGAAGTTATAACAGAATACGAGTACCTAGGCGGAAACTTAGTGCAAATGGAGCAAGGGTCTAACAAACTCCGCTTCACATATGACGCATTAGGGGCATCGGGCGTAATTTTTAACGGAACAAACTACTATTATGAAAAAAATGCCCAAGGAGATATTCTAGGAATAGTTGACACAAACAGAAACTTTGTGGTAAACTATAACTACGATGCTTGGGGAACATTGTTGTCAACAACAGGCTCAATGGCAAACACACTAGGCGAGCTAAACCCACTCCGTTACCGTGGCTACGTCTATGACACAGAAACCAACTTCTACTACCTTCAATCAAGATACTACAACCCAGAATTAGGCAGATTCCTAAATGCGGATAGCATAGTAGATACTGAACAAGGTCTAAATTATACTAACATGTTCGCCTACTGTGGCAACAACCCAGTTATACGAAAAGATACATCAGGTAGATTTTTTGAAACGGTTTTTGATATAATAACACTAGCTATGAGTGTTATTGATGTTATATCTAATCCTACTAATTTGTGGTCGTGGGCAGGTTTGGTAGGTGATTTAGTAGACTTAATTCCATTTGTTACAGGTGTTGGCGAGACTACAAAGGTTGTTAGAGGTACCAACGCAGTAGTAGAACCGACTGTAGATGTAATCCAAAATTCAAACAAAATAGTATCTAACCCTTCACCATCAATTCCTTTGCCAAATAATAAAATCCACGGAAATAGTATTGATAGTATGAAGCCTCAACATGGATATGAGATTTACAATACTAATACTTCTGATGTTGTTAAAACAGGAATAAGTGGAACTCCGCTTAATAATAACGGCACATCTCCACGAGCTAACAGACAAGTAAATCAGTTTAATAATAGTGTAGGTGAGATTTGTTTTGAAGCAAGGATAGTAAATCCATACATCCCTAACAGAAGAATGGCTTTAGAATGGGAGAGAGACTATACGCAATTATTATGGGATCAAGGAAATTCTTTAGATAGACATGTAAGACCTAACCCATTTGGGAGATAAAATGAAGCTAAATATATTATCGTTAATTCTTGATTATTCATATAGTGCTATCAAAGTAGATAAATGGGTAGTAAGAAAGCTTATGAACGAATCTTCAAGTATTACAGAACATTTAATAAGAAAATTGAATAATCAAAAATTTTTCACATGCAAGAGAATTAATTTTATCTGCAAAGATTCTAATATTACCAATAAAATAAGAAATGTTTTGGGCGTATTAGAGATGGATGTATATTTTGATTGTAAATATTTTGATATGGATATTCAAGATAAACAAAAATATATAATAAGTGTTCTATTGACTGGATTTGAACAATTGTGCCATTATGAGAAATGGGATTTCAATATTATTAAAGAAATATTATTAGATTTAAGTGGAAATGATTTTAGAAGTTCATTCTATACAGATTTAAAGTGTAAAAATGAAAACTATACAGCTAAATTGTGTGCGGAACAAAGCTTAGAAAAAATAGATTTTTATGTTGAATTTTATCATAAGCGAAATTTAATTAAAAATCAATTTCTCTTTACATCAAAACCAAATGTATTTGATTATGACAGATATCTAGGAAAATTATTTTGGGATAATGAAAATGAGGTTGTTTTATTAAGCAAAGATGGACATTCAAGATTTACAGCTGAATTTAAATAGTTGAATAAATTAATAAGACTCTAATTGTAATTATAAAGGTGAGCTAGCTTTTATGTGAAGTTAGCTCACTTTAAGTTTGCGAGCAGCAAGTTGGAAATGTACTATCAGTCAGCAACGGAACACACACAACCACATATGTGTATGGAGACCTCGACCAATTAGTAAGAGAAAATAAGTCGGGAAGCCCCCGACGGGCGATCTGGATAATTTGTGAAGTTCATTCACGATTAATCTTTAGTTCTAATCAATATACTAAGTTTGGGAACACGGCAGAGCCGAGAGCCTCGGCGGGCAATTCGCACACCTAGTAAGCGAGAGCAAAAACTTTATCACCTGCGTTAATACATAACAGTTAAAACAAGTTATTTGTTAAAGTAATTAAAACGGACTAAGAACCAGCAAAAACGTAAACGAAGTTATAACGGAATACGAGTACCTAGGCGGAAACTTAGTGCAAATGGAGCAAGGGTCTAACAAACTCCGCTTCACATATGACGCATTAGGGGCATCGGGCGTAATTTTTAACGGAACAAACTACTATTATGAAAAAAATGCCCAAGGAGATATTCTAGGAATAGTTGACACAAACAGAAACTTTGTGGTAAACTATAACTACGACGCTTGGGGAACATTGTTGTCAACAACTGGCTCAATGGCAAACACCCTAGGCGAGCTAAACCCACTCCGTTACCGTGGCTACGTCTATGACACAGAAACCAACTTCTACTACCTTCAATCAAGATACTACAACCCAGAATTAGGCAGATTCCTAAATGCGGATAAATATTTTGACACATTACAAGGTCTAAACTCGACCAATATGTTTATGTATTGTGGTAATAGCCCAATAAATGCAGTTGATTATTCTGGTGAGATAGCATTTTGGGATATTTTAGATCTGCATTTTGCTGCTGAGAGTTGGACAAAATTTGTAACAAATCCGTCATGGGGTGGTTTTTTCACAGCTGTACTAGATACAGTTGGAGCTTTGCCAATTATTCCATCAGCAAGTTATATAACACGTGGTGCAGATGCTGTAGAGACTGCGGCGAGTTCAGCTAACAAAATAGTTAAAACAACATCTCCTCCATCACAGGCACTTCCGATTCCAAACTCGAAAGATACTAGCGTTGTAACTGATAATTTAATGACATCACCGTATAGTAATTTAGTAGATCCACCAAGTGTTGGGCCAGGTAAAAAATTTACTCAAGCTCAAAAAGAAAAAATCATACAACAAAATATGATAAATAATGGTGGTGTTGTTAGGTCAGATTTGTCAGGAGAAATTTTAACTCAACCATTAAAAAGTATGAAAGGTGTGATTCCATCACCTATGGAATGGCAGATTGATCACATTCTACCAATTAGTGCTGGTGGAACTAATAGCTATTCTAATGCTCAAGTTTTATCTAGACAAGAAAATAGAGCTAAATGGGACAAATAATATGAGGTGTATATGTATAAATATAACATTAGTAAAAATCATATCTTTAAAGGTGCAATAGTATCAAGTGTTTTTCATGCTATAATGATGTGTACTTATCCGCTTTTCAACTATCAACATTCATGGGACGGGGGAAATTATAGTGCTATTGATGATAACAACATAAGAGGTACAATTTCATTTTGTGGAGATATTTGCGTTGGTGTAATTAGAAATGAAGAAACAAAAGTGTACGTAGGAGAAGATGTTTTGAATGATTTATTCCTGAATTATCCGAAACATGTATTAAATTTAGCAAAGGATGAAGCCTTACAGTACATGTTAGAAGAAAATGAATTAGGAATAAACCCGCATGTATCATTAGCTTTTTGGTGTGATGAAAACTATATGTATACTAATTTTTCTTGGGACGAAATGAGAAAAAGAGGTTTAGATTTGTTTAGTCCTTGCTTATTAAGTGAAGATTTGTGTTTTGAATATTGGGTGGAATATTATGCGATGAATCAAGACAAAATTGATGATATTAAAAAATTTGTTTCAGACAAAATTACTAATTTTGATAAAACAATAGTATTAAAATCAGATGAGATACCTTTTTTAAATCAAGATAGTATAAATGATGAGTGCAGAGAAAGCTTTGCTGAATTAGGTATAATATTAATCTAAATAATCTTTCAGATTGACTTGAAATCTGTATAGTGATAATTGCACTCCATTAATTAGAAGTATAGTAAATATATGAATAATTAAGGGGTGCAGTTTGATTTTTTTTATTTTGAAAATGACAATAAAGCATAGTAATACAAGGTCGGGAATCCTAGACAGGTGATTTGCTCAATATGTGAAATATTCACTTTATTTTGTGAGTAGTTAGTTGGAAATGTACTGTCAGTCAGCAACGGAACGCACACAACCACATATGTGTATGGAGACCTCGACCAACTAGTAAGAGAAAATAATCAAAGTGCAAACAAGACATACACATATTCATATGACTTAAGAGGAAATATTGTATTCAAAGTAGAATATGCCTACACAAAAGGCACACTAGGGCAAGCTCTTGATACGATAGTATATGATTATGACACTAGCTGGGACGATCTTCTAATATCCTATGACGGAAACACAATTACAAGCGATAACATAGGAAATCCTCTGTCAGATGGCACATGGAATTACCAATGGGAACACGGTAGACAGCTTGACTCAATGTCAAAATCAGGAACTAGCATTGATTATAGTTACGACAGCGACGGACTAAGAACCAGCAAAACTGTAAACGGAGTTACAACAAAATACGAGTACCTAGGTGGAAACTTAGTGCAAATGGAGCAAGGGTCTAACAAACTCCGCTTCACATATGACGCATTAGGGGCATCGGGCGTAATTTTTAACGGAACAAACTACTATTATGAAAAAAATGCCCAAGGAGATATTCTAGGAATAGTTGACACAAACAGAAACTTTGTGGTAAACTATAACTACGACGCTTGGGGAACATTGTTGTCAACAACTGGCTCAATGGCAAACACCCTAGGCGAGCTAAACCCACTCCGTTACCGTGGCTACGTCTACGATAACGAAACTAACTTCTACTACCTCCAATCAAGATACTACAACCCAGCTATGGGCAGATTCATCAATGCCGATAGTATAGTAGATACTGAACAAGGTCTAAATTCTACTAATATGTTCGCCTACTGTGGCAACAACCCAGTGTATAGAATAGATGATACTGGTGAATTTTGGAATGTAGTCATTGGAGCTGTCGTTGGTGGATTTCTAAATGGAGCAACCTCTATTGTTTCTCAAGTAATAGACAAAGGTTTTGAAAATATAGACTGGGGGTTAGTAGGAATTAGTACAGCCTCTGGAATGCTATCTGGAGCAGTAGCAGCAACAGGGTTATCCGCATTTGCACAAGCTGGTATCTCTTCTTTGATAAGTGCGGGTACTAACGTAGCTGAACAAGTATATACAAAAGGGATTGAAAATATCAATTTTGTTGATGTAGCTATTAATGGGGCGTTAGGTTTTGGTACATCTGCCTTGGGTGGCAAAGTAGGCGGTACAATTGGAAAGTCAGTAAAAGATAAATCAAATACACTTATTGCAAGTGGTGATTCTAAATTTTTAACTGCATTTGATAGGATGGTTAATAATAAAAGCTTTAGTTCTTATTTGAGACAAAGTGATAGCTATTATAAACAATCTATAATACTTACAAACACATTTAGAGGCATTTCATCTGTTTCTGGATCAATTATTGCAATGGATGTTATGTTATTATATAATATTTATAATATAACGAATTCAAAATAAAAAAAGGAGACATTATATGCAGTTGATATCAATTATAGTGTTATTAATATTAGTTTTAGTATCTGCAAAATTGATTATTGATACATTAAAATTATCTAAGATAAAGAAGGAGATAGATTTATATCTGCCTAGACCATATAAATGGACTGGTGCAATTGTCATTGTTTTTTCTATGTTTTGTCAAACACTAATGTTTTTGTATCCTAATGAAAGTGTAAATGATGTAACGATAATCATATTTTCAGTGTTTGTTTTTTTAGGGATTGTGATAACGACATCTACAACTGCTTGGGGGATTGAATTACCAAAGAAAAAACCTTATTTTGTGTACTATTCTTCTTTTGCTAAAGTGCATAAAGTTAATTATAAAGATTGTATATTTTACAAGCAGACAAATAGCACTCTTATATTAAAGACGGATAAAAAGACATTTTACATAAGCAAAAGTTCAAAAAACTATATATCATTAATTGTGAAATTAGTTCAGTTTGAAGTAGAAGAAAAAACTGAAAAAGGTCATGCAGATTTGATTATTTCTAATAAAAAACTTGCAGTAGTATTGCTGTCAATTTCTTTAGTAGGGGTGTTCTTGTTGCTAACGTTTTGCATTATAATCAAATATCCTTATGAAGATATAAACTCTGCACGTGAAATATTGTTATTGCTTTTGGTGATGATACCTACAATTCTATGTTATTTTTATGTAAAAAATTGGAAAATCGAGATTTATTATGACAGAAAATATTTTCTTTATCGTAATTCTTTTGGTAAAATATTTATAATAAATTATAGTGATTACCTATGGGTCAAACAAAACTTTTGGGGTACTACAATAAAAACCAAAAACAAAACGATACATATTGATAGCAGAATTGATGAACATGATAGATTATATAACTACTTCAAAAAAATAGATATGGAAAGGAATACATAGTAAATTGTGTGGTATGATACAATTAGAATGGGAATAGGATTAGTTTTATTGTTAATAGTATGGAGACTAATGATTAAATCGCCAATAGTTAATAAAAAAACAACAACCATTAAATTAAGTGTTATCGGTCTTGTTTTAACGATTGCTCTAACGCTAACCCCTTTCGAGAATTTATTTTATACGTTTCCTACATTACAATCTGTGTTTAATTATACACAAACCGAAGAAATAAAGTTGTTTGTCAATGGTGAAAAATCTAGCTTTGTTCTTTATGGTGGAGGTGCTAGTAGTTCTTTACATAAAATGTATGCTAGAGTAGAGGACGGCTATAAAATAGATACATCAGTACCTAAGCTTGTGTTAATGAAATCAGAGAATTCATCAACTTTTATGGTATACCAATATCAAAATACTGATGATTATTATGTTTATGTAATTTCAAGGTCTGATGAAAATTCCGCCGACATAAGTGACAATATATCATCAGAATTTAAGCAATTAGTAGGGTTACAAGAACAGACTCAAAGATATTATATAACTAGTTTAACTTATGTGAATGATATTGATGAAAATTACGAAATAACAGTTAATGGGAATGTTGTTGCTGTTGGCAGGGATATAAATTAATAGTAAAAACAAAAGGTGAGCTAGCTATATGTGAAGTTAGCTCACCTTTAAGTTTGTGAGTAGCAAGTAGGAAATGTACTGTCAGTAAGCAACGGAACGCACACAACCACATATGTGTATGGAGACCTCGACCAATTAGTAAGAGAAAATAAGTCGGAAAGCCCCGACGGGCGAATTGCATAATGAGTGAATTTAATTCACTTTATAATTGGTTAAAAGAAAGATGAACCTAGATAGAAACACAGTTTAACTTAAAGGAAATATTCTAAATAAAAAAAGAATATGCCTACAAAACAGAAACACTAGGGCAAGCTCTTGACACGATAGTATATGATTATGACACTAGCTGGGACGATCTTCTAACATCATATGACGGCAACACAATCACAAGCGATAACGTAGGAAATGCGTTATCAGATGGGTCGGGAAGCCCCGACGGGCGATTTGTGTATTTTGTGGAATTAATTCACGTTGTAATTTTTGTTTTAATCAAAAATAAAGCTTTGGGAACACGGCAGAGCCGAGAGCCTCGGCGGGCAATTCGCACACCTAGTAAGCGAGAGTAAAAACTTTATCACCGGCTTTAATACATAACAGTAAAATAAGTTATTTGTTAAAGTAATTAAAACGAACTAAGAACCAGCAAAACCGTAAACGGAGTTACAACAAAATACGAGTACCTAGGCGGAAACCTAGTGTAAATGGAGCAAGGTTCTAACAAACTTCGCTTCATATATGACGCATTAGGAGCATCGGGCATAATTTTCAACGGAACAAACTACTATTATGAAAAAAATGCCCAAGGAGATATCCTAGGAATAGTTGACACAAACAGAAACTTTGTGGTAAACTAAACTCAAGAGCCTCGACAGCAATTAGTTCCCCAAATTAGTAATAAATATTAATGATAGATTCAAAATTTTAAGAGTATAAAGGTGAAAATTTGGTTGAATAATTTAAAATTAAACTATTGTATCAAAGCTTAAAACTAAAAGAGAATTAATTTATTAATGTGAGAAAGGAAAATAAGGGTGAAAATACTTTGAACTTGAATTGTAATTTCAAAACATGGATAGATACAGAATATAAATTTACTTGTAATTTAATTCATTCATCGCCTGCTGCTACATTTAAAAAATTATCAAACCCTGAAAATGCAAATATAATACCAGTAGGTAGAAGCAGTAATGCGATTGGTTTACCAGCCCAAAATTCAGCTTATTTTCTACTTATTTCTACTGTAAGTTTTCTTCAAGAGTATAAATATCATACTGGCTGTATATATTCATTAACACTTATGAAACTGTTTGATAAATTAAAAGAAGTTTATAATGGCATAGAGAATAGGATAGACAATGATTACTGATAATGATTTATATGACCTAAGTGCGGTTTTTATCAACATAAGAAGATACATAAAATTTGAGCATAATATTGAAATACTAAATGCTGTTTCAAAGTTATTAGATATAAACAATTTAGATTGCACAGAAAATCAATTGCGTAAATCTTTAGCTAAGATTCAGGGTTTGAATGAAGAATGTTGGAGTTTTATTAAACATGATAATGTGTATGTTTATAGAAGATATATAAAAAATCCAGCTTTAAAAACTACACTACTTAGTTGTGTTAAAGAATTAACAAATGTTTTAAATGATAGAAATTATGATAAAGCATATGATTTAGTTGATTGTATTCACTGTCTACCAAATATAATTTCTGAATGTGATTTATCAATTACAAAAAGTTATTGGAGAATTAATCTTAGAAATTATCGAAGAAAATGGGATAAAAATTTCTTGAAAATTGAACAAAAGATTTGCATGAAAAATAAATGAAGTTATTGATATGAAAAAATGTTTTTTTTCACGCTGAACCCAGTGTGGAGATTTGCTTGTATATAAATACAGACATTCTAAATCATTGAGAGGGGAGTGAAATATGTTAATTGAATTATTTGAAGATGTTTACTCAAATAATCCTAGCAATAAAGCAGATAAGTCAATATCAATTTCATGCCATTGCCATAAAAAAGGAAAATACATTTTAAGATTTACATTTATTGAAGTGAATTCAAAATTCTTTCAAAGTCTGCATATAGGAACTGGTGAATTTAGAGGCAAACTTAAATTGAATGGAAAAGATGAGCTGAATGTATCGTCTCATGTATTTGCAAATCACGTGTTTTGGCAAGCGACAGCACCAAAGCAGTTTGATTTAGAAGTAGAGTTAGAAGATGGATATTTATTCATTTATAATGGATCAGATCAACACTCGACACAAGTTGCAGCAACAACATTTATGTATGGTTGTGGTATTAAATTTGAGAAATTGAGTGAAAATAAATTAAGATTTCACTGCAACGACCATGAGGAAGATGATGATTTTAATGATCTGATATTTGATATGGAAGTGTTAGACGTTGATGCAAAGACAGACGGTTTTGTGATTAAATCGATAATGTATCCATACTATGTTAGAGACGCAATAAAAGTAATAGAAGACGAACATACAATGCAAGATTATGCAGAATATATTAAGAAAAATAAAATAGAAAAAGCAGAAATAGTTCACAAAGACTTAAGTGTTTTGAAACATAGTAAAAGATTAAGATACTTAAAAGTTCAAGTTGGAAATTGTGATATTTCACCACTTTATGAGATGCCAATAATAAAACATTTAGAATATATCAGTCTTGATAATACAGTAGATAACATAGATTTTTCTAAGATATATGGACTAGAAAGATTGAAGTTTAGCATGAGTAAAGGAACAAAAAAATTTGACAAGATTAAGGGTTTAAAGACACTTCAAATTAGTGAGTTTAAATCAGAAACTCGAAACCTAACTGACTTATTTTGCAGTAAAAAACTTGAGACTTTAGTGTTAGATAAAAGTAATATTTATACACTTGATGGAATAGAAATATCCAAAAAAATTCAGTGCTTATATTTGTATGACAACAAGCTACTTTATGATATTTCACAATTAGAAAAAGTGAAAAAAACATTGAAACTATTAAGGATAAGCAATTGCTCAAAGATAAAAGATTTTTCAGTATTAGAAAAATTGGAGAATTTAGTAATGCTGGAGCTAAGTGGTAAAAATGAAATTGACAGCTTGAAATTTATTCACAAATTGAAGAATTTAAAGACTCTAACATTTAGTATAAATATTCTTGATGGCGATTTAACTCCTTGTGATATGTTAGAAAATGCAAGTTGCCAGAAAAGAAGAAGGCACTATAAAGGTGGTTATTTAGGCTTTGTTAAAGGTAGATTTATCAAAGGAAATGAGGATATTGAACTTAGCAGAAGGTTAGAATAACTTAAAAAACAGCAGTGACGAAATGAAAATTTTGTCACTGCTACTTTTTTGCCATTTAAAGGATGATAGTGGTTTATAATCAATTATCTTATTGAGAGTGAAGAAATTAGTTTTAATTTGATAATCTTGAAGTTTTGTTATAAAATAATAATAAATAAATGAATAGAGGATTACAAAATGAATTATTACAAAAAACTACAAGAATTTAGTTTGGTATTAAAGGAAGAAGAACGCAGTAAAAATACAATTGAAAAGTATTTGAGAGACACTAAAAAATTTCTTGAATTTAATAAATGCGAAATAATTTAAAAAGAAATATTGCTGACGTATAAGAACGAATTAATTGAAAAATATTCACCTAGAAGTGTTAATTCAATGCTTGCTGCACTAAATAAATTTTTAGAATATTTAAACCTCTCTGAATTAAAATTAAAACCTCTAAAAATTCAGAGAGAAATTTTTTCAAGCGAGAAAAAAGAACTTACTCAAAAAGACTATCAAAGACTTATAGAAACTGCACAGAAAAAAGGAAAGCACAAACTTTCCTTAATAATTCAGACTATTTGTTCAACAGGCATTAGAGTTTCAGAGCTTAAATTTATACAGTTTGAATCACTTAAGCACGGTAGAGTAGAGGTGAGGTTAAAAGGGAAAACAAGAGTAGTTTTTATTGCAAAAGAATTAAGAAAAGCGCTTAAAGATTTCTGTAAAAAAGAAAAAATCAAGAGTGGATTGATTTTTAGAACAAAAAACTACAAACCTCTTGATAGAACTAGTAAATGGAGAATGATGAAATCTACTTGCGAAATAGCAAAAGTGAATGCTGAAAAAGTATTTCCACATAGCCTCAGGCATCTATTTGCAAGAACCTATTATAAAATTCATAAAGATATTTCAAGGCTTGCGGATATTCTAGGTCATTCAAATATAAATACCACAAGAATATATACAATTGAAACTGGAATTTACCATGAAAGACAAATAGAAAAGATGAATTTAACTTTGTGCAAAATGACAACATACTCGTAAAGGTCTGTGGCTGGAGCCTCCTTGAAACCGTCGAGCGGTAGGTATCACAACCAATCCACAGTATCCATTTACAGTATAGCAGATTTTTTCAGTTCTTGGAGAGGAACTTTAAAAACTACTACTTTTATATTATACGAGGTAATTTTATCGAAGAAAACTACAAAACGCTCATTTGTTCTTGATAATCAAACGCTTGACACACTTGAAAAGTTAGCGCTAAAACGAGGAATTAACATTTCTGAATTAGTCCGAGAATTGATTGACAAAGGAGTTTCGGTTGAGGGACATAAACAGGATTGGTGTTAGTATATAACAGTAGACACAAAAAGTTGAACAGAGTATAATCTATT
>CAYJER010000052.1:0-14097 GCA_964369225.1 uncultured Eubacteriales bacterium
TTTTCTATTTTTCGGGCGACCACACTGGGTCGCCCCTACAATAGTTTGTGCGTTTCAATGAATTTATTTTATATCCAAAATCTTAATAGATACATTAAACACTCTTATTTTTTTCAAATTTAATATAGCTTGTTCCAGTGTAAACCCCAAAATTAATCAAATAAACAATAGGCAAACAAAGAGCCGAATATAGGTAAACCGGTAAATATTTATCTATAAAAACAAGACTTACCGACGAAAATCCTGCAACGCAATATCTAAAAATCCAATCCAAACAAACTGCAACAAAAAGCGATACTAAACCTGTAATTATCGAGCTTTTAAGCGTGGCTTTTAGTTTGTATTGTATAAACACTCTTATTGCACAACATAGAATTGTCATAATAATTGCGAATAACCCTAGGTGATTTCCATAAGAAAAATCTATTAAAATTCCTGCAAACAAGCCTGTATAAAGAGCGGTCATCTCGTCTTCTACCAATGCAATTGTTATTGCAGCTACTAAAATCAGTGACGGCGTTGCACCTAAAATTTTTGGAACAAAGTTAGGGCTTGTCTGCACTACATACAATAAGATTAGCTCAATAGCATAAAGCAAATATTTAATTGTCCTGTTGACTTGTTTCCTGTTGACTGCTAACTTCATCGGTGTCATCCTCTTTTTCTGTTACTTCAAAACCTACCTCAAAGTCTGTGATAATAAATAGTTCAGACACAATTTCAATGTCTGCATAAGGCTTAACAATGGCGTTAATTTGAGAAGTTTCTTTGTCTGTTTCAAGGTATAAAACTTCTCCTATTAAAATTTTATCGGGGAAAACCTCACTAGCACCAGAGGTACTTATAATAGTTCCCTCGTCAATCTTAGTAGATTTAGAAAGATACTCAAGCCTTACAAGACCAGATAAAGAAAGCTCTGGTGTAGAACTAATAACACCGCTTTCAAGCAACTCCTCTGATATAGCACCAATGCTAACTTTTTCAGACAAAATGCTATCAACAGTAGCAGAAGAAGTAGTAACCGAACTTACAATTCCAAACACACCCTCTTGTGTTATGGCTAAGTCACCTACCTCTATTCCGTTAGATGAACCAACATCTATGCTAACAGAGTTTAAAACTATGTCTTTAGCCAAAACGGTAGCAGGAACTATGTTAAAATCAACTCTATCTTCTTTTAATTCAAGAGCTTGTTTATATAATTCATTTTGTCTTTGAAGATCGTAGTATGAAATTAATTGCTCTTTAAGCGCTGTATTTTCTTTTAATAATTCATTGCTATAATTTTCTAGTTCTTCACGGCTTAATCCGTCATATTTTAGTTGTTCTTGAGCCGTTAATTCGTTTAAATTACTTTTCATAGGGTTTGTCACAAGTCCGAAAACGTCTGCAAGGCTTACAGAACTAATACTGGCAGATAATATAGAAATGCCTGTCATAATTACAATGACTATAAGCATTATTTTAAATGTGTTACTTCTAAAAAAACCTTTCAAGGTTTGTTCTCCTCTCTGATTAATAAATAGCTTAGACTAAAAGTTAATGGCTAAAAGTGAAAGACTAATGTGAAAATCCTTGCGGATTTTTCGATTTAAAATTAATTCGTTAAATTCACCAATTCATGTAGGGGCGGATATTATCCGCCTAAGAAATTTAGACAAAATTACAGACTTTATAGGCGGATAATATCCGCCCCTACATGGCTAAACTTGATAAGAGACACGTCTAAAATAGTCCTTCACCATTCACCTTTAACCATTAGTCTAAAAAAGTTTTTAACCGTAATAGTCTAGGGCTTTTACAAGTCCTAAAACAACTGTAGTTGCACCTTTTTTAACTATATAGCTATCAAGACCGCATTGCTCTTTTATAAATTCGCAAAGACCCTTTAATTTAGCGGCTGAACCTGCTATCATAACGTTTGTACCAATAATATCGCCAGAAATTTGTGACGGCAAACTTTCACAAGCCTTAAGCAAACATCTAACAACCACTAACGCCGCCTCTGTTGCAATTTCTTTAAACTCATGCGAATAAACCATTATACTTCTTGGCAGATTATCTTTAATGTCTCTGCCTTTAACCTCTATAGAAGCAATTCCTGAATGTTTACTAGCGTAAATATCGGCAAGTTCTATTTTAATATTTTCGGCAGTAGTTGCAGAAATTTGGAGCTTATATTTTAGTTTTATATATCTAGTAATTTTTTCGTCTATGCTTTTTCCGCCTTCACGCTCTAAATGGTAAGAAATTAAAGTTCCATATGAGCAAACAGAAGCCTGAGTATGACCTGAACCCATGTTTACAGTCAATTGAGCTGTAGGGGTTGTAGGCTCTATTCCTTGCCCTAAAATTGTGGCAATAGACTCTGATAAAAGTTTAACCTCTTTTGCGCCTGCTAATATTGCGGTGTCGTAAAAAGCAGTCTTTTCTACCTCTGTAGCTCCAGACGGAAAAGACATCATAACCTTTACATTTGTAAAAGCTATTTTTTTAAGGACTATTTTTAAAAATGATTTAAGCATTGTAGAAGCTAACTCTAGGTCTGCTACAACTCCGTTTTGAATTGGATGTATTATTCTAGCGTTAGCGCCTGCTCTGCCTTGCAAATCTCTTGCCTCTACACCTAATGCCACTATATCATCTGATGTATTATCAAGTGCAACAAGGCTTGGAAAAGAGTAGATTTTATTGTCTCCTCTTAAGATTATATAGGTATTTGCAGAACCTAAATCTATAGCTAATTCATCTTTAGAAACTAGGTTCAACAAGTTTTTGTGTTTAAACAAATTATTTCCACCTCTTAAAATTCTCGTTTTTCATATTTTAACATTTTTCTATGAATTTAACAAGTTAATTTTTAAAATATTTTGTTATGTTTATAAATAAATTTATTAATATATTGTAGGGCAAGGGCGTTATACTTAGTGAAAAGCGAAAAATGAATAGTGAAAAGTTTATGTGAAAATCCTATCGGATTATTTGATTAAAGGCTTTTTGTTACATAAAAAAAGGCATGTACTTTTCATACACGCCTTAAACCTATTTAATTAAAGTGATTCAACAATATTTTTTGTATCTCTAGCAATAACTATCTCTTCGTTAGTTGGAATAATAAATGCCTTTACCTTACTTCCTGGTTTTGTGATTTCAGCCTCAACGCCCTTAGCTTTTAAGTTAGCCTCTGCATCAAAATCAACACCAAAGCAAGCCATGTCACGAAGAACTCTATCTCTTAAGTAAAGTTGATTTTCACCTAAACCAGCTGTGAATACGATTGCATCTACTCCGCCTAAAGCCGCTATGTAGCTACCAATAAACTTCTTGATTTGGTATGTTAGCATGTCATGAGCTAGTTTAGCACGTGGGTTACCCTCTTCCTCTGCCTTTAGAATGTCTCTGTCATCGCTAGAAACTCCTGAAATACCTAGTAGACCAGACTTCTTATTGAATATGTCAGATAATTGAGATGGGCTTAGGTTTTCTTTTTCTGCTATAAATGCAACTACTGATGGATCTAGTGTACCTGTTCTTGTTCCCATCATAAAGCCGTCAAGTGGAGTAAGACCCATGCTTGTGTCTATAACTCTTCCACCGTCAATAGCTGCAATCGATGAACCGTTACCTATATGACATGAAACAATTTTAAGGTCTTTAATATCTTTACCCATAATTCTAGCACACTCTGCGCTTACGTATCTATGAGAAGTTCCGTGGAATCCGTATCTTCTAATGCCATATTTCTCATAGTACTCATAAGGAATAGCGAACATGTAGGCATGCTCTGGCATTGTTGAGTGGAAAGATGTGTCAAATACACAAACTTGTGGAACGTCTGCACTGAAAACATTTAGACATGCCTTAATACCTTCAACATGTGCGCCGTTATGTAAAGGAGCTAGTGGAATTAAGCTTTCAATACCACTTAAAACCTCATCGGTTACTAACATTGATTCGCTAAATAAAGCTCCACCTTGAACAACTCTGTGTCCAATTGCGCTGACTTCACTTAAATCTGAAATAACACCGTTTACAGGATCTGTAAGTGCATTCTTGACTTCTTGGAAAGCCTCTGTGTGGTTGCACATTCTAACTTCATTCCAAATTGCTCTTCCGTCGCTTGTCTTGTGTCCGAATATGCCTAGCTCTAAACCGATTTTTTCACAGTTACCTTTAGCTAGCATTTGCTCTGTTTCCATGTCGATTAATTGATACTTTAGTGATGAACTACCTGCGTTAATTACAAGAATTTTCATTGTTATTCCTCCAAATATATTTAAAACTATTGCTAAATTGGTGTCGCATATTATATAATAATACAAATAGATAAAAATTTCAAGTCAAAAGAGGCAAAAAATTTGAAAAATAAAAGAAAAAGGACAGTCACGGGGAATAATCCCGAAAATTTTATCGCATTTTGTGCGGCAAAAATGACAAGGTCATAAAAATCAAAAATAAAAGAAAAAGGACAGTCACGGGGAATAATCCCGAAATTTTTATCGCATTTTGTGCGGCAAAAATGACAAGGTCATAAGAATGATAAAAAATAAAAAAATTACTGCGGTAATTTGCGAATTTAACCCCTTACACAAGGGTCATAAACATTTATTAAATAAAATGAGAGAAAATTCTCTAGTTGTATGTGTCATGAGCGGAAACTTTGTGCAAAGAGGAGATCTTGCAATCATAGACAAATGGCAAAGAACAAAAATGGCTCTAGCCTGTGGTGCAGACCTTGTTATTGAACTTCCTTTAAGCATAGCTACTTCAAATGCTGAAACTTTTTCCTTTGGAGCGGTAGAGATAATTAATTCACTGGGAATAGTAGACGAGCTTCATTTTGGCTCTGAATGCGGAGACACAAAAAGACTAAAAGAAATTGTAGATTTACTGGGCACAGAAGAATATCAAAAAGAGCTTAAAATAAATTTAAGCAAAGGCATTAGCTTTGCTACAGCCAGAGAAATTACTGTTTCTAGCCTTTTAAACTGCTATAATGAGGAGCTTAAAGGCTCTAACAACAACCTAGCAATCGAATATATGAAAGCTCTTAATAGTTTAAACTCAAATATAAAACCTGTAACAATTAAAAGAATTGGAGCAGGACACGATGAAATTTCAAGTGGTGATACTCTTTCTGCAATGCAGATAAGGGGCATGATTAAAACAGACGACAAAAACATCTATGATAATATCCCAGAAGAAGGCATAGAAATTCTAAAAAATTCAAATGGTCCTTATCTTATATCTAAGCTTGAGACTGCAATCCTTTGTAAATTAAGGTCTTTGAGCATAGAAGATTTAAGACAAGTTCCAGATATTAGCGAGGGTTTAGAGAACAGACTGTTTTCTGCAATTAAAAAAGCCGTTAGCATAGAAGAATTAATTTCGCTTACCAAAACTAAAAGATACACCCACGCAAGAATAAGAAGAATAATTCTTCACGCATTTTTAGGCGTAAATAAAGACATGCAAAAAAACGCCTATGTAAGAATTTTAGGCTTTAATAGGGCAGGTAAAGAGATTATTTCAAAATCAAATAAAACCTTGCCTATTTTAGGCAAGGCTTCAGACATTAATAAATTTTCGGAATTTGCAAAGAGCATTTTTGAGCTTGAATGTATGGCTGACGATATCTATGCCCTAGCCACAGAGAAAAAAATCCCATGCGGTTTAGATTACACTATGGGAATTATAATTAAAGACTAAGGACTAATGGTGAATGGCGAAAGACTATTTTTGTCACTAGTGCGTTTGTAGGGGAGGATATCAACTTTTAGAAATTAAGCTAACTTAAATGTACATTGTAAGGGACGGGTTTTCCGTCCCGATAAAACTAGCGATTTTAGCTGAATCCTAACAAAAACAAAATTTTTATTTTAAAAGCTTTTAATCAAAAAAATCCGCAAGGATTTTCACATGAACTTTTCACTATTCATTTTTATCTCTTCACTAAATTTCTAATTTTAAAATTGGATAAATATTCTTTTTTGTTTCAAATTAAGCTTTCAACATAGAATTTGAAAAAATGCTTAAATCTTTGTGGAAAAGTATGGTTATAGCATTTGAATTATTGTGGAAAAGTCTGTGGAAAAAGTTGAAAACTCGCAGAAATAAGCCATTTTTTCTTTCCACAACATTTCAACACGAGTTATCAACATATTCCACAGAGTTATCAACATAAAAATTTAGTGCATTTTAGGTTTTTATTTCTTTAAAAGACTTATTACTAGGAATAGTAGATTATTTTGTCCCTATTAGCATATATTGTGATAGATTTTGTCAAGTATTTTTTTTTGCTGTAGTTTTTTAGTACTAAAAATTTATGTATAAAAATTACCAAAGAGGTTTTCACAAATTTAACATTTAAACAGTTTTCAAATGCCAAAAAACGTGGTATAATAAGAGTATTGCGAGAAAATTTAAAAATTATGTCATAAAAAATAATGTATAATTATACATAAAGGAGAAAAAAGTGAGAGAAGATATTTGTTCTATTCCAATTAGTGAAGTTTTTGAAGTTAAAACTACTTGTCCTATATGCTCTATGCGTGAAATGCTAGAGACAAGAATGGCAGAATATATTACAGGCGCTGCAATGATGGAGCCAGATGTTAGAGTTATGACAAATAAACTGGGCTTTTGCAAGACGCATTTCGACCAAATACTCGAAAAAGGCAGTAGACTTTCTGTAGCTTTAATTCTTGAGAGTTTACTTGACGAAACAAAAAAAGATATTATAAGTTCTTCTGCTAAAAAGACAATAATAGAGGGCAAAAGAAGAGATTCCTCGTGTTTTGTGTGCGAGAATATAGACAAAAATATGCTAAGTCTATGCAGTAACATGCTTATTCTTTGGCAAAAAGAAGAAGATTTTAGAAAGCTTTATTCAGAACAAAGCCATATTTGTGCAAAACATTACCCTTTTATTATAGAGCTTGCACAAAAAAAGATTCCAAAAAAGAACGTGCCTGCGTTCACTAAAGTGACAACCCAACTTTTTGAAAAAAAGATGGATGAAATTAAGGGAGATATTACACATTTTTGCAGAATGTTCGATTATAGGAACGCCGGTGGAGACTGGGGCAACTCAAAAGATTCGATAGAGAGAGCGATAGAGTTTTTAACAACAAGAAAGGTGAAAAGTGAAGTACAAGATTAATCAAGAGGACTTTGACCTTGAACAAACCTTAGATTGTGGACAATGTTTTAGGTTTGTAAAAAAAGAAGACTATTTCGAGGGTATGGCATTCTCGAAAATACTTAAAATAAAAAGAGATGGCGATTTTATTGAATTAGACTGTGACGAAAAAGATTTTGAAGAAATTTGGAAAAATTATTTTGATTTTGACACAAACTATGCTATAATAAAAAGAGAGCTTGAAAATTTTAGCCCTATTATGAAAGATGCAATCAATTTTGCACCAGGAATTAGAATTTTAAAGCAAGATCCATGGGAGGCTCTTTGCTCTTTTATTATATCCCAAAACAATAATATTCCACGAATTAAAGGAATTATTTCAAGGCTATGTGAGAATTTCGGTGAAAAAATAGGTGAATTTTACAGTTTTCCTAAGCCTGAAAAAATTGCTAGTCTAACTGCCCAGGATTTAGAGCCAATCAAAAGCGGATTTAGGGCTAAATATATTCTTGATGCGGCAAAAACTGCAACTCAAACAGATTTAAACCAGATTTACACTATGCCTATAGATGAAGCTAGGGCAGAGCTTATGAAAATTAAAGGAGTCGGGCCTAAGGTTGCTGAATGTGTCCTTCTTTATGGATTTCATAGAACAGAGTGTTTTCCGCTAGACGTTTGGATGAAAAGGGCTATGGAAGTTTTGTTTCCGCAAAATAAGCCCGAAGACTTTGGTCTGAATGCTGGAATAGCACAGCAATATATATTCCATTATAGCAGAATGAACGCAAATTTATTTGATTAATTTTGTTAAAATTTGTAGGGGCGGATATAGAATCCAGACCTGCCTCTTACGATTTTAAATTAATAATTAATTCGTTAAAACGCACAAATTGATGTAGGGGACGGGTTTTCCGTCCCGTGGAAATTTAGCTAAAACCTCTAGTTTTTCGGGACGGAAAACCCGTCCCCTACATGGTTAAATTCGCTAAGAGGCACGTCTGCACGGAGACCCTCCCCTGCAATCAGTTTTAAAGTTTTGAATTTTACAAGAAACTGATGTAAAGCATTTGACAATTTGCGTTATCTGTGTTAAAATAATACATAATGTAACAGTTATTACAAAATAGTTACAAAACCATTAATTAGAAAGTTATACCAAGGTGATAAAATGATTGAATTTCGAGACGTGTCGAAAGTTTATGCAAACGGAACAGAGGCTTTGCATAACGTCAACTTAAACATAGAAAAAGGTGAATTTGTATTTATTGTTGGTTCGTCAGGAGCCGGCAAGAGTACATTCTTAAAATTATTGATGTGCGAGGAAAAACCAAACAGCGGAGAGATATTTTTTGACGGAAAGAAAATTTCAAATGTTAAAAAAAGGAAAGTTCCATATGTCAGAAGAAGAATGGGAATAGTTTTCCAAGATTTTAGACTTATTAATGACATGAGCGTTTACGACAACGTAGCTTTTGCAATGCGTGTTGTAGGTGCTAAAGGAAAAGATATAAAGAAGCGTGTGCCATACATATTAAGTCTTGTAGGTTTACAACATAAGGCAAAAAACTTGCCTACAGAGCTTTCTGGTGGCGAAAGACAGCGTGTAAGTTTAGCAAGGGCGTTAGTAAACAACCCTGCAACTATTATTGCGGACGAGCCTACAGGAAACATAGACCCAGCTTTATCTTTTGAGATAGTTGACCTATTAAACGAGATAAATCGTCAAGGCACAACCATACTTATGGTAACTCATGAACATTCATTAGTTAAGCATTTCCACAAAAGAATTATACAAATTCATGGTGGTAAAGTTGTAGCAGACACGGCAGAAATCCAAAGTGAGTCTACCGAAAGACTGTATAGTGATACCGAAATAATATCAGACTTAATTTCTGAAAGAGAAGACGAAAACCTAGCTTTAAATGCAGAACCCGAGGATGACTATATACCAGAGAGTATAGATATAGACAATTTCTTAAAAAATGGAGAATTAGTACAAAAATCTGAGTCACTCGAGCCACAAAAACTAACGGAGGACAGAGGATGAGAAATTTTATGTATTTATTTGGGCAAGGCCTAAAAAGTTTTTGGAAAAATAGAACCATGAGCTTAGCCTCTATAGTAGTTTTAGTTTCGTGTCTGCTTTTAACAGGTGCGGCACTTATGTTTAGCCTAAACATGGAAAGCATAATGTCAAGCATTGAAGACGGAAACGCTGTTACCGTTTATTTAAATGCAGAAACACCTAAACTTACTTCTATAGAAGTAGGCGAGCAATTAAGAGATCTTGAAAATGTATCAGAATGTACATATATTCCTGGCGAGGAAGCACTTCAAGAAGTTATTAAAGACTTAGGCGAAGATGGTAGTATTTTAGACGGCGTTGGAAACTTTATGCCAGATGCCTATGAGATTACTCTTATAGACCTTGATTCTTATCAAATGACTATTGATGAAATAATGAAGATAGAAAGTGTTGATAAAATTAGCGATTATTCAGAGATAGCACAAGTGCTTTCAGACCTTGACGTACTTGTAACCTATGGTAGCCTTGCTATAATCATAATATTGGCAGTAGCATCATTGTTTATTATTTCAAACACACTAAAAGTAACAATGTTCTCAAGAAGAATTGAGATTAATATTATGAAATCAGTTGGAGCTACAAACGCATTTATACGTTTCCCATTCTTTATAGAGGGTTTATTTATAGGCTTGCTTTCGGGTGCATTAGCTGGTTTTGGACTATATTTTGCATATATAGAAATAGCCAAACAGGTTTATAGTCTTCTACCATTCATCGATATTATAGATATCACTAATCTACAAATGGAGTTGATTTTAGCCTATTCTGGTGCAGGAGTTCTATTTGGTATGGTAGGTAGCCTTATCTCTATAAGTAGATACCTAAAAAGAGAAGGCGAAAAGGCGATAGTTTAATTAAAATATTAAAATTTGTAAGGGCGGTCATGTGCGACCGCCCTTATTAAGCAATTGTAGTATTTGATTGTAGGGGAAGGTCTTATGCTTAGTGAAAAGTGAAAAATGAAGAGTGAAAAGTTCATGTGAAAATCCTTGCGGATTTTTTGATTAAAGACTCCTTAAACAAATTTATTGAAAAAACAAATGCTCAATTAAAATCTTTGTTCCAATTAAAAATAAAATAATTCCGCCTACTGCTTCGGTGTTAAGTTTAAACTTAGCACCGAATTTTTTTCCGATTAAAATAGCTAAAAGGCTTAATACAAAACAAATAATTCCAATACAAGCTACAGCAAAATATATGTTTATGTCTGGCAAAACCGCAAAACTTATACCAACTGCAAGTGCGTCTATACTTGTAGCTATGCTCATAAGCCATATAGTAGCCATTGAAAGCTTTTGCTTTGGTTTGATTTCATCTTCATTTTTAAACGAGTCGAATGTCATTTTTCCGCCTAAAAAAGCTAGTATTAAAAAAGCAATCCAATGATCTACACTTGCTATGTACTGCTCTAGGCTAATTCCACAAAGCCAGCCTAAAAAAGGCATGACAGCCTGAAATAAACCAAAATTTAAGGCAATAATAAAACTATACCTAATTGTTAATTGCTTACAGCTTATTCCTTGACATAGGGCAACTGTAAAGGCATCCATTGCAAGGGCTATGGATATTAAAATAATCTCTAAAATTGACATAATAGTACCTTTCTTTATTAAATGGTGGTGATTTTAATTCAATATAAAAACTATATTTTGCTTTTGATAATTACGCTAATAGGCAACATTCAAAACCAGTTAATCAACCCTATAATTACTTCTTATTGCAAAACTATTGGAATTGAAGCTACAATTGGTTCATATGTATTTGCATTTTTTGTTGTAGGTTCGCTTGTTTCAAGGTTTATAATCAATAGATTTTACAAATTTACAGGCTATAAAATAATAATATTGTGTAGTTATATACTTATGACAATTAGCTGTGCTTTATACAGTGTTGTTGCAGACAATTACTACTTTATTTTTTTAGTCAGGTTTATTCACGGATTTAGCTTTGCACTTTCCACAACTGCGTTAATGGCTTATATCAGTCATTTTATAGACGCTAAAAACCTTAGAATTGGCATGGGAATTTTTGGTTTAGGGCAGGTTTTATCGGTTGCATTAGGTCCTTTTTTTGCGCTGTTTATTTCTGATAAATTTGGTTTTAACTTTTTATTTTTAGGTTCAGCTACTTTAAACAGTCTTGGAATTGTCCTAATATTTTTTGTTAGCAATGTTGATGAAAGACAAATTATTAAGTCAGTATTCTGCAAAAAAATTATCAGACTATCATTATACGCTTTTTTATTGTTTTTTGTCAATAGTTTAGAGTCGGCTTATATTATTTTATATTCTAAAAGTATCGGCATAACTAACATGTGGATATACTTCTTAGTTTCGGCAATTTTTATGCTTATTTCAAGACTATTTGTTCAGAAAATATCGACTAAAATAGGCTTTATTTTAAACATTAAAATCAACTTTATGATACTAGCCTTAAGCTTCATATTAATCATTTTAGCTAACTTTATTTTATATAAAAATTTGGTAATTTTTACTGCTGGAGGCTTAAAAGGTTTCTCTCATGCACTTATTTTAACAAATTTACAAACCGAAAGTATTAAAAGAGTAGACACTAACGAAAGAGCCGTTGCTAGCTCAACATTCTATATTTTTTGCGACTTAGGCATGATTAGTTCACTGCTAATTTCCTCATTGTTTAGTGATAATTTTATTATGATTTTTGCACTGGCTGTTCCAACTTTGTTAATATCTTTAATAGTTATAAAAAATAATTCAAAAATAACACAAAATTCCATATAAATAACACAATACTATATATCTTTTTTTTAAGATATATGTTATAATGTTTGAAATGGTGTATGTCTATAAAAAGAACTGTAAAAGTATTGATTACAATTGACAAAAACCACAAAATTTTTTTTGGAGGATTTCTATGAAACAGAGACTAAAACGCATACTAGCAGCTTCGCTTGCGTGTGCAATGTTAATGAGTTCAGCGGTTTTAGCGTCAGCTCAAACACCTAATTCACAAACAATTAACATTGACGGCTCACAAGCTGTAGTGCAATCAAACGAAGTAAGCAATGTTGTAACAGAGCTTACACAAACATGGAACTTTGAGACAAGCTCAGGTGACGCCGGAACAGTTGGAGACCCACTAGGTGGGTTTGTGCTATCCGATTCATCAGTTACAGCCGGTGTAACAATGGGTCCATCACTAGACATGAACCACACTCCAGGCGGACAAGAAAGTCTTAGAATTTCAACTCCAACAGGTGGGTATTATGCCTCAAGAGTTGAAGAAGAGATGCAAATAGGTAAAGTTTTTTCTGTTTGGATTTATGATGATGGCACTAACGAAAAAACAGCAATCATGAGCCTAGAAGGTACAGAGGATACATCTTCAAACGCATATCAAATCATGTTTGGTGTTAGAGATGGCAAATTAAACGCATATTCACGCAAACCTATAGCTGGTTCAACTTCTTGGGATTACAACACAGGATTTAATACAAATTCAAAAATTAACTCAAGTGTTGGCTGGCACAACTTTGTAGTAGACATGTCAGAAAAAGGCACTATAACAGTTTCTATTGATGGAAATGTTGTTGGTAGCATTGATATTGCAGACGACCAATATGGTGAGTTTAACCAAATTAATATAGAAAGTTCATGGAGTGAAAAATCTGAGACTCCGAACGTATATATTGACGACCTAAGCATATCAGAGACAGCACCAGTTCCAACATCTCCTGTAGTTGATGACGAGATGGATACATTCGATTTTACATATGATGACAGAAGAACTAACCCAGCTGACTATGAGTACAGTCTAGACGGCGGTGCTAACTGGATGAACATGACTTCAAAACCTGTTTACGTTGGCAATGTAGATATTGCAGTAGGCGATTTACAAGTTCGTGTTAAGTCAGTAAACGAGGCTGAATATACATATCCTACAATTTCTAATGATGTAGCTTATACATATTCACAATATATCAACCTAAGCATGGAAAGAGAAGAAGACTTTGAGAACTTTAACGTATTGACAAATATTCCACCAGCGGGAACAAAAGACCCAGCTACTGTTCCACCAGAGTTAATATTATCTTCTGACATGTACTCACGTTCTGGTATTAGCAGTATGCTTATTCGTCCTGACGCTGTAAATGATTCTCCTGACAATTCAGGTTTATCAAGAAAAGGCGGAATGTACAGAATAGGTTACGAGAGCGAAACTATGATTGAAGACAAAGTTCTAACAATTTGGATGTATGACACAATGGATACAGACAAAGACTATAAGACACTTTGCCTAACAAATGAATTAGACGAGGCTGGAAACACTGTTGCTTCATCTATGTTCGGTTTCAACAACAACTCAACTTACCCTGATAACTATGTCTTTAGAACAAAAGTAGGCTCTGACACAACTTACTGGGGTTGGAATAAGACTTCTGTTGAAAGATCAGAGGGATGGCATTCATTCCAATGGGATTACACAGAAGAGGGCTATTGTAGCCTTTATGTTGATGGTGTTTTAGCTCAAAAATATGCAACAAACGGCTTTAACAACTATTTTATCCAAGACACATGGTCACACGTATCAGCTTCAGGCATAGATACAATGGCTTACTATATTGACGATATCACAATTACAGACTCAAGAGATGATGTAGTTATGGTTCCAGCAGCACCAACAGCTCCAGTAGTTAATGACGATAACAACACATTTGGCTTTACTTATGTTGATGGAATGGAAGACATTAGCCTATACGAGTATTCAGTAGACGGCGGTAAAACTTTCACACAAGCTACATCAAACCCACAACAACTAGTTGATAAGGCTTATGATGTTGCAGAAGTTATGGTTAGACTTAAAGCTACAGACACAACAGTAGCTGGTTCAG
>CAYJER010000053.1:0-14038 GCA_964369225.1 uncultured Eubacteriales bacterium
AGTGTTTGGCTACGAACCAAAAGGTCGGGAGTTCGAATCTCTCTGGGCGTGCCAGCGTGACGCTGGACTCAATTGTTTGGGTTCAGTGTCATTTTTATTATGTACTTATTTATAGTTATGATGTTTTAATCGTAGGTTGGTAATCACAGCAACAAAAGTTGTTACTGAACAAACACTAGTTATCTTAGTGTTTGTTTTTTACCACATAGGTTAGCGATAGCTAACTGAATGTAGATGTAGCATTCTACCGTTAAGATATCAAAACTAAGAGTTCAAATATGATTAAGGGGAATTTTTATGGAACTAAACTTAATTTATTCGTGTCTAGGATTGCTAGGTGGAATAGTATGTGCTATTGGGGATATATTGCTCGATTTAAAAGGAAAAGACAATGTGAAAGTCGGTAATTCTTTGCTTATAGAGTCTAACTGGACAAAAATGTCGAACTGGAGAATTAAACTTTCTATTGTTTTGGCTTTAATAGGGGTTATAATGTATAGCCTTGGAATTTACTCTTTAGGTAGGCAACTTTCTAATGTAGATGAGAATTTATCTGAGTTAATGATATTATTTTCATTAGTAACCGCACTGGCAGGATTTTTTATACATAGCTTAATCTGCATTGCACCAATTATATATAAGGCTGCATTGAAAAGCAACGATAAGAGTTTAGCAGAGCATACAGTAAATGAACTATTATCAGCTGTTAAAATTCCTTTTGTGGTTTTATATGTGTTTATTATCTTAGCCCCCACAGTATTAACTAGTTATTGTATTTTATTTGGCTTGTTTGCTGTGCCTAGTTGGTTTGTATTGCTAAACCCTCTGGTGTTCTTGTTAGTGGGCATAACACTTAAGAAAATTAAAAAGGATTGGTTCTATGAGCTTCCATCAATATGTATGCCGAGCTTAGGGCTTGGAATGTTTGGGGTTGTTGGAATTTCAAACCTGATATGAAAAGGAGTATTGTTTATGAATAAAGAAAATTTAAATGGTGTTCCCGACACCTTATTTATTCCATTAATAGCACGAATTTATATTTCTAAAAAATTTCCTGAATACTTCTGTGATGAAAAGGCTCTAAGTCTTGAGAAGATTATACCTCAAAATATTATTTCAGAAAAAAGTAGTGAGTACGCTATGATGGCATCAGTATCAAGGGCAGTTAATATGGATAAAATTGTATCCGAATTCAGCCAAAGAAATAATATCTGTAATATAGTTTGTATCGGATGTGAGCTAGAGACAATGGCTTTTAGGCTAGAGGGATTATCTAGCAAAGCACATTTTTATGAGATTGATTTCCCTTCTGTAATAGAAAATAGAGAGATAGCGCTGGGAGTACTTCCAAATGAAACCTTAATTAAAGGCAACGCAAACGAAATTGATTTTTCGCAACATATGGACTGCTCAGTGCCTACAATTTTTGTTGTAGCTGGAGTGTTTCAATATTTTAAAGAGAATGAAGTTTTAGCACTTATTTTAAGGCTACAAAGTCAATTTTCAAAAGCTGAAATTCTCTGTGATGCCACCGATGAATACGGAATAAACTATGCTAATAAATATGTAAAAAAAACTGGCAACACTAATGCTATGATGTATTTTTATATAAATAACCCTAAAGAATTTGCTGATAGAATAAACTCGAAACTTATATCAGCGACTGGATTTTATGGAGTTATTTCAAAAGATCTACGTAAAAAACTGAAACTCTATACAAACATTGCTACAAAAATAGCAGATGATAAAATGCACACAATGATATTAAGGTATGAAATCAGTAATACAGACAAGTGCTAAGCACGTTATGTGATGTAGGGGAGAGACTAAAGCCTTAATTTTTTTAAGCAGATATTTTAGTTTCTCAGTGTTTACTTGTTATTAAGAGACTTAGAGGCGGTCATACATGACCGCCCCTACATTTGTGAATTTTCTAATCAACGCTATTAAGTTTTAATTAAGATATGAAACTGCTAACCCTTGGACGACCACAGGTCGCCCCTACAAAATATATAGTTAAATATAAATTCGGATGCAGGCAATAAAAATTACAAATAATTTTAGCTTTGTGTGTGAATTGCCCGTCGAGGCTTCTCGACCGAATTGCCCGTCGGGGCTTCTCGACTTAAACGTATCCTATTTTTCTCATAACTTTTGAAAGTACTTTGTTTGAGATATAGCTTGCTTTTTGTGCGTTTTCTTTAAAGCATTTCTCTAGGAATGCCTTATCGTTTCTAATCTCGTGGTATCTAGCTTGAATTGGAGCTAACTCAGCCACTACAGCCTGGCCAACGGCAAGTTTAAAGTCGCCGTAGCCTTTACCCTCGAACTCTTTTTCAATCTCGTCTAGGCTCTTGCCTGTGATACAAGAATAAATTTCCATAAGATTATTAATGCCGTCTTTGCCCTCGGCGTGCTTAACAACGCTGTCACTGTCTGTGACGGCTCTTTTAAATTTCTTGATAATATCTGCTGGCTCATCTAGCAATGTGATAAATGAGTTCTTGTTCTCGTCTGACTTAGACATCTTTCTAGTTGGGTCTTGAAGTGACATTACTCTAGCTCCGTTTTTAGGAATAAATCCTTCTGGAACTGTAAAAGTAGGGGAGTAAGTGTTGTTAAATCTCTCTGCTATGTCACGAGTAAGCTCTAAATGTTGCTTTTGGTCGTCGCCTACTGGAACTAAATCTGCATTATAAAGCAAGATATCCGCTGCCATCAAGCAAGGATATGTGAACAATCCAGCGTTGATGTTGTCTGCATGTTTTGAAGATTTATCTTTAAACTGTGTCATTCTTGATAACTCGCCAAATTGAGTGTAGCAGTTAAGAACCCAGCCTAGTTGTGAGTGAGCTGGCACATGGCTTTGAATAAACAGAATACTTTTTTCAGTATCTATACCAATAGCTAAAAGAATAGCGTAAGCATCAAGTATATTTTTTCTAAGCTCTTTTGGGTCTTGTCTTACTGTGATTGCGTGTAGGTCTGCAATCGTGTATATACAATTAAATTCATCCTGCATTTTAACCCAGTTCTTTAAAGCTCCTAGGTAGTTTCCTAATGTAAAGCTACCACTGGATTGTATTGCACTGTAAACATTTTTCTTATCCATTGAGTTCTCCCATCATATCTTTTATTAACTCGCCAAGAATTGTAATACCTTTTTCAAGTTGCTCGTTTGTAGGAGTAGAGAAGTTAATTCTAAAGGCATCACTGCTCTCGTTTTCGTCTGCTAAGAATGCAGTTCCAGGTACTACGCATACCTTTCTCTCAACTGCTTTTTTGCAGAAGTCTAGCATGTCAATTCCATTTGGAAGATGACACCATGCGAATAATCCGCCGTTAAATTCATCCCATGTGATATGCGGAGCTAGGTGCTTCTCCATTAATTCTAATAGGAAGTTTCTCTTCTTGCTGTATAAGTCACGTAAGAAACTTAAATGTTTGTCAAAATCATATTTTGTGATAAACTCATTGCACACAACTTGAGACCAAATATTTGTGTGAACGTCTTGTCCTTGCTTGCAAACTACCATCTTAGTTATAACTTCTTGAGGTCCAATAGCATATGCTACACGCATACCTGGTGAAATAACTTTACTAAACGAACCTGCATACATAACAATTCCGTCAGTGTCAAGGCTCTTAATTGATGGAATAGCCTCACCCTCGTATCTTAGATCTCCATATGGGTTGTCCTCTAGTATCATAACTGAATACTGTTTAGCAAGCTCGTATACTTTCTTTCTTTTTTCAAGGCTCATTGTAATTCCTGATGGATTTTGGAAATTAGGAATTACATATATAAATCTAACGTTTTGTTCTGTCTTTAAAGCTTCTTCTAAAAGCTCTACATTAATTCCGTCAGCTTCCATTGGAACGCCCTTAAGCTTAGGATTGTAAGAACGGAAAGTGTTAAGGCAACCTATAAAACTTGGAGACTCACAGATAATTGTATCGCCCTCGTTTACAAGTGATTTAGTGTATAAGTCAACAATTTGTTGCGCACCACTTGTGATTAGAATTTCATCTGTTTCAGTTCCAATATTGTATCTAGTCTTCATGTATTCTTTCATGTTAGCTCTAAGAGGTGGATAACCTTCTGTGAAGCTGTATTGAAGTGCTAGGATTGGAGTTTCAGCTAACACTCTTGCAGAAATTTCTGCAATTTCTTTAGCTGGGAAAGCATCGGGGGCTGGATTGCCCGCCGATAAAGATATATAGCTAGGATCTGCCGCATACTTGAAAATCTCACGTATAGCAGATGGTTTTAAGTTTTGAACTCTGTCTGAAAAAGTATAATTCATTGTCTACTCTCCTAAAAATTATTTAAAGTATTTTACGCCACTCTCAAATATAAATTGGTCTTTGTCTCCTGGAACATTTGAGTAAAGGTTTTCGCCTTTTCTCTCTGAGTGTCCCATTTTACCTAAAATTCTGCCGTCTGGGCTTAAGATGCCCTCAATAGCACAAACAGAACCATTAGGATTCCAGACTGTATCAGCTGATACATTTCCGTCAAAATCACAATATTGAGTTGCGATTTGTCCGTTTTCAGCTAATTTTTTAACCCAATCTGTGTTTGCTACAAAACGACCCTCACCGTGAGACACAGGTACTGAGAATACATCTCCTGCATTAACACCGCTTAGCCATGGTGACTTAGTGCTTGTAATTTTTGTGTATGCCATTCTTGAAATATGGCGACCTATATTGTTAAATGTCAAAGTTGGATCACTGCTTAGAGGATTTGTAATCTCACCATATGGAACTAAACCTAACTTAATAAGCGCTTGGAAACCGTTACAGATACCTAGCATTAGTCCATCACGATTATTTAGAAGATTAGATACAGCCTCTTTAATCTTAGGGTTTCTAAATGTTGTTGCTATAAATTTACCTGAACCCTCTGGCTCGTCACCGCCTGAAAATCCACCCGGTAACATTACGATTTGTGAGCTTTCAATAGCCTTAACCATTGCTTCAATTGTCTCTTCTATATCTTTTTGGCATAGGTTTTTAACTACTAAAATATCAACCTCTGCTCCTGCTTTTTCAAATGCTCTCTTAGTGTCTATCTCACAGTTTGTTCCTGGGAAAGCTGGAATGAACACTTTAGGTTTTGCAACTTTAATTGATGGGGCAGATGTAAATTTATTCTCGCAAACAGGAATTTCCATAGTCATTGGAGCCGATTGAGCATCATTAGGGAAAATCTTTTCAAGTGTTCCCATGTATGACTCTAGTAATTTTGAATTATCAATCTTAGTTCCGTTTACAGTGAAGTAATCGTTATCTGTGATTGTTCCTAAAAGAACTGTGTCGTTTGGAACGCTTGTAACTTCTGCTACAATATAACCTGATTTAGCTGTAAACAATATATCGTCTGAAACAGTCTCTAAATCAAAACCAAAGCCATTACCAAAGCTCATTTTTGCTAGGCAAGCTGAAACTCCACCCTCTTTTACTACAGATGCAGAAACTATTGTTCCGTTATCAATTAGTGAAAGAATGTTGTTATAATAGCTTTTAAGTGCGTCCCAATCTGGCATGCAGTTTTCTTCTTTAATAGGGAAGAGTACAACTGAATTTCCGCTCTTTTGGAAAGTAGCACCAATTGTTTTAGAGGCTTTAGTCATTGAAACTGCAAAGCTTACTAAAGTTGGTGGAACGTCTAAGTCCTCAAAAGAACCTGACATACTGTCTTTACCGCCGATTGATGGTATTGAAAGTTTAAGTTGTGCAGTTAAAGCACCTAGAAGCGCAGCTGTTGGTTTACCCCAACGCTCTGCCTTATTGTATAGTCTCTCGAAATACTCTTGGAATGTAAGTCTTGATTTTAGTGGGTCTGCACCTACAACTGCAAGTTTTGAAAGAGACTCAATTACTGCCCACATAGAACCATGGAATGGGCTAAATCTTGATAAAGCTGGGATAAAGCCGTAACTCATAGCACTAGCATCGTCTGTTTCACCTGATAATACAGGAACTTTAGCAACCATAGCATCTTCTGGTGAAAGTTGATATTTACCACCGAAAGGCATATTTACAGTAGCAGCACCGATTGACGCATCGAAACGCTCTGAAAGTCCCTTTTGTGAGCAAACTTCTAGTCTTGAAAGATTTTTAACAAAGGCATCCTCTGTGCTTAAACCTGCAAGTGCAGTAGGGATAATGTTTCTGTAATTATCTTCTGCCTTAGGAGCTGTAATATGTGCATCTGCATTTTGTGTAACGCCGTTAGTGTCTAGGAATTTTCTTGAAAGATCAACTATCTTGTCTCCACGCCACTCCATAACAAGTCTGTTGTCGTCAGTTACTACAGCTACAACTTTTGCATCTAGGTTCTCTTCATGTGACTTTTGGATGAAATTGTCAACGTCTTTAGGGTCAAGAACTACTGCCATTCTCTCTTGTGACTCAGATATTGCAAGTTCTGTTCCGTCTAAGCCGTCGTATTTTTTAGGAACTGCGTTTAAATCTATTTTAAGACCAGGAGCTAACTCGCCTATTGCAACACAGACACCGCCTGCACCAAAGTCATTACAACGTTTAATTAATGTAGAAACCTCTGGTTTTCTGAATAATCTTTGAATTTTTCTCTCTGTAGGTGGGTTACCCTTTTGAACTTCTGCACCACAAACCTCGATTGATTCAAGTGTGTGAGCCTTAGAAGAACCTGTAGCACCACCGCAACCATCTCTACCTGTTGCTCCGCCTAGTAAAACGATGATATCGCCGTTTAGTGGCTCTTCTCTTTTTACATTAGCTTTAGGAGATGCACCTATAACAGCACCGATTTCCATTCTCTTAGCAACATAGCCAGCATCATAAAGCTCTGTAACTTGTCCTGTAGCTAAACCAATTTGGTTGCCGTATGAAGAATAACCAGAAGCCGCTCCAGTAGTGATCTTTCTTGTTGGCAATTTACCCTTTAGAGTATCTTTAAAGCTTAGAGTTGGGTCTCCACTACCAGTAACACGCATAGCTTGATATACATAGGCTCTGCCTGATAATGGGTCACGGATTGCACCGCCTAGACAAGTAGCAGCACCACCGAAAGGCTCTATCTCTGTTGGATGGTTATGAGTTTCATTCTTAAACTGAATTAACCATGTCTCTGTTTTGCCATCAATTGTGATAGGAGCTTCAATTGAACAAGCGTTAATCTCTTCACTTACGTCAAGATCAGGCACTAGACCTTCTTTTCTAAGATATTTCGCACCGATAACAGCCATATCCATTAGGCATACAGGTTTGTCTTTACCTGCATACAATTTAGCTCTTACAGCCATATACTCGTCTAAAGCTTCTTCTATAGCTGTGCTAAGTTCAGATTTTTCTATAGTAATGTTGTTAAGTCTTGTTAGGAAAGTTGTGTGACGACAGTGATCGCTCCAATAAGTGTCGATAACTCTAAGTTCAGTTACGCTAGGATCTCTGTTTTCTTCGTCTCTGAAATAATCACGGCAGAATTTAAGATCTGACAATGTCATAGCAAAGCCCATTGAACTATAGTAATCTTCAATTTCTTCTTCGCTGAATGAAATAAGTCCTGTAACTCTTTTTACATCTTCAGGAACTTCTGATTTCATATCAAGGCTTAAAGGTTTAACCATTGATGCCTCACGAGACTCAACAGGATTTATTAGATAATTCTTTATCTTTGATAAATCTTCATCTGAAATATTTCCCTTTATTGCAATTACTTTTGCACTAGAAACCTTTGGTCTTTCGCCTTGTGTTAAAAGTTGAACACATTGAGCTGCAGAGTCCGCTCTTTGGTCGTATTGCCCAGGAAGATACTCCATTGCAAAAACTTTGTAGTCATCAGAAACTTTGTAGTTCTCGTCATAAACGTTGTCTACATTTGGTTCAGATAAAATAGTGTTTGCAGCTACCTTAAAACTTTTGTCGTCTAGTCCTGTTACATCATATCTGTTGATTATTCTTAAATCTTCTATCTCTTTAACGCCTAGGTTCTTGATTAAATCTGTCTTGAGGTGTTTTGCCTCTATATCAAAACCTTCTCTTTTTTCTACAAAAACTCTTGTTACCATATTAATAGTTATCCTTTCAGTTTTAAATATGTTATTGAGGTTGCCACAGCAAAGCCATGACCCCCTCAAATAAGTCAGTTATTCTTCAAGTCCGCAACATCTTTTGTATTTTTTACCGCTTCCGCAAGGGCAATCTTCATTTCTTCCGATTTTAGTTTTTCTAACTGGTTTGTTCTCGGCTTTTTCGTCAGAAGTCTTAATAGCACTTTCTTTTACTAAAACTTCACGCTTTGGAGCTTCTGGAGTTCTAAGTCTTACCATAAACATCATCTTAGCTGTTTTCTCACGAATAGCCAAAATCATTTGGTCGAACATCTCAAAGCCTTCTCTTCTAAACTCTGCAACAGGGTCTTTTTGTCCATAGGCTCTTAGTCTGATACCCTCTTTTAGGTCTTCCATTGCATCAATATGCTCCATCCATTGGGCATCTACATTCTTAAGAAGTACAACTCTTTCAACTTCACGCATTACCTTAGATGAAATCTCGTCTTCTCTCTTATCATAGATTGTTAAAGCTCTGTCTATTAGGAACTCTTTTACAGTTTCAGGGTCTAGTTCTTCAATTTCATCAGCTGTGTAAACTAGATCCTCAGGAGTAATAAGCCATCCCATATAGTTAGCTTTAAGGCTTATCATGTCCCAATCGTCGTGAACTACTTCTTTAGATAGGAACAAGTCAACCTTAGCCTCAATATCTTCTGTAATCATCTTGATAACTTGCTCACGCATGTCATCTCCGTTTAGAACTTTGTTTCTTTGAATATAAATTAACTCACGTTGACGGTTCATTATATCGTCGTATTGTAGAACATTTTTACGTATAGCAAAGTTTCTGCCCTCTACCTTTTTTTGTGAGTTTTCTATTGTATTTGTAATCATTCCAGCTTCAATAGGAGTGTTCTCGTCAACATTTAGTCTATCCATCAAGGCTTGTATTCTCTCACCGCCGAATAGACGCATTAAATCATCTTCTAGTGATAGATAGAAACGGCTCTTACCTGGGTCTCCTTGACGTCCTGAACGTCCTCTTAACTGGTTATCGATACGTCTTGACTCATGTCTCTCTGTACCAATAATGAATAATCCGCCTAACTTAATTACTTCTTCTGCCTCAACATCTATAACAGCCTTATGTTTCGCCTTAATCTCGTTAAACATTTTTCTAGCTTCTAAAATTACAACGTCATCAGTCTCTGCATAGCCGTTAGCTTGATCAATTAAATAATCTTCCATGCCCATTTTGCGTAGTTCTGCTATTGCCATAAACTCTGCATTACCACCTAGTTTAATGTCAGTACCACGACCAGCCATATTTGTAGCAATTGTAACAGCACCTTTTTTACCTGCTTGAGCTATAATAAATGCTTCTCTGTCATGTTGCTTAGCATTTAGAATTTCATGCTTAATTCCACGCTTTTTAAGCATAGAACTTAACAACTCTGATTTTTCGATTGTGATAGTACCAACCAATATTGGTTGTCCTTTTTCGTGGTGAGCTACAATATCTTCAATAACGGCATTAAACTTGCCATTCTCTGTTTTATAAACAACGTCTGAACAGTCTTCACGAATTAAAGGTTTGTTAGTTGGAACTTCAATAACATCTAATCTATAAATTTGGCTAAACTCTGCTTCCTCTGTAAGAGCAGTACCAGTCATACCAGAAAGTTTTTCGTATAGTCTGAAATAGTTTTGGAATGTGATAGTTGCAAGTGTACGGCTCTCGTTGGCAATTTTTACGCCCTCTTTAGCCTCTATAGCTTGGTGTAGACCCTCGTTATATCTTCTACCTTGCATTAGACGGCCTGTGAACTCGTCAACTATAATAACTTCGCCCTCTTTAACAACATAGTTAATATCACGTTTCATGTTACCATGAGCCTTAATCGCTTGGTTAATATGGTGCTGAATTGCAGTGTTGTCAGGGTCACTTAGGTTTTCTAAACCAAAAAATGCTTCGGCTTTTTTAACACCTGCTTTAGTTAGTGCCGATGAATTAGCCTTTTCATTTATAATATAATCATACTCTTCAAACAGAGCGTCATTATCTTCTTTGCTGTCTGTCTCTGCAACTGAAACAGATTTAAGACCTTTAGCAAATGCGTTTGCCTTAGCGTAAAAGTCAGATGATTTCTCACCAGGACCTGAAATGATAAGAGGAGTTCTAGCCTCGTCTATCAAGATTGAGTCAACCTCATCAACAATTGCAAAGTTGTGTTCTCTTTGAACTTTATGGTCTTTATAAGTAACCATGTTATCTCTTAGGTAGTCAAAGCCTAGCTCATTGTTAGTAGCATAAGTGATATCACAGTTATATGCAGCACGTCTCTCATTTTTTGATAGGTGATGCTGAATAGTTCCAACTGTAAGACCTAAATATCTATATATTTTTCCGTTTAAATCTGCGTCACGTTTTGCAAGATATTCATTAACTGTAACAACGTGTACGCCTTTTCCTGAAAGTGCATTTAAGTAAGCTGGTAGGGTAGAGGTAAGAGTTTTACCTTCACCAGTTTTCATCTCACTAATTCTACCTTGATGAAGAACTATACCGCCTTGTAACTGTACATAATAAGGACGCTCGTTTAAAACTCTCCATGCAGCCTCTGAACAAACTGCAAATGCGTCTGGTAAAATATCGTCAAGAGTCTCTCCGCTTGATAATCTTGTCTTTAAAAGTTCTGTTTGTCCTCTTAGTTCAGTTTCGCTCATAGCTTCGTATTTTTCACGAAGTGAGAGTATCTCTTGAACCATTGGTTCTAATCTTTTTAATTCTTTTTTGCTGTAATTGCCAAAAATGGCAGTTAAAAAACTCATGTTTATGACCGTGTCATAGCTCCCAAATTATATGGACTATGCCTTTCTGTTTATTTTAAGCTAAGTTAAATTCATATAACTAATAAATTGTAACATAAAAATACGCTTATTACAAGATAAATCAGATATTAAATAAAAGTTTAATATTTTGTTCAGACGATTTTAATATTTCGTCTGCGCTTGTTTCTCTAAGTTCGGCTATCTTTGAAGCAGTATAAGCTATTAAGCTTGAATCGTTTCGCTTGCCCCTGAAAGGAACAGGCGAAAGATAAGGGCAATCAGTCTCTAAAAGCAGTCTTTCTAGCGGAATTTCTTTTGCAACATTTGCACTGTGTTTTGCATTTTTGAATGTCACCACGCCGCCTAGTCCAATATAAAGACCTAATTTAATTACCTCTCTTGCCATTTCGGCAGAACCTGAAAAACAGTGCATTACTCCACGTGGTTTATACACTTTTAGAATTTCGAGCATGTCAGCGTGTGCCTCTCTGTCGTGAAGTATAACAGGTAAGTCTAGCTCTTTTGCAAGTTCTAATTGGGCTATAAACACCTCTTTTTGTTTCTCTCTAGGGCAGAGGTGTTCATAGTAATAGTCTAGTCCAATTTCACCTATAGCTATAACCTTTTGTTTTTTTGCCGATTGCTTTATTATCTCAAGATAATTTTCAGGCAGTTCGTTTGCACATTCTGGGTGAATGCCAACCGCCCCATATATATAAGAATAATCTTTACAAAGTTTCAAAGTTTGTGCGATGCTAGGAAAAGTAGACGAACAATTTATTATTCCGTTTACTCCTTTTTTAGGAAGAATTTCAGAAAGCAGAATATGTCTATCCTCATTAAATTGGTCATCATCATAGTGTGCATGTGAGTCAAATATCATCCTAAGTTCGCTCCTGCCTCGTGGCCGTCTGCAAATACAACCTTGATATTGCCGTCTTTATCTTCTGATGATAAAATCATTCCGTTGCTCTCTATGCCTAACATTTTTCTAGGTTTAAGGTTAGAAACAAACAGAATATTTTTGCCTATTAAATCTTCTGGCTTATACCACTCGGCTATTCCTGAAAGAATAACTCTTGTTTTGCTTCCTTCGTCAATCAAGAATTTTAGAAGTTTCTTAGACTTTTTAATGTTTTCACATTCTAAAACCTTACCAACTTTTATCTTAACTTTCATAAAGTCGTCAAACTCTATTTCAGGAACGATTTCTTCTTGTGGTTCTTCTTTTTCAATATATTTTTCCATACAAGCAGAAATTTTTACTTCCATCTCTTTTTGGTCTATTCTTTGGAATAGAATTTCAGGAGTAGTTGTTAGCTTAGTTCCACTAGCAAATAATCCAAACTTGTTTAAATCATCATAGTTTCTGATAGTTGTAGAAAGTTGAGCCATAATTTTCTCGGCTGTTGTAGGCAAGAAAGAGCTTAAAAGACTAGCGCCTATACTGATACCCTCTACTAAATTGTAAAGAACTTTTTGAAGTTTAGCAGAGTCTTCCTCATTCTTAGCTAATGCCCAAGGCATTGTTTCATCTATATATTTATTGCAACGTTTAAAAATTGCGAAAATTTCTGTCAAGGCGTCTGCCACTCTTAAACCATCCATCTTAGTAGCTACTTTATTTTTTGCAGAAACACATGTTTCTATTAAATCAGCGTCGAACTCTGTAGCACAATCAGTGTCAGTAACAACGCCGTCAAAATACTTGTTGCACATTGAAATTGTACGATTTACTAGGTTTCCTAGTGTGTTTGCTAAATCAGAGTTAGTTCTCTCTGTCATTAAGTCCCAAGTGATTGTACCATCATTGTCAAAAGGCATTTCATGAAGCACAAAGTATCTTGTAGCATCAACGCCATAAAGTTCTGATAAATCATCTGCATATATTACATTGCCTTTAGACTTACTCATTTTGCCACCGTCTTGAAGCAACCAAGGGTGTCCAAATATTTGCTTAGGTAGAGGCAAATCAAGAGCCATAAGGAATATAGGCCAATAAAGAGTATGGAAACGGATAATATCCTTGCCTATTAGGTGAAGGTCAGCCGGCCAGAAATTATTAAATAACTCTGCACTCTCACCATCACAGTTATAACCTAGCCCAGTAATATAGTTTGTTAAGGCATCAAGCCAAACATAAGTTACATGTTTAGGGTCAAAGCTTAGAGGAATACCCCATGTAAATGTTGTTCTTGAAACGCATAAATCTTGAAGACCTGGTAGCAAGAAGTTATTCATCATCTCGTTTTTTCTTGAAACAGGCTGAATAAATTCTGGGTGTGTGTTTATATATTCAATAAGTCTATCGGCATATTTGCTCATTTTAAAGAAGTAAGCTTCTTCTTTAGCTGGAGAAACTTCACGTCCACAGTCAGGACATTTACCCTCTAGTAATTGGCTCTCTGTAAAGAAAGACTCACAAGGTGTGCAATAAAGACCCTCATAGTGTCCTTTATAAATATCACCTTTATCATAAAGCTTCTTAAATATTTTTTGAACTTGCTCCTTATGCTCAATATCAGTAGTTCTAATAAATTTATCATAAGAAGTACCAACTATATCCCAATTATCTTTGATTATAGCCGCTATTTCATCGACATAGGCTTGAGGGTCAACACCTTTAGCCTTAGCTTTTTCCTCGTTCTTTTGTCCGTGTTCGTCTGTTCCAGTTTGGAAGAAGACGTTATATCCTTGAAAACGCTTAAATCTTGCTATACTATCTGCTAAGATAATCTCATAAGTATTTCCTATATGAGGTTTTCCGCTTGTATATGCAATTGCTGTGGTAATATAATAATTCATATGAATACTCCTTTTGGTAAATTTGTCTATCATTGTTTATTATAACACTCTTTTTTTGATATGTAAATATTATTTTTTTAAAATTTGCTTGATTTTTACAATAATTAATAGTATAATAAGCAAGGTTGGGAATTATATATATTCATATATAGGATGAATGTTTCTACAAGCTGCCTACAGCTGACTATGATTGCTTATATTAGTACTCCGTGTCAATTAAAACTTTACATAACTGTCGATTATTTTTGCTTAAAACTGCGTCGTCGGTCGTATACGCCAGTATCACTCGCTCCGTCACCTTGTTTTAAACAAAAATTCCACGGCATCTATTGTAAACTTTTAACTGACACAGAGTA
>CAYJER010000054.1:0-14015 GCA_964369225.1 uncultured Eubacteriales bacterium
ATATTGTAAAAGTTTTTGCTCACAATGTGAGAAAATATAGAACTGAAAAAGGTCTGTCGCAAGAAGCTTTTGCAGAGAAAGCTGGTTTGCATAGAACCTATATTTGTGCTATTGAAAGAGAAAAGCGAAGTATTTCGCTTGATAATATACAAAAAATCGCAGACGCACTTGAAGTAGATACTTATAAACTCTTTTTAAATAATACACATGAAATTAAGGTCGTAGGGGGAGTGAAAATAATTGAATAGATATAAAAGCTATAAGCAGTATTTCACGCCACCCAAACTAGCAGACTTTATGGTTGAGATGATACCTGAAAATAATATCACTTCTGTAATTGATTTGTCTATGGGAGAATGTGGATTGTTAGAATCAGCAAAAAAAAGATGGGGAAATGCTACTTTTTTAGGAGCGGATATAGATGAAACATTGTTAAATGAAATTCATAAGCGTAGTCCATATATTCATACTTTTGCTTGCGATAGTTTAGATTCTGCTATAAATAATTGGCACATTTATCAAAATTTCTTAGAGAGAAGTAAATTTGATTTAGTTGTTGCGAATCCTCCATTTAACTATTATGATCAAAAATCTATCCAAGTATCAAGTGGTAAGAATATAACAGTTCCAATAGAAATACGATTTCTACTGAAATATATTGATATTACACGAGATTCAGGATATATCAGCATAATATTGCCGTATGGGTTTCTTTCTTTAGATTTATATTATGATTTAAGATTATATATTTTGTCAAAGGTTAAAATATTAAATGTAGTTAAATTATTTGAAAAATGCTTTGATAATATTGATGCAGATACTTGTTTAATACTGATGAAAAAAAAGAGTTATGAAAACAATGATATCCAAAGCCACTTAGATATAGTATATTTGGATGAAAATTACAAATGTTATATGAATGAAAGCATAGAAATAAATGCAAACTGTAGTAGACTTGATTTCGAGCATTATAGATTAATGAACTCTTTTTATGCATTAAAAAAAAGTGACTCATTGACACAAAGTAAGTTGTCTGAAGTTATTGTAGAGTGTAAAAGAGGAAGAACTTTAACGAATAGAAAAGACTTAATTTCCAGTAAAGGTATAAGATTTATACATACCACTGACGTAAAATTTTTGCAAATTGACAATAAAAATCCTCGATTTGTTAGTCGATGTAGTAAATATTTCGAGAACGCTATAGTTAATCCAGAAGATATTCTTCTTGGTCGTGTAGGAAAGGCTTGCATCGGAAAGGTTTCTATTATTCCAAAGAGTAACAATAAAGCTGTAATCAGTGATTGCATATTCTCTATTAAAGTCAAAAACATTGATCCATATTATTTGTCTTTATATTTAGCATCTGCTTATGGACAAATACAGCTTAAAGCTTTTTCCAAAGGTTCATGTAGTAAATACATTACTAAAGAGGATCTTTTAAACATATTAATATTAGTAGCAGACAGCACTACACAAGAGTATTTTAGAGAAAAATATATGGAAATTCTCTCTCTCCGAGGTAGAGTTAATAAACGACTATATATAGATAAGCTTATAATAGAATTAGAAAATATGCTAGGAAAGGAGTAATTTGTTTATGGCATGGTCTTCATACGCACATTTGCCCACCACACAAGAAGAATATTATTACATTTTAAATAATTTAGAAAATGATATGTCTGTTAAAGAAGTAGACAGTATCATTGCTACTTATAAGAACAAAACTACCGTTCAGCATCACTATCGAAGTAATTTGGTTAGATTAGGGCTTTTTAATATTGAAGATAAGCATATAGTTTTAAATTATAATAAGGGTAGTCTAGCAAAAAATAAAAATTATATAATCGAAATACTTAGAAATACTTTAAAAATAGACACCTCTCCCGAATTAACTGAGATTGCACAGATTATTAAAGAAATTAACTCGTATGACTTGCAGGAGATTTCTGATGTTATAATAAGAAAATATACATTGCTTGAAAAGAAAAATTTGATTCGTTGGATCAGACCTATAGTCTATTTAATTAAATTGATAGATACATCCACAAAAATGAGCACAAAACAGTTAACTAAAGCCTCTACACTGCAGCAAGCTTTTTTGAATACAAAAACATTATATGGTAGCGTTGTACCAATTGAGTTACTAGAATCGAAATTAAAAATAATATCTCCAAATACGAATATAATAAAATTGATTGATTCATTACTAGATATCTCAGAGTTTAAATATAAAATCGAATTAATTATGATGCCTAGTTGGGCGACAGATAATAAAAGCTACAAACTAGGTAATGATTTCTATACACATTTAAAATTGAAATCTAATCTTTTAAAGGAGGATAATCGTGAAGAAGACAATTGCACCGAATGATTGTAAAACTATGTTTAATGACAAATTCAATGCATTAAGTATGAAAGATATAGGAATGGAGCTAAAGCATTTTTCTGTAGGTACTGCTCCAGAGTCACCATCTGTTCTAGTTAATCAGGATGAGTTGAAAGGTAAATTGATTGATAAATTTACTATTTTTTTTGACAGAGAACGTTCACAGGGATTAGAGATAATGTTTTTGAAAAGCAATTACGGTAATGGCAAGTCTCATTTTTTGAGAACTATTAGGGCGTTTCTTGATAATTTTGAAAATGTTCTCACCAAACAAGTTTCTTTAAAACAAGATAAGACCAATCTTAAACTCAAAGTATTAGAAGCAATCGGTCAAAAAATGATAAAAGATTGTGCGACGAATTTTGTCGAAGAAGCTAAAGAAAATGCAAATTCATATGACAAAGATTCTATTGTATTAACTTTGAATGAAACTCATGAGATTAGTTCAGAATTAGCAGAGGTATTATTTCGTGCGGCAAGTGATGATGAAATACCACTTCAAGCTAAAGCAATTTCAATTCTTAAGGGAAATACAAACTCTGAATATTTAAAAGCATTTAATTTGAAAACAAGAGATATAAACAGTAATTTCTATCAAGATATAATCAAGCTTATTTGTAAATATTTAGATAATAACAATAAGTATCTAGTCGTTGTTCTAGATGAATACGAGCATGTTTATTTATGGAAAGATAAGCAGGCTAGGAATAGTTTTTTCGAAGATATTAAATATTTTTCTGATTATTTAGAAACCTATAAAAATCTTTTCTTTATATTTGGTGAAAGTGAATCATCAGATAGTGATTCACTTTCATTAATTGACCCCGCATTATTATCGAGAAAAAAGGGGTTAACTTACGAAATTTCAGATGTTTCATCAGTTAAAGAAATTAACGCGCTTTATCAAATGATAAAAAAGCGTTATGAAAAATATTATGAAATTTCATTAGCTGAATATGAAAGCATACTATTAGACGAAATTAAAAATGACCCAAATGTAAAATCAAATTCGAACTATAGAGAATATACTAGAACTATTATGCGTGTTTTTGATAAATATCGTGTTTCACCACCAAAAGCTCACAAGCTAAAAAAGAAAACTATCACACACACTAATGACTTATATAATGAAATAGAACAAAGTCGTGGTGAAGCAATATTAAAAGATAAATGGAATTCTGCTACATCAATTACAAGAAAGTCTATATTGTTTGATGCTGTAGTATCTATTTTGTTAAAAAGCAATGAAAATATTGATAATATGAGCAAGAGATCCGGATTTATTCAAACTTCAACGTTAGAAGAAAAAAAGGGGTATTTTATCTATTCAACAAATAATTGTAGTGATGCTGATTTCGAAAAAAGAAATATTGAAGCAATGCAAAACAGTGCTGTGAAAAATTTGGACAAGTACATTGTTTTATATCCTTATTACGAGAATATTAATGGAAAAAACATAAATGAAAACACTATATTCTATAATGTGAGTACAGTGCCAGATACTATTGAATATTTTTCGACTATTACATTACACATAGATAATGTAACTTCTTACTTGAAAAAGTTAGAATCGAGGTGAAATAATGAAAAATATTCAAGTTTTTTTAGAATCAAAAGATGATGCTATTTATGAAGTAGATGAATATTCGTTTGTTGCAGTTGATTCTGATATACCAGCTATTCCAATATATAAGATGTCAATAAAACAAAGATTTTCATCTCAACTAGATTTTAGATTTTGGATTGAGAGTATATTTGAGCAAATCATATATCTACTGGAAGCACCTGCAGAGCTAACTGACTATATAAAAAAATATGAGGAATGTTCAGAGTTTAATGATATATGTCTTTTTCATGATTTAAGAACAAAATATTTGGATATTATTAAATTAGACGTTCAAGATGTACAAAATAATATTATGTTAATAGGATACACCCTTTCTGAAGAACAAGTTTTTGTAGCAGTTAAATCTTTTAATTGGAAGGGGTTATCTGAATTTATTGAGCACTTGATTAAGTATTGCAATAATCATGAAATTCATTTTGAAAACAAGACTAATTTGAAATGGACTAGGATAGAGCAATTTATATTGCCGGATATAAACCAAAGAAGAAATGAAATCTTTGACTCTTTTTTAAAGCAAACATTAGATAGCAAGTACTCCTCCATATTTAGAGAAGCGTTTACTAGTATTGATTCAAGAGGATATCTTGACAAAAGCTTTTATGATAAAGAAATTGAAATTAATGGAGTCAAAAAGCCAGTAGCCTTACTTCAAAAGTTCACGAAATACTTTTCTCCATTTTGGAAAGAAGAAAGAGAGGTGAAAGACGGATCTAAAAAAATACTATATTTACATGAAGAATTGCTAAGCAAAGAATCTTTGGATAAAATAGTTTATGCCATGAAACCAAGTATGATGCACTACTATCAATTGCATTGGTTTGAAGACTTTTGCGCCGAGATTATATCTAAAACTAATCATTTAGATGTTGTAGACTGTTATTGTGGTCGACAGTTTAACTTCTTTCAAAGTGGTATACACTCTGATATAAGAGAAATTGATTTATTAGTAGGTGTCCAACGAGGTTCAGTGTATAGAATTATTGCAATTGAGTGCAAAAAAACACTTACAAGCAACGAAATAAAGAACACTAATAAAAAAATTAAAGATAAAATATTATCCTCAAAAACAAATTTAATTGATGCTTATATACATATAGGGTGCTTTAATAATGGGGTTGAATTTGATCGTAGAATCAATCGAACTAAAGAAAGTTACAAACAGGGACTTGTACAAATTGAAGATCCTAATGTTAAAGATGCTCCTTATTTTGCTTTTACTGCTTCAAAAGCCGATAGTTTAAAAACATGTCTTTCACATTTGTTTAATGAAATAATTGAACAATGGTAGCGTTCCTTTTATCTAAAGCCAGTGCCTATTAAATAGTGACTGGCTTTTTAGTATTTATTTTTAGTTTTAGCTTGACATAAGGGGGTCACACGTTTGCTAACGACAAAAGCAATATATTTCGCGAAACTATTAGATGGTAAATATAAGCAACTACTTTTACACAGTCGATACAAGGCAATATAGTACACTTTTACGCCAAAATGATAACCGATGAAGAATTATGGATACAAGACGTAGAATTATCTATTCTAACCGCTAAGGTATATAAGGAACTTGGCGTTTTAGATGGTATAATGAATTACTCAACCGGAGTGTCAGAACGCAATTTGCCAAGGTGGGTAAACGATATTTTTTGTTCTTTGGGATAGGTAGAACGGCAATGAGAACGTACCGCCACGAATTAACTCGAATTAAGCAGCACAAAAAATTAACAGTTTACCACTTGTTCATTTTATCGATTAATGGTATAATTTCATTTAACAATTGTGTGCTAGAATAGATTTCTTTTTAGCAAATGCACAGACACAGAGTGGTTTGAGTTAGACCTATTTTGGGGATTAAACACAAATGGATAGGAGGTGCACATTATTCATCTTGTAATTGATTCAGATGGCTTTTTTTGGCCTCATGATATTGACAGTAAATATATGAAAAAACAGCGAAAGTTAATTTCATTTGAAGATAATGAAAAACAGTTAAACGCATTTGAACAGTACTATTTGGGGTTCCGATCGTCCATGTTTATTTGTGAAGATACAATTACAAACGAAAAAGAAGCATATGAAGCACTGTTAGAATATCGCGAAGCATGTGTGCATAGCGCAATGGCTTATATGAAAAATCAAATTGACTTAAAACCATCTTTACCAGTAGACTTTATGTGGATAACTAGGGATGCAATTGTAAATACTCTTAAGAAGAAATTCCCGAAGGTTGAAACAATTAAACTGCAATTATCAATGAAGCCAAGGTTGTCTGCCAGAACTGTTGATGGAAACGTTATTGTATTTCCTGCGTTAACTCGTGCAGTGTTGCTCCATTGTAACCTTACAATAATTAATTCAACTTCTGATGTTTTAGGTGAAGATGGGCAGTTATTAGAAGAAATTGACCGAAAGCAAATTGCTCGTTTTATTTTTCCGTACTTACTATACTGTCACGACGAATTTTCCGTTAGAAATCTTCCGATTATTGGAGGGCGTTCACAAAATGACATTCAGACTGCGTTTCATTTTACAAATTTACAACTGATATTTATTTTTGCACATGAATATGCCCATATTCTTTTGAATCACTTTAACGATAGTAGGGATAATCTTCTTAAAGAAAATGAAGCTGATTCTTTCGCACTTGCGGTTATGCTTGATTACATAAAAAAAGATAATTCATATTCGTTGCACGACGGATTAGCTGCAATACGGTGGCTTTTTAAGTTTCAATTACTTGAAGAGAGCATAGGAACTTTGTCGCAAGGAAAAACTATAGACTATTTTGCATCTAATTTTGAAAAAAGGCGTAGCCAATTTCAAACAGAATTATTTGACAATACCGAATTAATAGGAAGTACGTTGTTTGAGTCAGCAGGTTTTTGTGCAATTGTTGAGTTGCAAGGCATTCTTTACGAGTCAGGATTAGAGATAGTTAATAACATGATAGAAATATTTCACAAATCAAAAGAAACAGGAGGAGTTGAACCATGGTGGGAAAAAATAACACAGAAATAGTTTCTGTGAAAATTGAAATGGAACTTGAGACACTCGAAAACATAGAAAATTTGTTTGGAAGTGTTGAGAACGGGGGTTCTATTCAACTTTGTAGTGGAGAGGCAAAACTTGAATTAATAACAGCAGGTAAATCCTTATCATTTGATGGTGGATTGACAGCAGAGATTCTGTTATCTTTTTCGGTTGGCGTTGCTTCTGGTGTAGTAGGTAATTTTATATATGCCTCATTATGCAATGGTGTCAAAAAACTAACATTAAACAATCGTCGGACAAGAATAACGGAAGAAACCATTACGCAAGTAATTGAAACAACAAAGGTGACGGTTATTAAGAAATCACATGAATAAAAAGGTAGCGTTTCTCAAACTTATAAAATGAGCAACCCCATTGCATTACGTTTTTAATTTCTGACATTATCAATAATAAGGGATAAGTACAATAATCTTTATAATAGACCAGGTGGATAGTAATTTCATCTGGTCTATTATAATTGGCACTCAATTAGTAAAAAAATTACAATTATTTTTTAGTTATAGCTTGACATAAGGGTGCCTCAATGAATGAAAGACTACCTTTGGCAAATTGTGGTCTTTTATTAGCTTGCTTAAGCCCCTGTTGATTATTTGCCCTTCTATGGGATTACCAAGGGTATTGCAAAAAACTAAATTGTGGTCATTATATTCATAGCCGAAGATTTCCATATATTCATCTATTACTTTTTTGCGCTCTTTTAGCATTTCTGCAACCGTTTTAGGTAAGAAGATTTTACGAGCACTCGTTTGCGTTTTTGGTGTTTTTAATACTAAGCAAGTGTTTGCTCTACCTGTTATAGCAGGGAAGATTTTCATTATATCTTTCCCATCAAGCTCCGTAACAGCAGTTCTGTACACACGTTGCAATTCTTTTTCTACATAAATAAAAGCTGTATTATTTTCCACCTTGTCATCTGATATATCTATACAATCCCATGTCAAACCAAGCATTTCACCCATGCGGAGCGAGCAAGAGAACGCAAGATTTAAAGCTAATTTTAATACATCATCATCACACAAGCTTATAGCTTTAAACAATATATCTGCTGTCCATATATCTCTTTTTTTTGATTCACACTTAGGCAAAGTTGAGTGCTCTACTGGGTTTCTTGACATAAGCTCCCACTTAACAGCTTGATTAAAAGCACTCCTTAAAAGCTTATGTATATCTTTAATTGTACGTGGTGTTACAAATTCATGTTGAACACCACTCAAATAAGGTCTTTGTGTAGGTTTCATAGTAGATAGTTGCTTAAAATACTTATCCATAAATCTTGGATTTATATCATCTAGCTTTACATCTCCTATTATAGGATTTATATAGTTATCTATCTTTGACCTTCTAGCCTCATAAGTGGATAACGCCCATGTATTCACACCGTAAATAGATACATATTCAGTTAGCAAGTCACGCAAGGTTTTTGCTGTTGGAACTATAAAGTCACCAGTTAATTGCAAATATTCAATTTCTGATTTTCTCTTTTTAGCTTCGGTGTGTGTACCAAATGTTTCCCATTTTTGACGCTTAACACCATTTTCATCTACACAATTATATACAACAGAAAACTTGCTTTTTCTTTTTACTATTGATGCCATTATTCAATTACTCCTTTACTTAAATTTACTTTTTTATGGCGAGTTTGGCTATTATACCATTTTTCAAAACTTTCTTTATCAATTCTTCTTTTATTGCCAACTTGATAATACACAAAGCTTTTTCGCTTCATGAGTTCATAAATTGTATCATTACAAATCCCTAACAATTCCATTGTTTCTGTTATCGACATTGTAAACTCGTTCCATTTTTCACCCGGAGGTGGACCATCTACTTTTACATAGTGTAGTTGTTGTGAATACCAATTTTCAAAGCTCTCAATTAGAACTCTAAATTTACCGCCTACCACTATTGTTTTGAAATATTTCTTTTTTACAAGCCAATAGGATTCGGTTTTTCCTAAACCCAATAATCTTCGCATCTCTGGCACTGACATTGTTTTTCGTGGTTTAGTCATGTTCGTAATAATCTCTTCCATAATATTATACCTCTGAGTCATTTAGCCACTTATCAAAACTTCTTTTTGATATTCTAAGTTGTTTGCCAACTTTAAGCACTTTAAATTTTCCGCTATTAGCTAATTGATATGCACCATATCTACTAATTGAAAGTATGTCCTGTAACTCTTCAACTTTGTAAGTTCGTTTTTCTATAGCGTCAAAAGTCGGCATTTCCATATTAATGTTATTTACTGATGTTGTATTCATCAATTCTTCCTCCTTAATTTCATTTTGTTTATTTACGTTAGAAATTACTGTCTAACCATTCATCGAAACTTTTTTTGGGTATTCTTATTTGGCTACCAACTTTTATGACTTTAAACTTACCGCTATTAACTAATTTGTACGCAGTAGGTCTACTAATTGAAAGTATATCCTGTAACTCTTCAACTTTGTATGTTCTTTTTTCTACACCGCCAAAAGTTGGCATTTCAGTATTAATGTTGCTTTCTAGTATTTTATTCATAATTTTATCCTCCTAAATTTACATCCTCAAGCAAATGTACTTAAGGTATTATTTGTATAAATCTTTCATTTGGTTATTTTACCTCTTAAATTGAAAAGTTATAGAATTCTCATGTTTGCTGAAAAACGAATTCTTATAGCAATTTATCAAAAGTAACTAAAGTTATACATAGTGCACCTCCTTACAATATATCCAAAGTTTTTAGCTTTGACTATATTGTAATAGAAGGTTTTACTTTATACAAATGTGCAAATTTAATTTTGTTTTTAATTTTACATGTTTGCATTAATATGCGCATTCTAACCATTCATCAAAACTCTTTTTAGAAATTCTTATGTGTCGCCCTACGTTTACACATTTAAACAAATTTTGTTTAACAAGAACATACGCAGAAGATTGACTTATTCCCAAAATATCTTGTATTTCTTCTACTGTGTATACTCGTTTTTCTACACCGTCAAAAGTTGGGATTTCGTTAATAGTGTTGTTTTCTAATATTGTATTCATAAAGTTTATCCTCCTAATTTCCGTACTCAAGCAAATGCGCTTTAAGTATCATTTGTACAAAGTCTTTTATGTTTTTTGTTGTTACACCTCTTAAACAAAACAACTGTAAAATCGTCATATCAGCCAAGAAAAGTGAATTATCACATTCATCAATTACAATTATCTTTGGTGTAGTGTATTTCGCTTTTTCGAGTTCTCTCTCAGTTAATATGGCATATTCAGTATCATCTAATTCGCTGGCAGAATCATAAGTATGTACAGGTGCATCTAGCTCGTATATATATACAAGTAAATCAACTAGCATAGATAAGTCACTATCCATATTTTGATAAGCATCCACTATACTCATTTGCCAAAACTCAAATGAGCTTGATATGTTTCCTAAACATAAAATTGCATCAATAATGCGGTTAAATTTGTTTTTCATTTTTTCGTTTCTCCTTTTTACTAACTATTAGTCCAGTGCTAAATTTAATAGCTTTTCCGAATGTATTCATTTGCGTATAATCAATTCGCCCTAAGTATCTACCAAGTCGCTTTTTGTCAATAGTTCTCATCTGCTCTAGTAGAACTAAAGAGCCTTTATCAAGAAATTCGCTTTCTATGACACAGTGTGTGCATAAATATGTTTTCTTGGTAGATTTACTCGTTATAGGTGCAATGAGCAAAGTTGGGCAGTTGTTGTTTTCGTTGCTATTTTGTAAAACAATCACTGGTCTATTACCACCTTGCTCTGAACCTACAACAGGGTCTAAGTTTGCAAAGAACACGTCACCTCGTTTAATATAAATACCCATTTTTACCTCCCATGATATTTTTAATGATGTGCAGCCTAACTGGTAGGCATGTAATCTCAATCTACAGGTGAAAAATAAGTAAGTTTTAATTACACTAATCTTCACCTGTGTAATAATTGAGTCATGCACATCATTTGTCCTCGACACCCCTTGTGCCATTACAAATAAATTTGTAATATTGGGAAGTCATCAAGCTGTAAATAGTTAATTTACACACGGGAATTTCACCCCTCCGAGGAACTCTCGAAGCTGCGTACAGGAGTATCATTGTCATCTTATCTGTTTTCGCCTATCGGTAACTATCCGAATACTCGCAACCTAAACATTTATCGCTCGTGTCGGGGTCCCCGAAAAGTATAACTTTTTGGGGAGAGGAGGAACAGTGTAGCGGTCGGTTTTGTAGTAGACAAAACATATAGCGAAACTTGTTCCGACGACGTCATGGCGTGTCTGTTGCTGTAGCTACTGCTTATCACAGTAATAAGAATAAAGTGCTTGATGAATGGGTATTCAATTTTCAAGATACATGAGAGAATAATTTATCCTCTCAATACTCCTATTGTCAGAAAAATTTTAAATTATCCACGTTTTTTTAAAAAAATATTTAATTAATTTTGAATTTATTCAAGCAATAAAATTACACGATTACGTATAAAATGGATGCTGTTTCTAATTTTTCAAATCCAAATACCGTGATTTGAATTATTTTTATTTGAAAAGCTTGATAATTTTTACAATTTAAGCTATACTATTTTACAGGCACAATAAATTTTATTTGTATTTGAAAAGTTGGTGAAATGTTGGATAAATTTAAAATTGCAAAAGAAGTAATAATAAAATCAGATGGAATTGCAAAAACCTCTCAATTTATTGATTGTGGATTTACAACCTATGATGTAAAAGTACTATGTGACAAAGGATATATACGAAAAATCCGTCATGGAGTGTATGCACTTACAGGCAGTGATGATATCTCAGATGAAAAACTTATAAAAGCTGTTTTACCAGAAATAGTTGTTTGTTTGGAGTCTGCATTGTTTTATTATGGATATTCTGATTTTACACCTCGAAAATGGAGTGTTGCTGTGCCACGCTCTATGTCTTTGGCGAAAATAAATAGCATAGACATACCATTTACTCTTTTTTATGTTTCGCCTGAAAAAATAAACCTTGGCAAAACAACAGCTCAGTTCAACGGAACAGAGTTAAATATTTATGATAGAGATAAAACAATTTGTGATTGCTTTAAATATCAAAATAAAATAGATAGTGAGCTTTTTAATAAAGCTATTAACGCTTATGTTGCAGATGATAATAAAAATCTTATAAACCTTGCGAAATACGCAAAGGAAATGAGAGTGTACAAAAAAATGATGACAATTATGGAGGTTCTGTTAAATGGGTGATATAGGCGCTTCTGTGCTTGCACGTCTTAAAAATAAAGCCAAAGAAACCGGTAGAAGTAATGCCTTGTGTTTGCAGCTTTTTTGCCAAGAAGAGTTTTTGAGAAGATTGCAAAACTCTAAATATGCAGAAAACTTTGTACTTAAGGGTGGGCTTTTTATATATTCACTTACTGATTTTGACAGTAGAGTTACAGTTGATATTGATTTTCTTTTAAAAAGATTGCCGAATACTCCAGAGCAGTTATATTCTATTTTGGAGGAAATTATTGCAAGTGATACTAGAAATGATTTCATCACATTTGAAATTAAAAATGTATCACCTATTGCAATAGCAAAAAAGTATTCAGGAATAGGTGCTACGCTTGTTGCAAAAATTAAAAATACAAGAACCACATTTGGCATAGATTTTGGTGTAGGTGATGTTATTGTCCCACATCAAGAAAAAAGGAAAATCCCTACTCAGCTAGATGATTTTACTGCACCGATTGTAAATACGTATTCACTTGAAACTACTATTTCTGAAAAATTAGATGCTATTTTATCACTTATGGAATTTTCAAGTAGAATGAAAGACTATTATGATATTTATTATCTAGCTAATAGGTTTGATTTTGATGGAACAAATCTTTCAACTGCATTAAAACAAACATTTAAAAACAGAGAGCATAATTTCACGATAGAACAATTTGAACAAGTGATTGCTTTTGGTAGTAATGATGCCATGCAAAAAAAATGGCAAGCATTTACAAAGAAGATTGAAACCAAAACAGATGATTTTAATGTCGTGCTGCAAACAATTAACAAATTTTTATATAAGCCTTTTGAAACATCAATTTTATCAAAAGAATTTAATGAAAACTGGCACGCAGAAAACATGAAATGGGTAGTGATATAACACTAAAAGACGAAGTTGTAAGTTTAACAACTTCGTCTTTTTTATGCCTATATGTTGATTTGTTTTGTCAGTGAAATTTAAAATTAGTCACGACTATTTTCAAAAACTCTTTTAAGTTTTTTTATGGCGTTCATCTTGCGATTATTGAATGATGTTGTAGACATTCCTAAAGCAATGGATATCTCCTTATCTGTTTTATCACTCATTGTCCAGTATTTTGCTATTATAACTTTCTTTTCAATATCGGTTAATAAACAAAGCAATTCGCCAATTTTTCTTAAATCAAGTCTATGTACAATGTCATCTTCAGTGTTTTTGCTTTCATCGGGGATAGATTCATGAAGAGTTAATTCATTAACTTCACTGGTGGAAATCTCAAGCGACACGGTAGAATATTTTGGTGTAAGTTCACACTGATATTTTTTCCTTGAATATTTCTTTCGCCATTCATAATGTTCTTCTTTATTGCATTCAAAATACAGTATATCATCGCTGTATTCAGCACAATCAAGTGGTAAGAATTTACGGTGTTTATTTTCAGGTAGTTTAATAAATTGATAAAATGCTCTGCCTCGCATCTCTATCCATTCTGGGTTTACTCCGTTACATTTTGGGTCTTTCCAAACATAATATATTTTTTTCATCTTTAATCTCCTTAATTTTTGAAATATGTCGTTGTTTTCAAAAATTGGAGATTACGGATATTTAGCTATATAACATTGCCACTTAAACATAAAAAAGCCCTTTCCGTAGCTTTAAAGCTTGGAAAAGGGCGCAAAAAAAACAGGCATGACAAAGTAAGCTATAAAGCTACTTGTCACGCCTGTATCTC
>CAYJER010000055.1:0-13965 GCA_964369225.1 uncultured Eubacteriales bacterium
TTAGGGTTCCATCTTCTTGTTTGGTGTCCAAAGTGTACACCTGCTTCTAATAGTTGTTTCATTGATACTGCTGCCATTTTAATTACCTCCTAGATAAATTATTCCTCCGTCTTGTCTGGCATACCGTTTAGCCAAATGTTTTCTCACAAATTGGCATACACGGAAACAAAGACGTGCGTTTTCTGTATAAGTATATCATACAAAACAGCATATTGCAATAGCTATTTTGTAAAAATTACGTAAATCAAACATTTTTTCATTAAAGGCTTTTAAGCAAAATTTTTCATGGAAAAATAAACTTGTTAAAACATTGTAGGGGACGGCGTCCTCGACGTCCCGTTTTGGTTGTATTTTTTATATTTCGGGATGTCGAGGACGCCATCCCCTACATTAATTTGTATATTTTAACGAATTAATCTTTGCAGGCAAACTCAAAAGCTTCCCTAATATTCTTAACTCCGATAAGCTCTATATCGCTATTTGACTTTACTTTTTTAAGGTTATTATATGGAATTATACACCTTGTGAAACCCATTCTTGAGGCTTCTGCTATTCTTGCCTCTATGTGATTTACTGAACGCAATTCGCCTGCTAGTCCAACTTCTCCAAAGGCAATAGTGTCTTCTCTTATTTCTTTATCTTTTAAACTAGATATTAGGGCTAATCCAACTGCTAAATCTACTGCCGGTTCATCAAGCCTTAATCCACCTACAACATTTAAATAGGCATCAAGGTTCGAGAAATAAAAGCCAGCTCTTTTCTCTAAAACCGCTAGAATAAGTGCCATTCTGTTGTAGTCATAGCCTGTTGACATTCTTCTAGGTGTTGTGTATCCACTAGTTGTGGCTAGACCTTGAATTTCTGCTAAAATTGGTCTTGTACCCTCCATTACTGCGGTTACACAAGAGCCAGAAACGCCCTTAGGTCTGCCCTCTAAAAGTGCTTGTGACGGATTTAATACTTGAGTTAACCCCTCTTCGCCCATGTCGAAAACGCCTATCTCATTTGTAGAACCATAACGATTTTTGACCGCCCTTAAAATTCTATAGGACATCTGCCTGTCACCCTCGAAATAAAGCACCGCATCTACTATATGCTCTAGCACTTTAGGTCCTGCAATTGCACCGTCTTTGTTTACATGGCCTACTAAAATCACAGGAATATCAAGACCTTTAGCACAATGCATTATTGCATTTGTACATTCCCTTACCTGTGTAACACTTCCAGTAGCAGAAGATACATTTGCATGATTCATAGTTTGAATAGAATCTATCATTACAATATCAGGTTTTTCAAAATTTATGTGATCAGTAATTTGCAGAACATCGGTTTCAGTAAGAATTTTAAGCCCTTCGCTGTCAACGCTTAAGCGTTCAGCCCTAAGCTTAATTTGTTTAGCACTTTCCTCACCTGATATATACAAAATATTGTATTTTTCGCCTAGAAATTGACAAATTTGCAGTAGAATAGTGGATTTTCCTATTCCTGGATCACCACTAATTAAGACAAGCGAACCCTTTACAAGTCCACCGCCTAGAACTCTGTCAAATTCGCTAAGACCTGTAAAATATCTGTGTTCGCCGTCTGTGTCGATTTCGCTGATTTTTTGAGATTTTACAGAAGAGTAATAGGTATTTACAGTTTTAGCAGAGGAAGAACTAGCCTTAACGCTTTCTTCCATGCTGTTCCATGAACCGCAGTCGTTGCATTTGCCCGACCATTTTGGCGATTCATAACCGCATTCAGAACATATATAAACTGTTTTATTTTTAGCCATTATTTTAATTAAGTCACAACGAGTAATACGAGTTGAGAATTTATGTAAAAATAAACTCATTACATTTCACAAAACCATGTAGGGGCGGATATTATCCGCCTAAAAATCCTGTAATTTCGCAAAACTCCTAATTTTTCGGAACGGTCAAGACCGTTCCCTACATTAATTTATACGTTTTACTCAAACGCAGGCAATAAAGCCATATATTAGCACTAATTATGTGTGCGAATTGCCTGTCGGGGCTTCCAGACCGAATTGCGCTCCTAGGCTCTCGGCGTGACTTACCTTTCCTTTTTTATATATAATATCATAAATAATTATTTAAGTCAAAAAAACATTTACAGCATTAAATATAGCTTTCGCTAAATCTGCTTGATAATCGCTGTCTAATAATTTTTCTGTTTCGTCATAGTTTGATAAAAAACCACATTCAACTATAACCATTGGTTTGTTGCTGTTGTTTAGTAAAAATTTTCCACTTTCAAACTTTGCAAGCCTTGTGTTATCAGGTTGCAAGGCAGAAACAACACCGCTCTGAATGGTTTCTGCTAGACTTTTTGAATCTTCATTGGCGTAAAAAACTTGAGTACCGCTGTACTTGCTCTCGGTGAAATAATTTTGATGAATGCTTATGACTACAGCCGCCTCACTGTTGTTAATTATTTCAAGCCTGTTTCGTAAGTCTGACTCTTTCCTTTGTGAGATTGTGTCTAAGTTTTCATCTGCTAAATCCTCATCTTCATCTCTAATCATTATAACCTGATAAAAATTATTCTCGAAATATTCTTGTAATTTTAGGGCGATTTCAAGGTTAATGTCTTTTTCAATTACCGAGTTTACGCCAACCGCACCGCCGTCTTCTCCACCATGCCCTGCATCTATAATCACAGTTTTGGTAGCGCCAAACATAAAGCTTGCAAAATTTACCTTTGAAAAAGCAGAACCAAAATTATATACAATCAACAAAACCAAAACACAGCAAATAATATTAAATCTTTTCATAATCTACCCCTTAGCATTTTCATATTAATTATTATGCTATGATTAAATATTTATTACCTAAAATTGTAGGTAATGGTCTTGACTAGACGTGCCTCTTACGTTTTTTGATTTAAAATAAATTCGTTAAAACGCACAAATTAATGTAGGGGACGGGTTTTCCGTCCCGTGGGAATTTAGCGAAAACCTCTAGTTTTTCGGGACGGAAAACCCGTCCCCTACACTTTGTGAAATTCAAACGCAAAAATAAAAGGAGCGAACAACCATGCTCGCCCCTAATTTATTTATGCATCTATTTTTGAAGCGTATCTGTTATGATAAGCGTCTAATGCTAATTTATAACTTTCAGATTGCTCTGTATGAAGCAATCTAATATACTCATGCTTGTTTACGCTCTCAAAACCTTTTGTGTAAGAAATTGTAAATATAGCAACATTTGAGCAGTGATCAGAAATTCTCTCAAGATTTGTAAGAATTTCTAGGTATTGCAAGCCTGCATCAATTGTACATTTGCCCTCTTTAAGTCTTGCAATGTGTAGGCTCTTAAGTTTATCCTGCATTCTGTCAACAGTTTCCTCAAGAGGTTCAATTCTTTGCGCTAACTCTGTGTCTGTATCCTTATACGAGTTTACTGCCATAGTCAAGGCTTCTTCAACTGCTGCATACATTATGCTAAGTTCATTATATGCTTTCTCAGAGAAAATTTGCTTATTATCATTTAAATATTCGGCAGTTTCAACTATATTCATTATGTAGTCGCCAACTCTTTCAAACTCTGTTGTTAGTTTTAAAAGTTTTGTGATACTCTTGCTTTCAAGATCAGACAATTCACTGTCAGATAGTTTTAACAGATAATTGTTTATCATGTCTTCCATCTTGTCAATGCTGTCTTCTCGTTGGCTTATAGTCTCTGCTAATTTATAGTCATACTTTTTAAGTAGGCTTAAAGATTCCGTTAAGTTTTCTGTGGCTAATTCACCCATGTTTACTATTACATCATTACATTTTGCAAGCGCAAGTGATGGTGAAACATGAATAAATCTTAAGTCAAGACCATCTGTCGAAGTCTTATCCTTATAAGCATCTTTTTTGAGTTTTTCTCTGATAGTCGCTGTAGCTAACTTCTCTAAAAGTCTTGCAAACGGGATAAACGCAATTGTCACAACCACATTAAATAGTGTATGGAAGTTTGCTATACCGCCAGCATCTATTGTATCATTCCAGAAAGTAAACCCAACAGTATATTGGAAAATATAAACACCAGCTAGGAATAAAACTGTGCCCATTATGTTAAAGTATAGGTGAACCATGGCAGCACGTCTAGCGTTTACACTAGCGCCAATACTTGAGATCAATGAAGTTACGCAAGTACCAATGTTTTGACCCATGATAATAGGGAAAGCAGACGACCACGTAATTGCACCGGTGGACGACAACGCCTGCAAGATACCGACCGAGGCGGAGGAACTCTGAAGTATAGCGGTAATAATAGCACCTGCTAGAACTCCAAGAACAGGGTTTGTTAGAGTTTGGAACATTGTTGCAAAGAAAGGTAGATCTTTCATAGGAGAAATTGCTTCAGTCATTATAAACATACCGTTAAACAGTATACCGAAACCGATTAAAATTTCTGCAACAGTTTTTCTCTTTTTGCTTGCAGAACTCATATACATTATGATACCAACAATTACTATTATCGGTGTAAATGTTGTAGGTTTAGCTAGTGTAAGTAAGTTTGAAACACCTGCATCACCTTCTAGTTCCATAAGTCTTAAAATTTGTCCTGTGGTTGTTGTGCCTATATTAGCACCCATAATTACGCCCACAGCATTTCTAAGTTTTAGCATTCTTGCATTAACTAATCCAACTACTATAACGGTGGTTGCAGATGAACTTTGCACAGCAGACGTGATGATAAGACCTACTAAAACTCCTAAGAAAATATTGCTTGTCATTTTCTCTAAGAACTTCTCAAGTTTACCACCTGATATCTTCTCTAAGTTCACGCTTAGCATGTTCATTCCATAAAGAAACAAACCTAGACCACCGAACATAATTAACACTTGTAATACAATATCAAATGTTGTCATTGTTCTCCTCCATTTTACTTTTATTTTCGTTATAAGTATATCACACTGTTAAAACAAGGTAAAGTGTAAATTAACAAAAAGTAAAATTTTGTCGAAATTTGCTTAAATAGATAAAAAGTTAAACTATATTTGTCTCATATGCCTAGGTTGATATGTTAGTTTTGGCTTTTTGCCTAACACAAACATTATAGCAGATAAAATAAATATCAATGCAACTATCGATATTGCACAGTGCATAAAAAATTCTGATGGAAGTATGTTTATTACCTCATCTTCTAATGGATTAAATATCCAGTAGTCGTTATCAAAGGCTAACTCATGGAATTTAACGAATACCCATTCCCAGTTAAGTGCCACTAATGTGCCTAAAACGGCAGGTATAGTTATAGTAATTATTGAAGCAATCCTTAAAAACCTTAGGTCTTTTTTCATAATTTTATAAATCATTATTCCCATGAATGCAACTAAACTAATTATAGCAACATATTGAATGCCTAAAAAAATATCTCTTACTTCTTCAAAGTGAATTTTTCCAAACTCGCTCATTTTAAACGAGTCGAACTCTAAATTTGGACAAGAACCAATTGTATTATAGTCAATTAATCTATTATAATTTTCTATAATCAACTCTTTTGAATATCCTGTTTTTTCTGCTAGGTTTAAAAGGTCTACATCAAAATAATATAGTGGTCTAAACATAAGCACCGCAACTACTGAAACGCTTACTACAAATACAAATGCCACTAATGCAGACAAAATATCAAATAATCTCCTCATATTTATACCTTGTCATTTTTGCCGCACAAAATGCGATTAAAATTTCGGGTTCGTTCCCCGTGACTGTCCTTTCTTCTTTCTTTTCCATACTTTCCCTCTCAAATATTCCTTATGCTTGATTGTAGGGGCGACCTGTGGTCGTCCGAGAGTTTAGCAATAATTTCTAGTTCTCGGGAGGGCACGGAAACCCTCCCCTATAATATTTTAGCAAATTTATCTTTATCCCTACAAAGATTTTCAAAACAATTATAAATTATGAATTATAATTTATGAATTAAATTTTTACTCCTCGTCTAGTTTTAGAACAGACATAAAGGCATCTTGTGGAACTTCGACAGTTCCAAGCTGTCTCATACGTTTTTTACCCTCTTTTTGTTTTTCTAGTAGTTTCTTTTTACGTGTGATGTCACCACCGTAACATTTTGCAAGAACGTCTTTTCTCATGGCTCTAACCGTTTCTCTTGCAATAATTTTTCCACCAATACAAGCTTGAACAGGAACTTCAAACAATTGGCGAGGAATTTTATCCTTAAGTTTTTCACACATTTTTCTGCCACGGCTATACGCTTTTTCGGCATGAATAATAAACGAAAGCGCATCTACAACCTCACCGTTAAGCATAATATCAAGCTTGACAAGCTTACTAGGAGTATAGCCTATTAACTCATAGTCAAAAGAGGCATAACCTCTAGTTCTTGACTTTAAAGCATCGAAAAAATCATAAATAATCTCATTTAATGGTAGTTCATAGTGAATGTCAACACGGGTCTCGTCTATATATCGCATGTCTTTGAACACACCACGTCTGTCTTGACATAAATCCATAATGTTTCCAACATATTCAGTAGGTGAGTAAATATGAGAATTAGTCATAGGCTCTTCCGCTGTTGCAATATGGGCTGGATCTGGGTAGTTTGTCGGGTTATCTATTAACATCTTTTCACCGTCTGTCTTAGTTATATGATAAATAACACTAGGTGCAGTCGTAACAATGTCTAGGTTATATTCTCTTTCTAGTCTTTCCTGAATAATCTCCATGTGAAGCAAACCTAGGAAACCACAACGGAAACCAAATCCTAGCGCAATAGATGTTTCAGGGTCATAACTTAAAGCGGCATCGTTAAGCCTTAATTTGTCTAATGCATCCCTTAAATCTGAATAATGTGCGCCATCGGCTGGGTACACACCACAGAAAACCATAGGTTGTACAGGTCTGTAGCCTGCTAGTGCCTCTTCTGCTGGATTTTCTTTTAAAGTAACTGTGTCACCAACTACAGCATCTCTAACATTTTTAATAGCAGCCGCTATATATCCAACTTGTCCAGCCTGTAGACAGTCAGTAGGCTCTAGGCTAGTGGCCCTTAAAATTCCGCATTCAACAACTGTGAACTCATTGCCTGTAGCCATCATTTTAATTGTGTCGCCAGCTTTTACAGTTCCCTCTTTAATTCTTACATAAATAATAACACCTCTGTAGGCATCATAATATGAGTCGAATATCAACGCTTTTAATGGCTTATTCACATCGCCTACAGGAGGTGGAACTTCCTTAACAATTTTCTCCATTACTGCCTTGATGTTTACACCTGTCTTTGCAGAAATTTGTGGGGCATCCATCGCTGGAATACCTATAACATCTTCAATCTCATGTGCAATTCTTTGAGGGTCTGCACTTGGCAAGTCTATTTTGTTAAGCACAGGAACTACTTCTAGTCCGCCATCTACTGCAAGATAAGTATTGGCTAGAGTTTGCGCCTCTATCCCTTGTGAGGCATCGACTACTAAAACTGCGCCCTCACAAGCAGCAAGCGAACGAGAAACCTCATAGTTAAAGTCAACGTGTCCTGGGGTGTCTATTAGGTTAAATGTGTAGGTCTCACCGTCATCTGCCTTGTAGTCAAGGGTTACAGCATGAGCCTTAATTGTAATTCCTCTTTCTCTTTCAAGGTCCATATTGTCAAGCAACTGGTCTTCCATCTCTCTTAGGGCTACCGATTGAGTTTGCTCTAAAATTCTGTCGGCAAGGGTACTTTTGCCGTGGTCTATATGGGCAATTATACTAAAATTTCGTATCTTATTTTGATTCACGTGTATATTCATCCTTTTAAAAATTTAATTATATTAATAATACCACACATTTGCAAAAAAATAAATAAATATATTGCAATTTTTTAAAAAAGTGGTATAATAATAGTAAATTCAGTAATGATAATCAAATTATAAAACGAAAGGGGTACAATTATGTTAAAAGGAACAAAAACTGAGAAAAATTTACTAGCTGCTTTTGCAGGGGAGTCACAAGCACATACAAAATATCAATACTATGCTTCACAAGCTAAAAAGGATGGCTTTGTTCAGATTGCAAATTTCTTTACAGAGACCTCAGGAAACGAGAAAGAACACGCAAAGATTTGGTTTAAATTATTACATGGGGGAAAAACTCCTGATACCATTTCAAATTTAAAGGATGCAGCCGCTGGCGAAAACTACGAGTGGACAGACATGTATAAAGGCTTTGCAGAAGATGCAAGGGCAGAGGGTTTTGATGACATAGCCACACTTTTTGAGGCTGTTGGAAAAATTGAAAAAGAGCATGAAGAAAGATACGAAAAACTGTTAGCAAACATCGAGGACGGAACAGTTTATAAGAAAAAAGAGAAAACAATTTGGATCTGCACAAACTGCGGACACATTCACGAGGGCGACGAAGCACCTCAAAAATGTCCTGTATGCGTACACCCACAGTCTTATTTTGAGCTAAGAGTTATTAACTACTAGTCGGGATGCTTATTTGTAGGGGAGGGTCTGAAGCAGACATGTTGATTACGTTTTTTGATTAAAAATTAATTCGTTAAAACGCATAAATCCATGTAGGGGCGGATATTATCCGCCTATGAAACTTAGGCAAAATTACCAAATTTTTGGCGGATAATATCCGCCCCTACATGGCTAAATTTGCTAATCAACACGTCTGGTCTCTGTGCCCTCCCCTACAATAATTTAACAAATTTATTTTTAATCCATGCTAGATTTTCATTTTAAAAGTCTTTAATCAAAAAATCCGCAAGGATTTTCACATAAACTATTCATTTTTCACTTTTCACTAAGCATAAGACCCTCTCCTACAATATTTTATCAAATTTAACAAACACAAACCGAGGAACTATGAAAAAAATATTTATTATTGAGGACGACACAACAATTGCAAGACTGGTGCAAAAACATCTATTATCATGGGGATATCAAGCGAATACTGCACAGGATTTTCAAAATGTCTTGACTGAATTTGAAAACTACAAACCTGATTTAGTATTGCTTGATATTTCTTTGCCTTTTTTTAACGGATATCACTGGTGTACCGAAATTAGAAAAATCAGCGATATCCCCATTGTCTTTTTGACATCTGTTTCTGACAACATAAACATTGTAATGGCAATGAACATGGGTGCAGATGATTATATAACTAAACCATTCGATTTAAACGTTTTAACCGCTAAACTTTCTGCAATTTTTAGAAGAGTTGGAAGCCCTAAGACAAATTATCTTGAGCATCTAGGCTTAAAGCTTCACAATTATACTATGGAATATAATTCGCAAACTACCGAACTTAGCAAAAACGAATATAAAATAATGGAAATTCTAATGCAAAACCCTGATAAGGTTATGTCAAGAGAAAGCATTATTACAATTCTTTGGGATAGCGAAAATTTTGTAGACGACAACACTCTTACTGTCAACATAACAAGAATTAGAAAAAAGCTAAGCATTTTAGGACTTGAAAATTTTATTAAGACAAAAAAAGGTGTGGGTTATTATGTGTAAAAATAAAAGAAGAAAGGATAGTCACGGGTAACATGCTCAAATTTTTATCGCATTTTGTGCGGCAAAAATGACACAGTCATTATGAAGATATTAAGAGGATATTTACGCAGAAACATTGTAGCAATAATTTCTTTAATAACAGTTTTTATCGCTACTTATACAGTATATTTTTTACATAATAAAGATACTGAACCATTTATATATATTTATGTGCTTTCGGGGGTGGTTTTACTGCCCTTGTTTATTTTTGATTTTATTAAATTTTATAAACAACATAAAGCATTACTACTTAAAAACACAGAAAAATTACCAACATACAGTTTAATCGAAGAAGACCTTAAAGAAGTAATAGCAGATTTAGAGAATGAAAAACAAAGTTTAATCTCTAAAGATAGGGCAAGGCTTAAAGAATTGGTGGATTACTACAGCCTTTGGATTCACCAAATTAAGACACCTATTTCAGCATTAAACCTAGTTCTGCAAAGTTCTGATGAAATAAGCCGTGAAGATTTCAAAAAAGAACTTAACTCGATTGAGTACTACACAGATATGGCGCTAGGTTTTGTAAGGCTTGAAAACATAAACAACGATCTTAATTTTTCTAAAGTAAACCTAGACCCTATTTTAAGGAAGAGCCTTAAAAAGTTCACCCAGATTTTTATATACAAAAAAATCAGCCTAGACTATGAAAATACAAACATTAATATAATAAGCGATTTAAAATGGTTAGGCTTTGCAATAGAGCAAATAATTTCAAACGCTCTTAAATACAGCAGTAATTCCACAATTAAGATTTATTCTAAAGACAAAAAACTTTTTATCGAGGATAAAGGCATAGGTATTTCTAGCGAAGATTTACCACGAGTTTTTGAAAAAGGTTTTACTGGAAACAACGGCAGAGAAGAGAAAAAGTCTAGCGGAATAGGGCTTTACATGGCTAAAAAAATTCTTGATACCCTTTCACACAAAATAGAGATAAAATCAAAATTAGGATACGGAACACAGGTTATTATCGACCTAGAATCTGATGATTTTAGCCTAATATGACAAATTTGTAAGTTTAAAGCCTTGATTGTAAGCTAAATCAATGGAACGCATTTAATAAATTTGCTAAAATAATCTTGTAAACTACAAACGATTGCAAGTCGGGTATTTTGTTGATTAAAAATTGATGTAAGGGCGAACTTAGTGAACATTCTTGTATGGATTTAAAATAAATCTGTTAAATTTCACAAATCCATGTAGGGGCGGATATTATCCGCCTATGAAACTTAGGTAAAATTACTTAATTTTTAGGCGGATAATATCCGCCCCTACATGATTAAATTTGCTAATCAACACTCCGACCATATTCTAATATTAAATTAAGGTTTATCGCAGGCAATAAATGTGTAGTTTATTTCAAAATTTTGTGTGCGACTTGCCTGTCGGGGCTTCCCGACCAATGATGAAAGGAATTAATTATGGCAATTTTAGATGTAAAAGAATTAAAAAAGGTGTATAAAACAAGATTTGGAGCAAACTCTGTAGAGGCACTTAAAAGTGTAAGTTTTTCAGTTACCGAGGGCGAATATGTCGCTATAATGGGTGAGTCAGGTTCAGGTAAAACAACACTTCTGAATGTACTTGCCGGAATAGACAAGGCGACTAGCGGAACAGTGCTTTTAGATAACCAAAACCTAGGCTCAATTAAAGAAAGTCAAATTACCGCATTTAGACGTGAAAATCTAGGCTTTGTGTTTCAAGACTTTAACCTATTAGATAACTTCAGCAATGAGGACAATATATTTCTACCAATGGTTTTATCAAGAAAATCCCACAAAGAAATGCAGGAAAGAATAAAACCAATAGCTGACATACTCAACATAAATTCAATACTTAAAAAACATCCTTTTGAAATTTCAGGAGGACAAAAACAAAGGGTAGCAGTTGCAAGAGCCATGATCACAAAACCTAAGCTAATTTTAGCCGATGAACCTACAGGTGCGCTAGATTCTCGCTCGGCGGCATCACTGCTTGACTTGCTTGAAAAAGTAAATAATTTAGGGCAGACTATTTTAATGGTTACTCACAGCACTATGGCTGCTAGCAGGGCAAAAAGAGTTCTCTTTATTAAAGATGGTATTCTATTTCATCAAATTTATAAGGGAGACAACACAGATACTCAAATGTATGAGAAAATCTCTAACACCTTAACTGCAATGGCAGGAGGTGAGGGCATATGACAGCTCTTTACCTAAGACTTGCAGTAACAGCGCTCAAAAACAACGCTAGACTTTATATAACACACATTCTAACATGCACCGCTTGTATTATGGCAGCATATTTAATGGTTATGTACAGATCAAACACAGACATAGTTTCAGAATCAGCGGCTGTCTATCTTAATAACTTTTTCTCAGTTTTATTGTACCCTATGATGATACTTTTCGGGCTTATTTTCCTTTATGTAAACGGATTTCTAATAAAATCTAGGCTTAAAGAATTTGGTGTATACAATATTTTAGGTGTAAACAAATTTCAGCTTGTAAGAATTTTTCTTTACGAATCTGTAGTAGTATTTGTAATCAGCATAGTTTTAGGCATAGCCTTAGGAACAATCTTCTCAAAGGCTTTAATACTACTTCTTTACATGATAATGGAGCTTGAACAAGAGGCAAACATGATATTCTCTATGGCAGCCTCGCTAGAAGTTCTAATATATTTTGGGGCAATGTTTGCAGTATGTTTTATAATTAACATAACAAAAATTCTTATATCTAAAGCCACTGACTTTTTACAATCATCAAAACAAGGCGAAAAAGAGCCAAAAGTTAAAATCATATTAACAATTATAGGTGTTGTTAGCATAGGATACGCCTATTATCTAGCAAACACAATAGAGAGCATAACTGAATCATTAACGCTAATGTTCCCTTTAGTTCTAACGGTAATTGCAGGAACTTACGCACTTGTAATAGCAGGAAGCATAGCAGTTTTAAAGTTCTTAAAATCAAGAAAAAAGTTTTATTATAAAGAGTCTAACTTTATATCAATTTCGGGAATGCTTTACAGAATGAAGAGAAACGCCGCCGGAATTTCAAGTATTTGTGTGCTTTCTTGTATGTTTATAATTACAATCGCTGTCACTACTAACCTATATCTAGGCATAAACGACATCACAAAAAAACATAATAAAGAACTTCAAATAGAAATTTATGAAGATGAATACCTACCAAAGGCAGATGCAGCACTTGAAGGTGTTTTAGAAACTTTTGAAATTGAAAGCTATGACAATATAGAAACACTTACAATAAATATTCTTGAACACGAAAACGGCGTTGTAACTTCAGAATATTACCACACTCTTTACCCTGAAGCTGGCTATAGTTCTAGTTTTGTAAATGTACTTGAAACCTCACAGTACAACGAACTAACAGGCGAACATCAAAAACTTTTACCAGATGAAATTTTGGTAATAGAAAAAGAAAATCCTATATATTTATATAATGATATTGATTTAGAGGCTTATAGTTCAATAAATAATGTTGCGTTTGATACTAAATATATCGACAGTGATGTTTTTAAGCATTTTCACAACACAGTTGAAAGAGTTTTAGTGGTTGAAGATTTCTCTGTGTTAATTGACAACAACATAACAGGCCAATTTTCTAAGATATTTAACATTCAGCCTGTGGATATATCTGAATCTGACGACATTAAATCCTTTATAAGCAAAAAAGAAATAGGTTTTAGCTATTCTTCAAATTCAGATTACAGAGAAGATGCTATAGGCATGTATGGAAACTTCTTATTTGCAGGACTGTTTTGCTCGGTGATATTCTTGTTCCTTGTGGTTTTGATAATGTACTACAAGCAAATAACAGAAGGCTATGAAGACAAGAAAAATTTCGAGATAATGACAAAAGTAGGACTTTCAAAAAAAATGACAAGGAAAACAATAAGAAGACAAATTCTTATAATGTTCGCCTTGCCGATGGTGTTAGCAATAAGCCATATTCTGTTTGCCTATCAGTTAATAGAGCATATTTGCCTAGGCCTTCAAGTTGTAAACCTTGACTTTATGCCTATAGTTCTGTTAATTTGCATTTCGGTTTATTTTGTATTTTATATGTGTGCCTATTTTGTTACGGCTAGAACTTATTATAGATTGGTTTCATAAGAAAACTTAGAATTTAGTGAAGAGGTAATAGTGAATAGTGAAAAGTTCATGTGAAAATCCTTGCGGATTTTTTGATTAAAGGCTCTTTAAATAAAATTTTTGTATGTATAAAAATAAACTTATTAAAATATTGTAGGGGAGGGTCTCCATGCCCGAGAGGTAGGTTTAAACTCCCAGTTTCGGGAGGGCGTGCCTCTTACGATTTTTGATTTAAAATTAATTCGTTAAATCTCACAAATTCATGTAGGGGCGACCCTGTGTGGTCGCCCGTGAGTTTAGTAATAACTGACCCGCCCCCCAAAAGTTAGACCTAAAAAACTAACAAAGGGGGTAAGAAA
>CAYJER010000056.1:0-13352 GCA_964369225.1 uncultured Eubacteriales bacterium
TTTCTTACCCCCTTTGTTAGTTTTTTAGGTCTAACTTTTGGGGGGCGGGTCAGTTTTAACTAAATTATCGGACGACCACAGGTCGCCCCTACAATTAATATAACAACCACAGGTCACACCAATAATATTTAATCAAAAAATCCACAATAATTTTCACATTCCATTTCAATTGTGCATTATGAATTGTGCATTATGAATTAAAAAATCCGCCTCATTTTTTACGTGAGACGGATTTTTGTGTTTATTGAGCTATTTGAAATACTGCTTCAAGTGTAACATTTGAGTCTAATGTAAAGAAGTAAACTGAATTATCACTAACTACTTTTCCACTAGCATCTACCCAATGTACGAACTCGTATCCTGTGTCTGGCTCTGCAACTACCTTTTTGATATAATCTTTAATTAGGTCGTCGTCAGTTCCTATTACTTCACCCTCTCCGCTTTGAACAGATAGGTTTACAGAATATTTTGTCTTGTAGCTGTCATCGTCATTGCCTAGGTTGTTGCTCTTATCGTTGCCTTTATCGAATATCCAATCATCAAGTAAAGCTCTTTGATCTTCATAAGGCATTACTTTCCAGTACTTTGTCCAAACATTATAGTCTGTGATTGTCTCATTAGCATCTGCGCTTCTGTACATGTTGATAAACTCATTGTCTATATAAGTGTTATATTTACCAAATCCAAAGTTATCTTCTAACATGTAGTACATGTGATCAAATCTGCCATAGGCTGAATCAGGTTCATCCCATGGTCTTGTGTTTACTTGTGAGTAGTTTCCGCTCTCATAATAAACGTTTAGACCAGCGTTATGGATATGTATTGGGAAGATATATAGGAACGGTGCATTTGTAATACCATTTGCAAGGTTTACAAATTTGTTTCCTATAATTGAAACATCTCTACCACCACCTGTTGTTATGCCTTGTCCAACACCTTCAAATACATTGTCTAATATCAATACTCCCGCTTTTGCATCGTCAAGATAAATACCTGAGTTTGCAACAGAATGCCCCTCTCCTATTGAGTGGAAATAGCAATTCCTTATTATTGTACCACGATTTATAGTGTCACGACCTGTGTAAATAGCTGCTTGGTCGCCAGAAGTCTTAGAGAAATCAGAGAACTCACAGAACTCTACAGTAGCCTCAGGACCACCAGGCATTACAACGTTTTGAGGTGCGTTATCAAATGTAGTGTTAGAAACTCTGTTACCAACACCGCCAAGGCTTACAGCTGGGTTATAGGCTGTTTTAACCATTGAGAAGTTATAGAAAGATGAATTTTCTACATAGTTATAGCCTCTCTCTAGTGTGTAAACATCTCCGCTACCCAGTGATATACCGCCGTCAATGTTTTTAATGTCACACATTTCAAAACCATTGAATTTCGCAATTTCATCTTTTGAGTCTCTTACTGCTCCTAAAGTACCAACTGTACCTGACATCTCAGCTTTTCTCACAACATTGTGAGTTCCGCCCTCAATACTGAACAGACCTTGGTTACCACCCCAGAAGTCAATTCCGTTGATATTTATATAATCAGTCTCATACATATCAAACATAACTTCGTCAAGAGTTGGTATTCTAATAATGTTAGAGCTATCTGTCATATCAGTTCCGCTAGGTGGGAAAATGTATAGGTTTAGTGAATTTTCATCAAATTGGTCTATATACCATTCATTTTCAATGCTTAACTCTTCAATCAAGTTATAAACATAGAAATTAGCATTTGCAGTTGGAATATATGGGCTTACCATACCTGATCTAATTTGATTGCCCTCGATGCTCTCTAATGGAACAGATTGTGCAGCGTATACAACACCCCAATAACCTGACATCCATGGACCATATTTTCCGCCGTCAATAGACTCAGACCATGTAGCTAGTTTGCTAGCTGAAAGACTGCTACTAGAGAATACGAATGTATCGTTCTCCATGCCAGGCTCATAAGGATGCCCTTGTCCATTTGCTATCATGTCAGCTTCCCAATATCTTGAGTTCTCACCATTATAGTGAATTGTAGTTGTTTTAATAAAACCTGTGTCTGGGTATCTTGAAAGAGTCATAGCCTCGCCGTTTAGCCATACAGAATAATAAGGTTCTGTAGTGTTCCACGCATCAAAAGCGCCTGTATAACTAGACATTCCTATAGCTTGTAATTCTCTTTTATCAAGACCGAATTGTGCTAGATCTATTACATATACGTCGTCTCTTGCGCTCTCTGGTATTCTGTCATACATATTGTCATCAGAATTAACCTTACTCATATCAGCAACATCAAACTCTACACCACCTAAGAAAGTGACTGTCTCGTCCTCGTAAGATGCATAAGTAATAGGATTTTGTGCTGTACCAGAGTCTTGGTCGTTAAGCTCAAAGCTCTCAAGGAATGAGTATGAACCCTCTCTGAAATAGATTATAACACCCTTATCAGGCAGTAAACCATTAAGTACACGAGCCTCGTCTCTTGCTCTGTCAATGCTTGCATATGGATTTTCCATAGAGCCATCGCCCATTATGTCGTCGCCATCCATAGCAACAAATATTTCCATTCCAGCCTCAAAAGAGTCAGGAGCAACTATAACTTTTACTGTGTCTGTCTTGTTTGTTCCGTCTTGTGAAGTAATTGTAACAATAGCCTCACCATAGTTCACACCAGTGATTAAACCATCTTGAACAAACACTACATTTTCATCGCTAGAAGTCCAATCAACTAGTCTAGCTGTTGCATTTGCAGGAGTTAAAACAGTGTTTAAAACCTTTGACTCGTTTATGTCGATTGTAATTTCTTCTAATTTCTCTACTGGAACAGAATTATTGCTGTCTTGTCCAGGGGCATCTATAGCCACTACATCTATCATCGGAGACTCTGTAATATACACATCTTCAAGTTTAAAGTCTTTAACCTCTATTGAAATTGTGTCAGAAAGTCCGCTTGCGGTAGATACCGTAACGTCTGTAGTGCCAAAGCTCATGCCCTCGCAAGTACCATCAGAAGTCACATTGATAATATTAGAGTTAGCAGATGTATAAGTTAATACATCAGTAGTTGTGTAATCATCATAAAGAGCATCAATCTCTAAAAGCACTTTTGGCATTGCATAAGTCTCATAGTAGCCAATTACAGCCGACTCATCAACTATTTGCATGCTTTGAATTGGGTTTTTCTCAATAATTTGAACTCTGTCGAATGTAGTAGTCTCGTCGGCATCTGTAGCGCCTATAACTTCAATTGCTAATTTATTAAATGAAGTCATGCCCTCTAATTCGCCTACTAATCTTTCGTCTAGGTATAGTTTAACACCTGTGTCGCTGTTTGCCATATCCCAGTAGATATTGTGAGGACCGCTAAGTCTTCTAATCTCTAGTTCTTCTTCTGTTACCTTTCCGTCTATAGAAGTACGAACTCTATAGTTAGTTTGGTTACCAGCAGGAGCTAAAAGCGCTATGTAATCGCCTGAATTATTTGATAAAACAAGCTCTGTTCCACCTGTTGTAACGGCTGGATACCACGCCATAGAAACAATCTTGTCTTCTAATTCTTGTGGGAATGTATAAATAGCCTCTGCGTTATAAGTGCCATCTGTGTTCTCATAGAAAAGCTCTGCACCAGCTTTCATATCATAAGTTGTGAAATCGTCTTTACCAAAAGCAGTTAAAACTTCACCAACTTCTAACTCACCTGTTAGAGCATAGAATGGATTAAGTTCAGCCTCACCTTTTTCAAACTCATAGATTGTGTGGTTCTCAAGGTCAATATCAAGATTAGCCATAGCAGTTGCTAGGTCATCTAGTGCATTTTGAAGCTTAACCTCGTCTGTCTCTGTCTCTTCAATCATTGAAACTTCATCTAAAATAGCATAGAAGTTATCATAATCTTCATTCTTAACTAGGTCGCCATCAAAGAACCCTTTAGTGAACTCAATTTCATTTTGAAGTGTTCTGTAAAGAATGTTAGACTTACTTGTAAACTCTGCATCGCTTAATAGATAAGCACCGGCTTTTTCGCCATCCATAGCCTTAATTCTTACCATTACTTCGCCTACAGCATAAGGACCATCTCCTACAGGCTGTGGGTTCGCAGTACAGCTAGACCAAGTTTGTCCTTTGTCTGTGCTGAACTCATAGTAGCTAGCATCAGTGTAACCTGGTACATAATCAAAACCGAAAAGTTTATTGTCGTCATCTACTACACCATTTGTAGGAGCTGTAGGCAATGATATCATCTCTTTAGTTGAAGAAACCGATATATCGTCTACCTTTGTGTTCCAAGACCAGTCAGCTGTATTAAAGTAGTCGAAACCATTAGCAGGTGCTTCTGCCAATAGAATTCCGTCAACATAAACCTTTACTGTGTCACCAGATGTGAAATCCCATGTATAAGCATGCCAACCTACTGTACGCTTAACATTGTTTGGGAAATAATATTGTCCATCTAGTCTAGCCCAATAATACTGACGTGATGCATCAAAAGAAATCATATATGCTGCACTGTTTTGCCAAGGCTTAGAAGTTGAACCCTCTGAGTCAACCAAAGAAATATATGTCTTATCGTCTCTAGTACCATTTTTAGCCATTGAGTCATATATCCACATAGTAACATACTTTTCTTCTTGATATCCAAAATCATAATATGTGCCATAACCGCCTAAATTCATTGAAGAAAATCCGCTGTGCATAAAGTCGGTAGTAATAGCTGGTGCTTTTCCGTCATAAACAGTGAAGCCCTCTAGGTCGCTAGTTTCTTCAAAATCTAAGATTAAATCGTCAGACTTTGTAAAAGCTTCTGTGCTTTTTAGCGGTGGGTTATTCGGTTGATCCATCGCCGTAGTCTTAAGTCTTATTTGAACATCCCCTACAGCGTAGTCCTCGTTAGGAATTGGCTGTGGATTTGCTGTACAATCTACAAAGGCTATTCCGTCTAGTGAATATTCATAGTTTGTATAGCTCTCTTTACCCTCTATAGGAGTAAAACCTATCATATTCTCTAAATCATAAACAATCGGTTTAGAAGGTGTAATTTGGCTTGTTGGCTCTTGCTCCACATAAGAAATAGATACATTATCTATATAGACATTTTGCTCAACATTTGGGACAGCCGCTCTGTTCATCCAAAAGTCTATAAGTTTTAGCTCTTTAAAATAGGCATATGTATTGGCAGTTGTAGCAACGTTAATTGCCTTTTCCTCATTGCCATCTATCATAAGTGTTAGCTCGCCCTCTTCACTACAATCCACAGTGAAAGTATGCCAGCCCTCTGTTCTCTCAACATCAAAGTAACCAGTAATAAGGTCCGAACCTGGTGTAGGCTTAACTCTGTACCAATATTTAGTTACATCGCCGTCCATTTTTGTTCCAACATAAATTTCATTAGCTGGGTAATCAGAACTTTTCTCGCCAACTAACTGCAATACTACTTGCTCATCTGTGCCAGGACCGTGATCATAAATATCAACAGAAACCACCTTAGCCGCTTGAGCCTCGTCAAAAGTCATGATAGTAGATATTTTAGAGTCGTGTTGAGGATAGTTACCTTTTTCGTCTCTCTCACTCTCGTCATAGAACTTTCTTTCAATCTCGAAAACGCCATCGTTAGCATCCTCAGGGTTTACACCTAGTTTGTACGTGCTAAGGTTAGAAGCATCCTTAACAAACCCATCTAGGTCACTAGCATCTTCAAAGTCCCATAGATACTCTTGTACAAGATTATCAAGCTGTGCAGTAGTTTCGGCAGATACAAGGTTACCCGTAACCATTGCAGAGCCTAGCATTGCACTAGCTAGAACTAAAGAAGAAAGTCTCTTAATAATTTTACTCATTCTTAAAGCCTCCTAAAATTTCATTAAAATAATTTTAGCATAGAACAAGCAAGTTTACAACACAAATTTACATATTACATGTAACTTTGTAATATCCACCATAAAAACACTATGGTTTTTTGTAAGATATGATAGTCAAAAAATTTTCAATTTTTTCCACCCCTTAGATATTTACATTTTATTAACACGACCGAGCATAAAATTTGTTATAATAGTTTAAAAAAAGAGAGGGAGTTAGTTTATGAAAAACATTTTAAGCGCACTAAATATAAACGAAAAAATCAAAATAGACTACGGAGCAGGACTTAGTGAAGAAGGCATAATTCTTGATATATTCGATAACGGAATTAAACTAGATACAGATTTAGGTATTTGTCTAATTTTTTCACAGAGTATTACATCTATTAAATACTTAGAGGCAAGCGAAAAGCCAACTGTGGAACATAACGACTTTTTCAGCCACGACACATTTATTTTTGATATTTATGAAGAATTTAACGAGGTAAAATATATTGTAAATGAAAGCGAAGACGATTATATTGTCTCAAAATTTAATTCTATATTCGACAGCATAACAAACTCTATAAAATCTAACTCGATAAAAAGTAAATCCCATAATTTAAAGGCAAAAATACTCACATTATCCGAAGATTGCCCTACACATGAACTGCACAGAGCAATAGACATTTTATTAGGTTTACTACATATTTCAGCAGAAGAATACGAAGAAGCTATCTATCCACTTTTAAGGGCTAAAAAGTTTTTATTGGCAGCCTATTCAAGTGAAAAAATAAATAAAAAAAATCAGGCAGATGTCTATAAATTATACGCCTACCTAAGCAAAGAGATTTCAATAAACACCGAGTTTACTAATATATGTATTAGAAACAAAGATGTAAGCGCAATACATGGGCTTTTAAATATCGCTGAACCAGATGATATTTTATCTTGCCTTAGATTAATTTATAGCCGTTGCAATCTACAAATTCCAGAGTTCCACGACACCGACATCAAACACCAAATTCAAACAATGCTTGAAATACTCACAAACGATTGGGGCATAAGCTCTATCATAGAAGAATTTAACACTGTCAATAACTTTAACTATGACCTAAGCCATGTTTATATAAACGATGAAACCGTACATAAAGGAATAGTTTCACTGTTTAACACAACTTATAAACTTGGCAACATTAAATATGATGACAAAACTATTTTCTTTAGCATACGTCAAGTTAGAGAAGAAGAGGTAGAACTAAGAATGCTGCTTGCTAATTTAAACTTTGAAGATTTAGAGGTTGAGTTTGAGCTAGGCTTTAACAACAAAGGAATAGCAGCCACAAATATCGCCCTTAGCCAAAAAGGCTTAAGTCTTGCCCAAAAAAAACTCACCCATCAAGAACTACAAGGTTTTATTGCACATTACGACAACGACGAACAATGGGGATACATAAGAAAAGACAACAGCACATATCCATTTAAACCAAAAAACATAATAGACCCATATCTTAGAGCATATTTTAGGTACTCATATTATGAGGATATAGATTTTAACGTAAACTTTGAAATAGGACAATTTAACGAAAAAAAAATAGCGATTAATATATCAAAGCAAGAACCCTTTACAGACTCTGAAATCCAGCATTTAACCGACTATATATTTGAAGAAGACCTGCAAAAATGGTCTGAATATTTAAAGCAAAAAGAAAGTTATGTAGACATACATGACCCATACGAACAATATTTATTCTATGATTTATCTAAAACTAATTCCTCACCAGAAGAGCTAGACAAACTAAAAAACCAACATTTAGAACAGAATACTTTTATCTCGGAAAAAAGCGTTTACAAGATAACTCAATCACAAAAGTTAGTGTCTGCAACAAAAATAAACATTGAAAAATGCGAAGAATTCCTTAAGCATCTGTTTATAAGAGAATACTATAAACTAGAAAAATACACCTATAACTATATTGTAAGCAAGCCTGAAGAAGTAGCAAACAAGATTAAAATAGACTACCCAGACCTTAACATTAATTTAGAACTAATGACTAAGTTCTGCCAAGGAGTAAGCGACTTTAAAGAAGAGCCAACACTTTTAGACGTGTTGACTTTAGGCTACATTATAGATGTAATTATAACAAATTGGACATATAGGTTTGCAAGATTTTTCAAAAAGGCTATAACCGAAGAGAATTTAAGCCAAATCAAGTTAGTTAGAAACGCACTCTCACACGGGCAAGCCGATATTATAGGAGACGCAAAAATCTCTAAAGCTAACGAATACTGCATAGCAGTGTGTAAAGTTTTATCTTTTTAAACTAAAATTTCACTAATTTTGTAGGGGCGACCTGTGGTCGTCCTATTTTTTCGCAATCTTAATGCTTAATTGTAGGGGACGGGTTTTCCGTCACGAAAAAACTAGCAGTTTCAGCTAAATTATTTCGTGATAAAGCCCCGTCCCCTATTATCGTTTATTTATAATTGTGAAATTATTTTACTATTATAGCGGCGAAAAATAAAGATGAGAAAACTCCTTTATTTTAGTTGTTCTGCAATTCCAGTAATCGCATCAAAAGAAAGTAATTTATCAAGACCAGTAGAAGATTTATATTCTACTTCATAGCAAGGTCTAACTGTTAAATTCTCAAAAGGGTTTCCTGAATTTTCTGGAGCTATATAATATGTAAAATGAATATTATACTCTTCTAAATCGTATTCATCTTCAACTTTAGCCTTAATATAATCTTCTGAATATATTTCAATTTCTTCTTCATCAAAAAAATTATAAGCATTTGAAACTGATAAATTCTGCAAACCATCCGATGTGTAAATAGCCGAATAAATAAACGGATTAGTTATTCTGCTACCACTGTTTGTGCTAAGCGTTTTGTTTTTATATGTTAGATAAATTTGAAGCACATATGCATTGTTTAACTCCAGACTATATGTATCGATATAAATATCTGAATTCATACCTAATTCTTTTAATAGATTTCTACAATCTGTTTCAACTTCTTCTATTGTCATGAAGTCTAATTCGTCTCGATGTTCACTTTCACTAAAAGTTGTATTCAAAAAAACTAAAGACTCTCTCCAAATATCCATATTTAAAGTAGTAGCAAATGTTTTAGATTCAGATAGACTACTTTTTTCCAAAAGCATATAAGGACTTCCCTCTTCATTCCAAACAACAGCAGAATCATATTCTATTCTTTCGTACTGATTAAAAACATCCCATTTCTCTAATAATTGTTCCTCTGAAAATGTTATTAATTCAGCCTTTGCAATAAAATCTGTAGTTTTCTCTTCTGCTATTTCTTGTGAACTAGAAAAATTCACATCTCCTGAACATCCTGTCGCTACAATCAAAATAAGTGATGATAGTAATAAAATTAATTTTTTCATATCCCTTACTATTTAGTGATTGATTGCGTAATATTATTAACTAAACTCAACACTAAACACCCTTTCTATAAAAATTTAAACAAATGTGTACTATTAAATAAATTAACAGTTCTAAAGATTTTGGGTTCTTCCCCATTACTGTCGTTTTTAATAGTTTTTTTATTTATTCGATTAAATAATATCATATTTACACATAAAAATCAATAGATAATACTTACAATATATATATTACAGCCTTTTTAAAAATTTATATTTATAACCAATGCAAGGGCGGCCCTGAATGACCGCCCAAAACCTTAAATTTAACCTTAATTTGGGGCGAACATGTAGGTCCGCCACTACTACTCTGTGTCAATTAAATTTTTCTATTAAATACTCTCTACAATGTCCGAAACATATTCAAAGACTTTTGTAGGGCTTTTTTCTGCGTGTTCGGCAATTATTTTTACTATAGCCGAGCCTACTATAACCCCGTCAGCTTTTTTTGTCATTTGTTTAGCTTGCTCTTTTGTTGAAACCCCAAAACCTACAGCAACTGGCAAATCAGTAACCGTTCTAACAAGCTCTACCATAGAGTCAATATCGGTCGCAATAGTTTGGCGAACACCTGTAACCCCAAGGGAAGAAACTAAATAAATAAAACCGCTCGCATTTTCAGCTATCATCTTAATTCTATCGTTAGAAGTCGGAGCGATTAAAGATATAAAATCTAGTCCATTTTCTTCAAAAATCACACTAAATTCTTCTTTTTCCTCAAAAGGAATTTCAGGCAAAATAATTCCGCTCATGCCAATTTCTTTGCATTTTTTAGCAAACCTTTCAATCCCATATGAATAAACAATGTTTGCATATGTCATAAAAACCAACGGAATTTTAACATCTAATGTAGCAATCATATCAAAAATATTGTCAGTGGTTACATTATTTTTAAGCGCCCTTATGTTAGCATCTTGTATAGTCTCGCCCTCGGCTGTTGGGTCAGAAAAAGGGATACCTAGCTCAATTATACTAGCTCCAGCCTTTTCAAGGCTATATATTATTTCCTTAGTTGTCTCTAAATTTGGGTCTCCACAAGTGATAAAAGGTATAAACGCCTTTTTGTCTTTAAAAGCCTGTGCAATCTTGCTCATTCTGATATCTCCCTTCCCTTGTATCTTGCAATTGATAGACAATCTTTGTCTCCTCTGCCAGATAAATTCACTACTATAATCTTATCTTTATCCATTTTTCCTGCAATTTTCATTGTATAAGCTACCGCATGAGAGCTTTCAATTGCCGGAATAATACCTTCGGTTCTTGATAAAAACTCAAAAGCTTCAACTGCCTCATCATCTGTAACCGCTACATACTGCGCTCTACCTATGTCATGTAAATTTGCATGTTCAGGGCCTGTTCCAGGGTAGTCAAGTCCAGCCGAAATCGAGTAAACAGGAGCGATTTGCCCGTATTCATCTTGACAAAAATAACTCTTCATCCCATGGAAAATTCCTATCTTACCAGTGTTAATACTTGCAGCTGTATCCTTAGTGTTTATTCCTCTACCAGCTGCCTCACAACCGATTAACTCAACCTCTTTGTCATCTATAAAATTATAAAAAGCGCCAATAGCATTAGAGCCACCGCCTATACAAGCGACTACAGTATCAGGCAGTCTACCCTCTTTTTCAAGGCACTGCTCCTTAATCTCTTTTGATATCACAGCCTGAAAATCTCTTACAATTGTTGGGAACGGATGTGGTCCTACTACTGAACCTAAAACATAATGAGTGTCCTCAATTCTAGTAGTCCATTCACGCATAGTCTCTGAAACCGCATCTTTTAAAGTGGCTGTTCCAGCTGTTACAGGGTGAACTTTTGCACCTAACAATTCCATTTTATACACATTTAGAGCCTGTCTGTCACAGTCTTCTTTTCCCATGAAAATTTCACATTCCATGCCAAAAAGTGCCGCCGCTGTAGCTGTTGCAACTCCGTGTTGACCAGCTCCTGTCTCTGCAATAACTCTTTTTTTTCCCATTTTTTTAGCTAGTAAAACTTGTCCTAAAACGTTGTTAATTTTGTGCGCACCAGTGTGATTTAAGTCTTCTCTTTTTAGGTAAATCTTAGCTCCACCTAAGGTTTCTGTCATTTTTTTTGCATAATAAAGGCGAGATGGTCTACCAGCATATTCATTAAAAAGCTCAGCCAACTCTCTGTTAAATTCAGCGTCATTTTTATAGAAGTCATAGGCTTTTTCTAATTCTATAATCGAGTTCATAAGTGTCTCGGGGATATATTGCCCACCGTGAACACCAAATTTTGTATTATTCATCTAATTGCTCCTTATATTTTTATTAAGTTATTTTAATTAAATTTAAAAGTTTTACTAAATTTTTTTCAAAAAATTTTGGGTTCTTAGGGCAAAGCCCTTAGTCGTTTTTCGCAAAAAACGAAATCTCTTTCCTAAGAAGCGTATTTTTGAAAGTGAATTTAGGCACTTTAGTGCCTAAAGAGAAAACTTTTTACAAGAGAAAAAGTTTTCTTCTATAAATCTCTTACCTTATCTACTATAATTTTCATCTTTTGATAATCCTTGAATTTACCTGTTTCTACTCCACTGCTAACATCTATTACAAACGGCTTAAATTTTTGTATAGCCTCTTCAATATTCTCACAGTTTATTCCACCGGCTAGAATAAAATCCTTATTAAAACTTGAAATAAGCTCCCACTCAAAACTTTCACCAGTGCCATAACCATTATCAAGCAAACTTAAATCCGCACTGCATAAACTTGACTTTTCTATGTCTGACTTAGAACGAATTTTAAAGGCTCTCCAAATTTCTTTGTTAGGTAAAACCGCTCTTAATCTATCAATATAATCATTATTTTCATCGCCGTGTAGCTGAATTACATCACAAATTTCAGCAAATTTTTCTATATATTCAATCGGTTTATTCACAAAAACGCACACAGATTTTATATTTTTATCAAGCCTTGATATTAAATCTATTGCCGTTTCAAGATTTATACTCCTGTGACTTTTAGGGAAATCTATTATAAATCCAGCATAATCAGGCTTAGCCTTGTTCACATAATCAATATCTTGAGGTCTAAAAAGTCCGCAAATTTTAATTTTGCTCATAATCTGCACCCTTTATCTTAGAAATAAATTCCCTTTTGTTATCGGTTCTCATAAGCGCCTCACCTATTAATAGAGCGTCAGCACCTTTTTTTACAAGACTTATTCCGTCTTCTACTGTGGCAATTCCGCTTTCTGCAATATAAATTACGTCTTCTGGAATATAGGTTTTAAGCTCGCTTGCATTATCAAGGTTTACTGTGAAATCTTTTAAGTTCCGATTATTAACACCGATAATTTTAGCGCCAGCCTTAATCGCAGAATTTATTTCTTTTTCGTCGTGAGCCTCGACCACAGCGTTTATCCCCAGATTGTTACATATTTCGATATAAGATTTAATCTGATTAGTAGTAAGAATTGCAACTATCAGCAATACGCAATCTGCCCCCATTAGCTTAGCCTGATATATTTGGTACTCGTCTACTGTGAAATCTTTTCTAAGCATTGGCAGGCTCACATTAGCCCTAATTTCTTTAAAAATCTCATCACTGCCTAAGAACCATTTTGGTTCTGTCAACACAGAAATACAGGTAGCACCTACTTTTTCATATTCCTTAGCAATTTCTAAATAAGGGAAATCCTCTGATATAACACCCTTAGATGGTGAAGCTTTTTTAACCTCGCATATAAGCGACGGAAAATTATTTCTTAAAGCCTTTTCAAAAACAAAGTCACCTTTTTCAAGACTTAACGCCTTTAGTTTTATTTCTTCAAGACTTATTTTTTCTTTATCTTTTAACACACGCTCTTTTGCGTGATTAGCAAGTTGATCCAGTATCATTTTGATGCCTCCTATTAATTTGACTAATGGTGAAGGACTATTTTTGACTAAAGACTAAAGGTGAAGGGTGAATGACTGTTTTTAGCTTTTGCCTAATTTAGGAATACAATCAATCTTACTGTTTTATTGTAGGGGAGGGTCTCTGTGCAGACGTGTTGATTAGGTTTTTTGATTTAAAACAAATTCGTTAAAACGCACAAATCCATGTAGGGGACGGGTTTT
>CAYJER010000057.1:0-2481 GCA_964369225.1 uncultured Eubacteriales bacterium
TGTAGCAGCTATCGCTACTACACTTTCAAGTCCAACTTTTGGGGGTCACTTCAAATAACTGCTAGTTTTCGGGCGACCACACAGGGTCGCCCCTACATTGGTACTGCATAAGAGGCACGTCTGCACACATACCCTCCCCAACATTTGTATTTTTCACTTACATCGTCGAGGTGCTTGGTAAATTTGAAAGATTATTGTTCTCCGCTCCGTCAGGCAAACTTCTTAAATATTCAGCGCCGTTTCGTGTTGCAATTGCAACTCCTCTAATTCCGCCCTGTTTTGCTAAGGTTACACCCTCTGACTTTGAAAGCATTGTTCCGTCTGTTAGTTCATAGCCTGTAATTCTTCCATTCTTCTTTATAAGTCTTGAAATACCCTGTGCATCCTTATTTGGAGCAGGAGTCATATAGTTAATATTTTTTGGTAATGAGTTAAAGTTTGACATAAGCTTGGCTCCTTTTTTATTTTTGAATTTAGTTTTCCTCTTTTTCTTTAGTTTATACTCAAAAAAATAGCATAAAAAATGAAATTTAACTTTTTTACTATTGAAAAAAAATATTATATGAGTTAAAATATAAAGTGAATAAAATCACAAGGAGGTTCTTATGAACGACGTTCAATTAAAATTAGCTGCCGCTAAAATTAGAATTGGAATCATTGAAGGTGTTTTTGCTGCGAAATCAGGCCACCCAGGTGGTTCATTATCTGCAACAGATATTTTCACTTATCTATATTTCAAAGAGATGAATATTGACCCTAAAGATCCTAAAAATCCTACAAGGGATAGATTTGTGCTATCAAAAGGACACTGCGCTCCAGGTCTTTACAGCACATTAGCAACCAGAGGATATTTTTCTATAGACGAACTTAAAAAATTGCGTCACATCGGCGCTATGCTTCAAGGCCACCCAGACATGAAAGGCACACCAGGAGTTGACATGAGTACTGGCTCTTTAGGACAAGGAATTTCTTGTGCTGTTGGAATGGCTCTAGCCGGTAAAATGGATAATCAAGACTACAGAGTTTACACTCTTTTAGGCGACGGCGAAATTCAAGAGGGACAAGTTTGGGAGGCAGCTATGTTTGCTTCACATAAAAATCTTGATAACCTTTGTGTTATAGTTGATAACAACGGTCTACAAATTGACGGTTCAATCTCAGAGGTTGGCGGTCCAGAGCCAATTGATGCTAAGTTCGAGTCTTTCGGATTTAATGTAGTTAAAGTAGATGGACACGACTTTGAGCAACTAGAGAACGCTTTCAACACAGCGAAGGCTACAAAAAACAAGCCTACTGCAATTATTGCTTCTACTGTTAAGGGTAAATCAGTTTCATTTATGGAGAACAACGTAAACTGGCATGGTGCTGCTCCAAACAAGGAACAATACGATATTGCTATGGCAGAACTTACTGCAAAGCTAGCTTCATTGGAGGGTAAATAAATGGCAGATATGATAAAAAAAGCGACTAGAGAAAGCTTTGGTGAGGCACTTTGTGAGCTAGCCAAAATTAACGATAAAGTAATGGTACTAGATTCAGATTTAGCAGCCGCTACTAAAACAGGCGTATTTAAAAAGGCGTATCCTGATAGATTTTTCAACTGCGGAATTGCAGAATGTAACATGATAGGCATTGCAGCAGGCTTAGCTACTTGCGGAAAAATTCCTTTTGCAGCTTCATTTGCTATGTTCTCAGCTGGTAGAGCATTCGAGCAAGTTAGAAACTCTGTTGCATATCCACACCTAAACGTAAAAATTGCTGGTTCACACGCTGGTATTTCTGTTGGTGAAGACGGTGCTACTCATCAATGTTGTGAGGACATCGCTTTAATGTCTGTAATTCCTGGAATGACAGTGCTTAACCCTTGTGATCACTATGAGATGATTGAGGCTGTTAAGGCAATGGCAGAGGTAGACGGCCCTTGTTATATTAGACTTGGCAGACTAGCTGTTGAGAGCCTAAACCATAATGATGATTATAAATTTGAAATTGGTAAGGGTATTGAGTTAAAGCAAGGCAACGACATAACAATTATTGCTACAGGTCTTTTAGTTCAAGAGGCTATGAAGGCAGCCGAAGAACTTGAAAAAGACGGAATAAACGCAAGAGTTATCAACATTCACACAATCAAACCACTTGATAAAGAGATAGTCTTAAAGGCTGCTAAAGAAACTGGCAAGATTTTAGTTTGTGAAGAACATAATGTTGTAGGCGGACTAGGTTCTGCTGTATCGTCTTACCTTTCAGAGGTTTGCCCTACAGTTGTCAAGAAGTTAGGCGTTAATGATGTTTTCGGACATTCAGGCCCTGCAAATGACTTGTTAAAACAATTCGGTTTATCAGCCGAAAATATCGTCAAAACTGTTAAAGAGTTTTAATTTAAACTGAAATAACAAATTTAGTAGGGGCGAACCTAACTAAGTGAAAAGTGAAGAGTGAAAAGTGAAAAGTTTATGTGAAAATCCTTGCGGATTTTTTGAT
>CAYJER010000057.1:2581-12846 GCA_964369225.1 uncultured Eubacteriales bacterium
TATTACTTAATTTCTCAACTATGATGGTCGCCCCAATACTTGGAAACTAAGTGAAGAGTGAAAAGTGAAAAGTTTATGTGAAAATCCTTGCGGATTTTTTGATTAAAGATTTTTATGCACTTTTTAACTATTACTTAATTTCTCAACTATGATGGTCGCCCCAATACTTGGAAACTAAGTGAAAAGTTTATGGGGCATTTTTAAAAAAGGTGATGCAGATGAATAGTCCATTATCCAACCAATCTATTGCATTTTCTATTGATATTATCAATTATTATAAATGGCTTGTATCAGAAAAGAAAGAATTTGTAATGTCTAAGCAAATTTTAAGAAGTGGCACTAGCATTGGTGCGAATATTCACGAAGCTAATTTTGCAGTTAGTAAAGCTGATTTTATCGCTAAAATGCAAATTGCATTAAAAGAAACATCAGAAACAGAATATTGGCTTATTATTTTTGAAAAAACTGGTTATTTAAACGCTGAATCTCTTAGTTTAAAAGAAAAATGTAATAGCCTAAAACGAATGTTAATATCAACACTTAATACAGCAAAAAAGTGAATATTAATAATGAAAACTGAAAAGTTACGATGTCGCAAAGCGACAATTTAAATTGAAAATCGAAGATTTTCCACCATAACTTTTCACTATTCACTTTTCATTATTCACTTTAATTCGAGTACACTTAAGAAACAGAGGAAATAAAATGAAACTAGGTATAGTAGGTCTTCCAAACGTTGGAAAAAGCACATTGTTTAACGCAATTACAGATGCAGGCGCTCAGTCTGCTAACTATCCGTTCTGCACAATAGAGCCTAATGTTGGAGTTGTTGCAGTTCCAGATGTAAGACTAGATAAATTAGCAGATATGTATGACCCTGATAAATACACTCCGGCTAGCATAGAGTTTGTTGACATTGCAGGCCTTGTAAAGGGTGCCTCTAAGGGTGAGGGACTAGGCAATAAGTTCCTAGCAAACATTAGAGAAGTAGACGCAATAGTACATGTTGTTCGTTGCTTTGAAAACGACGATATTATCCACGTTGATGGAAGCATAGACCCAGCTAGAGACATAGAAACTATAGACATAGAGCTTATCTTGTCAGACATGGAAATTCTAGCTAGAAGAATTGACAGAACTAAAAAGCTTTTAAAGGGTGACAAGAGCCTTGCCACTGAATTAGAGCTATTTGAAAGAGTTTTAAAAGAGCTTGAAGACGGCAAAACAGCCAGAAGTGTAGAATGCACTAAGGATGAAGCTGAACTTTTAGCCACAGTAAACCTACTTACAAACAAACCTATTATCTATGCCGCTAACATGAGCGAAGACGATTTTGTAAACGGTGTAGAAAGCAATGAAGGTCTTGTAAAAGTTTCAGAAATTGCTAAAAACGAAAACGCAATTGTTTTACCTATCTGCGCACAAATCGAAGCCGAGATTTCTGGCATGGATAAAGAGGAAAAAGAAGTTTTCTTAGGTGAATTAGGTCTTGAAAAGTCAGGTCTTGACAGATTAATCAACGCTTGTTACGAGTTATTAGGACTAATCTCTTACCTAACAGCAGGTAAACAAGAGGTTAGAGCTTGGACAATCACAAAAGGAACAAAAGCTCCTGGTGCTGCTGGAAAAATTCACTCAGATTTTGAGCGTGGATTTATCCGTGCAGAGGTAATAGCCTTTAACGATCTTATGGAGAATGGCACAATGGCTGCCGCTAAAGAGAAAGGTCTTGTTAGAAGTGAGGGCAAGGAATATGTCGTATCAGATGGCGACATAATTCTATTTAGATTTAACGTTTAATTGGAGAAATAGCTGTGAAAAAGTTGTCTAATAGTCAAAAAAGGGTATTTGAATTTTTAAGAAAATCTTCTGCTAGAGGAATCTCTCCGTCAATTAGAGAGATATGCGATGCAACAGGGCTTAGTTCAACCTCGTCTGTTCACGCAATAATTAAAAATCTTAAAGAATACGGCTATATAAACAAGACAGACGGAATTAACAGAGGTATTACTATAACTGGAACCGAGAACACCACTCATGTTCCTATTATAGGTACAGTCACAGCAGGCGCTCCTATTTTCGCATTTGAAGATATTATAGGCTATGTACCTTTTAATATAAGTTCAGAAAAAGAGCTTTTTGCACTTAAAGTTAAGGGTCTTAGCATGAAAAACGCTGGTATTTTAGACGGTGACTGCATAGTTGCCGAAAAAACTTCCTCAGCCAAAAACGGTGATATTGTTGTAGCTTTGATAGGCGATGAAGCAACCGTTAAAACTTTTTTTAACGAGAGAGGAACTATCAAGTTGCAAGCAGAAAACCCTGATTTTGAAGACCTCTACCCTACCGAACTTACAATTTTAGGTAAGGTAATAGCCCAAATGAGGTATTATTAAAATTAATTACTTGACATAAATGTTTTTATATAGTACAATAGATACATAAATAAAAAACGTTAGTTTTTGAAAGAGTGGTACTGCGGTAGCATTCTTTTTTTTGCATAAATTTTTAATATCAGCATATACTATTATTAGAATAAAAAATGATTTCATTTTTGATGGGGTAACACTGCGGTGGTACTCCTTTTTTTACTCTTAAGTTCATTTGTGTCTTATTAAAACTATATTAATAAAATAATTGACAAAATTATCAATGTACGCTATAATGTACATGTAAGGAGTGATATTATGATAAATACTAATATAACTAATTTTAGAAAAAATATTTTTGACATGCTAGGGCAAACAATAAAATGGGGCGAACCTCTTAATATTAGCACCAAAGATGGCAACGCAGTAGTACTAAGCGAAGAGGACTACAATGGTTTAATTGAAACCGCAAATATTAACTCTAACCCAGTGCTTAAATCTAAAATCATTGATGGATTAAACACAAATCTTGCAGATTGTGTAAGTGAAGACGAGGTGCAATGGTAATGTATAAAATTGTTTATACAAAAAAAGCATTAGCCGATATACCTAATCTTAAAAGTGTAGGTCTTGATAAAAAAGCTAAAATGTTAATTGAAGTTTTAAAAGAAAATCCATTTCAAAATCCACCTAGCTATGAAAAACTCCAAGGAGATCTACAAGGAGCATATTCAAGAAGAATTAATATAAAACATAGACTAGTTTTTCAAGTATATGAAGAAGAAAAAACTGTTAAAATCATCAGCCTTTGGTCTCACTATGAGTTTTAACCAATAAATAAATAAAAATTAGGAAGCTTATGGGTTTCCTAATTTTTTTATATTTGATTGATATTTATATATTTTCATGTTATACTTTAAGTAAAAGGAGTTGATTTTATGCAGAATTATAGCGGTGATAAAGATTTACAATATCATCTTCAAATTAAACCTGGTGATATTGGCGAATTTGTTCTTTTACCTGGAGACCCAAAACGCTGTGAAAAAATAGCTAAATATTTTGATAACGCTACTTTAATAGCTGATAGCCGTGAGTACACAACCTACACTGGCTACCTAAACGGGGTTAAAGTATCTGTCTGCTCTACTGGAATTGGTGGACCATCTGCCGCCATTGCAATGCACGAGCTTGTAAACTGTGGAGCTAAATATTTTATAAGGGTTGGAACTTGTGGCGGAATAGACCTAGATGTTTTAGGCGGTGACCTTGTTATTGCCTCTGGTGCTATTAGAATGGACGGCACAGGAAACGAGTACGCACCTATGGAGTTCCCTGCTGTCTCTGACTTTGAGCTTACAAAGGCTCTCGAAATTTCAGCTAAAAAGCTTTCTTGCAGGCATCATATAGGAATTGTTCAGTGTAAAGACTCGTTTTATGGACAACACGAGCCTGAAAAAATGCCTGTCTCTTATGAATTGTGCAACAAGTGGGAGGCTTTTAAAAAGTTAGGCTGTAAGGCATCTGAAATGGAGTCCGCCACACTTTTTATAGTTGCAAACTATTTAAAAGTTAAATGTGCAACCGTTCTTTTTGTTGTTGGCAACCAAGAAAGACAAAAACTTAACATGGAAAACATTATTAAACACGACACAGAAATCGCAATCGAGACTGCCATAAATGCGGTTAAATTGTTGACCAAGGAACAAGTTTGAAAAATAAAAGAGAAAGGACAGTCACGGGGAACAATCCCGAAATTTTTATCGCATTTTGTGCGGCAAAAATGACATGGTCATAAATATGAGAAATTTAGTTTTGTATATAGCAATGAGCCTAGACGGCTTTATATCAGATGTAAAAGGCGGTGTAGACTGGATTTCAGGTGACTTAAGCGAACCTGAAAATTTTGGTTCTTACCCTGAATTTATCGAGACTGTAGACACAGTTATTTTAGGCTATAACACTTATCACCAAATCACAAGCGAACTTTCAACAGAGGTCTGGCCTTATTGTGGAAAACAAAGTTATGTTTTCACAGGTAAATCACTAGAAAATCAAGAAGAAATAATATTTACATCAGAAAATATTACAGAACTTGTTCAAAGCCTAAAAAATAAAGACGGAAAAGACATTTGGCTTTGTGGTGGTGCAAGCCTTGCTAATCAGTTAATTGATGAAATCGATATTTTCAGAATAGCTGTAATTCCAACTATTTTAGGAAAAGGCATTCCCCTATTCAATCAAAACAGCATTCAACAACTAAAATTAGTTAAAACCGAAATTTATAACGGAATAACCGAACTTATCTATACAAAACGTGATTAATCAAACAATACAAATGTAGGGCGACCCTGTGTGGTCGCCCGAAAACTAGCAGTTATTACTAAACCCACGGGCGACCACACAGGGTCGCCCCTACATGGATTTGTGGATTTTAACGAATTTGTTTTGAAACAAAAATCGTAATCAACATGTCTGCACAAAGACCCTCCCTTACTAAATTTTAATAAATTTATTTTTATCCCATACAAAATAAATATTTATATTAATTTTTAGTTGCATTAAATGTATTTTTATGATATAATTATGAATATTTATTTAACAGGAGGATATAAACAATGAATCCATTTCAAATTCAAGAATTAATCTCTTTCATCGCATACTTTTCTGTAGTTCTAACAGTTGGCTTTATTTTTTATAAAAGATCAAGCGGTAACGAAAAAGACTACTTTATAGGTGGAAGAAAAATGGGAAGCTGGGTAACTGCCCTTAGCGCACAGGCTTCTGACATGAGTGGTTGGCTATTAATGGGACTACCTGGTTCTATTTTAGCGGCTGGTATGGGTGAAATATGGATAGCAATAGGTTTGCTAATTGGTACTACTCTTAACTGGATTTTTACAGCTGGTAGACTTCGCCGTTTTTCACAAGTCGCAAACGACTCAATCACAATTCCACAATACTTAAACAACAGATTTAAAGCAACAGGCAAAGGTTTGCAAATTATTTGCGCAATAGTATTTTTTGTTTGTTTCACAATCTATGTTGCCTCAGGCTTTAAGGCTGCCGCAACTCTATTTAGCATAATTTTCCCTGTTACAATGGACGTTGCACTTTTAATTTCTGGCGCTATTATTTTAGCTTATACTTTCTTTGGCGGATTTGCCGCTGTTTGTTGGACAGATTTTATTCAAGGTATGTTAATGCTTGCAGCTTTACTTATTCTTCCAATTGTTGCAGTTATCTCAATGGGCGAGTTCCCAACAATTATTCCAGATGCTAATTTCATACCTTTCTTGCCTGAAACATGGGATCTAGCCGCCGTTAATAAAATAGTTTCTGGTCTTGCATGGGGTTTAGGTTACTTTGGTATGCCTCATATTTTGGTTAGATTTATGGCTATTGAGAAAAGTTCTATGATTAAAAAATCAAGAAACATAGCTATAGTTTGGGTTACTCTTGCTTTAGGTGCAGCTGTTTTTGTTGGAATAGTTGGCAGAGGATTTGTTCCTGAATTAGCCGAGAGTGGTAGTGAGACAGTATTTATAGTAATGGTTAGAAATCTTTTCCCTGGATTTATTTCTGGTATATTGCTATCAGCTGTTCTAGCAGCTTCAATGAGTACAGCAGATTCACAATTACTTGTAGCTTCTTCTGCTTTTACATCAGACGTTTACAAGCCAATTATTCGCAAAAAAGCGTCAGAAACAGAGATACTTTGGGTTGGCCGTATAGTTGTTGTTCTAGTTTCTGTAATTGCTTTCATTATTGCAGCAGACCCTAACAGTGGTAACATTATGAGCTTAGTTTCTAACGCTTGGGCTGGTTTTGGTGCAGCGTTCGGTCCTGTAATCTTACTTTCACTTTATTGGAAGAGATTTACATACACAGGTGCTATCACAGGCATAGTTCTAGGTGGTGCTACAGTTATAGTTTGGATAAACTTCTTATCTGCTAGCACAGGTCTTTATGAGCTATTGCCAGGCTTTATTATAGGTCTTATTGGCTGTGTTGTAGGTTCACTATTAAGCAAAGCTCCTAGCAAAGATGTAACTTCTATCTTCGAGCAAGCTGCAAAATTAGACTAAACTTATAAACTTTGAACTTAAGAAAACTAAAGGTTTGATTGTAGGGGACGGGTTTTCCGTCCCGTGGAAATTTAACTAAAACCTCTAGTTTTTCGGGACGGAAAACCCTTCCCCTACAATATACTTATAAATTATTTTTATAAATACAAAATTTTATTAAAAAATGACGCATGTTAAACATACGTCATTTTTATTTATTTAGAATATCATTGTGGCAAAGTAATCATCAGCTGTTTCGGCACGTCTTATTAGTCTTGCATTGCCGTCTTCTTCTAGCATAATCTCGGCACTTCTTAGTTTACCGTTATATTGGTAACCCATAGCATAACCGTGTGCACCTGTGTCATGAATTACTAGAATATCATTTTTATCAATCTTTGGCATCATTCTGTCTACTGCAAATTTATCGTTATTCTCACAAAGTGAACCAACAATATCATACTTTGTGTCAAGTGGAGCATCCTCTTTTCCTAGAACTGTGATATGATGATAAGAACCATATATAGCAGGTCTCATAAGGTCGGCAGCACAGGCATCTACACCTATGTACTCTTTGTATATATGTTTCTCGTGCTTAGCAGTTGTAACAAGGCAACCGTAAGGAGCTAACATAAATCTGCCAAGCTCTGTAAATATAGACACATCACCCATGCCAGCTGGAACTAAAATCTCTTCAAATGCTTTTCTAACGCCTTCACCAATTATGAATATGTCGTTAGCCTCTTGATCTGGTCTATAAGGAACGCCTATTCCACCTGAAAGGTTTATAAAGCTAATTTCACAGCCTGTCTCTTCTTTAAGCTCTACAGCTGTTTTGAAAAGTATTCTAGCTAAAGCTGGGTAATAGTCGTTAGAAATTGTGTTAGAAGCTATAAATGAGTGTATTCCGAACTTTTTAGCACCTAAATCTTTAAGCTTTTTAAAGCCCTCTGTTAGTTGAGTTCTTGTAAAGCCATATTTAGCATCACCAGGATTATCCATAACTTGAGCTGAACCGTCTTCTGTCTCGTTCAAAGTGAAAACTCCACCCGGATTAAAACGACAAAATACAGTCTCTGGTATTCCACAAAGATCATTTAGATAATCAATATGTGTAAAGTCATCTAAGTTGATGTATGCGCCTAGTTCATAGGCAAGTTTTAGGTCTTTTTCAGGTGTATTGTTGGCAGAAAACATAATTTCAGAAGTCTTAAAGTTCATTTTGTCAGACATTAAAAGCTCTGTGTATGAAGAGCAATCTACTCCGCAACCCTCTTCTTTAAGCATCTTTAAAATTTGTGGATTTGGTGTTGCCTTTACAGCAAAGTACTCTTTAAAACCCTTGTTCCATGAAAATGCTTTGTTTAGGTTTCTTGCATTTTCTCTTATTCCTTTTTCGTCATATAGATGAAAAGGTGTTGGGTAAGTCTCTGTAATTTTTTTGATTTGTTCTAAGCTTACAAATGTTTTCTTCATTTTAATTCTCCTACTTCATTTCTTTTAAATATTCCCAGTTTTCCTTTATATATACTAAGCCTGAATAAACAGTAAAGAATGTGGCAACTGCCATCAATAATTCACCTGCTACGAAAAATTCTAATTCTAGTGGCAAAGCAAATAAATTCAAACTATATTGTAACGCTATAATTCCAAGTATTGCTACAATTTGAGTAACCGTTTTTATTTTTCCTAAATTGTTAGCTGCCACTACTTTTCCCTTGTCTGCCGCTACAAGCCTTACAGATGTAACCGCAAATTCTCGAAACAACACCAAAACAACTTGCCAAATATCCACAAAACCTAAAGATACAAAACAGATAAACGCCGCCATGACAAGTATTTTATCTGCTAATGGGTCAACAAATTTTCCAAAATCTGTTATTAACCCGTCTCTTCTTGCTATTTTGCCGTCTAAATGATCGGTATAAGAGGCTACAGCAAAAATAACTAGTGCAATCAATAAATTGTGTGGTATAAAATCTGCCAATAAGAAAAACATAAAAAACGGAACTAAGCATACTCTTAAAACCGTGAGTTTGTTTGGTAAATTCATAACACAAAAGCCTTTCTATTTAAACCATTATTCCCATAAGGTCGGACTCCATAGCCTCGTCAATTTCTACCTCTACAAATTCTCCGAAATATGGTTTTCTATCGTTTATTTGGAAGAACACTTTGCCGTCAATATCTGGGGCATCCATATAGGTTCTGCCAAAATAACATTCTGCGTATCTATCAAACCCTTCAGTCAGAACTTTAACCTTCTTACCAACATGAGATTGACCCTTTTCTTCCATAATATTCATTTGAATATCTGTTAAAATCTCTGCTCTTCTTATCTTAACATCTTCATCGATTTGGTTTTCCATTTTATAGGCAGGTGTTCCCTCTTCTCTTGAGTATGGGAAACAACCCATTTTATCAAACTTGTTTTCCTTTGCAAATTTGCATAATTCCTCAAAATCTTCCTCAGTTTCACCTGGGAAACCAACTATAAAAGTAGTTCTTAAAATCATGCCCTCTACCTTGTTTCGTATCTTAGACACTAAATCGGTTAGAGCCTTGCTATCGCCACGTCTGTTCATAGCCTTTAGAATTTTACCGCTTGCGTGTTGCAGTGGCATATCCATGTATTTAACTATTTTGTCTTCTTTGGCTATTACCTCAAGTAATTCGTCGTCGATTACATCAGGGTAGCAATATAGTAAGCGTATCCATGCAAGATTTTCAATCTTACATAGTTCTGTTAAAAGTTCAGCTAAGGCGAATTTTCCGTAAAGGTCTATTCCATATCTGCTTGTATCTTGCGCCACAAGAATTATCTCTTTAGCTCCGTTTTGAACAAGTAATTTAGCTTCTGCTAAAACATCCTCTTTAGTTCTACTTCTAAACTTGCCTCTAATAGACGGAATAGCACAGTATGTACAGCAGTTGTCACATCCCTCTGCAATTTTCAAATACGCAAAATAGCTTGGAGTAGAAAGAACTCTGTCGCCAAATAAAGGCATGTTATATTTATCAGGGAAAGCCTGAATGTCTTCGTCCATCATCATATCTGTGATATGTTTAGCGATTTCACCGTTTGCGCCAATGCCTATTACAGCATCTACTTCTGGTATTTCTTTCATTATTTCTTCCTTGTATCTTTCAGCAAGGCAACCTGTAACTACTATTTTCTTGATTTGCCCCTCTTTTTTAAGAGTGCAAAGTTCTAATATCTCTTCAATTGACTCCGCCTTTGCAGACTCAATAAATCCACAGGTATTTATAATTGCAATGTCGGCTAATGCGACATCGTTTGAAAGCTGGAAACCGGCTTTTTCAAGGCTAGCCATCAAGACTTCGCCGTCAACCAAATTTTTTGCACAGCCTAGGCTTATCATTCCTACTTTTGGCATTATTTTCTCCTTTTAAATTTCTACTAGCCACGTGCAAAACACGTGGAGTGAAGAACTAAAAGTGAATAGTGAAAAGTTAATGTGAAAATCCTTGCGGATTTTTTGATTAAAGTTTTTTTAGTTCACTACTAACTATAGTTCCCATGTATGGATAAAAACTAAATCTATTAAAATATTGTAGGGGAGGGTATCTGAGCTGACATGTTGATTAGGAAAAAAACAATGTAGGGGACGGGTTTTCCGTCCCGAAAAACTAGAGGTTTTAGCTAAATTTCCACGGGACGGAAAACCCGTCCCCTACATGATTAAAATGTAAAGTTTTAATTGACACAGAATACTACACGGTTTAGTGTGTTTTGGGACGCAGGCAATAAACTACATGTCATCAATATCTATGTGTGCGAATTGCCCGTCGAGGCTACTCGACTGCCCGT
>CAYJER010000058.1:0-12832 GCA_964369225.1 uncultured Eubacteriales bacterium
GGGGCCCCCGGGGGGGGGCCCCCCGCGGTTCAAAAAAACCGCCCTTTGGGGCCCCCCCCCCCCCGGCCCCGCCCCTGCATGGATTTGTGCGTTTAGTAGTAAAATTGATTTTATTCCTTAAATGTTTTAAATGTCAAGTTTTAGATTTTACGTGGTAGTAGTACTCTGTGTCATCCAAAAGTTTACAAATGCTAATAGGTAGTTAGCAAGACCAGTGATGCTTCTTAGTATTTTTTGTTTATAATAAATTCGTTAAAACGTACAAATTAATGTAGGGGACGGGTTTTCCGTCCCGAAAAAACTAGCTGTTTTAGCTAACTACCCACGGGACGGAAAACCCGTTCCCTACATGATTAAATGTAAAGTTTTAATTGACACGAGATAGTAGGGGGGTCTCCGTGCCCTCCCGAGAAGTAGGATTTAGCACCCAGTTGCGGGAGGGCACGAAGACCCTCCCCTACAAACAAGAATGAAAAGGTCAAATTTGGTTGAAAATAAATATAAAGGACTGTCACGGGATAGGAACCCGAATTTTTATCGCAGTATGAGCGGCAAAAATGACAAGGTCATAAAATGAAAAATTATAATAAGGCTAATAGAAAAAATAAGCCTAGTGGCAGAAAAAGAACTGCTAAAAAACAAGAGAAAAAAAGGTCTATACTTAATATTTACGAGCAAAAGATCTTAAAAGCTCTTAAAAGAGACAAAGAAAAAGAGTTTAGTTCAAGAGAACTTTTGCGTAAGTCAGAGATAAAAGATAAAGACATGTTCTATAAATCTTTAAATAAACTGGCTGAAATGGATTTAATATTTGTAAAAAATCATAAAGTAAAGCTTAATAACATTCCAACAGAGGTAGTGGCAGAGGTTTTCTCACTTTCTCGTGGTTTTGCTTTTGTGCGTCCAACAGATGGTTCAGACGATATCTTTATTCCAGGAAGAGACTTAAAGTCTGCACTCGTTGGCGATAAGGTGTTAGTCTCTAACATTAAGAAAGATGACAAAGGTTTTAGCGGTAGAATTGTCAAGATTATCGACAGTGCCAATAAAACATGCACAGGAACAGTTATTAAAACTACCCTAGGCTATGAGCTTATGCCTGACACAAAGATAAGATATAATCTTGAAATCACTGATTTAGCTGGTGCAAATGTCGGCGACAAGGTTAAAGCAGAAATAAAACTTAACAGAAACAACGACTGGACAAAGGCTGAAATTATTAAGGTTTTTGGAGAGGCAGAGTCTGCAAAGGTTTGCAGTGATGCAATAATTGAGCAGAACTTAATTCCTGTAGAATTTAGCGAAGAAGCCCTAAAAGAAGCAAGAGCCATAAAACGTAAAAAAATTACAGATGAAGACCTAGCCCAAAGAGTAGATTTAAGAGATAAAAACATCTTCACAATAGATGGCAAAGACTCTAAAGATTTAGACGATGCAATAAACATTGAAAAATTAGAGGACGGCTGGTTCTTAGGCGTTCACATTGCAGATGTATCACATTATGTAAGAGAAAACACAGCACTTGATAAAGAGGCGATAGAAAGAGGTACTTCTGTCTATTTTGCAGACAGAGTAATTCCAATGTTGCCTAAAGAGATATCTAACGGCACATGCTCTTTAACAGCTGGAAAAGATAAACTTTGTTTCTCTGCTTTCATCACTCTTACAGAAGAGGGAGAAATTAGAAAATACGAGTTCAAAAAGACTGTAATTAACTCAAAAGTTAAAGGCATTTATGATGAAGTAAATAAGATTTTATCTGGAAAGCCTACAGCAAGACTTAAGACAAAATATGCAGATGTTTTAGAAGAGATAGAGCTTGCTAGAAAACTTGCCAAAATATTAGAGAAAAATGCAAAAAAACGTGGACACATGGACCTAGAGAGTGATGAAACTAAGTTTATTCTTGACAAAGATGGTGTCTGCATAGGCCTTAAGGCACGTGAGAGCGGTGAGTCTGAAAAGATGATTGAACAGTTTATGATAACTGCAAATATCTGTGCCGCAAGATACTCAAAAGATGTAGCAATTCCATTTTTGTATCGTGTGCATGAAGCTCCACAGGCTCATAATATCAGAGAATTAACAGACTTACTAAAACTTTTAGGCATTCCATGTAAGGAGCTTTTAAAGGAAAATCCTCAATCACACGACATGAATGCAGTTTTAATAAGGGCAAAAGAAACAGATTACAGTAAGGCTGTGTCTAAAAAGATTTTACAAACGATGGAAAAGGCTAAATACTCAACAGAACTTTTAGGACACTATGGTTTATCGCTTAAGTTTTACAGCCATTTCACATCGCCAATCAGAAGATACCCAGACACAACAATTCACAGACTTCTTACAGCCTTGTCAGAGGGTATGGCTAACACCCAAATTACAAGAAAATATTCAAATTTCTGTGACAACAGTGCAATGGAAAGCTCTAACCACGAGGTAAGGGCAGTCACAGCAGTAAGACAAGCAGAAGACTGTTATGTTGCGGAATTTATGAAACAGCATATAGGTGAGAGCTTTGTTGGAACAGTAAGTTCAGTTTTAAAAAGCGGTGTATTTGTAAGACTAGATAATTCAGCAGAGGGTTTTGTATCCCTAGACTCTTTTGACGAACGTTTCGTTTTTGATGGTCTAATTTCTATGAGGTCTACAGTCGGCAAAAAAACAATAAGCATTGGAACCACTATGGAAGTAACAGTTATAAGTGCAACAGTCGCAAACGGTAAAGTAGACTTCGCCTTTAAATCCTGGGTCGGGTAGCCCCGACAGGCAAATTCGGTCGGGTAGCCCCGACAGGCAAATTCGCACACCTAAATAATTCTAACAAATAGCTTAATTGCCTGCGTCCAAATTTAAATTAATTAGTAAGATATAGTCGAGATGGCTCGATACCCAATTCGGTCGAGATGGCTCGACACCCAATTCGCACACCTAAATAATTCTAACAAATAGCTTAATTGCCTGCGTCCAAATTTAAATTAATTAAAACTTACAAGTGTATTTATAATTCAAAAATACAGAAAAACTAATGAATAAAATTCGTATTTTACAGGTGATATAATGGAATTACCAAAACGAAAATCTATCAGGCTGAAAGATTATGATTATTCGCAGAGTGGTGCGTATTTTGTGACAATTTGTGCACATAACAGAGAGTGTTTATTTGGTGAAATTGTAGGGGCGACCCTGTGTGGTCGCCCGAATAATCCAGATTTATTAATAGAGAAATGGTTGTTGGAATTAGAAAATAAATATAAAATCATAAAAATCATTAAATATATTATTATGCCAAATCATATTCATTTTATTTTGATAATAGACAATAAAACGGGCGACCACACAGGGTCGCCCCTACAAGAGATAGTAGATTGGTATAAAACAATGACTACCAATGAATATATACGTGGAGTGAAAAAAAATTTGTTTCCACCTTTTGATAAACATATATGGCAAAGAGGATATCATGACCACATAATCAGAAATGAGAAAGAATACCAAGAAATTTGGGAATACATTGACAATAATATTTTATCTTGGGAACTAGATAAATTGAACCCTGCAAATTGAGTATTTGTAGAAGTGCTATTTACTGATTAGCAAAATCACAAATATTGTAGGGGCGACCACACAGGGTCGCCCTACATTGGTTTTCATAATCTACACGTCTGACCACATAGGTTAGTTCATACAACAATGAAACAAGTATCAAAACACTTAAATCCCACAAAAAATGAAAGGAAATGAAAATAGTGATAATTTTAGGAATTGAAAGTTCCTGTGACGAGACAGCCGTTTCTATTGTTAAAGACGGCAGAGAAGTTCTATCAAACATTGTGGCTTCTCAAATTGAAGAACATAAACTTTACGGCGGAGTTGTTCCAGAAATTGCCTCAAGAAGACATATTGAGTGCATTTCAAAGGTCACAAAAGAGGCTCTTAACAAGGCTAATCTTAACTTAAATCAAATTGATGCTATAGCCGTAACATATGCACCAGGGCTTATAGGAGCTTTGCTAGTTGGCGTTAATTTTGCAAAGGCTTTGGCGTTTGCTAACAATCTGCCTTTAATACCTGTGCATCATTTAAGAGGACATATAGCCTCTAACTATCTTTCAAACCAATCATTACAGCCACCGTTTTTATGCCTTGTGGTTTCAGGTGGACACAGCCATATTTTTAAGGCTAATTCTTATACAGAGCTTGAAGTTTTAGGAAAAACTCGTGATGATGCCGCCGGTGAGGCTTTCGATAAGGCAGCCAGAGCCATGGGAATTGATTACCCTGGTGGTGTTCTTCTTGACAAAATAGCAGAAGACGGAGACGAAAATAAATACAGTTTCCCAAGGCCTAACACAAAGGGTGACATGATAGACTATAGTTTTTCAGGACTTAAGACAGCCGTTATAAATTGTCTACACAACGCAAAACAAAAGAATGAGGAAATTGATATTCCGTCTCTTTGTGCGTCATACAGAAAGGCAGTTGTAGATTGCCTTGTGATTAATTTTATGAAATCTGCAAAACAAACAGGAATGAAAAAAATAGTCCTAGCAGGCGGAGTTTCTGCTAACCGCTTGCTAAGACGTGAATTAATAAAAGAATGTGAAAAAAATGGCTATGAATTATTCATGCCAGAGCTTAAATACTGTGGCGACAACGCCGCAATGATAGCTTCTCAAGGCTATTATGAATTTTTAGACGGAAAAACCGCCGACATGTCACTTAATGCAACCGCTCAAAGAGATATTGCTGAATTATAAAATGATTTTGTTTGTAGGGGAGGGTCGGGGGCGTTAGAACTTAGTGAAGAGTGAAAAATGAATAGTGAAAAGTTTATGTGAAAATCCGTACGGATTTTTTGATTAAAGAATTTTGAATAAAATTTTTGTTTGTATAACAATAAATTTGTTAATATATTGTAGGGGAGGGTCTGAGTGCAGACGTGTTGATTAGCAAATTTAGTCATGTAGGGGCGGATATTATCCGCCTAAGAATTTGGTGATTTTGCCTAAGTTTCATAGGCGGATAATATCCGCCCCTACATGGATTTGTGGATTTTAACGAATTAATTTTAAATCAAAAATCCTAGAAGCACAAAGTAAATTTTCAATAGTCATTCACCATTCACCTTTAGTCCTTAGTCAAATAAGACCCTCCCCTACAATTAAACAATATTCTATAATCTTAATATTTCCACAATCTTATCTACAGATTGTGGAATTTCTTCTCGTGTTAGTCCGCTGTAGCTAAACAAGAAAATCATTCTGTCATCTTTAATCTCTATAACATCTATCAACAAAAATTCGTTCTTAAAGTCTTCTAAGAAATTCTCATTAAGGTTTGCCTTACAAGAAAGAATAATATGAAATCCTGACTGATTATTGTGTACAACTAATTTATCGCTGTAATTATTCCTTATATATCTGCTGATTGTCTGGTTTTTAAGCTTGTATATATTGTTGATTTTTTTAAGGTGTTTTGTCATAATTCCCTTAGAGATTATCTTAGCTAGTGTGAGTTGTTCAAGCTTTGAGCAACTGTGGGTATATCTTGACTTAATAATAAAGTAATCTGCTAAAATCTTTTTAGGCAACACCATAAAACTAATTCTAAGAGAGGGCAGAAATGTCTTAGAAAATGAACCCAGATACACCGTGTTGTCATAAGGGTCAAGGCTTTGGAGTGAAGAAATTGGCTTGCTGTCATACCTTATACTGCTTGCATAATCATCTTCAATTATAAGGCAATCGTGGTCTTTGGCATAGTTTATAAGCTCAAAACGCTTATCTATCGGCATTAAATTTCCCATTGGGTATTGGTAAGATGGACTGGTGTATATAAGGCTTTCTTTAGTTTCGTTTAAATCGTCAATATTAATTCCGCTATCCTTAACGGATAGTTTTTTTATTGGAAATTTTAGGTCTTCAAACACAAATTCAACCTTTTTATAGCAAGGGTTTTCTAAAAAAGCAAGCGAGTATTTAGCAGAGACTATCTTAATAAGCATAGATATTAAATTTTGTATACCACTGCCTATAACAATTTGTTCAGGATTTACATTACAACTTCTGTTTGTTCTAATGAAATTTGCTATGGCTAAACGCAGTTCATATTCTCCCTGTTCGTCGCCTTGAATACAAAGGTCTATGCTCTCGTCTTGAAGAGTTTGGGTATAAAATTTCTTCCAAACTTCTTTAGGAAAAGCCTGTTTGTCTATAGAGTCGTTTATATAAATTATATTATTTTCTTTATAGTCTAGGTCATAGCTGATGATTTCTTTTTTTACTCCTGTAACTTTGCAGACAAAAAAACCTTTATAAGGAATATTTTCTATATACCCCTCGGTGCTTAACTGAAAATAAGCTGAAATTATGCTTGACTTACTCACAGCAAGTTTATTAGAGGCTAATCTAACAGATGGAAGTCTGTCGCCATGTTTATAAATGCCGTCTAAAATGGCTGACTTAATTTTTTTATATATTTGAGTGTTGATATGTTCAACACTTTTTTTTTCGATATCAAACATGAATTCAATTTTATCCATAAACTGTACTCCTTAAAATTATCAAAACTGTGTATTTACTACATTACAATTTTATTATATTATATAATAAAGAATAAATCAATAGTTTTTTTATATAGAAAGGATTGTAGAAATGAATAGAACAATGGATAATAACAAAATAATGAAAATCGTATTCGTGGGCGTATTTGGAGCATTGGTTTTTGTGTCAAACTATATACAAATTCCAATACCTGTAGCTATAGGAGATGTAACAAGAATACATCTAGGAAACGCTTTATGTCTTTTATCAGGACTAGTATTAGGCCCAGTAGGTGGCGGATTGGCAGCTGGAATAGGTTCAGGTCTTTTTGACCTATTAAACCCTTTGTATATAACTTCAGCGCCTTTCACATTTGCATTTAAATTTTTAATGGCATTTATAGCTGGTATGTTCATGAAAAAATCACAATCTGTAAAGTCTCCAATGGGAATTATGGGTTGCATAGTAGGACAATTAACATATATAGCCTTATATCTTGGAAAAACATTTATAGATGGAATATTACAAGGTTCAGCAGCGGAAGCTATGTTCCCAGTGATACTTACAAAACTTAGTGCATCACTTACAAATGCAGTAATTGCGGTAATAATTGCATCAGTATTGGGAGTGTCAATTCAATTAGGACGAGTAGCCTCTACACGTAAATCAATGGGATAACGCCTACAATTAATAAAAACTGTCACCTTTACGATGACAGTTTTTTTATGAATTTATATCTGGTTGTTGTCCGTCATGGAGTTTCCATTTGCATTCAGTCATTAAAAAATCAGTAAACACAGCCTTGAACGATGATTGTTCAGGGCTACAGGCGTATACACCAAAACTTATTGTGTCGTCAGTATTAAACATATGACAAATTCTTATATGCTCATAATTTTCTCCATCATAAGAAGTTTCAACACAAAAATCATTTTCACGACGGCTTAACCTAAACCATATTGTCTTAATTGTGGCAGAAACTTTTGTAGTAGACCAATCTGAATAACCGTTATTTGTAACTACAGCACCTAAGAAAGCGGTTTTCTCATCGCCATATTCAATAGACGCCTTAATCCAGTTTTCGCTATTTAAATATAGGCTAATTCCAGCTTGATCAAAATTATGCTTGCTATCAAAATCTACTTTAACTGAAAAGGAAAATTCTTTTTCAGCTGTATCCATTTGCAGAACTGGCGCATTATCATTTCTGAATTTATAATATGTTCGTTGCCACAGGTCGGTGTTAGCCTCGGTTACAATCTCAATTTTTTCATCTGTAATTAAAAAATTATTAGGTTTGTTAGTCCATTTTAATTTTGATATATCAAATTTCATAAATGCTCCTTAGGTTTTGTATGTATAAAAATAAATTTATAAAATATTGTAGGGGAGGGTCTCCATGCAGACGTGTTGATTAGGAATTTTTTGGGTTAATATTTTCCGTTAAAACGCACAAATTAAAGTAGGGGACGGGTTTTCCGTCCCGAAAAAACTAGCTGTTTTAGCTAAGTACCCACGGGACGGAAAACCCGTCCCCTACACGATTAAAATATAAAGTTTTAATTGACACAGGTCGCCCCTACATGAAAAACAAAATTAACTATTAAAGTCTGGTGAGCCAACACCTATATAAGTTTTTCCTGTATTTATAAAAAGCTCTTCGCCGTCTAGGCTATAAAGAGTTATCTCGGAAGTCTCATAAGGTTTTGACCATGTAATCTCTTGGATTGTTCCTTTAGATATGTAGTAACCTGGTTTATTTTCTCCCATAACATTTATCTGTTTAATTCCGCTAGTGCCGTCAGGCATTAAAGAAACCGCAGTTTCAAGTAAAATAACATTTTCAAAAGCTAATTGCTCTCCTGTAACTCCGTCTACATGAGGAGAACCGTTATGCTCTTTTAAATAAGTTTCGCTTTTTGTGTCATAAGTAAAATCGCTGAAGTATGCTCCGTAATGAAATTGAAAGTCTGTTAAGGCTTCACCGTCTGCCTTTGTTGACTCCTCATTAAAATTAAAGAAAGGATCAGATTTATCCTCTGAAATTTCAATTCTGTAATTATTATTTTCTACATATGTAGGAAATTCTTCACCATAAAAAACAGAACTGTGTTCATATGCATAACCAGAATTAAGCCTGTCTTGATCTCTTCCGAAAAGATAAGATGGCGCATACATTGCATCAATATTATCAATTCCTAAACTATCAATTACAGGTGTGGCATGGCTTTTGTTCTCACCCCAGTGAGTGTAAACGGCATCAAAGCCTACAGCAATTTGTGGGAAATAATATCTTGCACTTCTAATTGAGCATACAGATGGAATATCTGTATAGTCACCATACATAGCCATAAGTCTTGTCATGTCGCCCTCTACAGGAATTTCAAATATTATATCTGCTTCACTTATTCCGTATTGAGGAAGGTTATCCGTGGAGTTATTAACCATTAATGCAATAGGACGTGCGCCTATGGCTTCTTCTGTTAAATCTCGCTCACCTGTTAAAAGGTTAGTTAGCTCCTCTGGGATTTCTGGTTCTGGGGTAGGCGCTTGGGTAGGTGTCGGTGTCGGTGTAGCCGTAGGACTAGCAGTAGGGATAGGTGTAGCAGTTGGTGCTACAGAGCTTTCAGGTGTAGAAGATGTTGGTTCTTCAGGTGCAGAACAAGCCATAAGTGACATCGCTATAACTGTAGCACTTAAAAACGCAGTGATTTTTTTCATTGGTTAGACTTCCTTTCAGTCAAATATAACTCCTAAAGTAAACTATTGTTTAGTCAATTATACAATTGTTTTAAAAGAAAATCAAGTAAAATATTTCATGCAATTTTTGGTTAAAATAGATGACAAGCCACCATATGATTTTCATTAAGCTTATTTAAACTAGGTTTTTCCTCTTTGCAGATATCCATGCAGTCACTGCATCTTGTGCTAAATGGGCAACCTTTTGGAACATCTAAAGGGCTTGGAACTTCACCCTCTAAGGTTTTTATCTCTTTGGTAAAATCCATTGAGGCACTAAAAATTGATGAAATTAGCAGTTTTGAATAAGGGTGACTGACTGTTTCATTAATTTTATCACTTGGAATAATCTCTACAATAGTACCTAAATACATAATCATCATTTTATGCGAGATCGAAGAAACAAGGGCAATGTCATGACAAACAAATATTATAGATAGATTTCGTTTAGTCTGAATTTCTGCTAACAGTTTCATTATGCTGTCTTGAATAGAAACATCAAGTGCAGATGTAGCTTCATCACATACTAAAACATCTGGCTCAATAGACAAGGCTCTAGCTACTCCTAGCCTTTGTCTTTGTCCTCCGCTCATCTCGTGGCAATATCTGCTTGCAAACTCTTTTGGAAGATGTACAAGCTCTAAAAGTTCTAACACTTTTTCTTCAAGCTCTTTTTTGCTTAGCTTATAAAAATTTTTTAAAGGCTCTGATATAACTTCATTAACTTTCATTTTGGGTGAAAATGCGGTTGATGGATCTTGAAAAACCATTTGAACATGTTTACGGCTATTTCTAAGGCTTTTACCTTTTTGGGTAGTTACATCTTCACCGTTTAAAAAAAGTCTTCCACTAGTGGGAGCTTCTAGCCTTGCAAGCATCTTTAAAAGAGTGCTTTTTCCGCAACCACTTTCGCCAACAACACCGATTGTCTCACCTTGCTTTATAGAAAAATCTATATTTACGCATGCCTTAAGTTCTTTGTCTCCTACCATATAATGTTTAGATAAATTTTTACCCTCTAATATATAATCAGACATATCGAACTCCTTTCATGTCAGGCACAGCCTTTATAAGTTTTTTTGTGTATTCATGCTGAGGATTATTAATAATATCTTCTCTTGTGCCAAATTCTACAATCTCGCCGTCTGTCATTACAGCGATTTTATCCGACATATAGCCAGCAAGACCAATATTATGTGTTATAAGTAAGATAGAGGTGTTGTATTTATTTCTAAGCTCCATCATTTGTCTAACAATTTGCGCTTGAATAGTAACGTCTAGGGCGCTTGTAGGCTCGTCTGCTAAAATAATGTTTGGTTTAAAAATCATAGCCATAGCAATTCCGACCCTTTGCCTCATTCCGCCCGAAAGATTAGAGGGGATAGCCTTCATAATAGCTTTACCATCATAAAGTCCCATAAGCTCTAACATTTCAACGGCACGGTCATACGCTTGCTTTTTGCTGATTTTTTCATGAGTTCTAATGTATTCTATAAACTGACTACCAATACTTTTAATAGGGTCAAGCATAGAGCCACAATCCTGAAAAATCATGGCTGTGTCATAGCCTCTAATTTTTTGCCATTCTTTTTCGCTTAAATCTTTTATAGATTTATTGTTTAAAATAATGTCTCCACTAGAAATATTTCCGCCAACAGGCAAAAGACCTATAGCAGCCCTGATAGCGGTAGTTTTTCCGCTACCGCTTTCACCAACTAAAGATATTATCTCGCCTTTGCTAATGCTAAGACTAAAATTTTTAAGTGCAACTGTTCCACTGCTGTATTTAACTGAAACATTCTTAAATTCTAGCATTTTATTCTCCATCTACTACAGGCAGAATATCAGTTGTTAGCCAATAATAATCGATACTTCCAATTTCTGCTTGAGAAATTGCATCAGTCCTGCTAAACATACGGCTGTTATAATAGCCGTGAACAATAACCGCTGAATCGTCAATAAGTATTTGTTGTAGCTGTGTAATAATATCTACTCTTTTGTCTGTGTCTAATTCTACCATTAAATCTTCAAAAAGTTTGTCGTATTCAGAGTTAGAGTAATAACCATAGTTTACAGCGTTAGGAGTATACCAGTTTCCTAAGAAGTCTTGTGGATCACCTATTCCAACTGTCATTGTGTTTGCTGCAATAAGGTCGAACTCGCCAGCATTTTTTAAGGCAGTGGCTGTGTCATAGTCTCTGATATTTACTGTAGTTTTAATTCCTATTTCTGATAATTGCAGTGATATAGCCTGTGCAAAGTCATTTAGGTTACGGCTTGTGTATGCAATATAATTAAGGTCTATATTTTCTCCATTAAGTTCTCGGTAGCCATCGCCGTCAGTATCTACAATGCCAGCATCATCAAGAATTTTAATGGCTTCATCTTTGTTGTACTCAAATGGATTTGTGAGTTCATCATAATTATATGCTAATGATGATGGAAGTACAGAAAAACCTTCTGTATACATTCCGCCTACAGTGATTTCACACATTGTCTTATCATCAAGTGCCATCATTACAGCCTGTCTTAGGCTTTCGTTACCAAGCTCATTATTGTAGTTAATATAAGAAGTACCTGTTCTAACGCCTGCCGCTGTCGAGATATAGTAATCATCTGGCAATGCTGAAAGTTGGTCTAAGGCATCTGCCGATGTGATATTTTCTACAAGGTCTATGTCTCCGCTTTGTAGTGCCATTGATTTCGTAGAGTTATCATCAATATAAAGAATGTTTACTGTGTCGTAAGGGACTTCTGTTCTATAGTATTCATTTTTAGATAATTCCATATTAATTCCAACATTGTCCTCATCTACTTTATAAGGACCTGTGCCAACTATTTGAGTGTCTGCAACAGTAGTATCGACTATGGCAAAATAAGGGTAAGAAAGCACTCCTGCTAAGTTTGCAGTTGGAGTCTTGCAAACTATGGTGACTGTTCCGTCTTCATCGTTTGCAGTGATACTCTCATATTCTAAGTAAGCTTCTGGGTTTGAGTTGCCCTCACTGTTATAAAGTCTTTCGATTGAAGAGACTACAGCAGAGGCTGTAACATCATTACCGTTAGAGAATTTTAAGTCATCGATTAATTTTAGTGTCCAAGTTTTATAGTCATCTGAATTTGTGACCTCACTTAGCAAATTTGGCTTAGCAACAACATTTTCATCAAACTTAAATAGGCACTCAGTTATGCCGTATCTAACACCACCCCAGCTAGAGTTTACATTAACAATAGGGTCGATGGAATCTGAATACTTATAGCAACCAAAATCAAGATGTTTACCTTGTTCTGTATCGCTCGCAGTTGAACAAGAAGTTAGCAATCCTGTTACCAATATAGCGCTTAAGGCTAGTTTTACAAATTTACTCATTTTATTGCTCCTTTAATTTTTTGTTTGGATTTTAACTTAATTATATAAAACATTGTAGGTGAGGGCACTCAGACCAGACATGCATCTTAGGCAAAAAACTGATTGTAGGGGCGACCCTGTGTGGTCGCCCGTAAATAAACACGGTTTAAAAAACCCCCCCGGGCCCCCCCCCCGGGGG
>CAYJER010000059.1:0-10393 GCA_964369225.1 uncultured Eubacteriales bacterium
CGTGTTCCCAAAGCTTTATTTTTGATTAAAACAAAAATTACAACGTGAATTAATTTCTCTTATTATACAATTCGCCCGTCGGGGCTTCCCGACCCGTCTGACAGCGGATTTCCTATGTTATCGCTTGTGATTGTGTTGCCGTCATATGATGTTAAAAGGTCGTCCCAACTAGTGTCATAATCATAATACTATCGTGTCAAGAACTTGCCCTAGTGTTCCTGTTTTGTAGGGATATTCTTTTTTTATTTAGAATATTTCCTCTTAAGTTTAATCTGTGTTTCTATCTAGGTTCATCTTTCTTTAAACCAATTATAAAGTGAATTAACTTCACTCATTATGCAATTCGCCCGTCGGGGCTTCCCGACTATGTTTTGCTTGTTCCGCCTACAGTATTTTTCCATGTGCCAACTGCAGTACTTGTTGTACTAGAAGTCGGATCAATGTAACCTATCTGTGTGCTTAAAATGCTTGTACTATTGTGCTTTGTCGTAAAGTTTGATATTCGGCTTAATGTGTCATATGTATAGCTTGTGTTTGCCGAACCTGAACTTATTTTTGTTATCCTGTTGTCATCATCATAAGTGTAAGAGTCGGTATACGCTGTTCCGTTAAGAGTGTGCTTTTGTGAAGTTAATCTACTCTTGTAAATGATTTATTCTGATAATACTTTGCTAAACTGTATTAACATAATCATAAAGCTAATTTTGCAAATCGCCCGTCGGGGCTTCCCGACCGGTCTGACATGTCATAGTAATTCTTGCTTGTTCTGCCTGTTACATTGTCTTTTAGAATTCCTATGTTTCCGTCGTTGTCATAAATGTATTCTTCCGCCTTGTCTATGTCTTCATAACCTATGCTTACTATTCTTCCATAGCTGTCATATTCATAATCGACATAGTCACCGTTTCCGTATGTTGAACGGCTTAGATTTCTGTTTCTGTCGTTTGTGTATGTGTGTGTTATTAGGGTTCTGCTACCTACCTTTATACTTGTGGCTAAGTCGAATACTCCTTATTTACTACAAAAAAGCCAGCAAACGCTGGCTTTTTCTAAAGGCTAAGACAGGATATAACTCTGTCTTTTACTTGAATATTATTGCTAATCTCAATTAATTTCAAATGGAGAATCCTTTAACGTTTCAATCAAGTCACACAGACACTCATCAAAACTATCCCACTCCTGTACTATCTTATCGCTGTCTTCCTCACTAGAATATACCCTTTGTGTGTCAGTATCAATAAAAATTGTTAGCCTAGTGTCAAAATAACAATCCTTATACCAGTTACCACACTTCAACCATCTTTTTGATATATTTTTATGTCGCCTTAAGTCTTCTACACGTATATCAAATGGTTCTTCTTCATCAAACGGTCTAGTAAATGGTGCTGTTCTTGGTAACGCATAAATAACTAGCAATGTTACCGCCATGGTATACCCCATGTAAATTGTTTTTGCACCAAACAAACTTATACCATTAGAATACTTTAAAAACTCTAAATATTGTTTTGGCATTGTCAATTTACACTCATCTACTAACCACTCTTTTATCAATTCGTCTGTAAGTGGTTTGTAAAACATGTGTCTACACTTTGGCATTTTTCTAAATCTGCATATCAATGTTTCATTTTTTCTTACAACACAATCATCCTTGTATTCTTCTTTTATTTGATCTAACAACTTAAAAATTTTCATAATTTCACCTCGCCATTATTTAATTAGTATTTCCTCCACTCTTCATAGTCTGGATCTCCACAGTAAATATTTTTAGGTAATTCTTCATTCTTTAAATTGTAATGCCTTTTATTGGGTGTTATAGAGGCGTACTCTAATTTTAAACAAGGAGTTAAATCGCCATCTTCAATCGGCATGCTAATAACGAGCAATTTAAGCTTAGGTAATTTTTTTATAAAATCAAGATTAGGTAGAATATTTTTGCCCTCTAAGCTTAAATATTCTAAGTTTTTAAGTTCGGCTAAAACTGAAAAGTCATTAATCTTAGGGCAACACTCAATTGCTAAATTTTGTAATGTGTCTTTTACTTTCGCCAATGCTGAAATATCAGTTAAACTCCTCATATACGACAAGTATACACACTGAATTTTTTCAGATTGCTGTATGCCTTCTAACGATTTTGTTTTACAAGTGATCATTTCGAGTTTAATTAGATTTTTTGAACAAAAAAGGTCAGTTAAATCATAGTTTTCGCCTTTGAAATTAGTTACCACTATATTTTTTAACGTTTCTATTTTGTTAAAGTTTATTATTCCTTTGCTCACCAACAAACCCAATTCTTCCAAATTCTTAAATTTACTATAATCTATTGTATGAAAAGTATTTGTTCCATTCACATAATTGACTTTTTTTATTTGAGACATACCGTATAATGGACTAAAATCAAACTCGTCATATTCTACAACCACTGTTAAATATTTAATAGATGGACAATTTGTCAAAAATGAAACATCTTTAGTGTATACAATTGCCTTTTCAATTTTTTTCTTATTAATGTATTCTATGTATTCTTCATTTGTGTGCATTGGTGTATCACTATACCTTGCGATGGTATATATACTTTTTTGTCTAATAACTATTGCGTCATGTACATTATGTGGAATATTTATTGATGCATATGCAAATCCATCAATAATTGTGTAACCTTTGTGTAAATCATATTCTATTTTCATTTTATTTATTGTCACTAAGACTATATCGTCTTAGTGACAATCTCCTCCTATTTCTTTCCAAAAATTAATTGTTCAAATATTTTCTTACCAGGACTCCATATTTTATTATATGTTAGATATTCATTATCTACGCTAAATAATCCACGTTCATCCATCCATAAATACTCTCTTACAAATGCTTCAGTGTGAGTCTTTGCTGGTTGCCATTTCATTGATGTTACTACATCGCCATTATAATTATTTTTCTTTATAGGGCTCGAGTGATGTTTTCCTGATGTAATCATTCTGTCATAACTACCTTTACCTACATAGGTATAGCCACTTGCAAATTCAATCTCATATGTACCCGTACTAGATCTAAAAACGCTATTATTAGGTGATGATTTTTTAAGTGCATTAGCTGTATCTATTACTGAATCAAGCGAATCAGCAGTTTTGTTTATTGTAACAGTAGTAGATACTGTAGCATCAGCTGCTCTAAACACCTTTGCCAATTCACCAACGCCTGTAACACCAGGAAACAAGTCAACAACATCGCCAACAAGACCGACCCAGCTCATAAGATCGTATGGGTTACTTATAATATCTGCTACGCTCATAGCTAGAGATATTACATCAAAAACCGTATCAAAAAATCTACCTTCTGTATCTTCTCTTGATACTGGGTTGTTGCCACAGTAGGCGAACATGTTAGTAGAATTTAGACCTTGTTCAGTATCTACTATGCTATCGGCATTGATGAATCTGCCCATAGCTGGGTTGTAGTATCTTGATTGGAGGTAGTAGAAGTTAGTTTCGTTATCGTAGACGTAGCCACGGTAACGGAGTGGGTTTAGCTCGCCTAGGGTGTTTGCCATTGAGCCAGTTGTTGACAACAATGTTCCCCAAGCGTCGTAGTTATAGTTTACCACAAAGTTTCTGTTTGTGTCAACTATTCCTAGAATATCTCCTTGGGCATTTTTTTCATAATAGTAGTTTGTTCCGTTAAAAATTACGCCCGATGCCCCTAATGCGTCATATGTGAAGCGGAGTTTGTTAGACCCTTGCTCCATTTGCACTAAGTTTCCGCCTAGGTACTCGTATTCCGTTATAACTTCGTTTACGTTTTTGCTGGTTCTTAGTCCGTCGCTGTCGTAACTATAATCAATGCTAGTTCCTGATTTTGACATTGAGTCAAGCTGTCTACCGTGTTCCCATTGGTAATTCCATGTGCCATCTGACAGAGGATTTCCTATGTTATCGCTTGTAATTGTGTTTCCGTCATAGGATATTAGAAGATCGTCCCAGCTAGTGTCATAATCATATACTATCGTATCAAGAGCTTGCCCTAGTGTGCCTTTTGTGTAGGCATATTCTACTTTGAATACAATATTTCCTCTTAAGTCATATGAATATGTGTATGTCTTGTTTGCACTTTGATTATTTTCTCTTACTAGTTGGTCGAGGTCTCCATACACATATGTGGTTGTGTGCGTACCGTTGCTGACTGACAGTACATTTCCTCGCTCATCATAGGTGTATGTGTATGTTTTGCTTGTTCCACCTATAGTATTTTTCCATGTGCCAACTGCCGTACTTGTTGTACTAGAAGTCGGATCAATGTAACCTATCTGTGTGCTTAAAATGCTTGTACTATTGTGCTTTGTCGTAAAGTTTGATATTCGGCTTAATGTGTCATATGTATAGCTTGTGTTTGCCGAACCTGAACTTATTTTTGTTATCCTGTTGTCATCGTCATAAGTGTAAGAGTCGGTATACGCTGTTCCGTCAAGAGTGTGCTTTTGTGAAGTTAATCTACTCTTGTCGTCATATGCGTATTCTAAAACACTGCTATAATCTGTGCCTATTTCTTCATACTTCATTAGACGGTCTGACATGTCATAGTAATTCTTGCTTGTTCTGCCTGTTACATTGTCTTTTAGAATTCCTATGTTTCCGTCGTTGTCATAAATGTATTCTTCCGCCTTGTCTATGTCTTCATAACCTATGCTTACTATTCTTCCATAGCTGTCATATTCATAATCGACATAGTCACCGTTTCCGTATGTTGAACGGCTTAGATTTCTGTTTCTGTCGTTTGTGTATGTGTGTGTTATTAGGGTTCGGCTACCTACTTGTATATCTGTTAATTGATCAAATAAACCATAGTCAAAATAATAAGAGAAATTATATAAATTACCCAAACTGCTTAATTTATCATCAATGTAGTTGCTATTATTGATTATAAAATAACCATCCATCACTGTAAATTCATATGTTACTCTACCCATTGAATCATATTGATACTCAACTTCTGTTGTGCTGTCACTACCTGGAGTGTTTACCGATTCTAACTCACCTGTTATTGAATTAAAATTGTAAGAAGTTACCTCGCCCATCTCATTTTTTGTACTTGCTAGGTAGTTTCCGTTTGATGTGTAGGTTGCACTTGAAGTAATTTTATCTGAACCTGTTCCTACTGTTACGCTTGTGTTGTTTCCGTAATCGTCATAGGTGAATGTCGAGACTATACCAGTTGTGCTTGTTGCTGTCTTAACATTATGATAGCTATCGTATGTATATGTTTGCTGTGCGCCTGTTGGCAATATCGCCTTTGTTAGATCGTTGTTTACATATTCATATGTTGTTGTTTTTTCCTGTAAATCTGTGCTACTAATTACGTTTCCGTCATCGTCATACACATAGCTATGCCCGAATTCCTCTTTAAACAGCTGTATTCCGTCAAAGTATGCGGTGTTTGCATTCATCTCATACACTAACAACACTCTGATATAGTTGTAGTCTTTTGGTGCTACCAATCGTCCCGCTGCATATTGCCAGTTTACGTCGCTGTCTGTATCTGGATTAAAGTTTATTAAGACTTCACTTTGCGTATTGTCTGTGTTATAAAATCTAGCTAACAATCCAAACCTTCTAGCTTCTGTTGTATACGGCACGGAGTCACCCTTGCCCCAACCTGCTAGAGTAAATACATCGCCTGCTTCTCCTGACACTTGTACATCTTGATATGCCCTTTTTTCTACTGTTGCATTTCCTACAAATTGATATACTCTGCCATCTACATGAGGAGCTACTGTATCTGTTAATGTAACTATTTTTTCTGTGCTTGTACAGCCACTTCCTTCAGCCCAGGCATATGCGTCTGTGCTATATGTGCCTATATGTCTGAAATCCCCATTTTCAATTAGATTATATCTGCTTGCTGTTGAGCCTTCTTCTAATTGTAGTGCATCAAAATATGCTGTTCCTTTTGTTCCATTTTGGATATATATTTTTGCTGTGGTATTTGTTATGTTTTCCGGAACAGTAAAAGTTACCTCTAATCTTTTCCAATCAGAATTTGTTTTTATTACTTCACTAGCATAGTTTTTACCATCTATTGTTACTGATATTTTTGCTCCTAGTCCATCTCCAATCATATCTTTGGTATAGACATATGCTGAAAAAGTATAAGTTTTTCCTTTTTCTAAGTTAAGATTAACACTAGAACTCTGCATCATTGAGCAAAGAACATTTGATGAAATTTTTTGGATATAGTAAGAATATTCCCCAGAGTACGCCCTAAATGATGTGCGTCCATAACTAGTCGAATCTTCCCTCTTAGCAAGTGACCATTGACTATCCTTCTCAAAACTACCATTCTTAACTATGTTAGTCACAGTATTCTGCATTTTAGATGCCAACAACATTTGATTTGGTTCGCCTGTATCGTTGTCATCCTTTGAATATTCTGCAAACTGCGCTCTACCTAGTCCATCTTGCACCGACACTGTGTTTCCCCAGTTATTAAATTGCTTTATCTCTGTGTTTCCATTGTGATCGGTAAATGTAGTTTGGTTGTTTGCGTATTCTATATTTAGCTGTCCACCTATTGTGTTTACATCATACTCAGTTACTTTTTTTATCCTATTCGGTTGTTCTGCACTTGTTGTGTTGTACTCATACCTTAGGTTGTATCCGTCTATGTCTGTAACTTTGTTTAATAAATGGTTGCTTGTATAGGCAAATTGCACATACTCATTATCTGGATATGTTATTTTTGTTAGATTATCTCCTGTGAAATAATATTCATAATCCTCTAATTCTGATGTTCCAGAGCCAAAATATGCTATTCTCTTTATTTTTAATCCAGTGTAAATATATCTGTATTTTCTACCTGCTCCATCTGTAATATAGTTTATATACTTACCTGTGTTATTTGTGTAACTAATGTTTATCTCACTTTTATCTGCCTGATTATTTGATATTTTCGTGAGTCTTCCATAGGTATCAAAATAACTTTTGTTTCCGTCTTCATCTTCTAGGCTGTACTTAGTAGTTCCACTTCCTGTTGTTTTAAGTATCAGTCCTCCACCTGACTCATCCTCATATACTCCAGTTGACTTCTTTTTAAAGTAATGCTTTGTTCCGTCTTCGTCTTCCCATATGTAATAGTCTGAATCATGCTCCCATTGATATACTAATTGGTTGTAGTTTGTTCTCCAACCATAGCCCATTCCAAATTTATCTGTATCTTTATCGTTCGCATTGTATACATGATTAATCTGTACAGGCATTAAATTTCCTGATACTCCAAGACCATTGCTCACCCACACTAGATTTCCTGTGTAATCATTCACATAGCCTATTCCTGCTCTGCCTGCTGAATGTGCTGTGTAGTCCCAGTAACCCTCTAGTCCTGTATTATTTACATATTGTATTCTAAGCACTGGCATTACTGAACCATAGTCTGATGAATAGAACTGATGGAAGTTTCTTTGTGCTGCATTTTCTACTGCATCTGTAGTTTTTAGCATCACTCCTGTGTTGCTTCCTTCATACCATCCACTTGCTATATTTGTGATATCCCATGTACACCAACCTTGGTTTTTAACCATTTGGAAATCTTCTACTGTTGGATTATAACTTGGCATGTTTGCCCATGTTATTGTGTTAGACTCCCATGTTCCGTTTACCTGATGTGCATTCACTTGCACTTCTGTATAAGTTGTTGCTGCTTTATACAAAGAAATATCCGCATAGGTTATTACATCCGCTGATGTTAATTCGGGTAGATCTGCATACTTTAAGAATGCTCTTTCTTTTCCCTCTGTTGAATAATAACCTACTTCTACCATTCCCCATGTGTAATCAAGATTACGTTTTGAGGCTACGGTTTGATCTCTAATGTTCGAGACTGTTAATTCAGGTTGAATTACAGGGTCTAATATTACTGGATACTCTGTTTCGCTGTCTTGTAGCCACTCAAGCGGTAGAGTATATATCAGCTCATAGCCTGTTTCTATCTCGTTTAGACTTACATTTACATTAGAATTAAATATGTTGTTGCTGTCAACCATAAATGGTGCTGGCATGTAAAAGACAGGCTCTTTCATATCATCTTTGTCATATGCGTGTATGCTGTTGTCTTCTTGCAACTGCAATACTAGGTTATCTGTCTCTATTACATATTTATAGGCTAACTCACTTTCAGGCTTAAAATCAATTATTATAGACTCTTTTAACTTGTTTGATATTAAATCATACTTTAAGTCTACATCTTCATAGATTGATTTATACTCTACTGCAGTGTTTATCTTTTTAAGTGTCAGATCTTCTTGAGTGTCTATTGCGGTATCAATTTCAAACTCTTGTATTTGTGCCCTTGATGCCTTTATGTTTTCGATTTCAAAGTTTTCACCTTCAACTTTTTCGATAACTTTTTCAGCTTCAAGGCTTTGTTCAGCTTCAAGACTTAATGAAGGAGCAAGAGTTAATCCACTGCTTTGTACTGCCTTTTTAAGTTCTGTTTCTTTTGATAGCTGACCTGCAAAACTAAAGCTTAGACTGTTTTCACCTTTAGTGATATGCACTGCATTATCCTTTGATATTTCTTGTGGAAGTTTTACATCCCACTCTCCTGAGGTATTGCTGTACATCTGCACACCATCGACCAACTCTGCCTTTAGTGTGTTGTCTATCTCCATCCAGTTTCCATCTTCTTCATAGTGAACCGCTGTTGGATACACCATCAACAACTGCTGTCCGTTGTCTAAAAGATATTCTTTAGAGAATTCATCTCTATTCTCTACGATTTCTGCTACTATCTCAGCTTCTTCTTTTTTGACTGCCTCTACTGGAACAGGAATTTCCGGTTCTCCTAAATTCCAATCTTCAACTGCCTCACTAATTTCTTGCTCTAATTGCAATTCATTGCCATAGCTTACAAGTGGATATGAATTAATTGTAGTTATCATAGCCATTGCGACCGCTACTATTTTTGTTAATAATTTAGTTTTCATACGTTTCTACTCCTTTTCCTGCCTAGCAGGTTTTATATATCAAAGTAGTTTAGTATGTAGGTTCGACTTAAATTCACGCCCATTCAAGTCATATATCTCTGATTTCCTTATTCAATTTTTTCATCAGAGAACAGATGTTAAACTTCAATACGCTTGACCTCTTACATCTAATATCTAACTTAAGGACTTCTTAATTCCCTCATATTTCTTGAGGATTTCCCCTAGTAATAGTTACTCAAAATTTTCTTGAATTTAAATTAAAGAAAAACTTAAACTCTTCTTTACTATTACTTAATCCCCCATGCTTTTACCCGTTTAATTTCGCCCGTAAAAATTGTGATAAAATTTTATTATAATTCCATTTAACTGTCACTTTTCTTTTCACGCTTTAATGTACCTCCTGTTCCCTTTATTTTCGCCCCTACGCTTTCACTACATGATACCAAATCTCCTAAGTAACTTTATCTAACTAATTAGCTACCATGCCATTAGTCTACCACTCTAATCACACTTTGTCAATAGTTTTTTGTGAATTCTTTTTACATTTTCGCTAATTTTTTTCTCATAATATTTTTTCAATCAAAACAAAAGACCGTGATAAAATTTCACAGTCTAAATGTATAAAATTGCAGTTTAACATTACTGTTCCACTTTAAATTTATCCCATGATTTTGCTACATTCATGCTTATATCAAGTGTTTTAAAATGTTCTTTTCCACAATGAATTTTTAATTTTTCAGGGGTTCTTAAGTCCCAAAGGTTTTCGCTACCTTTAGTCTCGATAATAAAATAAAGTTTTTCCTCGCCATCTTTATCCATATACACTGCCCAATCGGGGTTATATGTTCCTATAGGTGTATCTATTTTAAATTTAGATGGAATTTTGAAGAAAAGTTTCACATCTGGGTCGTTGTTTAACGCTACTGCAAAAGGTTTTTCAATAGTGCTACTATCATACACAACATTGGACCTATGTCAATACCTTGGACACAAAAAGTTGAACAAATTTATGCTGCTCGAGTAAATTCATCCTCTACTTGTTGGGGTGTTTTGTAACCAAGTGCACTGTGAATCCTTTTTCTGTTGTACCAGGACTCTATATACTCAAAGATGGCTGATTTAGCCTGCTTAAAGTTTTGGTAATTGTGTAGATAAATTTCTTCTTTTTTTAATGTTGCATGAAATGATTCTATACAAGCATTATCATATGGATTTCCTTTTCTGCTAAACGAATGGATGAATTTGTGCTTCTGCATATAAGATTCAAATAGACCACTTGTATATTGGCTACCTAAATCACTGTGCAAAATAATTCCTTCTGTGCTTTGAACATTTAGTGTAGCATTCTTAACTGCTTGTAAAGCTAGATCAGCAGTGATATTTGCACCATATGCGTATCCAATAATCTTACGGGTGCATAAGTCCATA
>CAYJER010000060.1:0-10214 GCA_964369225.1 uncultured Eubacteriales bacterium
ACATAATGAAAATTATGTGGTACTTTTTTTATATATCAAATTTAATCTTTCAACTTGAATTTGATGAAAACTACCGCTTTCCATGGTGTACATTCTGGTAGTATTTATATTGGAATGTCCTAAGATATCTGCTAACCTTGAGATATCTTTATGAATCTTATAATAAGTTCTAGCGAATAAATGTCTTAAATTATGTGGAAAAACTTTCTCTGCATTAACATTAGCTTTTTTACATATCTGCTTCATCATCTTCCATATATTGGTTCTATCAAGAGGCTTGAAATTCTTTGTTCTAAAGATAATTCCGCTCTTGATTTTTTCTTTTTTGCAGTATTCTTTAAGCGCCTTTCTTAACTCCTTAGAAATAAACACAAGTCTGTTTTTACCTTTAAGTCTCACCTCTACCCTACCATGACTTAAACTTTCAAAGCAGATATATTGAAGTTCTGAAACTCTTATACCTGTTGAACAAATTGTCTGTATTATTAAGGAAAGTTTGTGCTTTCCTTTTTTTTCGGCAGTTTCTATTAGTCTTAGATAATCTTTTTGACTAAGTTCCTTTTCTTCACTTGAAAAAATTTCTCTCTGAATTTTAAGTGGTTTTATCTTTAAATCCGCTAGATTAATATAATCTAAAAATTTATTAATTGCAGCGATTATAGAATTAACACTTCTAGGCGAATATTTTTCAATTAAATATTCTTTATAGAATATTATAGTCTCTTTTTTTATTATCTTAGATTCATTAAATTCAAGAAATTTTCTAATATCCCTCAAATACTTGTCAATTGTGTTTTTGCTACGCTCTTCTTCTTGTAATACTAAGCAAAATGTTTGTAGTTTTTCATAGTAATTCATATTGCAATCCTCTATTCATTTAATATATAGTTATTTTATTACAAAAATTTAAATTTATCAAATTAAACTAATATTTCACACTGAATAAAACTTCCAATAAGTTAACTTATCCTATGTGGTCTAGTAAATCAGAATTTTTTTGAATTGTAGTGTCTTTAATCTTCCTAATATAGCAAATAGAAATAGACTGCGTCAAAAGTCACAGTCTAAATTTTAGTGTATTATATTTGAAGTTATGCCTGCTCTGCTATAACTTCTGGGGCTTCTGTTGCCTCAGCTACTAAAATCGTTTAAGTTTGCTTGTATTCGATATCATTCATTTTTTTCATCTTATGAAATCTTGCAATCAAAACGACTCCAAATAGAACAATAAAAGCCACTACAATGAGACATAATGCCAAAATTGATAATTTTTCATCGTTTATAAACAGCTCATATCCATAAGCTTTTGCATATTCCCCACTTAACACCTGCTCCGGTAGATTAGTTGAAGAAATATTCATAAAGAAAACCTGTCTTGAAAGCGTGTTTAAAGGTAAAAGCGTAAATACTTGCGTAATTGTTTCGCCCAGCATTCCTACTGGGACATATGCACCGCAAACTAATCCTAACATTGTCCACCAAATTGTCCCGATAGCACCCATTGCCTGCTCTCTTTTAACAAAAGATGTAATAATCAGTACAAATAAATTGCCAACCAATAGAGATAATACAGTAACTCCCAATACTGCAAATAATTGCGTCAACGTAAAAGAAATGCCGTACATAAACAATAAATATATTTCAAAAAAGAGGATAAAAGCAAGCAAAAATATTGTGCAAATTACAATGGATGAAAACAAATAACTAAATAAAAGTGTATTCCTATTAACAGGCGATACGTAAAAATCATTAATAATATTTCTTTTCAGGATTAAAACCGCAAACAGAGATTTTACCGCTTGATTTAGTTAAAAGTGTACACAGTATGTTTATTGTAGTACTTTTCCCTGCCCCATTGACCCCTAATAAAGCGAACTACTCTCCTTTTTTCACTTCAAAAGATATATCATCAACTGCTTTAACAAAATTTGAATTATAGTGCTTTACTAAATTTTCTATCTTAACTACATGTTCTTGCATATAGATTCTCCTCAAAAAATATAAATGATCTCAAACCTTTCAGATGTGGATTTAATTCATTATACCACATATTGGCACAAAAAATCTATTGTCGAATTGTGAAAAGTCTTCCATATTCTATAACTCACTTTTCGTCACACAGTTTTATCTCTACTTTGGCTTTTAATTCCCACTCACAAATAGTACTTTCTTGTAAATTGTAAATAATCGCTTTCAATTCTCACATACTCAATTATTCTATAATAAATATTTGTATTGCTTTCAATTGCCCCTTTTATAGTTGTGCTATCCTCTGTCAACATCTGAACTAAAGCTTCATTAAACAGCTTAAATGCTACAAAATCAAAACTATTTGCATATTCGATATTATTGTCAGCATTACTTTTGTGGTGTTCATACTCGGTTAGCTCGTGGATAGCAGCTCTCATTAGGCGGTAATCTTCTATAAATTCAAATGGTATTGTCTTTTTCTCCCACATCAAACTTACAGCATACTCTTCTACATCTTGATTTGTCATTCCATCACTCAATCTATCTTTATGTATTTCATTTTTTTCACTTGACAATTCACTGTGATTGATAGATTGATTATCACTTAATTCAGTATAATTTATATTATTATAACTAGTGTAACAATCTGAGCAGTCTGCACTTCCTGTTTTAAGAACTCTTGACTTCTCCTACTACGAATTTTTTTACATAAATTTTTGTTGATTTGCCTTGTCCTTGTTTTTTTCTAACTATTAAGCCTACACCTTTTTCAGAATCAAGTTCGTTCATCATACGAATGATTTTGGTGTGTCCATACCCTAAGTTCTCCATGCCTCAAAAAAATAGACTGCGACAAAAAGTCACAGTCTAAATTTTATGGTATTAAAGTTATGCTTCGTCGGCTATAGCCTCTGGAGCTTCTTCTTGAGCTGTTTCTTCTGCTGGAGCTTCGTCAATTACTACTTCTTCTTTTATAGCTTGATCAGCTCTGTTGTCTTCTTTGACTGCTTGAACTACAGGTGTAGGAGTTACCGCAAGATCCATTGTATCTTCCATTTTCATTGTCAAAAGCATTTGGTTAGCTTGTGTCAAGTGTCGCATAACTATTTTGTACAAAATTATTTTTTTAGTAAATTCAAGCCGTTTTATTGCAGTTTTGTACAAATTAGGTTTGAGTAGGCTATAAATTATACTTTATTGGGGAATACGAGCAATCAAGATCTAAACTACCTGTTTTATATTCAAATATATTTTGAAACATAAAACATGTCAGTGAATGTCCGTATCATTTTATGGTATATTATTTATGCAAAGTGCTTGCAAAGTAATAAAGATAAATATATAATAAAAGGTAAGGACATATAACTGGTTGTATAAGAAACAAAGTTGATAGATATTATTTTAAAATGATTCAAATACTTGAGATAGCAAAAGACTTATTTGATAAATGATAGGAGGAGTAACATGAAAAAAACAGAAATTCAAGCAATGAAAGAAAAATTATCTATTTTGATAGATAAACCATTGCAAAGTGTAAGTAGAGCTGGAGGGTCTATATTAATACATTTTGGGGAACTAATTGATAAAGAAGTACGGAAGAAAAATCAAAACTCAGAAGGTTTTGTCAAGAAAACAATTTCAATTGGGAAACTAGCTCTGCACATTGAATGTAATTCAAGATTTATCTGTGGAGACTCTGTTTTTCTAGGTAAATATGATATGTATCAACCGTCAAGTGAAGTAGAAAAAAAGTTAGACTTCGACTGGAATAATTTTGATTGGGATGTAAAAGGTAAAAATAAATTTGACGAGATTACATCAAGTTTATTTGATGATACCTCAGTAAAATTTATAGTAAAAAAAATCGAGATTAACAAGCTTGGTGATATTAAAATTCATTTAACTAATAATTTTGTACTTGAAATTATCATTGATACCTCTTTAGACATAGAGTGTTGGAGATTTTTTGAACTTAATACTGACAATCATCTGGTAGTTGGAGGAAGAGGAATTATCTAACAATTCACACAATTAAGCTTGGCTCTTGGGTATCCCATAAAATTTTATGGGGTCTTGAAATTCCAGAAAATTTCTATTTTTGTGCTGTCATAAACTATAATTTTATTAATTAGCAGCCTTACTAATTCTGCTGAAAGCTCTGACACTTCTGAATATCTTCCTAAATCTATATTATTTGATTTTTTTGATATCTCTAAGTCGTTTAAACTATGTAGTAGCTTATGTTTTGTAGTTTTAAACTTTGATATTTCTTGTGAGATTTTTGTAGTTTCATTTTGAAATTCTTCTCTGGTGATTTTCTCGTCTGCCAAACTTTCAAATAAACTTGTCTTTTCAGTTTGTAGCCTATTTATTTTTTGTTCGGCTGTAAGAATATCCTTTTGAATGTGGTTTTCTAAACTGCTTTCTGATTTATTATCTTTAAAAAGTTGTATCTGCTTGTGTAGATTGTCTAAGACCAATTCTTTCAAAACTGCTTCATTTAATCGTGTGTTACTGCATTTTGCCTCTTTGATAAACTTGTGAGTGTTGCAACGATAACACGGCTGTTTTTGGTCTTTAAACAAAGATAAAGTTCTTGAGCAGTCGCCACATTTTACTATTTCTTTAAAAACGTTTCTATCGTTGTCTTTCGCTTTACTTTTTCTAACTCGTTTGCGAAATATATTTCCAGCTTTTTTCCATTCCTCTTTTGTTACAATGGCTTCATGTGCATTTTCTGTGATGATCCATTTTTCAGGAGGAATTTTTCTTATTTTTTTAGAAGAAATTGCTACTCTTTCTGTCTTGCCACTAATCTGAACACCTGTATATCTTTCATCATATAAAATTCTTCTAACTGTGCTAATAATCCAAATGCCTTCATTTTCTTTGACCGCCTTTGTTCCTCGTATTTTATCTAAACCTTGCGATTTTAGATACATTCTAGGAGATAACACTTCATCTGAATTTAATTTTTTTGTTATCTCCATGGCTGTGTTTCCATTGTTCGCCAACTTAAAGATCAAACTCACTATAGGTGCTGTGTCAGGATTTTTAATAAGCTTATTTTTTTCAGTTGGACTTTTCATATACCCATAAAAAGGAAGTCCACCAATATATTCACCATTTTTCAGCTTCATTCGCTTTGAAGCCTTTATTTTATTTGAACAATCTCGGCTGTACATCTCGTTAATAAAAGCCTTTAGACCTACGTCAAGACCAGCTGTCCTGCCTCTTAAGTCATTGCTGTCATAGCCGTCGTTTACCGATATAAACCTTACACCCAGTTCAGGGAATATCTGGTCGATATAATCTCCAACTTTGATTAAGTTTCTGCCAAATCGTGAAAGGTCCTTAACTAAAATTACTTTTATTGTTTTTCCTGCTAGATTTAAAAGTTTGTTTAACGCCGGTCTGTCAAATGTTGCACCGCTTATTCCATCGTCAACAAATTCTAGTTGTTCATATTCTTTTAATTCATCATGAGTTTTAATGAAATTAGTCAGCAAATCTCTTTGGTTAGAGATACTGTCGCTTTCGCCACTGTTTAAATCTTCTTTAGAAAGTCTTAAATATATTGCTAATATTTTTCGTCCTATGATTGGCTTATCAAGTTTATTTTTCATCATAGCACCTTAACAATGAAAAGCAGTCACTGTATTTCCAAATAATTTCTATGTCGTTGTATCCACTTACCACAATTTTATCTATCATTGAATCAATAAAATTTACTGTTAAAACTTCTGTGTTTTTCTGCTCAATGAAAGACTTTATCCATTGATTTTGAGCTGATAATATTTCATTTTCTTGCTCTCCCCTATTTTCTAGCTCTAACTTTTTAGTATCAAGCTCTTGTGCATCTTTTATATAGACAGACTTCATACTATTGTACTCTTCTAAATCCATCATTCCATCTGCATAGATTTCAAATAATTTTGATTGTTTGTGTAAATTCTGGTCTAGCAAGTCTTGATATTTTGATAATTGAATATTGTTTTCTTGAATTATCGACTTATATTCATCTGTATTTTTATAATCTTCAATCTTTTTATTTAAATCAGTCAACAATTTTATTTGACTGTTCAAACTTAATAAGATTATTTCCTCTAAACTAGTTTCTCTAACATTCTTTTTTGTGCAAATTCCTGCATTTAGATTTTGCTTATATAGTCTGCAAATATGATTGTAGCTTATTTTTCCATCTTTGCCTACATTTTTTATACGTATCATTTTTGTGCCACAGTCAGCACAAACCACTTTGGATTTATATTTATTTTCAAATGATGGATGTTTACAACGTTCTTCTCTGTATTTTTCTGATGTTTTAGCGTTTCTCATTTCAAGCTCTTTGAATATCTCTTCAGATATTATAGCCTCGTGAGTATTATTTACTATGATATGTTGAGATTTCTCTAAATCGCTAGTCTTTATCCCACTGGCAAGAGATTTAACACGTTTACCTTGAGTTAAGTTGCCTGTGTAAGTGTAATTCTCTATAATCTGCTTAATCATTGTGCTATTCCAAATAGCTTTATTTCCAGTTGGCTTAAGCTTAATTTTGTATCTACCACTTAAATAATTATACAAAAGTGGTGACGCTATGTTTCTTTCATTTAATTTTCTTGCAATTTTAGTAAAGCCATAACCCGATAATTTAAGTTGAAAAATCTCTTTAACGATTGGAGCCGTTACTGGGTCTATTATCAAGTGATTTTTTTGTTCAGGATTTTTCATGTACCCAAAAGGTGCAAACGCACCGATAAACTCTCCGTTTTGTTGCTTCTGTTTCATAACAGTTGATACTTTATTCGATATATCTTTAGCCACAAAACTGTTAATAATATTTTTCATTGGAACTACTAGTTCATCATTTTTATTGTTGTTGAGAGTGTCATAATTATCTGTGATTGCCACAAAACGAATACCTAAAGAATTGAAAATCTGCAAATAATTTTCTACTTCAATGTAATTTCTTCCAAAACGTGAAAGATCCTTAACCACTAGACAATCAATTTTATTAGTCTTTATGTCTTTGAGCAATCTCTCAAATTCAGGTCTACTAAAATTTGTTCCACTAAAACCATTATCACAATAAACAGATATTAAACGCATATCTTTCTGCCTATTTACAAAGCATTCAGTCATACTTCTCTGATTTTCAATTACATCATCACTATCAGTGCCACTGTCAAAAACTGAAAGCCTTAAATATATTGCTGTTTTGTATGTTTTTTCAGTTGCTAGGCTTACTGTTTTATTCTTTCTGCTTACTCTAGCCATTAGACAGCCTCCTTGTTACTGGTAGCTGTTGCACTAATCGCAGCGAGTTCATAATTGTATTGATATTTGAAACGAATTTCTATTCTCTTATCATTGTATACTGTTATTTTGTCAATTAAATTCACAGTGATTTTCCTATCCAAGCTATCAATATTTCTATATTGCTTGAATTTTTGCATCCACACTGTTTCATTATCTCTATTTTGAATAAGTTTATTTAACTCTAAGTTTAGTTCGTTTATGCTTTTTTGGCAAAGCGCCTGTTTATTATCATAAAATTCTTTTAAGCGTAAATACTCTTCTTTTTCTATAACTGCATCAGAGAACTTTTCAAATAATACAGTCTTCAAATGCTCATATCGCTTTATCTCTTGTTCTTTTCCAACTATATTTACATTAAATTTATTAAATTCATTAGGATTTATCGGGATTTTTTCAATACTACTTAGTAGCCTATCAAGCTTTACTATATTTGAAATATGTTGTTGCAACGCAACTAAAACGCTGTTAGTGATAGAAGTTTCACTAATTCTATGCGAAGAACATTCTTTATAGGTTCTATTTCTGCCACACATGTAGTAAAAATATTTTTTGCCATTTTTGTAAACGCCATTTCTTACTAGTCCATTTCCACAATCACCACAATACAAAAGACCTGAAAAAAGATATACTTCATTCTTACAAGGAGCTATTCTAGTATCCGCTAATAACAATTGATTAACTATCATGAAGTGAGATTTATTCACAATCGCTTCATGTGTGTTTTCTACTCTTATCCATTCCTCACTTGACTTGTAAACTGCCTTTTTGGATTTATGATTAGGAAGACTTCTTTTCCCTTGAACCATAGTGCCTATGTAACACTCATTTTTAAGTATTCGACCAATCGCAACCGCAGACCACTGTGCCTTAGCTTTCTTTTGAAAACTACTTTTATAATCTAAGCCACAATACCTTTTATATTCTAACGGAGATAACACATCAAGGCTATTAAGTTTATCGGCGATTTTCTGCTGGCTCATTCCTTGAATTTTCCAGTCGAATATTTCCCTAACAATATTAGCTGCATAATCATCTACAATCAATTTATGTTTGTCATTTGGATGTTTAAGATACCCATATACCGCAAATGGTGCCATTAAATCACCTTTTTTGCGTTTCACTTCTAAATGGCTTCTAACTTTGTGCGATATATCACGCAAGTAAGAGTCGTTCATAAAATTCAATAGGGGTACAACTAAATTGTCGTTTACTGTACGACCGCCTACGCTATCATAACCTTCATTTATAGAAATAACTCTAATTCCATTCGATGGAAAAATGTCGTCAAGATATTTTCCTACATCTATGTAGTTTCTTCCAAGACGTGAAAGGTCCTTAACCACAAGACAGTTAATCACCCCATTTTTAGCGTCTTCAATCAACTTTTTCATGGCTGGTCTGTCAAAATTTACGCCACTATAACCATCGTCAATTCTTTCTGATACAACTTGGATTTCGGGCTTATCCCTTAAAAATTGATAAATCAATTCTCTTTGATTGCTTATGCTATCACTCTCGGATTTATCTCCGTCCTCTTTTGATAAACGAAGATAAATACTGCAACGATATTTATTATTTTTCATTTATGAATCTCCAATCATAAAGTAATTTCCCAAAAAACTAAACGATGGATTTTCAATGATCTACTTATCAGTTTAAATATACCACTTTAAACCGATAAAGTCAAGTGTTTTATCCATTGTTATTATTTTTTGCCAAAAATAATTTTAGTTTATCTTCAAGTGTCTCGTCGCTATCCTCAGAAAAACTAATTTTGACTACTATGTCTTTATATTTATAGCAATATGGGTTGCCAATTTGTTTTAAAAAGCTTTCCAAGCGTTCTTCATGCGGAAGACTAGTGTCAACTACAACATCTCTAATGTCTTTTAGAAAGTTTCGGTCTACTCCTCGAACATCAACGTTTCGCATTTCTTCAAATTTATCCATAGCATACCTCTTTGTAGTTATTTGTAAATTGTATGAGCTAAATTAGATTGTTATGCTAATATAGCTAGTACATATTCTATTAGAATTAAACAAAAAACACCTACCTACAAGTAATTGTAAGAAGATATTTTTTTACAGAATATGAAATTTTGGTTTGAGCATGTCTTTAATGTAATAGAAATTTTAACACTTGATTGTAGTAGAGGGTCTCTGTGCAGACATGCCTCTTAGAAAATTTAGCCATGTAGGGGCGGATATTATCCAGACGTGTTGATTACGTTTTTTGATTAAAAATCAATTTGTTAAAACGCACAAATCCATGTAGGGGCGGATATTATCCGCCTATGAAACTTAGGCAAAATCACCAAATTTTTAGGCGGATAATATCCGCCCCTACATGAATAAATTTGCTAATCAACACGTCTGGTCTCCGTGCCCTCCCGACAACTAGAGTTTATCCATACCTCTCGGGATGGCACAGAGACCCTCCCCTACAATCACTTTTAAGTTCTTGTTTTAATAACTTCTTAGTAGAAATTTGAACTTTACAGAGTAGTAGTGAGCGGTCTTGACCGTTCCGTAAAACCACTCATTCTAAAGTCAGAATGAAAGCGGATTTACCCGCTTTCAATTATGTTCCTTTGTTTTTAAAGTTTTGTATTGTATTCAAAAATAGCAGGACTATTTTTTTGCTCGTTCCCAATACAGGAGTATGAAATCAAACCGCATTACCGCCGATAGGTGCAAAAATTTAACTTAAACGACCATATTCACAGCAACTCCCTTTAAACGTGGGACACGCTCTTGTCGGCTTATTTTATTGGCTATTTTTCGCTCCCCATGGTGTTAGTATATAACAGTAGACACAAAAAGTTGAACAGAGTATAATCTATGTAAAAAGATAAAGGAGTTGTCGAACATGGCAAAAAATCAAAAGAAGTATACGGATGAATTTAAGCAACAGTTAGTAA
>CAYJER010000061.1:0-10038 GCA_964369225.1 uncultured Eubacteriales bacterium
TCACTAAAAACTAAACTAACTATCGAAGTTCTTTCCTCATATTTTTTTTCATTTATCGTTTCATTAAGATCGTTATTTTTATCATGTTTTTCAGGCAGAGCACCACAGCCCATCACTAACAATAAAACAAGTATTAATGCTAATATTTTTTTCATTTCAAATTTTCCTTAATATTTATTCACAAAATACAACACTATTTATAGCATACATTTAATAATACAACAATTTTAGCAGCATACAGAACTAACTTAACTATTATCACCATTAAAAGTAAATACAATCCCTATAACATCAAAATTTATTAGTTGGAGTGCAATAAATATAAGTCATGTAACTTGTGACTAAAATTTTTTCGTTTTCCATCATTTTTATTATCTTTACTACATTAAACAAAATAAATAGTACCGAGTATACAGATAAGGTTAAATACTCCCATCCAAACAAAGGGAGCATCTTTATAATTAAAAAACTTACAAACTGAATATAGTTTGTAAGTTGCTTACACATGGAACCTTTTTGGTGGTTATTTAAGAAATTATGGGAGTATATCCCTCTGTATTTATATTATATAATTATTTGTTTTTATTATCAAGTATTTTTTATTTAAAATCAAATAATGTTTGCTGTTACTTAGCATTTTTCTTTGAAACTTTATTCTTATACTTCTCATTAACATCATTTAAAAATGAATTAATATCTGATTCATGATTTTTTAAAAACCAATTAATGTGATTTTCAATATAATCGTTTCTAATTTTTTCATCATTTAAATCGTTTGGACATCTTTTCATTCTTTCGTCAATACTATCAAATCCATTAAATGATTCTTTTAGCCTTTCTTTTGATAAATTTATATATTCATCATTTAATTCTATACCTATACAATTTCTCTTTAGTTGTTGACAAACTCTAATACAAGTTCCTGAACCCAAGAAAGGATCCAAAACTAAATCATTTTCATTTGATGAAGCTAAAATAATTCTTTCATATATCCCTTCAGGTTTTTGAGTGGGGTGGCTTTGACGATTTTTATTACAATAATGCATATGCGAATAAGACCAAACATTTCCAGGGTTAGCACCTCTCATATTATTTACACTCCTATAGTATTTTTGAGGAACTCTTATTTCATCTAGGTTAAATGTAAATTTTTTGGCATCTTTTGTAAACATAAGTATATCATCATGTCTTGGTGAAAAACCTTTTGTTTTTCCAATACCTTGAGTATAGTGCCATGTAATCCACGAATTAAAAGTAAGGCCTAATTCTTGTTCTAAAATATTATAAATATATGAAATATACCTCATCCCCATGAAAATATATATTGTTCCATTTTTTTTTAAAATTCTTTTAGCCTCAGTTAGCCATTTTTTCGAAAATTCTAGATAGTCTTCAAATTCTAAATTATCTTGATTGTTCCCGTAATTTTTATTTAAATTATATGGAGGATCTGTCACAATTAAATCAATTGTTTCGCTTGGTATTTTTTTCATATGATCTATTGCGTCACTATGTATAATTTCTAATCTTTGATCCATTTGTGTTTCTTTGCCTCCCTATAAAAATCTTCAATTGTTCTTCTAGTGCTTCTCAAATATTTGTTATCTAATAATTGACACATTTCCCAGGTGTTCCTATATTCTTTTGTCACATAATGTATATCCTTAATCTGAATTTGTCCAGTTCCTAAAGCGGGATTGTAATTTATATCAGAAGCAGAAATATATTTTAAGTCATATGCATTATGACTTGCTATTTCCATTATTCCATCCATTAATCCTGTATCGGAATTTCTTTCACAATATACTTTATGCTTAATTGAAAGTATAACAAACATATAATCAGGATCATCTACGTAAGCTGTTCTAATTCTAGAAAAAGAGGTAATATTAGGACCCTTCCCTGAATTTTCTATATCGTTTGCTGTAGCTTTAACATCTATATTACCAGTTATTACAGTGTCAAATTCTATTTTTTTAAATTGTAAAACAATATCAGCCATTCCAAGTCGTTGTTGTGCTTCTACATTTATAAGTGAATATTCATTTTCAGGTATATCTCTTATACCTGAAAAAACTTCAGTTGCCCAAGCTTCTATCATAGGCCCTGCTATTTTGTTTATATTCTCTAAAGGTAGCCCTAATTTTAAATTAGTATTTATAATTATTTTATAATCTCCTAATTTTCTTCTATCTTCCAAAATGTTATCAATCATTTTAATAACATAATTGCTATCTTCTTTGTAAGTAGAAGATTCACTCGGAATTTTAAACTTTAAATCTTCGTATCTCATTTTAATCTTATCCTTTAAATTTTTCAAATAATAATTCCCATTTTCCAATTATTTCATCGCTAGGAGTACTATTTGATTGTATATAACGTCTTGAAAGTAATACCTTCCATCCTATTGATAATTCATACTCATTATTTTTACAAAAATTTTCTATTTGTTTAACAATGCTTAAGCTATTAGTTTCATCTATTTCAAAGTCTTCATCAAATTTAAATTCCTTATTAAATGCTTCAATTAAAATATCTTTTACCATAATGTCTTCAATTTCCGCGTCTACTACTGTTTTTAATAAAAAGTCATTTACGTTTAAAACTTTATCTTTATCATCTATATATAAACCTTTTTGTAAATTTTTTGATTTTTCTTTTCCAGAAACATCATTATCAATTAAAACGCAAGGTAATTCATCATCTCTTCCAGTAATAATAGAAACAATCGGTTTAATATTTTTGGTTCCATCTACCGGTAAAAAAATAAGTTCTTCAGTATTTGAAAATCCTTTGTGTTTCATTAAATATCTTTTAATATATGATAAATAAATTTGATCAGAAACACCTTCTACAATTATTGGTTTACAACCTATCAACATTGTATCAGATATAGTAATACCTATAGCAGAATTTATTGGATAAATGGATTTTTCAGCTTGTTTTTTATTTGCTTTCAAATCATCAGTTACTTTTGTTAAACCTTTAGAGTCAACAAAAACCGCTTTTGCCTGTGTAATATTAGTTGAATCTATTAGAAAAGGGGAATGAGTTGTGTAAATTAATTGATTTTTTGCTGATAATTCACTAAAAAATACTGCTAAGTCTTTTTGGGACATTGGATGCAAGGTATGACCTGGTTCATCTAATAAAATAATAGTATCTTGGTGTGAATTTCTTGATTCTGCTTGAAATATTAAATAAAAACTAAAAAACCATTGTAATCCACTGCTTCTATGTTCTAATTCGATCTCTTCTGTCCTTAAGCTATCTTTAACATATACTGTAAAATAATCTCCATCTGCATGGAATCTGAAAGTATAATCACCTTGTTTCCACCATTCTTTGAATTCATCTGACATACTTTTACTTGCTGAATTTAATAGAGCTAATCTTTCCTTCTTTTTTTCTTGTTCAGCTAAAATTGTTTCTTCTGCTTTGTTGCTTGTACCATGTGACTGCTCACTACCTAGAGACAAAATATCATTAGGACTTAAACCGATATAATCAAACAATAACTTAAGAGTTTTAGCTTTATTTTTCGGTTTTTCAGGCAAATTTTTATAGTTATTTACATTATTAATTACAGTTGGCAAATGAATTTCAGTATCTAAATTTGCATAAGATGCGTAATATATGAATTTAGGTAGATTTTCATTTATTTTATCCTCTGTAATTAAAAAACTTTCATTTTTGTCTTCTAGATTTTTTAGTAAATACATTGATAATTTATTATCGTAACTTTTTTTAAGTTTTATATAATTAAATTCTCCTTCTACTATCTCTTTTTCAGATATATTTCCTTCTTCATCGGTTTCTTCTTTAATTATTTTTTTCACAAATGTTTTTTCTAACTCATATATAGCTTCTGCAAAAAATAAGTTTGGTATGTTTTTAACATCTTGGGCAAATTTACCCCTTGGATAATCATTTAATATATTAATTTTCAATTCATCATCAACGGGATTTAATTTTAACAGTGCTGTAATTATGTTTGATTTTCCTGCCTCATTAACACCTACAAGCGATGTTATATTATCAATGTTCAACCATCCCGTATCTTCAATAGTTTTATAATTTGTTATTCTAAATTTAATAAGTTTCATTTTAACCTCCATACTTCGTTTTTAATAAAGATATTATAGCATATAATAGGATTTTCATAGAATATCGCAAAAAATAATACCTTTTAAAGACATTATTTTTAACTATTATCTCAAATATTCTTTTTTATCTTTATTTTTATCTTCAATATCTAATTTCTTACCATAAACTATATGTTCATATTCGTTAGTGGAAATAGTATTAGTTGCTTTCATATCATCAAGTAGCATAGAAGCTTCTTTGTCATGTTTAAATAATATTTTACTTCTAAAATAACCTGTGATTCTTTTGAAGAAACTTTTAAACTTAAATATTTCTTCTTGTAGTGTCTTAATCTTATCTTTTAAGGTATATATAGTTTTAGTGGCAACATTTAAATCTCTATTTAAACTATATATAATTTTATCTTTTTGTATATTTTCAAATACTAAGTCTTCTTTGTTTGTATCATATTCATTCAAATATCTATCAACCTTCTTTGAAGATGAGTCTAGTGAGTTAATATTTTTAATAGTAGGAGTTGCTTCTTTAGTTTCTTTTATATATTCTGTAATATAGTCGATACCATCTTTTGAGTTAATACAATTATTTTTTTTAGCTGGTTCTAATTCATTTAGTAGAGTAGTTATATTAATAGATTTATCATTAAGATTATCTACTTTTTTATTTGCATTATTTAATAACTCTTTATTTTTTCTTTCCATTTCTAAAACTTCAATCATATCTTTTCTATTATAAGATTTTTCATCAAAACCTTTTCCTTGTTGTTTCTCTTTTAGAGTTAGTTGCTCATTATAAATCTTATTAAAAGATTCAAGACATTTGACTATCATTGTATCTTGTAATTTAGTTAAGCTAGCTCTTGTGAATATTTATGATTTAGCTACTTGCTTTTTCATCCCGTTAGTATATCCATCTTTGACTGGAACACCAACTATATGAACATGAGGTGATAGTTCATCAAAATGAACTACTGCATTTGCTATTTTAAATTCAGTAATATCTTTTCTAAATCTTTTAGTTGTTCTTTATAAACATCAATAATTTTATATTTATAATCTTTATCTTTGAAATACCAAAAGTTCATATCTCCAAGTTCTAAAATTATTTCACAAGCTAAATCTCGGTTAGATTCATTTATATGATTAAAGTAATTATCTATTTTTCTATCATTTCTAGTTTGAGTATTGTTATAATTTATTCTTACATCTTCGAATTCTCTAAAGTATAATGACTTAGCATCTTTAATTAAATTATCAGTACCAACTAATATTACATTGTCTTTAAAATCATTTTGATATTTCCTTAAATTATGATTATTTACTTTTGAAAGAGAGTTAGTATTTTGTATTGCATTATTATTATTATTATTATTAAGTGCAGTTCCATTTTTAGTTTTAGATTCTTTTGCTCGTTTAGTTTTATTTTTATGATTAGATGTCCTTTTATTTTCCTCATATACTTTCCTTTCTATTGCTTGCAGGCATTATTTCTATTTGTTTGATATAATAATTAAAATGAGGTAATAATATAAACGAATTTATTAATGATAATTTTGCATCCATTATTGCAATGATCGCAACTATTTCTCCTATAGCAATTGCGATAATAAATAATATTTATCAAAGTAAGATTAAAAAGTTGGAGATTAATGACGATTACTTCAAATCAACATCTAACAAGAAAATCGCTTATTTTGAAGAATACGTAAGTTCCGCAACCACTTTCCATACCATAAAGGCTATAAAAGCAAACCTGAACTTTGACTATCAGAATGCTTATAAAGTTTCTCTAAATAAAATTCTTTTATATACACCTATAAATAAACATAAAATTTTGTTTGATTTTGATAAATTCCCTAATGATAGTGACAAACTTTATTCAGCGATATCATTAATTAAGAGTGAAATTGATAAACTACAAAAAGATAAAATATAGCAAGTGTGTATATATAAAGAAAAATATACTTTCGCCTTTATTGTCTTTATAATGTGTTCCCAATAAAAAGTAGCAATTAGAGCTGTGCAACCAACCAATAGTATTTGTGTCATTCTGATGCCGGTCCTTTCTTTTGCTTGCAGGCGTTGTTTAAGCTTATATCTACATTTTGTAGAGTTGAAGAGAAAAAAATTGCTCTATTTTCATATTTAGAATAATACATATTTTTTCTGCTTCAGATATCAACAGCATTTTAGGGTTACTTCCCCACGAAGCAACGGTATTTCGATGTACTTTCATCTTTTTTGCCAGTTGCTCTTGAGTTAAATTCACGTTAACTCTTGCGGCTTTTAAGGTCATTTTGGACATAATCAGTTTCTCCTTGACTATATTCTAATTCTACATTTTGTTGATTTTTTTCAACAATTATCTTATTATATTCTCAAATCAAACTCAGATATTTATAAAAAATTAAAATTGGAGAAATAATAAAGAAGTGATGGTAAGTTTCGTTCTCAAACCAAGATGATCGGGTGAAAACTAGGTGTTGGTCGGAAAACTATATCCTCTTGGGAGATAGGTAGAACAGAGCCTAATATTGGGTTCGTTCAAGCTCTTGCAGATTACTTTAATTTAACTACAGATAGATTAATATATGGTGAACTTTCAGAAGTCAATATCAACGAAATCAAATTCGATGATTGCTCCCCTCTTCATTATTGCTCTAATTTAAGTGTTGGTAGTTTTGATGAACTGTTGGATGCAGAGCCTGACTCAGTAGTTTATGCACCTATTAAGTTTCAAACCAAAAGAAAAAGATTACTTGCTTTTAAAGTTAACGGCACTTCAATGAATAATATTATTGAAGATGGTGATGTTGTAGTTGCTTTTGTTGATGGATTGGCAACGGTAAAAAGATACTACTTTAAAATGGATAGTGTAATGTTGCTGCCTGATAGTGATGATAAATCTCATTTGCCTATAACTGTAACTGAGGAGCAAGCTTTAATTATTATTGGTAAAGTTATATGGCATATGAATAGTGATAGGATTGCTGAGAGGTATTAGTGTGGAAGATAATAATTTTGAAGAATGTAAAACATTAGATGAGATGATAAATCATCTAAAAGAATCAAAAAGAGTTGTGTTTAATGAAATCAACGAAGAAGAAGCAAAGGAAATATTATATAAACATAATTATATTAATGTAATTACTCCATTTAAATATAAATTTGCTAAAAAAGAAAAAGGCATATTGATCAAAGAATGTGGAAAACATATATATGAAAAGGAAATTGATTTTTATGAATATTTTGAATATCATAAAAAAGAAAGAGAGCCTTATATAACTATTTTTAGGAATATAATTAATTTTGAGACTCCTTTTAAATCAATAACTTCTTTTGAAACAATTAATTTTTACCAATTAAATAATGAGTATACTTTTAATGATTTTATCGACACAATAGTCCAGCAAATAAATTTGGAAATAGGAAAAACTGGAGAGAAAGATAGTCTTATTAATAAAATGAACCATTTAAAAGATACAATCAAAAAAACAAATAGTATATATTTACTTTTCGATAGATTAAGTTTAACTGAGATATTAACCATCTTTCGTTTTATAGATAAAAAAATAAAATCTAAGATTTTTAGAATTTTACTGGATAATAATCTGACTTTTAATATTAATAATATTGATGACTTTGAAAAAACTATCAAAAAGATTATTTCTATAAGAAATTGCGTTTGTCATAGCAACAGTCTTGAGATATTAAAAAGATATTATAAACCAGAAAATAAAGAATTGCGTAAAGATACTGATAATGGGATATATAGGAATTTGATCGAAAAGTTGTCTAGATAACGAAAAAATCACGACATTGTCGTGATTTATCTACCTTGTCCAGGCCATTTAATATCAATATATTATACCTTTTGTTGTAAAATTTCAACATTTTTTTAAAAAAAATATAAAAAAGGGGGGGTGAAATTGATTAAAATTATAAAAATAACGACTGATTAATGCACTTCTTTTTTATGGTAATATAAGGTTGTAAGCAATAGAATTATAGGTCAGAAAGGCACCTGACACACTTGAAAAAGTACCTGAGATGATAGATACGCCGCCTATCCTAATTCTATGAATTAAATCTTGGCTACACGCCATTGCTGGACACAAAGGCCAAGCGCCATATAAGAGGAGTCAAGTTGATTCCTCTTTTTTATTACATTTATGATTTAAAACAGCAACTTAAATTGTATTACTAATTGCTATATTATACTAGTATGCATAGATAGAAGGGCTTGATATCCCCTTCACTTAGGCACTAGTTCAATATGGATTAGTGCTTTTGTTTTACATAAATGAAAGGAGAGATTATAAGTGAAGAAACTTCATAATAATATTGTTGTATGAAAAAGCATAGAAAAATAATTCCTCACAAAAGAAGGAGAAAAGAAACCAAAGTTAAAGATAATGACGATTTTATATGTAAAGGACTTCTGTGGTTCTTGTTATACAACATTATAGTTCTTCTTATATTATTCTTTAGTGATAATTGGCTTAGCAAGGCAAGTAATAGAGAATTCGATATTTTTAGTCTTTACTTTGAAGTCATTATAGTTAGTGTTGCTTTTTTAGGTTCGATTATAATTGCTGGAATATTCTTTCATTTGGGTAGAAATAATAAGTGAATAGAAATAAAAATAGACTATCCTAGCGCCTGCAAGCAATTAAGATAGTCGAGATAAAACCTATGAGGCTTTACCCTCATAGTATAGCATAAATATATTAGGAGGAAACTATGCCAATTTATGAAACTAAAAAAGGTACTTACGAAATAAGTGCAAGATATAAAGATATTAATGGAAACTCAAAAAGGCTTCGCAAGAGTGGTTTTAAGACTGCTAAAGAGGCAAAAGAATATGAACGAAGATTTATACTCACTAAGGAGAGAACTAAGTTTAGAGTTACGTTTTTGGGTGTATATCAAGAGTTATTAGAGCATAAAAGAACAAAGACAAAAGAAACTACTATAGATATTTTAACTTCTGTAGCTGATAAATATATCCTACCCACTTTCAAGGATAGGCTAATATCTGAAATCACAACTAAGGATATTCAAAAATGGCAACAAGAACTTTTAAGATATGACTTTTCAGAAAACTATTACAATTCAATACATTCTGTATTAAGCCAAATATTTAATTATGCTATTAAGACCAGCTATATAAATGACAATCCTTTAGCTAAAGTAGGAAGAATTAAAAAGCCTAACGATTTAAGAAAAGAAAAAATTTTTTTAACTTTGGAAGAGTTTAAACAATTCATAAGAGTTGCTGAGAAAATAGAGGATAAAACAATTTTCACCTTGTTGTATACGACTGGTATGCGAAAAGGTGAAATGCTAGCTTTGGCTTGGAAAGACATTAATTTCAACAATAACACTATCACAATAAATAAAACCTTAAATACAAAGGGTAAAATAACCCGTCTAAGACACGTAACTCCTATAGGGTAAATTATGTCAATTCTAATTTAAAAACCTTACTCGCGGAACTTATGATTCAGCATAAAAGATATAAGAACTATTCTGATAATTGGTTTATATTTGGTGGATGTCATTATATGTCTAGAACTACTCTTCAAAGGAAAATTGATGAATATTGTCGAATGTCGAAAGTAAAGAGGATAACTCCTCATGAGTTCAGGCATTCTTTAGTTTCCTTGATGTATAATCAGAACTTGCCTATTAAAGCCATTACTGCACAAATTGGTGATACTGAAGAAATGGTGATTAATACTTACTCGCATTTATTTGAAAGTACAACCAAACAAGTGCATGATTTTATTGAAAAAATATAATAAATGGTACAAAAATGGTACGAAATAGCCACAAACAATAAAAAAACCCTTTATTTAAAGGGTTTAAATTACTATGGAGCGGATGATGGGAATCGAACCCACGTAGTCAGCTTGGAAGGCTGAAGTTC
>CAYJER010000062.1:0-9996 GCA_964369225.1 uncultured Eubacteriales bacterium
ACCAAAAAACCCTTGTCGGGGCCACCGTGGGTGGGCGCCGGGGGTTTTATTAATAACTGCTAGTTTTCGGGCGACCACACAGGGTCGCCCCTACAATTAAGACTAAAGCAACCCTACACAACTGTGAACCTATAGAGCGAATTAAAACACATTGAAAGAAAGGCATACACAATGTACAGTTTAAATGATAAAATAAAAGACTTAAAGCCTTATGAACCTATTAAAGGTGACTATAGAATAAGGCTTGACGCTAACGAGAGCTATTTTAATCTTTCTGATGATTTAATGCAAAAGATTAATGATGCTATAAAAAATGTTAATTTTAATAGGTATCCAGATGCCTTGGCGACAGATCTTTGTCAAAGTTTTGCAGATCTTTATAACCTTAACATAAATGAAGTAGTAGCAGGAAATGGCTCTGACGAGTTAATATCTATTCTATTTACTGCTTTTTTGATGAAAGGACAAACTTACGCTTTCTTTGAAAGAGACTTCTCAATGTATAGTTTTTATGGTTCACTTTCTGAATGCAGAGAAATTGTCTTAAAAAATGAGGAAGATTTTTCTTTAGATGTTGACAAATGTATTGAAATATGTAAAAATGAGAAAGTAGATTTACTTATTTTCTCTAATCCTTGCAATCCTACGTCTTTGGGTGTAACTAAAGAAGAGGTTTTAAAAATTGTTAAGAGCCTTGAGAACACTTTAGTTATTGCAGATGAAGCTTATATGGATTTTTGGGATCAATCAGTTTTAGACGAAATTAATAATTATGACAACCTTTTAGTCTTAAAGACTTGCTCAAAAGCTGTTGGGCTTGCTTCTATGCGTGTAGGTTTTGCAGTAGGAAACGAGAAATTAGTATCAGCTATAAAGGCTGTTAAGTCTCCTTATAATACAGACACATTATCACAGCTTATAGCAACAATTGTGCTAAAAGATAAAGAGTATTGTAAGGCTAGATTTAATGATATTATAGAAGCGACAAATGAAAGTGTTAAGATTTTTGAGAAATTAGCCGATAAACACGGTTTAGAGCTTTTAAAGTCAAAGACTAATTTTATTGTTATTAAGACAGATAAATCTAAGGCTATACACAAATATTTGCTTGAAAATGGCATTGCAATAAGGGCGTTTAATGATTTTCTTAGAATTACAGCTGGTGCAAAAGAGGATATGCTAGAGCTTGCAAAATATATAGATGAATTTTTAGATAAGAAAGGTAGCTGAATTTTAGCTATGAATAGAACAGCGGAAATATACAGAAGTACCAAAGAGACAGAGATAAGCGTAGAGCTTAACTTAGATGGTGGAGTAAAAGACATTTCTACAGGTGTAGGTTTTTTTGACCATATGCTTAATTCGTTTGCCTCTCACTGTGGACTAGGTTTAATTTTAAAGGCTAACGGCGATTTAATTGTTGATTGTCACCACACAGTTGAAGATACAGGAATAGTTTTAGGCAAGGCTTTTGCTAAGGCTTTAGGCGATAAAGGTGGAATTAAACGCTTTGGAACTAGCTTTATCCCTATGGATGAGTCTTTAGCCTTTTGTTCACTCGATGTAAGTGGCAGGGCGTATCTTGTTTTTAGCGGAGACTTTCCACAAGAAAGAGTTGGAGACTTTGACACTTGTATGACAGAGGAATTTTTTAAGGCTTTTTCTGACAACAGTGGAATTACACTGCATATAAAATGTGAGTATGGCAAAAATTCTCACCACATGATAGAGGCAATGTTTAAAGCGTTTGCCTATGCTATGAAAACAGCAATTTCCCTTAATGAGACAGGAGAAATTGTCTCTACTAAGGGCGTATTATAAGGAGTAATTTAATGATAATTTTACCGGCAATAGATTTAAAAGACGGACAATGTGTAAGACTTTTTAAAGGCGACTACTCTACAGCCAGCAAGGTTGCAGAAGATCCAATAGCTACTGCTAAGTCTTTTGAGAAGAGTGGTTCAAGATGGATTCACCTAGTAGACCTAGACGGTGCTAAGGCGAAAGTTCCTGTTAATCACGAGATAATTTTAAATATTAGAAAAAATACAACAATGAATATAGAAGTCGGTGGCGGTATTCGTGACATGAAGACAGTTGATTTCTATTTAGAAAACGGAATTGATAGAGTTATCTTAGGTTCAGCAGCTCTACATAATCCTGAATTTGTAAAAGAGGCAGTTCAAAAATACGGCAAAAAAATTGCTGTTGGAATTGATGCCCTAAATGGAAAGGTTATGGCAGAGGGTTGGCTTGATAAGAGTGAGCTTGACTATTTAGACATGGCTAAGGCTATGGAAGAAATAGGAGTTAAGACAATTATTTTCACAGATATCTCTAAAGATGGCACTTTAGCAGGACCTAACCTTGTTATGCTTGATAAGATTAACCGTACTGTAAGCTGTAATATTATTGCAAGCGGTGGAGTAAGCAATCTTAAAGATATATTAGATCTGCACAGCCTAGATCTTTACGGAGCAATTGCTGGCAAGGCTATTTATACAAAAGATTTAAACCTTAATTCTGCAATAATTGCAAGTCAAAAGATTAACCATAACGAAAATAATGCTCCTGACTATGAAGATGAGTTAGAGAGATATTTTGTTAAGGCAGACTTAATCCCGACTATAATTCAAGACTCAACAACAAATGAAGTTTTGATGATGGCATACATGAATAAAGAGTCAATGCAGAAGACAATGGAAACTGGCTACACTTGGTTTTACAGCCGTTCAAGAGATGAGCTTTGGAACAAGGGCGCTACTTCAGGACATATTCAAAAAGTTGTTAGCATTTCAGCCGATTGCGATGACGATACATTATTAATAAAAGTTGAGCAAACAGGAAATGCTTGCCATACTGGAAGACATAGTTGCTTTTTTAAAGAGATTAAATAAACTAAACTTGTTAAAATTTTGTAGGGGAGGGTCTTATACTTAGTGAAGAGTGAAAAATGAATAGTGAAAAGTTAATGTGAAAATCCTTGCGGATTTTTTGATTAAAACATATTCATTAAAATCCACAAATCCATGTAGGGGCGACCCTATGTGGTCGCCCGTGGGTTTAGTAATAACTGCTAGGTTTCGGGCGACCACATAGGGTCGCCCCTACATTGGGACTGCATAAGAGGCACGTCTGCACTCAGACCCTCCCCTACAATATAGCATTAAGTTTGTTTAAGTCCTCCACTACTGTAAAAATAATTGAAATGAAAGGTATAGTATGATAGATATTTTAAGAGAAGAATATAACACAGTCCTTGAGCGTAAAGAGAATAGGGTAGAAGGTTCATATACCTGCTATCTTCTTGATAAAGGCACTGACAAAATCCTAAAAAAATGCGGTGAAGAGTGTAGCGAGATGATTATTGCAGCTAAAAATAAAGACAAAGAAGAGTTAAGATGCGAAATTAGTGACCTACTTTATCATGTCGCTGTTTTAATGGCGAATGAAGGCCTTGAAATGAGCGATCTTGAGGCTGAATTTATTAAAAGACATGAAAAAGAGGGAAACTTAAAGGTTTTCCATCAAGTGGATAAAAACACATGATTTTACCATGGAACTATGAAAAAATAGTAAAAAATTTTCTAAGAGAAAATACAAAGGTACTTTCTCTTAGTTTTTTACGTGATGATTTACTTTTTAAGATACATAGACCTGAACTTATCTCTGTAATTTGTGAAAAACCTGATGATTATATCTTATATCAAAGATATGGAATGAAGCTTTTTACACAAACAGACGAGAGAGAAAGCTATAATCTTTGTTTAGCTCAATTTATAGACTATGATATAAACAAAGTTTGTGATATTCTTAAAAAAGGCGGACACTTCATCACAGAACAAAAAGCGAATGGGCTAATGTTCAACCTTGAAAATGAATGTGAAAAGTTAATTAAATTAGGATTTAAAATAGTAAAGGCAAATCAGGTCTTTGTTAAAGAAGAGAATTATTTTTATATTTTGGCAAAAAAATAGAATAATTATCTCAATAAGATTGACAAAACACGGTAATTCAAGGTACAATTAAGGTATACCAAAATAAGGGAGAATTGAGACTATGGATATTACATTATTGTTGTCAAATTCACTATTTAATGTCTGTTTACTTTCATGGGTTATATCTCAAGGCATGAAAATAGCTATAATATTGATAAAAGATAGAAAGTTTGATAAATCAAGAATTTTTGGTGCAGGAGGAATGCCTAGTTCACACTCAGCGGTTGTGTGTTCGGCTGTTTATGCCTCTTTGTACGAATACGGCTATACTTCTGGTATATTTGCGTTAGCATTTGTACTGGCTTCAATAGTTATGTATGATGCTACTGGCGTAAGACGTGCTGCAGGATTGCACGCTAAGGCAATAAATAATATAGTTTGTTATTTAGACGACTCAAAACCACACGACAGAAAAGAGCTTGAGGAGATTGTCCCTAAGCTTACTGAATCTTTAGGACATAGATATGTAGAGGTTTTTTGCGGTGCTACACTGGGTGTAGTCATAGCCTTGATTGTTCAACTAGTTAAATACGGAGAAATCTTTATTATATTTTAATAGAAAGGCATAGCTTTAAGGCTATGATATGGGCATAAGACTTGTCTGATTTTAGAAATCAAATTGAAAAAAGAAGAACATTTGCGATAATTTCTCACCCCGATGCCGGTAAGACTACTCTTACTGAAAAGTTTTTATTATACGGTGGTGCAATTTCGCTAGCAGGAGCAGTTAAAGGTAAAAAACATTCTAAACATGCAGTTTCTGACTGGATGGAGATAGAAAAACAAAGAGGTATCTCGGTTACTTCATCTGTTATGCAGTTTAAATACGATGACTACTGCATAAACATTCTTGATACCCCAGGACATGAAGACTTTTCGGAAGATACTTATAGAACTTTGATGGCGGCTGACTCGGCTGTTATGGTTATAGATGCCTCTAAAGGTGTTGAGGCACAAACAAGAAAATTATTTAAGGTTTGTCTTTTAAGAGATATTCCTATATTTACTTTTGTTAATAAGATGGATAGAGACGCAATGAGCCCTTATGACTTGCTTGACGAGATAGAAAAAGAGCTTGGAATAAGCACTTATCCAATAAACTGGCCGATAGGTTCAGGCGTTGATTTTAAGGGTGTGTTCGATAGAGCAAATTCAGAGATTATCACTTTTACAGCAAACAACGGGCAAAGAGAAGTTGAAGCTAGTCAAGTTAATCTTGAAGATGAGTCGCTAAAAGACATTTTAGGCGAGCATCTTTATGACACTTTAAAAGACGATGTAGAGCTTTTAGACGGTGCTGGCGATGAAATGGACATGGAAAAAGTTCGCCATGGTAAGCTATCACCAGTGTTTTTTGGCTCTGCAATTACAAACTTTGGTGTAGAAACATTCCTAAAAAACTTTTTAGATATGACTACTTCTCCACTTCCTCGTAAGACTAGTGATGCTGTGGTTGATCCTTTTGATAAAGATTTTTCAGGATTTGTCTTTAAAATTCAGGCGAATATGAACAAGGCTCACCGTGATAGAATTGCGTTTATGAGAATTTGCAGTGGTAAATTTGAAAAGGGAATGGACGTAAGCCATGTTCAAGGCGGTAAAAAAATTAAGCTTGCACAGCCTCAACAGATGATGGCACAAAGCCGTGAAATAGTTGAAGAGGCTTATGCTGGTGATATCATTGGCATATTTGATCCGGGTATTTTCTCTATTGGTGATACTCTATGTACTGGAAAAAAGATTGTGTTTGAGGGTATTCCTACCTTTGCACCTGAATTTTTCTGTAGAGTAAGACAAAAAGACACCATGAAAAGAAAGCAATTCGTAAAGGGAACTACACAAATTGCACAAGAAGGTGCAATTCAGATTTTCCAAGAGATAGCCTCTGGTATGGAAGAGGTTATAGTTGGTGTTGTTGGAACACTTCAATTTGATGTGTTTAAATACAGAATGGAAAATGAGTATAATGTAGAAATTCTTATGGAGAATTTATCGTATCAGTTTATCCGCTGGATAGACAACGAAGAGGTAGACCTTAAAAAGCTTAACCTAACGTCTGACACTAAAAAAGTTCAAGACATTAAGGGCAGATATTTGCTTTTATTTGCGAATAACTGGAGCATTAACTGGGCTTTAGAGCATAATGAGGGTTTAATTTTATCAGAATTTTCTAAATAAATTTAATTAATGATGTATGGGAGACCCTCAAGCCCTAGAATTTAAGCAATCATAATGTTTATTTGTTGGGGAGGGTCTCTGTGCAGACGTGCCTCTTAGGATTTTGATTTAAAACAAATTCATTAAAACGCATAAATTAATGTAGGGGACGGGTTTTCCGTCCCGTGGAAAATTAGCTAAAATCACTAGTTTTTCGGGACGGAAAACCCGTCCCCTACAATATTCAAATATAATTATATTTTATACAATTGTAAATTATTAGAAAATACTTTACAAAAAATACTTTATTTTTCAATTTGTTTGTGATATAATAAGTCAAATAATTTATAGGGGGTAAGCTTATGTCACCTAAGATTGTAGAATTACACAATATTGATGTCACAGAGTTTTTAAGTGTGCTAGATAGCTGTCAAGGCGAGGTATACTTGATGACAAGAGACGGCGACAGATTAAACCTTAAGAGTAAACTTTGTCAGTTAGTTGGCTTGACTGCTTTGATTGAAGGCGGTAAAATTGCCGAAGCTTTTATCATGTGCGAAAGAGAAGAAGACGAAACTAAGTTGTTTAGATTTAATCTTTTTAATAAGAGCTAAAAATTTAAAACGTACTCGAACAAGATTTTTCCACTGTTGTCTTCAAAAATTCTTTCTGGATGCCATTGGACTGCCAGTATAGGCTTTACTTTGTGAACTAGTGCCTCGATAGTGTTGTCTTCGGCAAAGGCTATTGGGTCTAGGTCTTTTGCAATTTTTTTTACAGACTGATGGTGCGCACTGTTGGTCTGTATTTTATTTTGATACAATAATTGCAAACAACTGGTATTTTTTATGTGGACAACATGTGTTTTATCTTTATCGATTAAGCATCTTGAGTGCATTTCAAGATTTTCTAAGTCTTGATTAAGACTTCCACCAAATGCGACATTTAGAATTTGTAGTCCACGACAAATTCCGAAAATTTTTCTGTCACTGAATTTATTTATAAGAAGTAACTCTTTTTTGTCTCTTTCGGTGTCGATATTGTTGCAATGAGTATTTGTCTCGCCATAAAGTGATGGGTGAGGATCACCTCCACCTGGTAGCAACAACATGTCACAGTCATCAGAAAAATTAATATCTTTTGAATGTATTATTTTTGTGTCAAAATGTGACAATGCTTTAATGTAGTTATGATAGTCTATAGAGCTATCTAGTATAAATATTTTTTTCATAAACACCTTTATTTTAGGAGATTTTTAAATGAATAAACGATTACTTTCGGTTTTATTGGGGTTAATGGTAGCCATAGTGGCTGTGCTTGTCTATGGAGATATGCAGGTAGTTTCAATGGAAGAGGAAAGAGACACAGTTTCGGACCCAGTATTGGATGATGTTTCGTCTGAACCCAGTAAGTCTGAGGTTTCAAACATTAAAACAGATGATCCTATGGTAAGCTCACAGACTGAGGTTGCTGTTGATTTACCATGGAATTTAGTTTTAGTCAATAAAGAAAATCCGTTACCGTCTGATTACAGTTTTACTAAACAATCATATAGTGGTATTCCAGTTGATGAGAGAATGTATTCTAGTATGACAGCCATGCTAAATGATGCTATAAATTCAGGGATGAATCTTTGGATTGCATCTGGATATAGGTCTGAAGAAGAGCAAGAGGCTATAATAGACAGAGAAGTTAGTTCACGTATGAATAATAACAATATGTCAGAGGAAGAAGCTATTGAAACTGTAATGCTTACAATGTTAACTCCTGGTGCTAGTGAACACCACACAGGTTTAGCCATAGATTTCAACTACGTGAGTATGTCTTTTAAAAATACAGATGAATACCAGTGGTTACTTGAAAATGCAGAGGATTACGGCTTTATTTTAAGGTATCCTGCTGATAAGGCGGATATTACAGGAATTGACTATGAGCCATGGCATTTTAGATATGTAGGAATTGATGAGGCTAAAGAGATGAACAGCCTAGGTTACTGCCTAGAAGAATATATAGATTATTATATAGAAACTTATGATTAATGTATATGAAAGAGGGAATTAATTTATGAAGAATAAAAAAAGAAAGGACAGTCACGGGGAATAATCCCGAAATTTTTATCGCATTATGTGCGGCAAAAATGACAAGGTCATATTTATGAAGATTAGAACAAGATTTGCGCCAAGCCCAACAGGTTTTATGCACGTTGGTAATTTGCGTACAGCGTTATATGAGTATTTACTAGCTCAATCAGTCGGTGGCGACTTTGTGCTAAGAATTGAGGATACAGACAGAGAGAGACTAGTCGAGGGAGCGACAGAAGTTATCTATAGCACACTTAAAAAGGTAGGTTTAGTTCACACAGAAGGACCAGACATAGGCGGAGAATTTGGACCTTATGTTCAAAGTGAAAGACTAGGTCTTTATAAACCTTATGCCGAAGAGTTAGTAAAAAAAGGCGAGGCATATTACTGTTTCTGCACAAAAGAGAGACTAGAGTCTTCTCACACTGAAAATTCATTTGGCGGATACGACAGACACTGCCGTGATTTAAGTGAAGAAGAAATTGCTAAAAATTTAGCAGATGGAATCCCTTATGTTATCAGACAAAAAATTCCACTAGAGGGTTCAACTAGCTTTAAAGATGAAGTTTTTGGCGAGATTACTATTGATAATAAAGAGATTGAAGATCAGGTTCTTTTAAAATCTGACTCTTTCCCAACTTATAATTTTGCAAATGTTGTGGATGATCATTTAATGAATATCACACATGTGTTAAGAGGTTGTGAGTATTTGACTTCTACACCTAAGTACACATTGCTTTATAAGGCTTTCGGTTGGGACGAGCCTTGTTATGTTCATCTGCCTTTAATCATGGGTAAAAACGAAGATGGTTCAGTATCTAAACTTTCAAAAAGACACGGCTCAACAAGCTTTGAGGGTCTGCTTGAGGAGGGCTACTTATCAGAGGTAATAACAAACTATATAGCACTTTTAGGCTGGGCTCCTAAGAGCAATGATGAGTTGTTTACGCTTAAAGAACTAGAAGAGAATTTCACAGTAGACGGAATAAGTAAGTCCCCTGCCGTGTTTGACTATGACAAACTATTGTGGATGAACGGCGAATATATTAGAAAAATGAGCAAGGAAGACTTTTTCACAAAGGCAGAGCCTTATTATAATGAAGTTTTTGCCGATAAAAAAGTTCCTTTTGATGTACTAAACGAGATTTTGCAACCTAGAATTACTAAGTTTAGTGATATTCCAAAGCTTTTACACTTCTTTAAAGATTTGCCAAGCTATGAGGCGGATTTATTTGTAAACAAGAAGAGCAAAACAAATTTAGATAATTCACCGTCTATTCTAAACTCTGCAATCGAATGCTTGAGCAAGATAGACAATTGGGAAATCAGTGTTATACATGACGAATTATTGAAATTAGCAGCCGAGCTAGGTCTTAAGAATGGTACTTTGCTATGGCCTGTAAGAATTGCAGCCGCTGGAGTTACTGTAACACCAGGCGGAGCTATGGAAATTCTTGCGATATTAGGCAAGGATGAAGCCTTAAGAAGACTTCAATTAGGACAAGAAAAGTTTTAAATAAAATTTTTATTTTTATAAATACAAATTTGATAAAACATTGTAGGGGAGGGTCGGGGACCTTAGAACTTAGTGAAGAGTGAAAAATGAACAGTGAAAAGTTGATGTGAAAATCCTTGCGGATTTTTTGATTAAAAATTTGTTTGGATTAAAACTAAACTTGATAAAACATTGTAGGGGAGGATCTCCGTGCAGACGTGCCTCTTACGTTTTTTAGTTAAAATTTAATTCGTTAAAACGCACA
>CAYJER010000063.1:0-9869 GCA_964369225.1 uncultured Eubacteriales bacterium
CTGAACCAGCTACTGTTGTGTCTGTAGCTTTAAGTCTAACCATAACTTCTGCAACGTCATACGCCTTGTCAACTAGTTGTTGTGGATTTGATGTAGCATCTGTAAAAGTTTTACCGCCGTCTACTGAATACTCGTATAGGCTAATGTCTTCCATTCCCTCTACATAAGTAAAGCCAAATGTGTTGTTATCGTCGTTTACTACTGGAGCTGTTGGAGCTGCTGGAACCATAACTACATCTTCTCTTGAGTCTGTAATTGTGATGTCGTCAAAATATACCTCTGGTGGAATTGCACCGTTGTCATTATTCCAGAAGTCAATTATTTGTAGGTACTCAAAACCAGCTGAAGCATATTCACCAACCTTTACACCATCTATGTAAAGCTCACATTTACCCTCTGTTGTGTAATCCCATTGGAATGAGTGCCAGCCCTCTGTTCTTTTTACACTTGTTGTGTTGTATGAACTGCCTAGTTTACCATCTGCATTTAAACGTGTAACATAGTTAGTTTTGCTAACAGCGTTGTACGTACCAACATATGCACCTGAAACTATTCTGGTATCAGTAGCGATACCACCGCCGTAATCTGTTACGTTTACTATAGATTCAAAGTTACCTGTATTCATTTCATCATAGAACCAAACAGTTAAAACCTTATCTTCAATTAAAGTTCCAAATCCCTCACCTGCATTGTATGTCATGTTTATTGGGTCTATCTTCAGACTGTTTAAACCTGATCTTGAATATTTATCACCAGACATTGAAAGATTAAATGTAGGCATTGGATTAGAGCTTAAATTTGTAAACACATTTACATCTTCAACTCTTTCCATGCTTAGGTCGATATATTGTGAATATGTATAAGCTACATCATTAGAAATTGTAGGATATGTATACTCTTCTTCATTTATTGATTTTGCACGAACTTGTAAATCACCTACTGCAATATCTACATTGCCAACGTAAACAGGTTTTGAAGTCATGTTCATCCAGTTAGCACCGCCGTCTAGACTGTACTCATAGTCAGCTGGGTTAGTTCTTCTGTCATCATATGTAAAATCGAATGTATCCATCTCGTCATCAACTACAGGAGATGTTGGAACTGGTGCTGTCTCTGATATGCTTAGGTCGTCAATATATACGTTCGGAGTCTCAGATTTTTCACTCCATGAACTTTCTATATTAATTTGGTTAAACTCACCATATTGGTCGTCTGCAATATCAATGCTACCAACAACATTTCCATCAATAGAAACTGTTATAGTGCCTTTTTCTGACATGTCTACTACAAAGTTGTGCCAGCCAACACTTGAGTTAATTTTTGAATTTGTATTAAATCCTGTGTTGTAATCCCAAGAAGTTGAACCAGCTATAGGTTTGCGTGAATATGCGTTTAATTTGCCATCTCTAACACCAAACATGATTTGATATGCGTTTGAAGATGTATCCTCTGTACCTTCTAGGCTCATGATTGCTGTTTTTTCGTTAGTGCCATCATCATAAATCCAAACAGAAAAAACTTTACCTATTTGCATCTCTTCTTCAACTCTTGAGGCATAATACCCACCTGTTGGAGTTGAAATTCTAAGACTTTCTTGTCCGCCTGGAGTGTGGTTCATGTCTAGTGATGGACCCATTGTTACACCGGCTGTAACTGATGAATCGGATAGCACAAACCCACCTAGTGGGTCTCCAACTGTTCCGGCGTCACCTGAGCTTGTCTCAAAGTTCCATGTTTGTGTAAGCTCTGTTACAACATTGCTTACTTCGTTTGATTGCACTACAGCTTGTGAGCCGTCAATGTTAATTGTTTGTGAATTAGGTGTTTGAGCTGACGCTAAAACCGCTGAACTCATTAACATTGCACACGCAAGCGAGGCTGCTAAAATGCGTTTCAATTTCTGTTTCATCGTATCCTCCAAAAAAAAGATTATTTTTTTGTTAATATTAAACAATTATAAAGCTGAATTTATATTAACAATTTATCATTCATCACATTATATCACATAGAAAAGAAAAAAGATATATAGAAATGTGTTAAATATATGGAATATTGTGTTATTTTATAGTTTTTTGATAGTTTTATATAAAATAAAGCTAAATTTACATTTTGCCACAAATTTTATACAAATATAATTTGTATAAATAATAAATCAGACATGCCTCTTAGAAAATGCTGATAATGGTCTTGACCATTCCGTGGAGATTTCGCAAAGCTCCTAATTTTTCGGAACGGTCAAGACCGTTCCCTACATTAATTTATGTTTTAAAAAAAGGGACGATAATAAATCGCCCCAAAATTATGAATTATAAATTATTAATTTTCCATTTTTTCTAGTTTCATTCATGTCAATAACACGTTGATTTTCACTCCCCCTAAAACTTAGGAGGAGATTTTTTTGTTCTAATATGAATTTTCCGTCTATCAAAATGTCTGTTAAATCTAAAAGAGTTTTTATGTCTTCGTTTTGCATTTCCATAAGCTCTTCATAGGTGTAGCCTGTAAAAATGGTTACATCTTTATTTTTTGATTTTACAAGCTTAGCAAGTTCTATTAAAGGTTTAGGCTGTAAGAACGGCTCTCCACCTGAAAAAGTAACACCTTTAAGCAATGGATTTTTAACAAAGTCTGCAAAAATTTCGTCTGTGTCCATCCATTTGCCAGCGTTTTCATCCCAGCTTTCAGGGTTGTGGCATCCTTTGCAAAAATGCCTACAACCTTGGGTAAAAACTGCATACCTAAAACCTGCGCCATCTACAATAGATTGCTTTGATATTCCGTATATTTTTATTCGCATGTTATTTTAAGACCTAATTCTTCTAGTTGAACCGCATCAACGTCACCCGGTGCCATAGTCATAAGCTCGCTTGCGTTTTGAATTTTAGGGAAAGCTATAACCTCTCTTAGGCTTTCGGCTCCCATCATTATCATAGCAATTCTATCAAGACCTAGACCCATACCTCCGTGAGGTGGTGCGCCATATTTAAAGGCATCTAATAAGAAGCCGAATTTTGCATGTGCCTCTTCTTGTGAAAGACCTAACATGTCAAACATCTTGCTTTGTAATTCAGGGTTTGTAATTCTTATAGAACCTGAACAAAGTTCTACGCCGTTTAGAACCATATCATAAGCCTTAGCTTTTACGTTTCCTTTGTCGCCGTCTAGGCTGTTTTCATCCATAGGGCATGTGAACGGATGGTGCATTGCAACCCATGTTTCGTTCTCTTCATCAAACTCAAAAAACGGGAACTCAACAACCCACAAGAAATTATAAGTATCTGGAATTATGTCAAGTTTTTTTGCAAGAGTAGTTCTTAGCATTCCTAGTTGTGACAATACATGTGAGTTGTTAGTGTCTGCAATAATTAAGACTACATCGCCCTCTTTAGCGTCTGCCTTAGCTAAAATGCAAGACATTTCATCTTCTGTCATAAACTTAGCGAATGAAGAAGTTGTTTGATCTGCCATTCTTACCCATGCTAGACCCTTACCACCTATGCCTTTAACATATTCAGTAAGCTTGTCTACTTCTTTTCTTGTAAGAGTTTTAACGCAATCTTTAGCAACTATAGCCCTAACAGAGCCACCGCCAGCAATTGCATTTGTGAAAACACCAAAACCGCAGTCTTTTACGATATCGCTAAGGTCGCAAATTTCCATGCCGTATCTTGTGTCAGGTTTATCAGAACCATAACGCTCCATAGCATCTTTATAGCTAAGTCTTGGGAATGGTGTAGGTACATCTATATCCATAACCTCTTTGAAAAGTCTCTTCATGTAGCCCTCGCCTATAGATAAAACGTCTTCAACGTCTACAAAGCTCATTTCTAGGTCTACTTGAGTAAACTCAGGTTGTCTGTCTGCTCTTAAATCTTCATCTCTAAAGCAACGAGCAATTTGCATGTATCTGTCGAAACCTGCAACCATTGAAAGTTGTTTATAAAGTTGTGGAGATTGTGGCAAGGCATAAAAACTGCCCTTGTGTATACGGCTTGGAACTAAGAAGTCTCTTGCGCCCTCTGGAGTTGACTTAATTAGCATAGGAGTTTCAATTTCAATGAAACCGTTATCATCAAAATAGTCTCTTGTAACCTTTGTTATTTTGTGTCTTTTAATTATATTTGATTGTAGGTCAGGTCTTCTAAGGTCTAGGTATCTGTGTTTTAGTCTAATGTCTTCGCCAGCCTTTGAGTTTGGTAATATCTCGAAAGGAGGTGTCTCTGAAATGCCTAGAACTCTTAGTTCTTGAACCTCTACCTCTATTTCGCCTGTAGGGATATCAAGATTTTTAGAGCTTCTCTCACGAATTTTTCCTGTAGCAGCTAAAACATATTCACTTCTAACACTGAAAGCTTTATCGAAAACGTTTCTTTCTGTGCTGTCGTCGAAAGCTAACTGAATTATGCCTGTTCGGTCTCTTAAATCGATAAAAATTAATTGTCCTAGGTCACGTCTTCTTTGAACCCAACCATAGACAGTTACTGTTTCTCCTATATTTTTTGCGTTAAATTCTGCACAGTATGCAGTTCTTTTAAGTCCACTAATGTTTTCTATATTCATAAATTTAAGCCTTTCTTTATTGTATTATTTTAGCCATGTAGGGGCGGATATTATCCGCCTAAAAAGTCCGTAATTTCGTATAAATTTCATAGGCGGATAATATCCGCCCCTACATGGTTAGTGAAATTTTACAAATTAATTTTAATCAAAAAATCCGCAAGGATTTTCACATTAACTTTTCACTATTCACTCTTCACTTTTCACTTAACGTAACGCCTCTTCAGCAATTATATTTAAATAATCTGTGATGAAATTTTCATCTATTCTAATCTCTTTTTTCTCGCCTGTTTTCATGTTTTTAAGCTCTGCCTTTGAGTTTTCAATCTCGTTGTCGCCTATTACAATGCTGTATTTTGCAGAAATTTTGTCTGCATACTTCATTTGAGCTTTTAAGCCTCTTGAGCATATATCAAACTCACATTTGTTTCCGCAAGATCTAAACTCATGCGCCAAAACAGCCGCCTTAATATTCGCCTTTTCACCCATAGAAGCAATATATAGGTCACAGTCGTTCTCTCTTGAAAGGTCTATTCCTTGGCTCTCTAAAGTTAGAAGAAGTCTTTCCATGCCCATTCCAAATCCTAAAGCCGGAGTTGGCTTGCCACCCATTTCTTCAACTAGACCGTCGTATCTTCCGCCACCGCATACAGTACTTTTAGCACCAATTCCCTCTGCAATGAACTCAAAAACAGTTCTTGTATAATAGTCTAAACCTCTAACAATGTTAGGGTTTACAGTGTAGTTGGCATCAAACTCGTTTAAGTAGCATTTAACTTTATCAAAGTGATCTGAACAATCAGTACATAAATAATCTAAAATTACAGGTGCATCTTTTGCAATTTCAGCACAGAAAGGACTTTTGCAGTCTAAAATTCTCATAGGGTTACGCTCAAGTCTTGAAAGACAAGTAGCGCATAGGCTGTCTTTGTTGTCTTCAAAATGTTGCTTTAAAGCATTGTTAAAATCTGCACGACAAGTTGGGCAACCAATAGAGTTAATCTCTAAAGCTACACCCTCTAGGCCTAGTCTGTCAAAAAGACTTTTAACAAAAAGCATTAACTCAACGTCAGCAATTGGAGCGGCTGTTCCAAAAATTTCAATTCCAAATTGGTGGAACTCTCTTAGTCTGCCAGCTTGTGGTTTTTCATATCTATAACAAGGAGTAAAATAATAAAGTTTTAGCGGATATCCGTTATTGTATATGCCACTTTGTAGCATTGCCCTTACAACACCGGCTGTACCCTCTGGCTTTAAAGTAATGCTTCTTGAACCTTTGTCCTCAAAGCTGTACATTTGCTTTTCTACAACGTCTGTTGTGTCGCCTACTCCTCTTAAAAAAAGTTCGGTATGTTCAAAAACAGGAGTTCTAACCTCGTTTATTCCGAAGTTTCTTGCCTCCTCTGAAATAACCTTTTCTACTAGTTGCCATTTTTCGGTATCTTTCGGGAAAAGGTCCTGTGTTCCTTTAGGTCCCTGTGTTAAAATTGCCATAATTTTTCCTTTCTTATAACTATATTAGCCGTCGTAGTACTTTATTAAATTTAAAACTTTACAATTGATTGTAGGGGCGGGTCTCTGTCAAGACCTGCCTATTAGGAAAATTTAGCCATGTAGGGGCGGATATTATCCGCCTAAAAAGTCTGTAATTTTGTCTTAATTTCATAGGCGGATAATATCCGCACCTACAAAAGTTTGTGAGATTTAATAAATTAATGTTAAATCAAAAATCTGCAAGGATATTCACAGTAACTGTGAACTCTTAATGTATTCGCTCTAAAAGCACAAAAAGCCTATCCCAATGCAAATTTTAAGCACAGAGACAAGACTTTATGATTAATTTTTTTACGCTTATCTTTTAACGATATTTCTCCAGTCAAGATCTCCACGCTCTAATCCATGAATTAAAACCTCTGCTGTAGCTAGGTTTGTAGCGACAGGAATATGGTGTATATCACAAAGGCGTAGAAGGTTCATATCGTCAGGCTCACTAGGTTTAGCGTTTATTGGATCTCTAAAAATCAACAATAAGTCTATCTCGTTATATCCGATTCTAGCGCCAATTTGTTGACCGCCACCTTGTGTTCCACTTAAAAACTTTTGAATGCTAAGACCTGTAGCTTCTGCAACCATTTTACCTGTTGTGCCTGTTGCACACAAATTATGTCTGCTCAAAATGCCACAGTATGCTATGCAAAATTGTACCATTAACTCTTTTTTTGCGTCATGTGCTATAAGTGCAATATTCATTTCCGTATCCTCTTTCTTTTATTTTAGAATTACAGGGCAATTCTCTCCCATTATTCTGGTAGCAACTCTTGAAAGAGCTTGCATTCCAACGGCGGAAGAAACTGGCCTTGTTCCTTTAAGTATTTGCGCTGACATTTTACTATCTTCGGGTACTACACCCAGAAGCCTTATGCCTGTTTGGTCTATTACGTGGTCTAAATCTCTTATTAAATCCACTTCTTTGAATAACTTGGGACTAAAACGATTAATTAAAAGTCTATGTCTATTTATCCCTTTTTTAATAAGCAAGTTATTTACATACATGGCACTTCTAACACAAACAGGGTCAGGAGTACTCACCACAATATGCTCATCTGCACAAAGAACGGCAGAATCAAAAGTATCACCCACCCCCGCCGGGCAATCAAGCAAAACATAATCATAATGTTCTTTTAGCATATTGGTTATTTTTTTAAGTTCTGATAATTTTATCTCTTGTGATGCGTCTTCAGGCGCTGGCATGACATATAATTCTGCACAGAATTTAACTTTATATGTTGCCTGTGACGGGGTACAATTCCCCTTTAAAACATCAGCCATATCAAACAATAAATCTTCTTCAATTCCTGTAATTTTATCTGTTGTTCTAAGACCCGCATCGCAGTCTAAAATAATAACTTTCTTATTATTTTTTTCTAAGGCATATGCAATGCCTACAGAAAGAGTAGACTTGCCGACTCCGCCCTTTCCAGAACATATAACTAAAGCAGTTCCCATCGGTCATCCCTCCTATTATATTCTATCATAATTTTACTCAATAGTCAAAAGCAAATTTGTGTTTTTTTGTATAATCGTTAGAAATGCACAAATACAGATAGTGAAATTTCAACAATTCAACACCTAGTAAAAATTCAAGCGTGTTTTTTAGTAGTTTTGACTAAAAAATCACTGTAAATTACCTTCTTCAATCTTATCTTCTGCTGTTATTCCATAAAAATAAGCGTCGAAAACATCTTTCGCAACCGATTTTGCAAGATTACTGCTGTCGCCATACTCAATTACAACCGCAATTGCTATCTCTGGGTCGTCATATGGTGCATATGCAATAAAAGTATTGCTGTCTGGTTTGCCTGGATTTTGAGCCGTTCCTGTTTTAGCGGCTACCGCTATTCCATAATCAGCAAAATAATTTGCGGCTGTACCATCTGTTACAACTGATCGCATACCACTTTGAACTAAATCAAGATTATAAGAGCTTAAACCCATGTCTTCTGCTATTATAGGTTCATACTGCTCTATTATTTCTTTGTTGTCAAAACTTGTAATTTTATCAAGCAAATGAGTTTCAAGCCTTACGCCATCATTTGCAATTGTGGCAACATATGAAGCTAGTTGCAAAGGCGTAAACATGTTATCCGCTTGCCCTATTGCCGCTTGAGGAGTTACACCACCAACATATGAAACACCGTGAAGATATTCGTATTCTATAGGGTTTGTCATAACCCCTGATGACTCATAAATCTCTACTCCTGTAGGTTCTCCTAACGCAAATAAATTAGCGTAAACTTCCATTGCATCTATTCCTAAAAGTCTGCCTGCATCTGCAAAATAGCTGTTACAAGAGGTTGCTATGGCTGTTTCAAAATCAACCTCACCTGGATCATGTGAACCTATGCAGTTCATTGAGTAGTCTGAATAATAGTTGTAAGAACCATAACAGGTATGAGTAGTCCCTGCATTTATAACGCTTTCTTCTAAAGCTGCTATTGCAACTAAAGGCTTCATTACAGAGCCAGGTGTAAACTGCCCATTAAAGGCACGGTTAAACAGTGGAATGTTCTCGTCTGTCACAAGATTATTGTAGTACTCGTTGTCGTTTTGATATTTATAAATGTCGTAACTCGGGTACGATGAACTCGCAAGCACCGCAAAACTATCTATGTCTAAAACTACCGCTGCACCTGCCACACATTCCTCCATTAAAGAGGCTTCAACACTTTTTTCAAGCGAATAGTTTAGCATGTCTTGCAGTTGATTATCTAATGTTAAATGAACGTTGTTTCCTGATTGCGGAAAGTGATTATAAACACTTTCAAGCTCACCTAATTCATTCGAGGTCATTGTCACACTGCCGTTAAGTCCTCTTAATTCGTCCTCGAAATATTGTTCTATACCACTTTTACCTATAAGGTCATTATAGGAATATCCGTGAACATTATCGGCAGAATATGTGTTGTCATCCTCTAAAATTTGGTCGTATTCTGCTGTAGAAATAAGCCCAATAGTTCCTAAAATATGCGGAGCAAACTCTGGGTCTGTGTATGCTCTTGTGGATGAATACTGAACTTCTATAGCCTCTAATTCATATGATTTTTCCTCAACTAGCTCTACAAAAGCCATCGGAACATTCGTTGCTATTACATAGTTTTCACTGGTGCTAAACCCAGTGAAAGTCATGGTGTATCTAATAGAAATAATATCTAAAGCTTCTTCTCTTGTGTAGTTTTCACAAGCATATATGTCTATAAGCCTTTCCATGCAGTCAGTCGCACTTGCATTTTCGTCAAGACTTAAAAAACCTGTGACTAAGTATTCTACAGAAGCTTCGCTGTTTTCCTTAAAGCTGTAGTCACCATAAAGGTTAAGTTCTATAGGAAGTCTGCTTACCCAGTCTATTTCCCATTCTTTCATATATTTAACAAGGTTTGCTAAGGCAGGGTTTCTGTCTCCTGTAATTTTAAGGGCATCCATAACAACATTATAAGACGAAGTACCAGTGACTAAAACATTACCGTTTGAGTCTAAAATATCGCCTCTTGTAGCCGTTACTTTTCTTGTATAAGTAGTACTATCCTCGGCTTGAGTGCTGTAGTCTTGATAATCTACAACTTGCCACTGAATAAGCCTTGCACAGTATATTACCATGATTACAGCCACAGCAATTAACGGAACATATATTTTTAATTTTTTTTTCATAAGTTACCTTTCTATATAAGGTGGATTAAATTAATGTAGAGGACGTGCCTCTTAGGAATATTATTGTAGGGGCGACCCTGTGTGGTCGCCCGCAGGTTTAGCAATAT
>CAYJER010000064.1:0-9347 GCA_964369225.1 uncultured Eubacteriales bacterium
CAGCTATCGCTACTACACTTTCAAGTCCAACTTTTGGGGGTCACTTCAAAATTACCAAATTTTTAGGCGGATAATATCCGCCCCTACATGGCTAAATTTTCTAAGAGGCACGTCTGCACAGAGAGCCTCCCCTACAATATTTAAAGAAATTTATATTTTCACAATAACTATGAACTAAGAAAGGTCTGATATTTATGAGTATGCCAAGCATTCCAGAAGGAATAAATCGTCCAAATAAATGTGAAACAGTCGTTGATTTATTAGAGTCAATCGCCTTAGAAGAAATGGCAATTGCTCATATTTTAAATGCCGAGGGCGAAAAAATTCAGGCTGTTGTCGGCAAATATTCTTGCAGTGAAATAAGCCATGAACAACTTCTTAATTCGTGTCTTTACAGTAATAATGTCATAGTTTCTTTAATTATGAAGGAATGGTTACTATTTAATAAATTGAGTATGGTGATTAATTTTGATGATGAAACCGAAAAAAAATTAGACAATAAGCCTTGTAAAAATTTTTCTCCTAATCAATTTCTAGTACATAATAACACAGAATACGAAAAAAATTGTAACAATTGTAGTCATTTTAATATCTGTAAAGACAAAGAACTCTATTAAAAATAATTTTCATGTATAATTATTTACATTATGCAGTCTTTTTCATTTTTTAATGAATATTTATTCATAAAAAGACTTGATTTTTTTTCAAAATGGTGTATAATACATTTATAAGAAAATTAAGACAATAAAATGAGAGAGGAATAACTAAATGGCTAAATCAAAAAAAGACATTAAAAAAGTAGTTCTGGCGTATTCAGGAGGACTAGACACTTCTATCATTATTCCATGGCTTAAAGAAAACTATAACAACTGTGAGGTTGTTGCAGTTTCAGGAGACGTTGGCCAAGGAACAGAGTTAGACGGTCTTGAAGAAAAAGCTCTAGCTACAGGCGCTTCAAAACTTTACATTGAAGACCTAAGAGAAGAGTTTATCCAAGACTATGTTTATCCAACAATGCAAGCGGGTGCAGTTTACGAGAAAAATTATCTACTAGGTACTTCTTTTGCACGTCCAATCATTGCAAAAAGAATTGTAGAAATTGCCCTTGAAGAGAATGCGGATGCTATCTGTCACGGTTGTACAGGTAAAGGAAACGACCAAGTACGTTTTGAGCTAACAATCAAGGCTTTTGCTCCTGACATGGCAATAATTGCTCCATGGCGTGAGTGGGACATCAAATCACGTGATGAGGAAATCGACTATGCAGAGGCACACAACATTCCACTAAAAATCAACCGTGAGACAAACTATTCAAAAGATAAGAACCTATGGCATCTATCACATGAGGGACTAGATCTAGAGAACCCTGACTCAGAGCCTTTCTATAATAAAGAAGGTTTCCTAGAGATGGGTGTTTCACCAGAGATGGCTCCAGACAAGGCAACATATGTTACAATTTCTTTTGAGCAAGGCAAACCAGTAGCAGTTGACGGCGTTACAATGAACGGTGTTGATTTAGTGACTAAGCTTAATGAGCTAGGTGGCGCTAACGGTATCGGTCTAGCCGACATAGTTGAGAATAGACTAGTTGGTATGAAATCACGTGGCGTTTATGAAACTCCTGGTGGAACTATTCTTTACCACGCACACAACAAACTAGAGGAGCTATGCCTAGACAGAGACACATTCCACTATAAAGAGCAAATTGGCATTAAATATGCTGAATTAGTTTATTTTGGACAATGGTTTACTCCACTAAGAGAAGCTCTTGACGCTTTTGTTAAAACAACTCAAGAGACTGTTACTGGTGACGTTAAACTAAAGCTTTACAAAGGAAACATCATTGATGCTGGTGTAACTTCTCCATATTCATTATATGACGAAGAGATTGCAACATTTGACGAGGATGAAGTTTACGACCAAAACGACAGCGCAGGATTTATTAACCTATTTGGTTTACCTGTTCAAGTTCAAGCAAGAAAAAGACTTAAGAAATAAGTCTAACCCACGCATTTATTGTATGGAACGGTATTCCGTTCAGATGTGATGATTATGTTTTTTTGATTTATAAACCAATGTAGGGGCGGATATTATCCGCCTATGAAATTTAGACAAAAAAATCACGATTTTTTAGGCGGATAATATCCGCCCCTACATTGCTAAATTCTATAATAAACACATCTGTTTTTCCGTTCCATACAACCCATAGATATAAGAGGAAATATCATGAAAATCTGTGTAATCAATGGATCACCAAAAGGAAAATATAGTGTAAGTTTGCAAACTATTCTATACCTACAAAAAATCTATAAAGACTGCGAGTTCGATATACTCAACGTCGCTCAAAAAATTAAGTATTATGAAAAAAACTTCGACGAGTGTATTGAGGCTATACAAAAGGCAGACTTAATAATATTTGTTTATCCAGTATATATCCTGTTAGTACCAGCTCAATTGCACAAATTTATCGCTCTATTAAAAGAAAAAAAATTAGATTTAAGCGAAAAGTTTGCAACCCAATTTAGCACTTCAAAACATTTTTATGACAGTACTGCACACAAATTTATTGAACAAAACTGTTATGATTTAGGGCTGAAATACGTTAAGGGTCTATCTGCTGATATGGATGATCTTTTGACCACAAAAGGGCAAAATGATGCAAAAAAATTCTTTAAATTTGTATCTTTTAGTGTGAACAATGATATTTATGAACTACCAAAAACAATAGAATATTTTACTACTTCATACGATAGAGTATTTCAAAATATAGAGAAAACTGATAAATATAATACTATCATCTTAACTGACATGCGTGAGAACGAAACTAACTTACAAAACATGATAGATGATTTTAGAGCAGTTTATCCATATGAAAGCAAGGTAATAAATATTGCAGATTATCCATTTTCTGGTGGTTGTCTAGGCTGTATGAATTGTTCGGCTAGTGGAGTTTGTATATATAAAGATGGCTTTACAGACTTCTTGAGAAATGATATTCTAAAAGCAGATGCAGTAATCTATGCTTTCACAATTAAGGATCACTCCATGGGACATTATTTTAAGTTATATGAAGATAGACAGTTTTGTAATGGACATAGAATGCTTACAATGGGAATGCCCGTTGGTTATTTAGTGTCTGGAAATTATGAAGCAGAGACTAATCTTCAACTATTTATAGATGCAAAGGCAGAAGTAGGACATAATTATTTAAGTGGAGTAACCACAAATTCTAAATCTATGCAGATGATGGTTAATAAGCTAGTGTATTCACTAAATAATAAGTATCATCTACCGCAAAATTTCTTAGGAGTTGGTGGACGTAAAATTTTCCGTGACTTAGTATATGTCATGAGAGGTATTTCCAAAGCAGACCATAAGTTTTATAAAGAGGTTGGAGTATATGACGATTTGCCACAAAAACACAAAGGCAAAATGTTTTTAATGTTAGGTTTTGGAGCGTTAATGAATAATCCAAAACTTAGAAAAAAGATTGCACCTAACCTAAATGAAGCTATCATAACTCCATATCAAAGGGTTATAAATGAAGCAGAGTAAAAATTTTGTGTTAGACACAAAATAAGGATTGTATTTAAAAAAGAAAAGTGAGGAAAATTAGAAATGGAAAAAAGAGGACAATGGTCCAGTAATATTGGATTTATATTAGCGGCGGCAGGTTCAGCCGTCGGTTTAGGAAACATATGGAAATTCCCTGGTAAAGTAGCAGACAACGGCGGCGGAGCATTTATGCTAATCTATTTAGCAATTATCGTTTTAGTAGGATTCTCTGTTATGCTAGCAGAGCTTGCTCTAGGTAGACGTTCACAAAGTAATGCGGTTGCTTCTTTCAGAAAGATAAACAAGAAGTTTAGCTTTATAGGTGCATTAGGAGTTTTCACAGCGTTTGTTATAGCTTCTTACTACTGTGTAGTTGGTGGCTGGGTTGTTCGTTATGTAATTGAGTATATCTCTGGCGGTGGTTTTGCAGTGGCTGGTGATACAGCTCAATACGAGGGTTACTTTGTAAACCTTATCTCTAACCCTGCTGAATCAATTACTTTACAAGCTATATTCTTAATTTTATGTATCTTAGTAATTATTCGTGGTGTTTCAGGCGGTATCGAGAAAGTATCAAAACTTCTAATGCCTTTACTACTTGTAATTTTAGTAGCAATTGTTATCCGTTCTTTAACACTAGAGGGTGCTTCTGAGGGTCTAAGCTTCATGCTTACATTTGATTTCTCAACTATCACAATGGAATCTGTAGCAGTAGCTATGGGTCAAGCGTTCTTCTCTTTATCACTAGGTATGAGTATAATGATTACATATGGTTCATATGTGCCTAAAAAAGAAAACCTAGCAAAAAGCACACTTTCAATCTGCACAATAGATACTATGGTTGCTTTATTAGCAGCATTTGCAATTATTCCAGCTGTTTTTGCATCTGGAACAGACATGGGCATGGGCGCTGGTTTTGCATTTATCAGCCTACCAAACGTATTTGCTCAAATGCCATTTGGTAACATCTTTGGTCTATTATTCTTTGCATTATTATTGTTCGCTGCATTTACTAGTGCAATCTCAATTGTAGAGGGTACAGTAGCATACGCTTGTGAAGAATTTAAACTTACTCGTGTAAAAGCAACTATCATAATCGGTATTCTAGCGTTTATCTTAGGTGTTGGTTACTCATTATCACAAGGCGCAGTAGCTCTAAACATTCCTTGGTTCAACGAGGCTGGAAGCATCTCACTAGGTAACTTCATGGAGTTCTTTACAGATAACTTCTCATTACCACTAGGCGCATTGCTAACTTGTGTATTTGTAGGCTTTGTTTGGAAGCCAAAAAATGCTATTGCAGAAATTGAACAAAACGGATTATTCAAATTCTCTTATGCAAAAATTTGGACAATTTCAATTAAGTTCATCTGCCCACTTGTTTTAGCAGTTATCCTATTCTACACATTAGTTCTAGGCGTTGGCCTAAGCTAGCCAGGGATGCCCCTGGAGGCAAGTCGCACACAAAGCTAGTGATAACTCTAGCTTTGTTGCCTGCGACGAAACTTATATTTATTTTGAATAACAATTGTAGGGGCGGATATTATCCGCCTAAAAAATTTAGGCAAAATTACAGACTTTAAAGGCGGATAATATCCGCCCCTACATGGCTAAACTTGCTAATAGACCATCCCCTACAATATTTTATCAAAATAAAAATTTTCACTAAATTTCAATATACTAATAAAGTTAAAGTTTAAATTTATTAGTATGTTAAAATAAAAAAATGGAGCATTATTATGTATATAGAATTAGAAAAAAGAACTCTAACAGCCGAAATGGCTGAGAGTTGTGGCTTTGATCATGTTGGCTACTGCGACCCTGAAAAAATGGAATTTATGTCTGAAATTCATGATATGTGTGCCGCCAACAAATGTGGTAATTACAACAAAAAGTGGGCATGTCCACCAGCTTGCGGTTCACTTGAAGAGATTTCAGCAAAAGTAAAATCTTATGACTATGGAATGATTTTACAATGTACCGAGCAAATGGAAGACGACTATGACTGGGATGCAATCCAAAAGGCAAATGTTAGATGCGGTGATGCCCTTCAAACTCTTGCAAAAAAACTTAGAACAATGGGATACAATATACTCGCAATGGGTACAAACGGTTGCAGTAAGTGTACAAGCTGTACATATCCTGATGCTCCATGTAGGTTTCCAGAAGAGTTAGCTCCTAGCATGGAAGCTTGCGGATTTTTTGTAAGTCATGAATGTGAAAAAGCTGGAATGAAGTACACATACGGACCACAAACTATGACATACAACGCAACAATATTTATAAAAGAGAAGTAAGTCTTAATTTACAACGAAAGGTATGGGTACCGTGCAAAAAAAGAATTTCATTTAGTAAACTTTGTACGGCAAACATGACGCAGTCATATGAAAGATAAAAAAATCACAATTGTTGGAATGGGTCTTTTAGGCGGTAGCTATGCCATGGCTTTAACGAAAGCTCACAACACTGTATACGGAATTGACATTAATGAAGACAGCATTAATTTTGCCATAGAAAAAAATTATATTATAGATGGCAAAACTAAAGACTATGAAAACTTTTTAGCTCAATCAGATATTATTGTGCTTTGCCTCTTCCCCACTGTTTTAAAGAAATGGATTAAAGAAAATATCCATTTAATAAATAAGAATGCAGTAATCACAGATGTAAGCGGAGTTAAAACTTCGGTTGTAGAGGAAGTTCAATCAATCACTGGCGACATTGAGTTTTATTCTAGTCACCCAATGCGTGGAAGAGAAACTCTTGGAATAAAAAACGCTGACAGTGCAATATTTAAAGATGGAAATTTTATTCTTACACCAACTTCTAAGAACACAAAAAAATCAGAAGACCTTATAAGAGACCTAGCTTTAACCTTAGGATTTTCTTCTATTAGCATATTGACTATAGAAGAACACGACAAAATGATAGGCTACCTAAGCCAGCTTACTCATGCAATAGCTGTAAGCCTTATGACAGCCAACGACAATTTAAGTCTATGTGATTATTCAGGTGACAGTTTCAGAGACCTAACTAGAATAGCAAAAATAGACGAACACCTATGGAGTGAACTCTTTAGCCTTAATAAAGATGTACTTTGTGACAACATAGATTTATTTTTATCTAACTTATTAAGCTTAAGAGATTATATAAAAAATGACGATTTAGACTCAATGAAAGAAATGTTTAGACTTTCTACCGAACGCCGTAAACATTTCGACAAAAATTATTAATGAGGTGCAATAGATGAAACTTTGGAAAGGTCGCTTCTCAAAAGAAATCGACGAAAAAACAAACGACTTTAACTCTTCAATAAACATTGATAGCAGAATGTATAAAGAGGATATCACAGGAAGTATTATACATTCACATATGCTTAGCGAATGTGGAATTATTTCTAAAGAAGACAGCAAGCTAATAGGCAGTGAACTAGAAAAAATGATGGAAGAAATTGCAAACGGAGATCTTTTAATAGACCCAAACGCAGAGGATATCCACAGTTTTATAGAGGCAGAGCTAACTTCAAGAATTGGCGATGCAGGAAAACGCCTACACACTGCAAGAAGCAGAAACGACCAAGTTGCACTTGACATAAGAATGTACTTAAGAAAAGAAGTAGACATGCTTATAGGGCTTTTAACAAAGTTCTGTACAGTTCTTTGCGACAAAGCAGACGAATATTACGACACAGTAATGCCAGGTTACACACATCTACAAAGAGCGCAACCAATCAGCTTTGGACATCACCTACTTTGTTATTGCGAGATGATTTTAAGAGACATACAACGACTTCAAGACGCATTTGACAGAATGAATTATTCTCCATTAGGTTCAGGTGCATTAGCTGGAACTACTTACCCAATAAACAGAGAGCTAACAGCTGAACTTTTAGGCTTTACTGGTCCTACAAGAAACAGCCTTGACGGAGTTTCAGACAGAGACTTCTGTGCAGAAATTGCATTTGCAGTATCTTTAGCAATGGTTCATCTTTCAAGATTTTCAGAGGAAGTTATACTTTGGTGTTCATGGGAATTTAAGTTTGTAGAGCTAGACGATGCTTTCTCAACAGGCTCAAGTATAATGCCACAAAAGAAAAACCCAGACATCACCGAGCTTATTCGTGGTAAATCTGGCAGAGTATTTGGCGATTTAACTGCACTTTTAACTATGATGAAAGGCTTACCTTTAGCATATAACAAAGACATGCAAGAAGATAAAGAGGCTACATTTGATGCAGTCGATACATTAAAACTTTGTCTAACTCCATTAATTCCAATGGTTGAGACAATGAAAGTCAATAAAGCTAACATGAGAAAAGCAGCTGCTGGCGGATTTATCAACGCTACCGACTGTGCAGACTACCTAGTATCTCAAAAAGGAATTGCATTCCGTGATGCCTATAAGATAACTGGTGAATTAGTTGCACTTTGTATCGATAAGGGGCTTGACTTAGAAAGTCTTCCTTTTGAAGATTATAAGGGAGTGTCAAAAAGTTTTACAGAAGATGTTTACGAGTTTATTAATCTTGATAAATGCCTAAACGATAGAACATCCCTTGGCGGTCCTGCGCCATCTAACGTAAAAAAAGAATGTGAAATTATGAGAAAAAGAATTAAAGGGGAATAAATATATATGATAAAAGTTGGAGTAATCGGTGCAACAGGTTATGCTGGTGCAGAACTTTGCAGATTAATTTATAGTCATCCACAGGCTGAACTTTCAGCGGTTAGTTCAGTTAGCTTCGAGGGTAAAACTCTTTCAAGTGTGTACCCAGCCTACCTTAATCTTTGTGACATGCTTTTAGAGTGTCAAGAAGATGTTGTAGAAAAATCAGACGTTATTTTTGCAGCTCTCCCCCATGGACTTTCTCAAGACCTAGCAAAACTTTGCATGGATAAAGAAAAAGTATTTATAGATCTAGGTGCTGACTTTAGACTTGAAGATGAAGAAACCTATAAAAAATGGTACGATTGCGAGTTCACAGACAAAGAACTTCACAAACAAGCTGTATACGGCTTACCTGAACTTTTCAGAGAAAATATTAAAGGCAAAAAACTTGTTGCAAACCCAGGTTGCTACACAACAGCAGTTCCATTAGCACTTTATCCGGCTTTAAATGCAGGATATATCGAAAAAACTGGAATTATAGCCGACTGTAAATCAGGCGTTACAGGTGCTGGACGTGGACTTTCACAAACCACTCACTATTCAGACCTTAACGAGGGCTTTATGGCGTATAAGGTTGCAAACCACAGACATACACCTGAAATTGAGCAAACACTTTCTAGCATTGCAAGTGACAATGTTAAAATAACCTTTGTTCCGCATCTGTTGCCAATCAACCGTGGAATTTTAGCTACTTGTTATGCAAGATTAAAGCCAGATGTAACAGAAGAAATGCTATGGGATGTATACAAAAAAGCATATGAAGACGAATTTTTTGTAAGACTGCTACCTAAGGGAAAATCAGCAGACATACACAACATTAAATATACAAATTTTTGCGATGTTAGCATATTTACAGACATGGAAACAGGCACATTTATAGCTATATCAGCAATTGACAATATGGTTAAGGGTGCAGCAGGACAAGCAATCCAAAACATGAATATTTGTTTTGGACTTGATGAAAAAACAGGTCTTGACTTCATTCCACCAGCAATATAAATTAAAGAAAGGATAGTCATAGGGGAATTAAGCTTAGTGAAAAGTGAAAAATGAATATTCTTTTATGAATTAAAACTATTTCATTTAATCGAATAATTTAATGTAGGGGACGGGTTTTCCGTCCC
>CAYJER010000065.1:0-7725 GCA_964369225.1 uncultured Eubacteriales bacterium
AATAGGTGCTTAGACGCTGAAATAAATGAGCTGACTGTTATTGCAAACGATAGCTATGAAAATTTTGCGAATATGCTTCAAAAAGACTTCAATGAAAAAATGAATTACAATAAAAATGAAGTTACGGCGGAAATTTTAAAAACTACTTTAATTAAAGCAGGCGTTCCACAAGAAAAAGTAACACCGGAACTTGTAGATTTGTTAAGAAAAGAGCTTTTAATCAATAAGATTATTGATACCAGTAATGTTATCAATAATAATGCAGGACAAACAGCAGAAATACTTAAAACTATCCTTTTTAGTAATGAAAATTTAAGTAAACATGCTGAAGCAATTAAAACAAGTTTTGTTGAATTAATGGTTGAAAAAGGTACAAACCGCATTGAAATAAAAAATGGTGATATAGAGCCATACATCAATGAAATGCAATCTTTTGTTACACAAGAAGAATTTCAGGGAATTTATAAGAATCTTTGCACAAACCTCACAAAACGTACTTTGTATAAATGTGAGCTCAACAAAGATACATTTATAGAGCATGCAGCAAATGAAATAAACCTCTATCTGCTTTATTTCAAAATAAATAAAACAGTTAATATTGCTGAAGGTAAAGCCTTATTTAATGATGCTCAGGTTTTTGAACTTGAGAAAACAAATGATATTAAAGATGTTCCTCTTGATACAGGTATGAAAACAGAAGCAAAAACTGATTTTGAAATAGTAAACTATATCATGTATCACACAATGCTACCACGCCTTGCTCTATTCAAAATATTACAAAGAATAGATAAGCGCAATGCTTTAAATTTCCAACATATACTTGATAAAATCACTCAAATTTTAGTATCATGTTTAAAAAATGCAAAAGCTGATACCCTCTCTTCGTATGAGGTTATTGAAGGCTATCAACTTGATGAGGGACAGGTTTTTGCCCTCGACACTATCAAGGAAGAAGATTTTAGTGAAGAGTGGAAAGTATTTAAGGCAAACTCTCAGCGCAGTAGTTCTATGAATAAATATTATAAGATGGATAGCAAGGGAGAGTCAACTTTTGCTAAAAAGCTTGAAGCAAACGAGAATGTCCTTTTATTTACAAAGCTAAAGAAAGGTGGGTTTGTTATAGATACTCCCTATGGTAACTACTCCCCTGACTGGGCTGTTGTTTGTCGCAAGGATGGCCTTGAAAGCGGAAATGTGGGAATTTATTTTATTGTTGAAACAAAGGCAGATAAAAAACAAGAAGACTTGACGCTAGTAGAAAGAAATAAAATCAAATGTGGTGAACTGCATTTTAAGGCTGTTTCGGATTTAATGCAATTTAAATGGGTGAATAGCTATGAAGATTTTAAAAGAAAAACTGGATTAAAAGAGGCATACTGAGATATTTTAGTTGGTTAATAGCATGTAAAAATTGAACTCTTATAGGTGAAGTAAACTTTAAATATATAGACATCTAATCAGGACACTTTGGTATGCCAAAAATAGAACTAATACACAAATCACAACACCCTACCCAACATATTATTTTTATACACGGATTAGGGGGACACTTAAAAGAAACATGGTGTAGTTCAACAGAAAAAGATGTTTTTTGGCCACTTTGGCTAACTGAAGGTAATGAACACATAAATATTTGGACGATTGGCTATGACGCTTCTCCTATATCTTACCTTGGGAGAGGAGATGGAATTCCAGCATGTGCAAGAAAAATATATGAGTTATTATTGAGTGAGTCTTCTCTACAGGATGGAGAAATTGTTTTCATTGGACATAGTTTAGGTGGGTTAATTACAAAAAAAATTATCCTAATAGCTAAAAGCTGTAGTGAGTTAGACAAACAACGTTACAGTTTTCTAAATCGGATTACTAAAGTTGGATTTTTAGGAACCCCACATCACGGTTCAGATTATGTAGCGCTCATAGAGTTTATATATAATTCTTTGAAATTTTTAACGAAAGATGCGTACATAGCTCCTTTATTTTGGTTTTTTAAGCTATCTAGATTTATGAAAACACTAGAACGTAATCACCCAGATTTAAAAGAACTCAATTTAGAATATAGGAATTTATGCCAAACAAGCTGTATTGAGCATCTTATACTAACTGAAGGTAAAGCAACAAAAGGTTTTTTCATTGTTAAACCTGATAGCTCCGATCCTGGATTAAAACAAAACCCAATAGAAATTGATGTTAACCATACGGAGCTTGCAAAACCATCCTCACAAGAGGATTGTATATTTAAATATGTAGCCAATTTGATTCAAAAAAAAATTTGCTCACAACAAGAACTTTGGTTACAATCCAATTTTGGCTTAACTTGTCAAGGCTGGCAAGGTTATGGAAACTGGGCACTGGTTCCAGTTGATGGTTGTAGCGAATATATACATGACTCTGAAATAAGATTTAAAAGTGCTAAATCTGGTTGTAGTGAAAATATAATTGATGGAATAAATACTACCAGAGAAATTCTTTCTTCTCAGTCATGCGTTAGACTTATTGGATTGTCTGGCGTAGGTAAAACACGATTTGCTCAAGCCTTGTTTGATGAAAGTATAGGTGAAAAAGCTTTAGATAAAAACTCTGTGTTTTATTTAGATGCAAATGAAAGTATGCCTGTGCCAACACCAGAACACTTGTTACGTACCCTAATAGAAAAGAAAAAAGAACCTTCAGTTATCATACTTGATAATTGTTCTTCAGAAACACACAAAACACTGTCAGATATATTAAAAACTTCAACATGCTTAATCAATTTACTGACTATCGAGTATGATATACGTGATGATATTCAGGAAGGAACTTCGGATATTCTTGTATTAGAAGGAATGTCTACAAACGTTCTAAGTAAAATTTTAGAACAAAATAAACCCACAGTAAATTCAGAACTGCTTGAAAGAGTTGCAGAACTTGCAATGGGGAATGCACGAATTGCAACTCTATTACTTAATAATATAGAGTCAAAAGATAATTTATCTGAATTAACTGATGAAGTATTATTCAAAAAACTATTTACACAGCGCCATCAGGAAGATGGTGATCTAGAACATGCTGCAGAAGCTTTGTCACTTGTTTATTCATTTAAGTTTGTTGAAGAAGACGGTTACAGTTCAGACTTAGAATTACTTGGTAAGCTCTCCGAAATTGAAGTTAGTAAATTATATAGATCCGCTACTGAGTTAAAGAAAAGAGATCTTGCTCAACAACGCCATTTATGGATGGCTATTTTACCACATCCATTAGCGAACCGCCTTGCTAAACAAGGCTTGGATAAAATTGCGGATTTTCATTTGAATAAGTATATAAATGAGAATAGCTCAAAAAAGTTTTTAGTTTCTTTTTCACGTAGAATTGGCTATCTAAACAATAGCGAAAGAGCAACAAAAATTGCAAAAAGATGGATAAAGCAAGATAACTTGTTTGATAAGTTGCTTCAAAAAAGCGAAGGTGGCCTTGGTGTAAGTATTTTATATAATATTGCTCCGATAATCCAAGAAGAAGTTCTGCAATTTCTTGTGGAAAAATTTGAAGATGAAAAGGTAAGAAAAAACATTTTCCATAAAGATAACTTATCGGAGATCCTAAAGCTTATTAGAGCACTGGCTTATGAAACAAATATGTTTGCAAAGGCTATTGGTTTACTAGTAAAGCTTTATCAACAAGATGAAAATTTTTCACTACAAACTAGATCTATTATCCTTGGAATATTTCAACCTTATTTGTCTGGAACTGTTGCTCCTATTGAGATGCGTTTACAACAGATTGAACAACTAATAAATTCCAATGTAGTAAAAGAAAAGGAACTAGCTCTAGAACTTCTTGCGAACTTACTATCAACACATTGCAGTTCTTCTCACGAATATAGCTTTGGTATGCTTCCCCGAGGTTTTGGACTTGAGCCCGCTGGTGAAAATCTTTATTATTGGTATACTTCAGTTATAGGTTTCTCGATTAATTTACTACAAAAGGATAATTCTTATGCGAATAAGCTAAAACCTTGTTTAGCGGAAAGCTTTAAAGAGCTATGGAAAATAACAAAATTTCAAACCTATTTATATCAAATGGCAGTTGATATGAAAAATATTGGCCCATGGACAGAAGGTTGGAGTGAAATTACACTATTAATGAATTATAACACTGATGAAGAGTTATCAAATTCCCGAGATAAACTTTTAGAAATTAAAGATTTTTTGACTCCTAGCGTATTAGATAGCAAAATTAAATTTTATATTCTATCTGAATCGGATATTTCTCGTGGCTTGGATAAGCTAGATGTCAATAAAGAATTTTTGGCTTATGGGTGTGAAGAATTAAATCAATTAGCAGAAAATATTGGTCAGGAATGTGTACAAAATAATTTACAAGTGTTTACCGATAACCTTACTCAAATAATTTCATACAATTCACACCATGCAAAGCTTAAATATTTTGGGAAAGGTTGTGCGAATGGAGCAAGAGACCCTCTAACCATTTGGGAACTAATTAAAAATGAAATTTTGCATGTTTCTGAGAGTGAAGTTTGTAGATTGTTTCTATTAGGTTTTATTGTTGAACTTGATAAAATCAACAATGCGCAATGCATCAAAATTTTAGATGAAATTTATTCTAATTCTAGTCTATCATATCTATTTGCATTGCTTCAAACTGCGTGTACATTGTCAGAGCAAGCAATATCACGATTGAAGCAGCTCATTAATACACAAGAAGTAAACGCTTGGGATTTTCAATCTTTAGTTCGTGATAATCAAGATATTTCTGATAAGTTCTTGATTGAAATTTTGGATGCTTTTTGGAGCAAAAAAGAACAAAAGACTGTGCATCACTTATTAAGTGATAAATTTTCATTTAGTAAAGATGACATTACACCATTAATTTATGACTACTCGTGGAAAATTTTATCAGAAACAGAGTATAATAGTAATTTGCGTGATCATGATATTAATAGAATATTAGAAGGCTGTATAAATAAAAATTTATATCACGAAACAAGCCAAACTTTCCTAAAAAATTTTGTATTGTCTTATCAAAATACAAAAAAATTTTATGGGCCTGATGCAAAAAACTTTTTAAAAACAGTGATACGATACTATTTCAAGGAGTTAGTAACATTTTTCTTTGAAGTAAATGATGAAAATCTGTGGGTTAGGCTTGAAAATCAAATTCGTTTAAAACTTGAGAATACAGACTTTGATGATTCGGTGATAACTCCCTTGCAAGCCTACTGCAGAGAGCTTGAAGATGTAAAGCTAACAAAAATAGCACACTTAATAATTCCTTTCACTATTGTTAACAATGAATATAAGTGGACAATTTTCGCTAAAGATTTATTAGCGTTTAGCAAGACCCCTAGAAAAATACTAAATATTTATTGTTCTCCTTATCTCAGTGGTAGAGCATGCAACTCAAGAACTTATAGACAAGATGCTTTTATCCCGCTACTTGAGGAGCTACAGCTTAGTTCTACAACAGAAATTGCAGAGGAAGCACTTATAATTCTAGAAAAAATAAAAGCAAAAGTTGATAAAGAAATGCTAGAAGAGCAAAGAACTATTAATGAATTAGAAGGATTTGAGTAATACAAAAGACTCAATTCTTACTTTTTATGATTTGGTTTCATATATATGAACTACATACTAGGGTTGTTAAAGCAAATCTCGCCATTCTAAGAAATTTTTTCACGCGCACAAGTGGCTCAAAATTTCATGCGCAACTGGCTCACTTTTTCGTTGACGTTTATACTTAATTCGAATAATTTTAAATACGTTATTACACGAACTGAAAAACACACAACTGTGCTTAATCTTAATAGCTTTATCCGACTATTTGCTCCTAAAAAAATTCAAATATCGAAAATATCGGATATATTTCTTGTGATTTTTTGTAAACCTATTTTTACCTTTTATGTGGAGAGTAGTGGATGAGTCAATCCCTTAGCATTAATCTTGAAATAAAGCTTATAGATATTATAACAATTATTTATTATTTAATTTTCCTGATAAGTGTTATACTTATCTATCTTCAACTTAGGGCTACAAAAACAAGTGTTAAAGAACTTGAAAAGCAAAGAACTGAGACACATGAGGCACAACGACGAGAGTTTTCAATTAAGCTTCTTAATGATTGGCACTCTAAAAATAGCTTGTTTGAAATGTTTATAGCCAAAAAACTTGTAAGAGAATTACCCAGAGATATTAAGAAAAAAATAATGCAATATGAGGCTATTGAAGTTTCTGGAAAGCTGAAAAGTTTTATTTTATTAACAATTTGTTCTGGAGTTGCAAGTTGCAATAAAGATTGTGATGAATGTTCAGCGTATGACGAAGTAGAGTATAACGGGCCAAATAATGCTAAGTTAACAAAGATTAGGCTTCCTGAAAAAAGTGTTATATTATTAAGAAACATGATTGTTTCATATTTTAATACTTTAGAATTTATCGCTAGCTCATATAAACACAATATTGCTGATAGGGAGATTATCAAAGAGCAATTGTTTTATTTAGCTGAAGATCATGAAAATTTTAGAGCATTATTAAATGAATTTGAGATAACAAAACATTTTCCTTGTTTACTATTTCTCATTGATGATATACAAGGACGTCTACCAGAAGGCAAGGAAAAGCTAGGTAAGGAAACGACCAACGTGTCTGATTCGTTGACATTGTTTCAAATTTTTAAAAATTTTCTATGGAAAAAAAAGTAAGACAACGCCTTAAATGGATACAGCTTTATGAAGAAACAGAAGATGCTGGATTTGTCTGTAGACGATGCGGTATCTCTCGTCCTACTTGAGTCTGTGAATCACACAACTAACGTATAGCATTCATTCGTACTTTACTTGCTTATTTTATATAAAATTTGATCAGCTACATTACTTCTTATCCTTATCTTATCAAAAAACTTCTTTCAAGCCCAAATTCTTAATGATATTGGGCTTGAAAAGTAAACTTCACATTGCAACTGTAATAGTTTTTTCAATTTTCATTGTTTCCACAATCTCAATCCTTTGCTCTTCCACAACTTTCTCATCCCTAAACGCTTCTAAAGTCTTAGGCTTCCACTCGGAAACATAAGTCGTGTCTTCCTGCATGCGTTTGAGTTCACGAAGGACAGCACCGTGGTTTTCACGAGTGAGTTTAAGTTCATCGTCTTGAGCGAAGCCTTTGGATATTTCTTCTTTGATATTTTTGATTTCCTCTTTTTCCCTTTGGTAGGTGAATTTTTCATGTGCAAGCTTGGTATCGAAGTTTTTCTCCAAGTAGTTATCCATACGCTGAAAAAGCCCCATAATGCTTAGTTTATCATCGCAAGCGTAGACCAAGTTATCCGCAAAGAACTCCGCTCCTTTATCGTTACCGAGGACAAAGCGAAAGCCGTCTTTTCCACCTGTAGGTGTAAACCTCACTGTCACGTCAAAGCCCCGATAATTGCCAAAGTCAACCTTTTTATTACGGTACATCATCGCCTCTTTGGCGCTTTCCACAAAACGACTTTTCAGTTCTTCTTCATCGTTGCTTGTCAATCGTCGCACCCCATCCACGATAAGTTCTACTTTGACTTTTTCCTTGCCGTCATCAAGGGTTTTTCGGGTATTTTTATCCCGAAGCTGAGTATTTTCAAGGTAGGATTTTTCGGCCTCTTGCATGCGATCGTCAGCACCTTGCAAGTATTTGAGCCTGTCTTCAAGTCTGTGTTTTGAGCGATTATGTTGTGCAAAAAGGGCTTCAAGCT
>CAYJER010000066.1:0-6825 GCA_964369225.1 uncultured Eubacteriales bacterium
GTATCTCGATTAACGATTGTAAGTTTGCCTTTATTTTCTGTGCGTTTCTCTTTTTGAAGAACCCAAACGCCATCTACTGCACCAACTAAACCTGTGCTACCTGTTAATGTGTTGAGTGGATCTGGGTCGAACATTTTGCGTGTGTGATGAATAAGAACTACTGTTACATTGTGTACCTCTGTAATGGCTCTAATCTTTTGAATATCGTTGTAATCGTGAGAGTAAAGGGAAGTTTCAGCTGTGGTATTTCTGATATGCTCTAAGGTATCAATTACAATTAACTTTGTTGTAGGGTAAGCAGTCATAAATTGATTAACTTGCTCTATAAGTCCGTTGCTAATACCAAGCGATGCAATGGCAAAATGTAAGCGTTCATAGTTGTTATCGCTTTCTTCTATAACCTCTAACATTCGGCTTTGTAATCGTCTGTAATTGTCCTCTAGGGCAAGATAGAGAACTTCGCCAACTGATGTGTTTTCTTCCCAAAAGTCAGCACCTACTGATACGGATATGCACATATCAAGTGCAAGCCAACTCTTGCCGATTTTGCCACTACCTGCAAGAATAAAAATACCCTGTGGTAGTAGTTTGTCGATGGCGAATTGCAATGGTTCAAATTTCGTTTGTAACAGCTCGGTGGCTGTCATCGTGGTTAATTGTGCGATTGGTTGATTTGTAATTTCTTTTTCGTTTTTCATAGTTTTGGTTTCCTTTCTTTGTTTAAAATAATTTTGGTTTCTACTAGACAACGGACAAATTTTTCGCTCCAGTATGGGTATTGAAGAAAAATATTTTTATACCCTCACTTACTAGGCTGTGAGGTTGATGGTTTTTCAACCTTTGAAAAAATATCTTTCTACTATACGGGGAAATTTTCATGTTTTTGGGTATAGTTTTTAAAAATGTGCCTCTACTTTACAACGGACAAAATATTGCCTCTAGTGGGGTATCAATAGAAAATAAATTTATCCTCCTACTTGAAAACCTACAAAACATGATTGAAAATTGAGTATCAAGAAAAAATTTTAAATACACATTGTGGAGTAAAACCTCATTTTGTTGGGTACAAAATTTAACCTCTCACTTAACAACCTACAAAACATATAACGAGTGGCGGGGGTATCTTAAAAAAATATCTTTCTACTATACGGGAGAAAAAGGACGATTTTATAGGGTGTTTTTAAAATGTTTTCACTTAACAACCTACAAAAGATGATAAAATTCGCACCATTTGATTTAAATAAATTTGTCCCTCTACTAGACAACCTACAAAACATGGTGCATTTGTCAGGGTATATGCAAAAAATATTTTTCTACTTAACAACCTACAAAACACGAGCTTGGGTATGGCATTGAAACAGAAAAAATTATCTTCTCACTAGACAACGGACAATTTAACACCTTAATTCGAACCCATAAAAAACATTCTTCACTATACGGGGAGAATTTTGCATTTTGTGGGGTAGTTTATAAAGTACATTCCACTTAACAACCTACAAATTGAATTGAAATAGTGAAAATCACTTAACTGTTGCTATGTGTGAGGCAACTCAGAATTTTTACTAAAATTCAAAAAATCTGAAAATTAATCAGTTAGGTATTTCAATTTAATACTTTACTAAACGTGAAATTATTTTAAAACTTCTATATCACCAACTAATTTTATACTTGACAAAAGATTGAAATCGTGATAGTATTATAAAAAATGTGTTGTTACAGCCGTAAGGATTATTCTAGGCTGAACATGAGATGGAACAGGGTGAGACTCCCGACGTTGTCCGGCACCGTAAGTGTGAAACCATACCGAGATGGCTTAGCTATTGGAACGAAAGTTCGTCACTGCTTTACGTGGGAAGGTAGGATATGGTTGTAAGAATTTATTCTATAACACAAGTCGGTAGACTTAACATTGTTATATTTGCTTTTTACTATATATTTTAATTTTATTAAGATACATAGTCTGTTATCGTACAAAAACGGGTACGTCAATTTGGTGCACAAAATTGACATACCCGTTTTTTATATTAAAATAACAAAAGGAGAATTAAAATGGAAAGAAAAATCAAAGCGTTATCTTTTATCCCTATAATTATTAGTATGTTTTCAACCCAAGCCTATGCGATGCACATAATGGAAGGTTTTTTACCTGCTAGTTGGAGTATCGCTTGGAGTGCGATTGCATGTCCATTTTTTGTGTTCGGCTTTTATTCTATTAAGAAAAATGTATCGGGTTCTTCAAGGAAATTACTATTACTTGCAATGTGTGGTGCATTTGCATTTGTTTTATCTGCACTTAAAATTCCATCTGTAACAGGCAGTAGTTCTCACCCTACTGGTGTAGGAATAGGTGCAATTTTATTCGGTCCCTTAGCAATGACAGTTATCGGCACTATTGTTTTATTGTTTCAAGCATTACTTTTAGCACATGGTGGTATTACCACACTTGGAGCAAACGCATTTTCAATGGCTATCGTAGGTCCATTTGTTTCATATTTCACTTACAAAATATTTGCAAAACTTAAACTAAATAAAAGTGTTTCAATATTTTTAGCTGTTTTTTTAGGTGATTTCCTTACATATGTAACAACATCTCTGCAGCTTGGTTTAGCATTTGCTGATGCCAGTGGTGGTGTAATAGCTGCAACGACTGAATTCTTGGGAGTTTTTGCAATAACACAACTTCCAATAGCGATATCCGAGGGAATACTTGCAATCATCTTCTTTAGCATAATAGAGAAGTATAGCACTGACGAAGTTAACGAACTTTTGATAAGAAAAGAGGTTAGACAATGAAACTTTGGAAAAGAAATTTAATATTGCTAGCTGTTGTAGCTGTTTTTGCAATAATACCATTAGTCACAATCGATAATAGTGAATTTGGTGGAGCAGACGGTAAGGCTGAGGAATTAATTATGGAAATTGCACCGTCTTATGAACCCTGGTTTTCCTCAATCATTGAACTACCAGGTGGCGAAACTGAATCTTTGCTTTTTTGCCTTCAAGCTGCAATTGGTGGTATTATAATCGGATTTGGTATTGGTAGAATAAGTGCTAATCCCAAAAATAAAACTTAATTAAAAGGTGGTATACAATGCATATTATCGATAAACTTTCTTATTCATCAAAAATTGCAACAAATTCAGCAAGGGAAAAGATAATATTTTGTATACCACCTTTGTTTTTTTGCTTGCTATCATCTTCATACATTTTATATACTATTATTTTTGTTGTTATGTCATATTCAACATTAAAATACAGTGCTTTAAACATTAAACAATATTTAAAACTAATTCTTTTGCCTGCTTCTTTTATATTATTGGGTTTAATAACAATTGTCTTTAATATATCTAACATTGAAATAAGCGACGTGTTATTTAGTTTTAACATATTTAATATAAGTATTTATGCAAGTGAAAAAGGCGTTGTACTCGCAACTAATATACTTTTAAGAGCCTTAGCTTGCATATCTTGCTTTTATTTTCTAATTTTAAATACACCTATGAATAACCTATTTTCATATTTGCAAAAATTAAAAGTACCTGATTTGCTTATTACATTAACAGAACTTATCTATAGATTTTCTTTTGTTTTATTGGGGGAACTGGAAAGAATACGCACTGCTCAGTTATCAAGATTAGGTTATTTGAATTTTAAAAACGGAATACAAGCATCAGCTCAAATCTTAGCCATAACATTTGAGAGTGCACTTAATAGAGTAAACAACATTGATATTGTTTTGCAAGCACGATGTTTTGATGGAACCTTTAATGTAATTTCTACTACGGAGAACACCACAAATTTATTGAGAGTTAAAACTATTATATTAAATGGAAGCTTATTGATTTTTTTTATTGTGGAGGTGTACTTTAAATGGATATATTAAATTTGAAAAATTTATCATATAAATATTCAGACGGAACAATGGCACTTAAAAATATTAATATAAATATTGAAAAAGGTAGTAGTGTTGCTGTTTTAGGTGGAAATGGGTCTGGAAAATCAACTTTATTTCTACATTGTAATGGTATTTTTAAGCCTTCCGAAGGCGAAGTTTACTATAATGGTGAAAAAGTAAAATATACTAAAAATGCTCTTTTTGAATTAAGGCGTGATGTTGGTATCGTTTTTCAAAATTCAGATGAGCAATTATTTTCATCAAGCGTTGAAAATGATATTTTGTTTGGTATGAAAAACTTAAAATTGGATGAAAGTGAGATTGATAGAAGATTTAAGGAAGTAACAAAAAGAACAGGAGTTTTAAATTTTTTAAATAAACCAACACATGCATTGAGCTTTGGTCAAAAGAAAAGAGTTGCTATCGCAGGTGTTCTTGCAATGCAACCATCAATAATTATTTTGGATGAACCAACAGCTGGCTTAGACCCTCACGGTACTAGCGAAATACTTCAGCTGATTACTGAAATAAAAAAAGATTTAGGAATAACTATAATTTTTTCAACTCACGAAATAGATTTAGTTCCACTTTATAGCGATAAAGCTATAATATTAAATAATGGAGAAGTTGTATATAGTGGTGATTTAAATTACCTATGGAATAATCCGAACATACTTCGTGAAAATAATTTGAGATTACCAAGAATTTCTCATCTTATGGAAGTCCTTTCGATTAAAGATAACTGGAGCCTAAGTGACTATTATCCAACTATTTCTACTGCTAGAACAGCTTTGAATTCTTGTGTGAAAAATAGTTTGAAATGATGTGTTGTAGCATCAGCATAACAAAAACAGCTAACTGACTTGTATTGTCAATTAGCTGTTTTACTTTATGCATAAACTATTACACTGAATATAATTTCCTCAATCTGTGCCACAATATTATTCATTCTGCCAACCCATTCAAGTTGATTTGACATTTTAAGTTCATTTGTCACACCATATATCTCTTTATATTGAGGTATTAACACATCAAGAAGATGCTGTGCTTGGTCATCAACATCATTTAAATGTGGCACTAGCTTTTCGCTAAGTAGTAAATGATTAAATAACGCACTGTGATGCTCCATAAGATAAGTTTTTCGCATTCGCCCATACTTGCCTAACGGCTTATAATTCTCATTAGATAATTTAATATCGGGGATATAATAATCTCCAGTCTTGATATAATTTAGTTTCATATTCTGCACCTCTCTAATTTATTTCGAGCTTAGAAGTTCGTATCCCTGTTCTAGTTTTATTTTTAGGCAACTAAACTCTTCACCATCTATTATAATAGCTCTTTGCCAAGTTTCTGATAATTAAGTCCATAACTGCGGCTTTGTCCTCTTGTGTCCGAGGTGTTGAAGCTATCTATGGTCTCTTTGCCGAGCGTTTCGGTTAAGTCCTTGAGGGTGGTTTTTTCTTTACCACCGAGGAATACCATGCTGTCACAGTTGCCGATTATCGTGTCGGCGTTGTCCTTGTATAAGGCTTTTAGCTGTGATTGAGCCTGTAACACCAAGCACGCAGAGATTTCACGACTTCGGATTGTCGCCATGAGTTTCTCTAAGTTCGGTATCTGCCCGATATTTGCCGCTTCATCAATCAGACAACGCACATGAACAGGAAGTCTGCCGCCATACTCATCATCGGCTTTATCGCACAGAAGATTGAAAAGCTGTGTGTAGCACATTGATACCAAGAAATTGAATGTTGCATCGGTATCAGAAATGATGATAAATAGTGCCGTCTTTCTATCTCCGAGAGTATCAAGCTCCAATTCATCATAAGCTGTGATGTCTCGAAGTTCCTTAATATCAAACGGTGCAAGCCTTGCTCCGCAACTAATCAATATGCTCTTAGCCGTCTTGCCTGCACTCAATTTATACTTGGCATATTGGCGTACAGCAAAGTGTTGAGGGTCTTTTTCAGCGAGCTTATCAAACATCAAATCCACGGGATTTTTGAAATCTTCGTCATCTTCTCTAACTTCACTCGCATTGATAAACTCAATGAGTGTATTGAAGTTTTGTTCTTCTTCGGGGGCTTCGTACCAAATGTAGCCGATTAAAGCCGTGTACAACAAAGTTTCGGCTTTCACCCAAAAATCGTCACCGCCTTTGCCGTCGCCTTTGGTGTTGGCGATGAGGGTGGTAACGAGCTTCAAAATATCTTTTTCGCTTCTGATGTAGGCAAAAGGGTTATACTTCATTGATTTTTTGAAGTTGATAGTGTTGAGTATTTTAATCTTGTAGCCCTCACGAAGTAACAGCTTGCCACACTCAATAACGATACTGCCTTTTGGATCTGTTACCACCATCGAAGAATGGCATTGCATTAAGTTTGGTTTCAGCCAAAATCTTGTTTTACCCGAGCCACTACCACCGATAATAAGCACATTCTTATTTCGTGCTGTTTTCGGATTTTTAGGGCGATTGTTCATAGTTAAATGCTCAGTCTGCGTAAGTATCACATTGTTTTGAAACACAGGGTCTTTGTACGGTTCAATGTCTTTTGCGTTACCCCAACGAGCCGAGCCGTACTCAACGCCTTTGCGATACTTTTTTGCGTTTTTACCTTTTGTGTAGACGATTAAGCGAATAACAGCACCTATCATAAGCCCTATCAGTAAATCCTGCGGATTGAATGACGGAAAAGGATTTGCAAATGCTTCGCTAAAGCCAGTGCCGATATTTAGCATCTTAGCACTCATATCAGCACCCTCTGTAAGTCTCCACGCCTGTGGTACTTTGGTGGCAAACAAGCCTATTAGCAGATAGGGCAGATTGAGGATAATGAGCTTTTTAATTTTTGTTGAATTCAAGTTTGAATTTTTCATCGTGTTTTCCCACCTTTGCTAAGTTGTTTCACCTTATCCACAACGGCGGT
>CAYJER010000067.1:0-6547 GCA_964369225.1 uncultured Eubacteriales bacterium
AGCTCTTGCTTTATTTCGGGCAAAAAAATTCGCCCCTAGCTAAAACTTGGAGCGAAATGTGTGTCGAGTCTTCTCGACTGGTGCGGCAAATGGGACTTGAACCCATACGTCGAAGACACACGCCCCTCAAACGTGCCTGTCTGCCTATTCCAGCACTGCCGCATAAGACTGATAAATCAGTTTTATTATTTTATCACAATCTATTTTTTTTGTCAAGTTTTATTTCACTTAACATAAACAATATTTTGTAGGGGTGTCAATGATAGGTGACACTTTTAGTTTTTTACAATTGAAATTTTGATATTTTTTGTTATAATAAAAGTATCAATATATAGTCATAATAAATTTAGCGACAAGAAAGAAAGGAACGTCTATGAATAATAAAATTGCATTTATTTCAGACATTCACGGAAATGTCTATGCCTTACAAAAAGTTTTAGAGAGTATAGAAAATAAAAATATTGATAAAATTTATTGTATAGGCGATTCTGTAGGTTATGGAACAAGACCAAATGAAGTTTTAGAGATAATTAAAGATAAAAATATTCCGTCTGTTTTAGGGAATGTAGACAATAAAATGCTTACTAGCAAAATAGAAGAAGCCGATCTGCCTGTAAAATGGACAATGACTAAATTATCTGGCAAAAACAAGGCATTTATAAACACTTTTAAAGAGAGTTTAAGTATTGAATTTTGTGGCAAAAGTTTTTTGCTAACTCACGGAAGCCCTGTTTCTATAAGCGACTATTGTTTTGAAGCAGACGAACAAAAGCAAATTGATATAGCTAATAATTTAAAAGAAAATGTTATAGTTATGGGACATACTCATCTTCCCTATTCAAAATTTATCGCTGGCAAATTATTTATTAACGCCGGCAGTGTTGGCAGACCTAAAGACAATGACACAAGGGCTTGTTATGTTATAGTTGAGGTCTTCTCAGACAATATTAAAGTAGCGTTTGAACGAGTTGAGTATGATTATGAAAAATTAGCAAAAGAAATTGAAAATTCAGAACTGCCTAACGCATTTGCAGATATTATCCGTACTGCTGATATGAAGTAGTTTTAGTAAATAAAATGAGATGTCACCACAATAAGTGACATCCTATTAATATATTAAGAACAATATTTCGTCAAAACGCGCAAATTATTGTAGGGGTGACCCTGTGTGTTCGCCTGAAAACTAGGAATATTTCTAAACCTGCGGGCGACCACACAGGGTCGCCCCTACATGGTTGAATTTGTTTAAAAACACGTTCTTAATGACATCCTATTTTTTAAGTTAATTTTTCTAAATAAATCAAAATAGTTTGTTTAAATAATTTCTCAAAATCTGGTGTTACATATCCAGTTCCTGATAATTCAATTGCTTGCTTTTGTATTTCACTCTCTTTTGTCATAGGACAAAGTCCACTAGCAAAACATAGACTTCCTATCAAAAAATTATTAATGTCTTCATCTTTTGCATTGGTATAAACAGATTTTAGCAAATTCGCTAAAGTTACTTGATATGAAAATACTTCTTTTTTGAAATTTGCTAGTGCCGTTACCGAGACGTTTTTTTCTATTAACGAAAATAAAACAGTATATAAATGAATAAATTCTTCTACCTCTGAAAAACTTTCACATAAAACTTTTGCTACAAACTCATTCGTTTTAGTCTCATCACTGCTAAATTTTTGCTCAAAACATAACACAAATTTTTTAAGATACATCGCTGTGAGTTTTAGCATTATTTCTTCTTTTGTCTTAAAATATGAGTATATAGTAGGCCTTGTGAAATTAGTTTTTTCGGATATTTTACTAAAAGTTACTCCCTCAAAACCTAATTCCTCATATATATCTGTTGCACAATTGATTATATCTGCTTCTCTTGCCTTAAATTGTTCTTCACTTCTGGCACGCTTAAATTCCATAATATTGAACCTCCACTGTATTCATAACTGTATTATATCATATAAAATTCAGTTTGTAAATAATTTTTCAAAAAATACTTGACAGTGTGTAAATTATGTGGTATGATACAAATAATATACAAGATGTAAATTATTAAAGGAGTTATTGTTATGAGTAAAGTAGTACTTATCACAGGGGCAAGCGCTGGGTTTGGATATCTAGCAGTTAAAGAGTTGTTAAAGCAAGGACATACGGTATATGCAGGCGCTAGAAGGCTTGAAAAAATGCGTGAACTAGAAAAGCTTGGAGCAAAAATATATAAAATGGATGTAACAATAGATGAAGATGTAAAGCGAATAGTTGCAGAAATAATTAGAAACGAAGGCAGAATAGATGTGCTAGTAAATAACGCTGGATACGGCGGGTATGGTATGGTTGAGGCTGTTACTTTAGAAGAAGCTCAAAGACAATTTGACGTTAATGTGTTTGGTCTTGCAAGAGTTTCTAAGGCTGTATTGCCACATATGAGAAGCAAAAAAAGCGGTACAATTATAAATATGTCGTCTGTTGTTGGTAGGGCAGGTTCACCTATGATCGGTTGGTATGGAGCGTCAAAACATGCTATCGAGGCTTTAAGTGACGCCCTAAGAGCAGAGGTAAAAGGCTTTGGAATTAAAGTTTCTTTAATAGAGCCAGGAGCCATGCAAACAGAGTTTTTAGATGTTGCATTAAAACAAATGCAAACTGTTGAACATCCAAAAGAATACAAGACTAATGTATCTAACTTTATAGAAGCTTTTTCAAAGAATTATGACGGCGCACCGGGCCCTGAAAAAGTGGTTAAAGCCATTTTAAAGGCTAGCAACTCTAATAATCCTAAGGCTAGATACACAGTAGGAACTGACTGCAAAATGGCAATTATGATGAGCAACATTTTACCTGCTAAAGCAATGGACAATGTTATGAGAAAAGTTTTCAATATTAAATAAGAGGAGTTTTCAGCATGTAAAAAAACCTAAATAAAAAACACTGTTTCATCAAAACACACAGACTAATCAGACAAAATCTATAAAACATAATCAATCTTAATGCTTAATTGTAGGGGAGGGTCTCCGGGCAGACGTGTTGATTAGGATTTTGGGTAAAAAATTAATTTGTTAAAACGCACAAATTAATGTAGGGGACGGGTTTTCCGTCCCGTGGAAATTTAGCAATAACCGACAGTTTTCGGGACGTAAAACCCGTCCCCTACATTGCTAAATTTCTCTAATCAACACGTCTGCACGGAGACCTCCCCTACAATAATTTAACAAATTTATTTTATCCATACAAGAATTTTCATTATGTGTTGACTTTTTAGAATTAAAATCATATAATATAAATGTAAGGCATTACCGATTTTACGGTTGCCCTAAAACAACAAGTTAAGAAATTTAACCGCCGCCTTAGACACGTGGGCGGTTATTTCTTTTTATCTATGTATGCTATAATGATTGTAGTATAAATACCAAGTATCATTAAAACCGTTTGAATTAATTCAAAATCACTCATACACATCACCCTCTTTCTTTAAAAGATTGAGGGTACATTTATTAAAGAAATACCCTCTAGGGATAGAGGGCAACCGCCTAAACCGAATTGTAATCCCTTACTAAAAATATATCATAAGAAATTAATCTTGTCAAAGAATAAATCTATTTTAAACTCTACTAGTGAATTATTTCGCTAGTTTTTATATTTATTTAATATTATTTTTGGTATATGACAGTAGTCATTTGGGAATTTATCAAGTCTATCTTGATGAATATCAGCACTTTTTACATAGTTAGTCAAAGGCAATACCTCTACTGCAATTTTCTCACTGTTAGCATGTTCTTCAATAAACTTTTTTGCTTCATTCAAGTGACTTATTTCCTCGCTGTATACACCTGTCCTATACTTTAAACCTGTGTCTTCCCCTTGTTTATTAACGCTGTATGGGTCAATTATCTCAAAGAAAAATTCCACAAGCTCTTTAACTGTTACTAACTCTGGGTCAAACACTGTTTTAACACATTCTGCATAGCCATCATATTCGCTATCTATAGTATTAGTGCTTCCATTGGCTCTGCCTGCTTGAGTTTCTGTGACCCCTTTAAGTGTCTTCACAAAGGCTTGAACGCCCCATAAACAACCACCCGCAAAATAAATTGTCTCCATGCTTTAACACCTCATCTATGAAACCTTTTTTTCATCTCGTCTTTTAATTTTTTATCCGCTATTAGGTATAATCCTAGTGCCACTATAACACTTGTTAAAATGGAAACAAAAGGCCCCCATCTTGTGTTGTTCAAACCCAAAAAGTTGATAATTATTGAACTAAAGCTTACTAATGTAACTGTCATTATGAATCCAAAATATTCAGAAAACATCCTTTTGTTTCGCAATGCTAAAGCACAAAGATAAAGCACAGTAGCCACAGTTAAAAAAGGAAACACATAATCAGTTGCCCAAAAATGCATACCGCTTGTAAAATCGATAGTTATAGATAGAACTGAAGTGGCAATATAGCTATAGATTATTTTTCTGCCTAACCTCATATTCTTTGTGATAACATAATACATAACAAAAGAATAAACAGACGAAACCGAAACAATAATCGACCAAATTGTTTCGCCATCGCTGTAAGTAAACAAATTGATAAACACGCAAACCAAAATAATTAACAAACTAATGAACAGCGGTAGGTTACGCAAAGGGCTTTTCTCTTTAAGAATATTATAATACTTTGGGTACTCTACTATAGTGCTCTCAGGTAACCCAAGTTTTTTATGGCAAAGTGGGCATGAACTCTCACTTTCAAAAACATTAACATTACAATTATCACATTTTTTCACGTCTTTCACCCCAATCATTAGAATATACACTAACTTCTATTTCTTTTGAAATTGAAGTAAAAAAACTTCTAATTACTTCTACATCTTTGATAGCCCTTGTAAAAGTAATACATAATTTATCTTCAAATGAACAAATTCCACAGTTAATAGGACTTTTAACAGTTGGATAAGTGAGAAGTTCAATATATTCTACATATGTTTTCATTTCGTCAGCCATGTCTATACGGCCAATATTTGACATTGAAATACTCTTTTTAATCTCGCCCATAAACTCAAAACCAATTGGCATAAACACATTCTTAAAAACTAACGGAGTAAATACTGAAAAAACATTTTCAGATATCTTAACATTTTTAGCTGATACACTCTCAAGGTAATTCATGTCTGACGTTAGTTTAAGCTGATCTGTAACAGACTTAATTAGTTCTGCAAAGTCTGTATTAGCTGTCATTTTGTATCCTACATTTACAACACCAAAAAAATTCTTTAGTGTGCTAGAGCTAAACATTTTTCTAAGATTAACAGGCACAGCAATCACAATAGGTTTATTGTTTTTAAGTTTACTCTGCTTTTCATCGAAAATTGCCTTTATCATTACAGCTAAAAGAAAAGCTGTTATACTACAAGAATGTTTTTTAGACATGCTCTTAAGCTCTGCTACAGAAATTATTCCGCTTACTACACTGTTGCCCTTATATTTATATCGTTTTCCTTTAATTCTAAAAGAATTAGCCTCTTTTAAACGATTTGTTTTCTTATCTTTCTTAGCATCGGCAAAATGCTTTTTAAAACTGTCTTCGTTGTTGATTTTTTTTTCGTTAAAAAGCAAAACCTTTCCTTGATGATCAATCGTGCCAAATTTAGAACAGATGTAATAATATATCAAAGAATTTAAAAACTCAACAACTCCACTTCCATCTGTAATCGAGTGAAAAGCTTCAACAGAAATTCTATTATTAAAGTATAACACCTTTATTAAGTAGCCTCTATTCTCAAAAGAAAGAATTGTTTCACAAGGCGAATCACTCTCCTTTTCTACTAATAGATGGCTGTGATTATTTTCAAAATAGTTCCAAAACACGCCTCTCCTCATCCTAACAAAGAAAAGAGAATAACGCTCCCTTATGATATTTACGGCTATTTGTAGAAAATGACTATCAATCTTTTCTTTCATTACTGCCGAAATTCTAAACACTGATGAATTACGTTTAGTTGTAACGGCGGGAAACAGCTTAGCAGCCACATCTAATTTATTATTTTTTTCCATAAGATTCCTCATACAAATTTTAAAATGCTTACATATATATTATACATTATATTGGTTAATAATACAATAAAAAAACTTCGCAACTTGCTATTGCAATTTGCGTGTTTAAATTAAATCAAAAAATACCTAGAGTATAACCCCTAGGTACAACGAAACCGAACTACATTTTAATAAATGTGTTCGGTTATCGTACTATTTGGCTCCCCCTGTTGGACTTGAACCAACGACCCTGCGGTTAACAGCCGCATGCTCTACCGACTGAGCTAAGGAGGAATATATAAATTCAGCTTTTATATTATATCACTAAAATTAGTGATTGTCAATAGTATTTCTGAATTTTTTTGGTGACTCGTGGGGGAATCGAACCCCCGTTGCCGGCGTGAGAGGCCGGAGTCTTAACCGCTTGACCAACGAGCCAAATTAACTTTTTAAGAGTTCAACTTTTAATGAAAATGGTGCACCATCAGGGATTCGAACCCGGGACACCCTGATTAAGAGTCAGGTGCTC
>CAYJER010000068.1:0-6235 GCA_964369225.1 uncultured Eubacteriales bacterium
GTGTAGCAGCTATCGCTACTACACTTTCAAGTCCAACTTTTGGGGGTCACTTCATTATATTTTCCTAAAAGGTGCGTCTGAATATCCGCCCCTACATTGCTGAATTTTCTAAGATATACATTCAAAATAAAAACGGAGGTCTATTTATGTACGATATTATAATTATTGGCGGTGGCACAGCAGGTCTAACCGCTGGAATTTACGCAGTTAGGGCAGGAAAAACAGCCCTAGTTCTTGAATCTAAGGCTTTTGGAGGTCAAATTATTAATACACCTGAAATTGAAAATTATCCAGGGCTTAAAAATGTTTCAGGCTTTGAGTTTGCTATGAATTTACATTCACAAGCGACAGATTTAGGTGTAAAGAGTGAATATGATAAGGTAGTATCATTGATTGATGATGGAGAGATTAAGACAGTAGTAACAGAAAACGCTAAGTATCAGTGCAAGTCTATCATTTTGGCAACAGGTGCTAAAAATAGAACTTTAGGCCTTGAAAATGAAGAAGATTTAATTGGAATGGGTGTTTCTTATTGTGCTACATGTGACGGCGCTTTCTTCAGAGGCAAAGACACGGCGATAGTAGGCGGTGGAAACACAGCTTTCGAAGATGCTTTGTTTTTATCTCACTATTGTAGCAAAGTATATGTGATTCATCGACGTGATAAGTTCAGAGGAGAAGAGAAGCTTTTAGAAAGACTTTCTAAAAGAGAAAATGTAGAACTCGTTTTAGACAGCGTTCCGACTAAACTTATTGCTAAAATAAACTTAGATGCCGTAGAAGTAGAGAACGTAAAGACAAAAGAAAAGAGAGAAATTCCTATTTCGGGTTTATTTGTGGCTATAGGGCAAATTCCAGACAATAAAAGTTTTGAAAATTTAGTAGAGCTTGATAAGGGTGGCTATATCGTTTCTGGTGAAGACTGCAAGACTAAAACCCCTGGAGTTTTTACAGCTGGAGATTGCAGAACTAAGACTGTAAGACAGCTTACAACCGCCGCTGGAGATGGAGCAGTGGCAGGGCTTGCTGCCTGTGAATATATAGATTCGCTATAATATTACTAAATATTATAAAAATTTCCTTGAAAAAAATTTTAGTTATTAGTATAATAATCATTATTAATTTAAGAGGTGCAAAATGGATAGATATTTAAAAAATTTATGTGATACAACAGATGTTATGGGTTATATCTCGAGAATAGATAATTATGATATGCTACATGTTTCTGACTATTTGTTGAAATGCCTTAATATCACTGAGGATGACTACAAGGGGCAAAAGTGTCATTTTGTAATTCATGGTAAGACTACTCCATGTCAGTTTTGTAATAATTCAAGACTAAAAGTGGGGGAGTACGATAAATGGTATGCCTACAACCCTTTGATGGATGCTCACTTGGCAGTACGTGACACATTGATAGAGCATGAAGAATTTGGCAAAGTAAGAATGGAAATTTGCTATGAAATTACTAATGAAGTTAAAACAATAAAAGATCTTCAAGCCTCTGAATCTTACGACAAGGCTGTTGGAGCTTGTGCGAAAACATTGCTTGATGGTGAAAGCACAAATAAATCAATAAATGATCTGCTTAAGACTTTATGTAATTTCTTTGGTGGAGAGTATTCCTGTATCATTGAAAATCATGGACTTTTTGCCAATGTAAGCCATGAATTTCTCACAGGCGATAATAAATCGCTTAAAGACAGATTTAAGATGATGCCAATTAATATGATTGAAAATTGGTATGAGTTTTCTGACAATGATGACAAAATATATGTAGATAAGAAGCTACATGATAAGAACTCTAAACAGTATAAAATGCTAGAGGATAGCCGTTTAGACTCGGTAGTGTTAGCGCCCCTTAGAAAAGATGGCGTTAAGCTTGGGTCTATTGTTGTTGGAAACCCTAAAAATAATTTAGATGACGTTAGATTGCTTAAGACTGTTTCGGCGTTCGTTGTAAACTTTATAGAAAAACAACGCCTTATTAAAGAGTTAAAGGAATTAAGCTACAGCGATATACTCACGGGTTTAAAGAATAGAAACTATTTTGAGAGCCAAATTAAAAGAATAAATGAAAAAGCACCAGACAGTGTTGGAATTATTTTCTGTGATGTAAACGGGCTTAAAGAAGCAAACGACAACCTAGGGCATGAATATGGAGACATACTCATTAAATGGTCTGCTAAATATCTTTCTGAAAACATTCCGTCGGCTGTTTTTAGAATAGGTGGAGATGAATTTGTGAGTTTTGTTGAAAATGTATCGAGAGAAAAATTTGAAGAGATTGTGCAAAAAATCAACGAGGGCCTAAGCAAATTCAATCATATAAATATTTCTGTTGGACATGTTTGGAACGACTTTGAGATTAATATTGACAAACAACTGATAGATGCAGACAAGAGCATGTATGAAGTGAAGCAAAATTACTATGCAAATAAACGCTATAACCACATGAACTTAAATACTCATTATAACCAGATTAAAAAAGAGCTTGAAAGATTAAAAGACCTACTTAATTAACAAAAGTTTGTGATAGTTAATATATTCAGATATAAAAAAGCACAGCCTGATTAAACGGGCTGTGCTTTAATAAATTGGCTTTCATCTTAAGGGAACTTCTTTATACAATTTTTAAAGCCCCGAATTTACATCAAGTAAACTCGGGACCTAAAAATTAGCCTATTTCAACTGTGATCTTCTCATTTTGTCTAGTTCCGGCGGCTCTCATGACAGTTCTTATAGCTTTTGCAATTCTTCCTTGTTTGCCTATAACTCTGCCCATGTCTTCTTCTGAAACGATTAGGTGATATACTACACCTTCTTCTGTTGTTTCTGAAGTCACGTCCACTTTCTCAGGATATTTTACTAGGCCTTGTGCTATTATTCTCAATAATTCTTGCATGGCTTTTATCCTTTCAGAAAAAATTAGTCGATAACACCGTGTTTTTTGAATAAAACTTTAACTGTGTCTGTAGGTTGTGCGCCTTTTGCCATCCAGTCTTTAGCTTTGTCAGCATCAACTTTAACAACACTTGGCTCTTCCATTGGGTTGTAGTAACCGATTTCCTCGATGAAACGTCCGTCTCTTGGATATCTTGAATCTGCTACAACAATTCTGTAGAAAGGATTTCTTTTTGCGCCCATTCTTTTTAGTCTGATTTTAACCATTATTAGTTCCTCCATTTATTTTGAAAAAAATTGTTTATATATTAACCAAATTGTTTTGGTAATATTACATTCCACCAAAAGGATTTCTTAAAAGATTTGGATTAATCTTTTTCTTGCCCTTTTTGCCTGAAAACTGCTTCATTAGCTTTTGAACTTGTTTGAACTGATTAAGTAACTTATTTACGTCCTCAACCTTCATTCCACAGCCAGCTGCAATTCTCTTCTTTCTTTTTGCATCGATTATGTCAGGCTTGCCTCTTTCTTCTTTAGTCATAGAAAGAATGATAGCAGCATTTCTGTCCATAATTCTGTCATCGATATCAACATCATCAATGTTTTTAACACCAGGTAGTTTAGATAAAATACCTTTGATAGGTCCCATCTTTTTAACTTGATTGAATTGCTCAAGCATGTCGTTTAAATCCATCTTGTTGCTCATCATGCGTTCGGCTGTTTTAGCAGCTTCTTTTTCATCAAGTTTAAATTGTGCTTCTTCAATAAGTGATAAAACATCACCCATTCCAAGAATACGGTTTGCCATTCTGTCGGGGTAGAAAGACTCTAAATCGCCTATTTTCTCGCCAGTACCACAGAATTTAATAGGTTTTCCTGTTACTGCCTTGATTGATAAAGCAGCACCGCCTCTTGTGTCACCGTCAAGCTTTGTAAGTATAACGCCTGTAACACTTAATTTTTCATCAAATGTTTTGGCGACGTTTACAGCCTCTTGACCTGTCATAGAGTCTACTGTAAGCAGAATATCACTAGGGTTTACAGCCTCTTTAATTCTTTTAAGCTCATCCATTAAAAGCTCATCTATTTGAAGTCTACCAGCAGTATCTATAATAACATAGTCGTTGCCGTAGTCTTTTGCGTATTTAATTGCCTCTATAGAAGTTTTTACAGGGTCTTGAGTGCCTTTTTCAAAGACTGTAGTTCCAGCCTTTTCGCCTACAATTTGTAACTGCTTGATAGCAGCAGGTCTGTAGATATCACAGGCTACAAGTAAAGGTCTTCTGCCTTGTGTTTTAAGCATATGTGCAAGTTTAGCCGCATGTGTTGTTTTACCAGCACCTTGCAAACCGCACATCATAATAATAGCTGGAATGCGGCTTGTGGTGTTTAGTTTTTCAACCTCGCCACCCATAAGTAGTGATAACTCTTCATTAACAATCTTGATTACCATTTGTGCAGGAGTTAGACTTTCCATAACGTCAGAGCCTACTGCTCTGGCTGTTACATTTGCTGTAAACTCTTTTGCAACTTTGTAGTTTACGTCTGCCTCAAGTAGAGCCAGTCTAACTTCACGCATTGCCTCTTTTACATCGGCTTCGTTAAGTTTACCTTTGTTACGTAACTTTTTAAATGAATTACTGAGTTTTTCCGCAAGACCTTCAAATGCCATACTGCCTCCTAATCTAGCTTGTTAGCTAATTTCTTAATATCGTCTGCCAGTGATACAATCTCTTCTTTTTGTGTTAAGGTTTGTATTTTATTGGCGCAGTCAATTATTTCACCAAGATATATTTTGTATTCGTTAAACCTTTTATATAGTCCTAATCTTTCTTCCATATCAAAAAGCATAGCCTCACTGCGTTTAATGCTGTCTCGTACTCCTTGACGGCTTATAAGTTTATCCTCGGCGATTTCAGCGAGCGATAAATCTGAATTGTAATAATCTTCTATAATTTCACGTGGCTTTTCGTTTAGCATTTCGCCGTAAAAATCTAGTAGCACTGAAACCTTTAAATCTTTTGCCATTATAAAGACCATGTCCTTTTCTTTTAATTTAACTCTTAAAAAAGAACTACTGTAAAGAGATTTACTTTACAGTAGTTGATTATACACGCAAATAGACGATTTGTCAAGTGTTTTTTTGAAATTTATGAAATAGAAGATTCATTTTCTGTAATTATTTTGAATGTAGTTTGCTGTAGAAAACCAGGTGCTAGCTCTGCTGTAATTTGCAGACATTTCAGAATAGCTCTTAGCTTCTTCTGCATTTCTATCAATACTTTTTAAATTAGTTATTATATTGTTATATGAACTATTAATTTTTCTCTGCATATCTGAATTTTGAGATAAAATTAAGTTTTGTGTAATTATAGTTTGACTAATCAAGTCATCTATTTTATTTTCAATTTTATCAAGCTTGCAGTGTAGTATAGCATCATTTAATTGTAGCTTAGAAGTAGCCATAAAATCTGTTATATAGTGGATTCCGTGTAGACCTCTATATTCAGATGGAACAATATTAGCTGAATATAAAGTACTTAATATTCTTTTTGCTGTAGAGAGTTCTTTGTCTAGTTCAGTAGCGATAGTTTTTAATCTAGCTTTTTGAGCAAGTTCACTAGATACTCGTTCATTATCTTGTTTTGTATTTATTTGGTAGTCAGACATGTTTAGTTTATATTCTTTTTTTGAGGAGAATGTCTTATATAACATATAGATAAGTAAAATTATACCTGTGATCATAGAAGAAGCACCTAAAAATGCAAAAAAGTTGGTTGCAAGAAAATCATAGGAGGCTATACGATTAGATATAGATATTAAATTGCTCATAGATATAATAAAAATTAGCAAGCATATGATGAAAGCTATATAAACTGAAAAAGCAATATTTTCTTTCACAGGCGAATTTAATGTCTTTTTATAGCCCAATCTATTAATTGAAGAATTATAGGAATTTAACTCGGACTGCATTTTATTGCATACTAATTCATAGCTTAAAATCTGCTTTAAATATTCAATATGTATAAATCTGATATCTTCACTAACAGCGTAGTGTGCATTATGGCTAGAGCTAATAGATTGATTTCTATTTTGCGTTTGAGGTGATTTTTTTGACTTACCAATAACATTACCACAAACATCACAGAAATTATCTCCTGATTCTAGTTCGTTTCCACATTTTTTACAAAACAATTATATCACTCCTTTTTTATACTAATTATACAGTAATTGAGTTTATGTGTCAAGTGAATTTGAGTTATTTGTGTATAGTTTATTGTAGAAGTGTCAATGATAGGTGACACTTAAGCTCCAAAAAATAAAATGTTTT
>CAYJER010000069.1:0-6135 GCA_964369225.1 uncultured Eubacteriales bacterium
TGAGCCGTCAACAAAGACAGCTCATGACAGCTTGGGACAAGATGTATCCGCCCACTGAATGGGAGCTTGAGCGAAACGAGAGGATTAAAACGGTGCAAGGTAAAAAGAACGAATTTATTGAGAAAAATCCAAGTAAGTATAGTTTATTGAAGTTATACAGAGAAAATCCTTGATTTTACAACGCTAAAACTATCTCTTTTCAATTTCTAAATAATGTCATATAAGAAATTATAATACATGGGAACTTGGAGTTATAATGAGTGAAGCAATCCGCTCTTCTGAGCAAATGATAGAAAAAATAAATCAAACATTGCAAACTAAAAAGAATGCAACTATTTGTATTATTAATGACAAGTTAACATTATCTGTGTTTACTCTTCTTGAGAAAAACTTAAAAAATGTAAAAGAAATTAACTTCATTATTCGAGATACAAAGTTTGTACCGACAGCGGAATCCATATCTCATGAACTTGAAATTGCTCCTGCTGATGTCCTCTATAACTCCTATGATATCGTTGAAAAAAATAAGCTAAAGCATTTTGCAAAAGCTAAAGCAATGCATGATTTCATACAAAAGAATGTACATGTGCGAAAAGTTAACCCAAACATCAAGATTGGCGGAAATATTATAATAATTGATGAAGATTTTATGATTCAAGGGTCTTCATCTCTTGAAATAAGTCCCAAGAAGGCACGTAATTCACATAAAAACTTTAATTTTGATACGATGCTTACGGATTCTGTAAATCAAGAACAAATTCTAAATTTTAAAAATACATTTAACCAAATCTGGTATGGCGAAGAATATTCTTCTGACTATAAAGAGAATTTGCTTCAAAGTTTGGAATATGTCTATAAAGAATACTCTCCTGAATTTTTATACTATTTTACTCTTAATGAACTTTTTGGTTATCAAATTGATAATAATCTTGACACCTTTGAACGTACAAGTGAAAAATTCAAGAAAAGTCAAATTTGGAAATCACTTTTCAGTTTTCAAAAAGATTGCGTAGTTTCTGCAATTCAAAAACTTCAGAAGTATGGTGGTTGCATCATCGCTGATTCTGTTGGGTTAGGCAAAACATTTGAAGCTCTTGCAGTTATAAAATATTTTGAAATAAAGATGGATAATGTGCTTGTCCTTACTCCTGCAAAGCTTTATGACAACTGGAACTCGTTTCGTGGAACGTATACTGATAGCCAATTTTCTGAAGTCTTTAATTACAAAATTATGTTTCATACGGACTTATCAAGATATAAAGGCATGTCAGTTTCAGGGCAAGATTTAGAAAGATTTGACTGGGGCAACTATGACCTTGTAGTAATTGATGAATCTCACAATTTCAGAAATCGCAATGACCGCTATGATGATAACGATGAGCTTATCATGACACGTTATGCTCGTTTAATGGAACATGTTATAAAAAAAGGGAAAAACAACACAAAAGTTCTTTTACTTTCTGCAACACCGGTTAACAATAGCCTTGTCGACTTAAAAAATCAGCTAAGCATTATAACAGGTGATAGAGATTTTGCCTTTGAGGAAGAAGGAATCCCAAGTGTGGAAAATCTTTTAAGAAAGTCAGCCACAACAATCAACGCATGGGAGAAATTACCAAATCACAGCAAAGAAGACTTACTGGACAGCCTCCCTGCAAACTTCTATAAGCTTTTAGAACTTATCACAATTTCAAGAAGTAGAAAGCACATTACAAATTACTACAATGATGCTAATCTTGGGTCTTTTCCTGCGAAAAATAAACCTATAACGCTACGCCCTGAAATTGATACCCGTGCTGAATTACTGGGCTTTGAGAATACAAATGAACTTCTTGAAATCCTTAATCTCTCTGTGTACACTCCAACAAGCTATATAAAAAGCCAATACCACACACTATATACAAAAAAATATAATTTAACAGGTAAGTATGGCGGCAATATGGATTTTATGCGACAGTCAAGAGGTATGATTGTAATGCACCGCTTTAACTTGTTTAAGCGCCTAGAAAGTTCTGTCTTTTCATTTTCCGAAACAATACGAAGGCTTATTGAAAGAATTGAGCGCTCGTTAGAAATTCTAGAAAGAGGCGACACCACACTCAATCAAAACATCGATACTTACGATGATGAATATGATCGTTTAGAAGGGAAATACGAAATAAATGTCAACCATTTAAGAGTAAATGATTATATTACCGATCTCAATCACGACTTAGTTGTTTTAAAAGAAGTATATAATGATACAAACAAAGTTCTAAATAATGATAGAGATTATAAGTTACAAACCCTAAGAGCAAAGATTTTAGATAAAGTAAAAAATACACCATACAACACAGGAAACAAGAAAGTTCTTATCTTTACAGCCTTTTCCGACACTTCTGATTATCTTTATCAAAAGCTTTCAAATGAATTATTGGAACATGGTATACATATAGCAGCAGTAAGCGGAAGAACTGTAAAAACCAACAATAAAAAGGTAGATGCAAACTTTAATTCAGTGTTATCTGCTTTTTCACCACTCTCAAAGAAAGGAAAAGAAATCCCTCAAAACGAGCAAATAGACATACTTATTGGCACTGATTGTATTTCAGAGGGTCAAAATTTGCAAGATTGTGATACTGTCATCAATTATGATATTCAGTGGAATCCAGTCTCTCTTATTCAGCGTTTTGGACGTATCGACCGTATTGGCAGTAAAAACACAAATATCCAAATGATAAACTTTTTCCCTAACATGGAACTAAACGCTTATCTTGGATTAGAGCAAAGAGTAAAAGGAAAGATGACCACCTTGAATATAGTTTCAACAGGTGATGAAGATTTTCTAACCCCTGAAATGAATGATTTTAATTTCAGAAGACAGCAACTTGAAAAACTCAAAGACGAAGTTATAGATATTGAAGATGCAAGCGATAATATTTCGCTGACTGATTTAAATATGAATGAATATCTTTTTGAGTTGTCAGAATATTTAGAGAAAAATCCACAAATAAAAGCTATTCCGCAAGGTATATATTCACTCACTCATGGAGCAGATAAAGGTGTTTTATTCTGCTTTAAGCATAGCGAGCGTGAAGACAAGCCCAAGTCGGACAGTTCTCTTTACCCGTATTATTTGATATATATGGCTGATAGTGGTGATGTCTTATATGGCAACACAAAAGCCCGTGAGGTTGTGAAGCTATTCCGACGTCTTTGCTATGGAAAAAATGAATCTATAAGCGAACTTTTCAAAATTTTTTTTACACAAACTAACAATACAAAGAAAATGGCTTTTTACTCTGACTTGTTGAATAAAGCTGTGCAGTCTATAAAAGGTGAAGAAGAAGCAAAAGCCGTACAAACAGTTTTTGATTTTAGTGGCTTTAACAATGCTTTTGCTGATGAAAATGCTGATGATTTTGAACTTATTTCTTTCTTGGTGGTGAAGTGATGTTTGGAGTAAGCAGTCGTTATATTGTAGGAAAGTCATTCCCCAAAAAGGATATTGTTCCAAAAGATATAAAACCGGAAACGAAGAAAAAGCTCAAGGAACACGTTGTAAACCTTACTCTTTCAGCACAAATTATCGGTGAGGAAATAGCATCAGTCATAAATGCAGAGTATAATTATCAAGCCATTCAATATTTTACTATTGAAATAATAGATATAAAGCACGCTTCTTCTGTTGCAAATGCTTACCAAAACAGTATAAAGTCACCTTGTATTCTTCGCTTGCACGATAGTAAAAGTGAAGTCTACTCCTTTGCGCTCAAGCGATTAAATCAAAATGACAATGAAGAGATCGTCATTACAGATAAGCTCCTTACAAAAATATGTCCCTTGGCATTAAGCAATGACAATGAGTTCTTGCAAGAACTCGACTTTTTAAAAATTCTTAATAAGGCCGATAAGGTAAGCTTTTATACGGAAACCTTTGTAAAAGCCTTTATTCTTGCGAACGACAAGCTCTATTCCAATATAAAGTCCTTTTTGACAAAGCCTCTTTGGTACGATAGAAAAAAAGTAACAGAACTCTACTCTTTGTTCTGTAAGCTATCACAGCAAAAGGAAAAGCTTGTAAAAGCTATTTCTAATGCTGAGAAAATGGGAATCAATCTTGAAATAAAGAAGATTATCAATGAATTAGAGAAGATGTAGGGGCAATGGTATATGGATTTTTCTGGAATATCCAAACTGATAGAGCGATTCAATTTTATTGAATTACTAGTTAGTATTTTTTTTGTATTAGCATTTGTTTTAGTGCCTCATATGAATTATTTAGCTCACTTTGTGCTACCACTTGATAGTATAACTCAATGGTTAACATTAATTTTTTGTGTTATAGGCACATATCTTTTAATTCTTTTGCTAAAAACTGCTCTGAGTTGGGCATTAAAACTTTGTTGCTATATCAGAAAAAAATTAAATGAAGAAGAAACATTAATCTCAAATATTAACACCCTACCTGACTTAGCAGAGTATATACTGTATCATATGGTGATTACAGATAATAGGATACACACTTATCAAGAATCTAACTATGAACTCAAACAAGCAATTAATACATTAGACAGATATAGATGGATTGAGCGTGCAACTTTAAACTCAAATAATTGTAAAGTAATATTTACTAAGCATTTTTTTATTAAAGTAAAAAAATTATATACAAAAGGTTTGATTTTACAACGCTACAAGGAGGTTTAGATGCGTAACCAAACACCAAAAGAAGAAAAGCTTTTTGCTCGTCTTAAAGCTTTAAAAAAAGACTATATACATCTTTACCGTAGAGTAAGGTTTCTGGTAACGCTTCTTTTACTTATGCCTCTCGTTTTCTTCTTTGCGTATTTGGCAGGTGATTACGGGTTTGGAATTATTAAAACGAGCTTATCCATTGACGGAATTCTCGCTTTTTATGGTGGCTTTTTAGCTTTTATCGGTACAGTGTCTTTGGGATGTCTAACAGTGTGGCAAAGTATTAGAGCAAACGAATTAAATAACAAAGTGATTCAGCGTCAAGAAGAATTACTTCACTATAATTCAAAAGTTGAAAATATTAAAAGAATTAAAGATATTATTGCTAGCCTATTATGTTCTGTAGATATAATGATTTTTGATAGATTTACGCTAATAACAGCTAAAGAGGATAGGGAGAAATTAAGGAATGATATTTCTTTTGCATATAACAAAGCATTTTTGAAGCCTATTGAGCTCACACAAATGTTTCCTTATCTTAATGAAAAAATTTCTGAAATTCCTTTTAATTCAATGTTCGGAAATATATCATCAGAACTTGATAAAAGTATCATGCATACAATGAGTAGTTTTTACAATTTATCAAAAAAATACACTAAAGAGCTTGATGAATTAAGGAAAAATATTAATAAATTAATTAACTGGGAAGAGCATTTAAGAGCAAATAGAGGAGTGAGTAGCCTAAACGATGTAAAAAACTTTCAATACACTTATTCAAATTTAATTTCTTATATAGATTCAAAAAAGATTACTCATGAAGCTTTAGTGAATATAGATTATATTGAAGTAATGAAAAGCCTAAACGCTGCACAATTAGCTTTAGACAATGAATTAAAAAAACTAGAAAAAGACTTTATATTTATTTTTCCAACGGAGCCCCAAAATGACTAAAATCCCACAAGAAATAAACAATATACCACAAGATAATCTACAAGCACTTGCACAGCTTTTCCCTTCTGCGGTGAAAGATGGGCAACTTGACATTAGTGCTCTCAAAGAAGAACTTGGGGATTTTGAAGAAGTCAATCAAGAAAAATATGAACTTACTTGGACAGGCAAGCAAAAAGCAAAGAAGCTTGTTCAAGAAGATGTTATTAATCGCACACTCAATTTTATTGAGGAAGACAGCAAGCATGTCGACACAACAGAAAATCTCTATATTGAGGGTGATAACCTTGAAGTGCTAAAGCTTCTTCGTAAAAACTATTATGGCTCAATCAAGATGATTTACATTGATCCACCATATAACTTGGATGGCGATTTTATATATAATGATGACTTTAGAATGACTTCTGAAGAAAGTGATATTGAAGAAGGCACAAGGGATGAAGAAGGAAACAGGCTTCAAAAGGCTTCCAAATCTTCTAACCGTTACCATGCAAAATGGCTTAATTTGATGTA
>CAYJER010000070.1:0-5782 GCA_964369225.1 uncultured Eubacteriales bacterium
TGATTATAATCTTTTTAAATAAATTCGTTAAAACGCACAAATTAATGTAGGGGCGACCCTGTGTGGTCGCCCATGGGTTTAGTAATAACTGCTAGTTTTCGGGCGACCACACAGGGTCGCCCCTACATTGGGACTGCATAAGATGCACCTATGCACAGAGACCCTCCCCTACTAATCATTAAAATTAATACAGCTATACTCTAAAAAGAAAGGACAACATATGTTTGAAGATATAAAAAATTTAGACAACGAATATATAATGCACAGCTACGGAAGACTTCCGGTAGCTCTTGAAAGCGGAAAAGGTTCTCACGCCTTTGACAGCGAGGGCAAAGAATACATAGATTTTACAAGTGGTATAGGTGTAAACAGTCTAGGCTACTGCCCTGAAACTTGGGTGCAAGCCGTAAGCCAGCAAGCTTCTAAGCTACAACATATGAGCAATTATTATTATAGCAGTGTAAGTTCAGAGCTTGCAAAAATTCTATGCACCGAAAGTTCTTTAGCAAGGGTATTCTTTGCAAACTCTGGTTGTGAAGCAAATGAGTGTGCAATTAAACTTGCTAGAAAAGCAAAAAAGGCAAGTTCAGCATATAAAATAATTACACTTAAAAACTCTTTCCACGGCAGAACTATAACAACTCTTTCAGCTAACGGACAAGATGTATTCCACCAAGATTTTCAGCCATTAACTGAAGGTTTTTCTTATGCTCAGCCAAACGACATTGAAAGCCTAAAGTCTTTAATTGATGCACAAACCTGTGCTATTATGCTTGAAGTAGTTCAAGGCGAGGGAGGAGTACTTCCACTTGACACAGACTATCTAAAGGCTGTAAGGGTTTTATGCGATGAAAAAGACATTCTACTTATAATAGATGAAGTTCAAACAGGCATAGGCAGAACAGGCAAAATGTTTGCACATCAAACGGCTGGTATTACACCAGATATTATGACTCTTGCTAAGGGTGTTGGCGGAGGTTTACCTATTGGAATTTGTATGGTAAACGATAAATACAAGGATGTTTTAGTTCCTGGAGATCACGGCTCTACATTTGGTGCTAATCCTGTATCTTGTGCTGGTGCATTGGCAATTCTTAATGAGATTAACAACGAAAACTTCTTAAATGAAGTCATTAAAAAAGGCGAATACTTTAAGCAAAAACTAGAGGAACTAAGTGAAGTTGATTTCGTGCGTGGAAAAGGACTAATGATAGGAATTAAACTTAAGAGCAAACTAGCAAAAGATGTACTTATCTCTAGCCTTGAAGAGGGTCTGCTTGTTTTAACAGCTAAAGATTTAATTAGATTTTTGCCACCACTAAACATAAGCTATCAAGACATTGACGAGGGATTAAAAATATTTAAGAAAGTATTGGAGAAATGAACATGAAACATTTACTAAAGCTATTAGACTGGAGCCGTGAAGAAATTTTAGAGGTGCTAGATTTAGCAGACCAACTAAAATACGAAAACAAACACGCTATCCCCCACCCACACCTTGCGGGCAAAACGTTAGGCATGATATTCTCAAAGGCATCTACAAGAACAAGAGTTAGTTTTGAAGTTGGTATGTATCAACTAGGAGGCCACGCGCTATTCCTTTCAGCTAACGACCTACAAATTGGCAGAGGCGAGCCTGTAGAAGATACAGCAAGGGTTTTATCAAGATTTGTCGATGCAATAATGATAAGAACTTTCGAGCAAAAAGAGGTTGAGGATTTAGCAGAATATGCTTCAATCCCTGTAATTAACGGTTTAACAGACTTTGCTCACCCATGCCAAATTCTAGCAGACCTTATGACTATCAGAGAGTACAAGGGTTCTTTTGAAGGCTTAAAAATGTGCTTTATTGGCGATGGAAACAACATGATGAATTCACTTATTGTTGGTTGTCTAAAGCTTGGTATGGTTGTATCTGTAGCTTGTCCAGAGGGTTATTATCCTCCACAAGAAATTCTTGACTTTGCAAATGCTTATGACTGTTTCACACTTGTAGGCGACCCAAAATTAGCAGCTAAAGACTGTGATGTTGTAATAACAGATGTTTGGACATCTATGGGACAAGAAGAAGAAAAAGCTAAAAGAGAGGCAGCTTTTAAAGGTTACTGCATAAATGATGAGCTAATGGCTTGTGCAAAATCAGACGCAATTGTTCTTCACTGCCTACCAGCTCACAGAGAAGAAGAGATTACAGCAAAAGTTTTTGAGCAACACGCAAATGAAATATTTGACGAAGCAGAAAACAGATTACATGCCCAAAAAGCTGTACTTGTCCACTGCATGAAATAAATATGATAAAATATTGTATGAGAAGGTCTCATACTTGGGAACTTAGTGAAGAGTGAAAAATGAACAGTGAAAAGTTCATGTGAAAATCCTTGCGGATTTTTTGATTAAAAGCTTTTTAAATAAAAATTTTGTGTTGATAAAGATAAATTTATTAATATATTGTAAGGGAGGGTCTGAGTGCAGACGTGTTGATTACGTTTTTTCATTAAAAATTAATTCGTTAAAACGCACAAATTAATGTAGAGGCGGATATTATCCGCCTACGAAACTTAGGCAAAATCACCAGATTTTTAGGCGGATAATATCCGCCCCTACATGACTAAATTTGCTAAGAGGCACGGAGACCCTCCCCTACAAATAAACATTAAGTTTGATTGTATTCCTTACATGTTTTTAAATAACGCAAAAAAAGGCTGTTGCATAAGGTTTCTACCTTTGCAACAGCCGATTTATTTGTTTACTAACTACTAGTAAAAAGAATAATATTACTCTTTAACTAATATTGTCTCAATAGTGTTACCCTCAGCATCTTGAGATTCAAATACTAGAGTGTCTCCGTCAAATGTTAAAGAAGAAGTTACTCCATTAACAACAACATCTACACCATTTTCTGTTTCTTGTGCTTCTGCCTCAAAAGTACCTGTTAGTGCATTTGTAACACTAACTGTATCACCATCAAATACATAAGTAGTTTGAACTTGGTCAGCAGTTACTCCATAAGAAGCAGCATAATCCTCAAGTGACATATCTCCAATTGTTGAGATAGACCATGTGCCGTCTAAAGTTGTGCCTTCTGAACCATTTGAACATGCTACTAGAACTAATGACATTATTAATGTAAGTGCTAAAGCGATAATTTTTTTCATATTTATTTACCTCCATATGAATAGTTTTATTATATAGGATATTATACACCACTTATCATCAAAAGTCAAGATGCTTTTTTTATTTAATCTGTGCAAAAAAAAATTAAATATTTGTGCGTTTTGACAAATATTATGAAAATAAATTATCAAGCGTTATTTTTTTAACAAAACTTACTTAACAAAATTAGTAAAACTTAAAAAGTTGCTGACATAAGTAAAAATTCAAATTAGTTACAGCATTTTTTTATGAAATATAAAGTATATTCATTCCTAGTGTCTTATTAATTTTATCTCTTAAAAATTTTTCTGCAACCTGTCTTTCTTGTGGTTTATAGCAATATTTCCCTCTACCCCTACCTATCATTTTATCTTTCTCGAAAATTTGCAGAGAATTAGGAAAAGCCTCTTTGTTAATCTCATTGTGAACATAACTGTAAGTCATTAATATTATTTCAATGAACCCACTCTTTTTAACCTTTAAAGATAAATTCTGTGCTAACTCATCTATTAAATGTGAATATAATTTCTGCCAACCATCGATTAAAATAACAGGAGCAATAAGCAACGCAACAGGATAACCAGCCTCTGCCATTTTGTTCACGGCATTAATTCTAGCAGATAAATTTGATGTCCCAAATTCAGTTTTTCTAATAATTTCACTAGGGTTTACACTCATCCTAAAGATTATTTTACCCCTGTGTTCTAAGTCTAAAAGCTCATCTATCATATCAAACTTTGTAGGAAATGTGAGATAACCACTTGCATTTTGTGCAAAAGTCTCTATAATCCACGGAAGATTTCCTGTGACTGTATTTTCTAAAACTAAATCGCTATTGCTTCCAACTTCAAAAGTATTTATAGTTGGGCTTTTTTTATCTCTTTTTAAGAGTTTTTCCATCATCTCTTCCCTATTCACAAACACTCTTAAATAAGAACATTTATTATAATTGCATACTAGGTAACAATATAAACACATTGCCCTGCAACCTGATGAGGTAAAGGGGACTAGCCAATCTGAAACCTTATGATTTTCTACATATTTATGTGTTTTTCTAACACCTATGATTAAATGCCTTTTTAGTTTTGCAAAGTCTGCATTCGGAGAAGAGCTAAACTCTTTAATTCTGTTGTGGGACTCTATTTCGCTCCAAGATAAATCAGAATATTTTTCTCTTAGCATTTTACCTAAAGGATACGACAATACATTTGGCTCATTAAATACAGCATCAAAATCTAAATTCACAGACATCACCTCTTTAATATTATGTGTATCTGCTAGTTTAATATACTGCTTTCACAAATATATTTTCTTTTCATATAATATAAAAAAAGAAAGGAGTTTTTATTTTGGAAATTTTCACAAAAACTAATTGCGACCCAAAGCTAGAAAGATCAGCTTTACCGGCTGACCCTTGTGTTGCAATGTCTTATATTCCGTTTCAAACTTGGGAGACACCTTACGAAACCTTAAGAGGTTACGACAAGGGCACAATTTTCCCAGAACTAGATAAACCATTCTACGGAAGAAGAGGTGAGCCTAGATGAGTGATAAAGACATGTTAAAACGCAAAATAGATGCAACAAGTTTTGCATTATGGGAGCTTCACCTCTTTTTAGACTCTCACCCAGAAAACTGTGAGGCAGCTAAAAAACATGCAGAATGCACAGCCACTCTTAATATTCTTAAAAAAGAGTACGAAGAAAAGTATGGTGCAGTTATCGAGACACCCGACAACACAAGCAGATGGGAATGGATATCAGGTCCATGGCCATGGGAATTGGAGGACTAAACTATATGTGGGTATACGAAAAGAGATTACAATATCCTGTAAAAATTAAGACACCTAACGCAAAACTCGCAAAAATCATAATGTCACAATATGGAGGTCCACACGGCGAAATAGGAGCTTCACTTAGATATTTAAGCCAGCGATACACAATGCCATACCCAGAGCTTAAGGCGATACTTACAGATGTAGGCACAGAGGAACTAGGACACCTTGAAATGGTAGGAACAATTGTTTATCAGCTAACAAGAAACCTAACACCAGAACAATTAAAAGAGCAAGGGTTTGATGACTATTTTGTAGACCACACAACAGCCGTCTACCCAATAGCCGCCTCTGGAACTCCGTTTAATGCCGCTGCCTTTGCCGTAACAGGCGACACAATTGCAGACCTAACAGAAGACTTAGCAGCAGAACAAAAAGCACGTCTTTCATATGACAACATCATAAGATTTACAGACGACCCAGATGTATTAGCACCAATAAGATTTTTAAGGGAGCGAGAAGTAGTCCATTATCAAAGATTTGGAGAAGGACTTAGAATTTTAACCGATAAACTAGATTCTAAAAACTTCTACGCCTTTAACCCTGGCTACGATAAATAATTTTTTAAAACCGCCATAGTTTTTATGGCGGTTCAGTTTGTCAAAAAGGAAGAACTTAAAAACATTACACAAAATAATGATGTTTTTAAGTGGTAACCTTCAAGCCTTAGACCTTAAGAAATCTTAATGATTAATTGTAGGGACGGGTCTTGATCAAACGTGCCTCTTAGGAAAATTTAGTGAAGTGACCCCCAAAAGTTGGACTTGAAAGTGTAGTAGCGATAGCTGCTACACT
>CAYJER010000071.1:0-5705 GCA_964369225.1 uncultured Eubacteriales bacterium
TACTGGTACTGCCCTTACATTCCTTTTGTACTCGCTTACCAAATTCGTTTTTGATATAAAACCTGTAATACCACATGCTTCCTTTCTTTCTAATTGATCCTTTTTGTTTTGCCATAATAAAAATGCCTCCTTAAAATAAATTGTACATTTATTATAAAGGGGCATTGAGTTTTAAATATTGAGTTGTAAAATATGGTAGAACAAATTATTTCAAAGGATCTGTTTGCATAATTTGAGAAATTAAGTATTATATTTTTTCGGAAATTTCTCAAAAATCAACCTATGCATTTCATATATTAATCTACTATATTCAATTATATCCCTCAAAATTCACTTGTTTTGCTCTAAAATTAATTTAAGTGATTCTTTTTGTTCATTTGCAACTGCTGCAATCTCTGTTTCATTCAAACTCAACTTTTTATGATATGTCATTACTTTATCATAATGTTTATCAATCTCAAGACCAATCTTTTCGCCAAATAGTCTAACAAATAAGTTTGAATCCACATCATGCGTATTAATAAAAATTTTCTTCAAATCTTTGTCCATTGTTACGAATAAATAATTTTTACCTACCGTGTTTTCGTTTGAGTACATTGTACTCCATAATGATAGATGTGTTAAATCCCATGCTTGGTTAGAGCAAAATGTCATTATATCGTCATAGTTGTTATTTTTTGACAACTTGGGTTGCTTTATTTTTTGAGAGAACAGTAAACAAACATAAGTCATCGTATATGCACACAATGGCAAATTATCATCTGCCCATGATATAAATTTCATTACTTTATTCTTTGGATCACTGTTGTCAAATAAGTACAACTTAATAACATAAAGAACTTCTGCGAGATGTGCTGAATAGTGTTCGCTCTTGATTAAAAAATTAAAAGGAGTATTATCGTTTGATATATCAACTGGAGGTATTTCTGTAATACTTTCATTAAACAAATCTAACCATAATTGCGCTGAGTAGTCATTAACTAATTTTAAATAAAGTTTATTTTCAATATTAGCTTTTTCTGTATTTTTATGATAATAAGCATATTCCATGAGTGCAAATCCACTTGATAAAATAATTCCATTAAGCTTTGACCATACTAAAATTGCACTTATCACCTTTCTTATATAGCTGTCATTCACTTTGCCACTTTGTGCCAATAACACCATTTTTGAAATAATATTTCGATCTAGAATGATAAGATTCTCGGTGTTAATACTTCTGCTGAAATCTGGTATTCCATCTTTAGAAATTATTGGATGAAAAATTATATTACTTTCTATCAAAAATAGAGTGATTTTCTTCAGCTCTGACTCTTTAATTTTAATTATTTGCATATGAATTCTCCATTTTTAGTTACAATTTATATTATCGTTGAATCATAATTGCTTGTATGTATTTACAAAATTAATATATAATCCAAATTTCTTCAAATAAGTGTTATAAGATTTTAATTTTCTTACAATTACTTTTGCCAAACCAATTTTCTGCTGCAGTAATCATAGACAATGAAGGATTTTCACAATACACAACCAAATTATCCATCGCCCTAGTACAACAAACATAAAATAACTTTTGTGTTCTTTTCAGTACGGATGGATTGCATTTTTCATGACTCGGATTGAAAAGATATTCGAAATTATAATCGTTCCATTTCCCGTTATCTAATATTACTAATACGTTCTTGAATTCCTCGCCTTTGATTTTATGCTGTGTAGAAAAAGGGGAGTATCCCTCTAAATATCTATACAGATATATAAATTCACTATACTTAACACTTGAAACTCGACTACAGAGATATTCATTTTCTTTTATGAAGTTCTCAATACTATCATCTTTTATACACAAACCACTTTCATGTGCATATGCTATTACTTCGGAGATACTTTTTGTTTTCATACCAATTAGTATATCAATTTTTTCTTTTATTGCCACTTTATCCAATACGCTTTTGATGTTAAATGAGGTTTTTCGAATAAATTCATTATAATCTTTTGCCTCGTACAATTCTACGACTAATTGAATTTTGCATAGATGTCTAATAAGTTTATCGCGTTTGGATTGTGTTGACTTTTCTTCATCTATTTCTTTCTTATCTGCAATGAGATTATCTTTATCAAAATACATTCGTTTTATGACACTGAACGGTTTGTCTTTTGCTATGTTATATAATTTGGCATTGTGTGGATCTTCCAAATAGACTTCAAGTTGTTTTTTTCCTCTCTTATCTACATCTCTCACACTATTAGAAAATCTCCATTCAACACTACTTATTACATCATCAAAAGTTTTACTTTCGTCGATTTCAATTCCATTATCTTTAATATACTTTACAAAATCCTTTTTTAGTTTTAAGAAAGGGTCTTTATCGTATATTTCCATAAGCAAGGGAAAGCCAGCGCTTGCTGCTATTAAGTTGTGTGTTAACCTAAGTTCTTTTGTTTCTTTTGCATTATCAAAATTCCAATCATCAAAAATTCTTTGCTTTTTTATTGTTTCTATAGGTAAATTATCGCTATATAAAAATTTAATACTACCTTCTTTAATGTTCCCATCTTTCATATTAGGTGCATTTTCATCATTTGATGGTTCTTGCTCTAAATTATCAATTCGTAACTTATTACTCAAGACCATAACTGATTTCGGATTTCTCCGATTCTGTTTCTTTTGTACCTCAGTTACAATACCAGCTTCAATATATTGATTCAAATCTCCGATACCATTATCATATATTGATTGCATAGAGTCACCAAATAATCCAATTATACTCGGATTATTGCTTTTGGATAGAAACTCTAATAGAATTTCTATGACTTCTGGAAAAGTATCTTGATATTCGTCTACCAAAATATAGTCATACTTGCTACTTAATATATTGCATAGCTTTGGATATTTTTTATACATCTGATTTGCTAATGTTATTATCTCATCATGTGATATTTTTCCGTCCGATAAGCGTAAAAACTCAGTATATCGAATTCCGTCATTGAAGATATTTGTATACGGGGTGGTTACCGTAATATTTTTGTATCTAACTTCGGGATCATTTATGCTTTCAATTAGTGTACTTTTCAGTTCATTCTGAAAAGATGATATATTATCCCACAAAAAATCATGTATTGTTGAAATGTGGATTTTATTATTATCAACTCTGTTTTCAATTTCACGAACAGCTGCATTGGTATAAGTAATACAAGCAACTTTTGCTATAGGGTTACGAGTATATATTTCATTTATAACTGATACTAATGAGTATGTTTTTCCACTACCCGCACCACCACTCAAAAGAAAGTTTTTTCTATCTTCTATATGATTAAATATTTGAATAACCTCATCTTCTAATCTCTCTGTAACCACTCTAGTCCCTCCCTTATGTATTTCGGTGTTTCCCAATTGATAAAATCTTCTATATCATTACTTTTGCTGTTTAACAAAATATCCATTGCTAAAGATGGTTTTTTATTAACACATTCGATTGATAGGTCAAAGCTGTCCATTGTTTTGTCAAAAAACAATTTAATATGCTTCAAGCTTTGGAAACTTTCTGCACACCTTTTTATATTTTCTTCATCATTGGCTCCGCCTAAATCGGTAAAGAAATTTTTGTTGATATGAAAAAATGCATCTTCAAAACTTCTGGCTATATAATTTGTACCATCACAATTTGATTCTTCTACTTGATAAACAACCAACAATTTTCCGTCTTTATTCGAATTCCAAACTGTTGTGGTTTGGTTTTCTTCTTCATTTTTGATTTCATTGGCAACTATTGTTTTCCTATCAATGGTTAATTTTGCTAATTGCTCTATTTGTGTGTTTTCTTTAGATTGAATTTGTTCTTTTAAATAAAATTTCAAAGCATTATTGCTTGTGTGTGTACCTTTTGATACTCTACAAGAAGTTATAGTTTGCTTAGGAGTACCATCCTTGTTCAGTTTAACATTCCCGTCATCACCCATAGCGTCGGTAAGGTAGTAAGTGTCTATATCAGTGATAATTAATGTTTTAGTTCCTATGAACTTTATAAATTCAGCATAAATTTCAGAATAATTTCCAACTTCAATAATAGAAATATTCTGAGATAACAACGGAATATCATATTTGTTTTTCTGATCTATTTTCGCAATCATAGCTGGGAGTAAAATTCGCTCTGTATCCCCTTCGATCAAGATAATTTTGTCAGCGAAAAAAACCTCTGATCTATTCAGAGTAAGATACTGTTTTAAAAATTTAAAATGATTATTATCTTTCCCTTTTTCTTTTTGATATATAATCTCTAAATCTTTGAGGTCTTTTGATGTAACGTTTGCTCCGTCATCTGTTTTATCCTTTAGAAAATATTTTATATCATCAAAATCGCTTTCAGCAACAATATGTGATGAATGCGTGGTCATAAACGTTTGTAAATTTATTGTTTTGTCTGTATCCTCTATTTTTCTTCCTGTTTCCAGTAACTCTTTTATATTTTTTACAAATACATATTGCATTTGAGGGTGGGTGTGGGCTTCTGGTTCTTCAAGGAATAAAATATTAATATCTGCAGGATTTTCATCCTTTTTATTATCTTTTCTTAACTCACTCATCAGAGTTTCTATTTTCATTATAATACTAAATAGATTTAAATAACCTAAACCGTTATAATGCTCGGGTAAAAAATTGAGCTGATCTTCATAAACAACTGTTGTATTATCTTTTAAAAGTTTTTGCACTTGGATTTGTGAAATGATTTTCATTACATTTTCATCTTTTTTGATACCACCAAATCTAGATATTTTACCCATCAAATCTTTAAATGTTTCTAAATATATATCATTAAATGCTTTATCAGCATCATCTACTTGTTTTTCAAATTTTAATGTAGTAGTCGCATTTTGTTCTTGATTTTTAGAAGTATTATAATAGTTGCCAGCCAGTGTTGACAATTCCAAATCTGTTGCATTGGATACACTTCTTTTTGCACTTATATATTTAAAAGCTATAATTTTGGATACATCTACATCTTTGTTGTCAAGAAATCTAAATGTTTTGTTATCAAGACTTTTCGTTTTATAATCGTAAAGAACACTATATCTATTGAATTCAAAATATTTTTTATGGTTCTTCACAATGAATTTTTCAAAAGCAGTTTCAGAAGGAAGAGTATCTCTTTCAGCTTTATACTTAACAAATTCATCTTTAAGTTTTTGAAGTTTGTTTTTTAGTACATGTTCAAACCTTAAAACAACAGTTGTATTTTGAGGATCTAAATCTAACATTAATTTGCTAATATTCGTCAAATCATCTGTTTCATCATATTCAATATATAAATCAAGTCTAATTCCTGCAAGCTCATCTTCGGAGAAAGAAGATATCCCTTGCACGACTTCATATAATTTCTTTTGAAAAGAAATACTAAAATCATAAAATTCAAATTTATCGACTTCGGTTTTACTGCCTATACATTTGCTTAGAATCGATAACAGTGATGTTTTTCCACAATTGTTTTTTCCTATAATCAGTGACAACTCTTTTTCGCAATTTATGCTTGTCTTTTTTAGTAACCTATAATTATTTATGTCTATTTTTGAAATGTACATAATCTATTCTCCTTTTATTTTTTTGTACTTCTGTTGTCCAGATGATGCCTTCTCTATCGGAACAACCACTACCTCGTCACTTCTAACATAGTTAAGAAACAAAGTCCCTAAAAGGAGTCTATCGCTACGCG
>CAYJER010000072.1:0-5655 GCA_964369225.1 uncultured Eubacteriales bacterium
AAAACATTTTATTTTTTGGAGCTTAAGTGTCACCTATCATTGACACTTCTACATTTTATCCATACAAAATATTATAATTACACTTGACTTCATACTAGAATACATGCTATAATGTAATATCTTATACACAGCTTTTTGCGAAAGGGAAGTGAAAATATGTTAGAAATTAATTACGAAAACAAATTTATTAAAGAAGGTCTTACTTTTGATGACGTTTTATTAGTACCTGCGGAGTCTAATGTTTTGCCAAGTCAAGTAGATTTTTCCTCTTATCTGACAAAAAAAATCAAGCTTAATACCCCAATTATAACTGCTGCTATGGACACTGTAACAGAGGCAGATATGGCAATAGCAATAGCTCGTGAGGGTGGCTTAGGTATAATCCATAAAAATATGAATATAGAAAAACAAGCTGACTTAGTAGATAGAGTTAAACGTTCAGAAAATGGCGTTATAGTTAATCCTTTCTCTTTAACTCCTGATCATCTTGTAAAAGACGCTGATGAATTAATGGGAAGATATAAAATTTCAGGTGTGCCTATCTGTGAGGGCGACAAGCTAGTTGGAATTATCACAAACCGTGACATTAGATTTATGACAGCTCAAGATTTTACTCAACCTTGTAAAGATGTTATGACTAAAGATAGACTTATCACAGCTCCTGTTGGAACAACTTTAAAAGATGCTCAAGAAATCTTAAGAAGACACAGAATAGAGAAGTTACCTATAGTTGACTCTGAGGGAAGACTAAAAGGACTTATCACAATTAAAGACATAGAAAAAGCTGTACAATATCCATTATCTGCAAGAGACTCTGGCGGAAGACTTCTTTGCGGAGCTGCTATTGGAGCTACAGACGATGTACTAGAAAGAGTAGCTGCACTAATTGCCTCTGGAGTAGACGTTGTAGCACTAGACTCGGCTCATGGACATAACATTGGCGTTTTAAACGCAATAAATAAAGTTAAGACAGCATACCCTGATCTTCAATTAATCGGCGGTAACATTGCTACTGCAGAGGGTGCAAAGGCTCTAATAGATGCTGGCGCCGACTGCGTAAAGGTTGGTATTGGACCTGGTTCAATTTGCACAACTCGTGTTGTAGCCGGTATTGGTGTTCCACAAATCACAGCGGTTTATGATGCTGCATGTGAAGCTGCAAAACATGGTATTCCTGTAATTGCTGACGGCGGTATTAAGTTCAGCGGTGATATAGTTAAGGCTCTAGGCGCTGGCGCTAGTATTGTTATGCTAGGATCTATGGTTGCTGGTTGTAAAGAATCTCCTGGTGATTATGAACTATACCAAGGCAGACAATTTAAAGTTTACAGAGGCATGGGAAGTCTAGGCGCTATGAATAAAGGTAGTTCAGACAGATACTTCCAAGCTAGCGATAGAAAACATGTTCCAGAAGGTGTTGAGGGTAGAGTTCCTTACAAAGGACCTTTAGCAGACACTATCTATCAATTAATTGGTGGATTAAGATCTGGTATGGGTTATACTGGTTGTGCTAATATAGGCGAGCTACACTCTAAGGCTAAATTTGTAAGAATTACAGGCGCTGGCCTTAAAGAGAGCCATCCTCATGACATAAACATTACAAAAGAAGCACCAAACTATTCAGTAAACGCATAAATTATATTTAAGGAGGGTTTATACCCTCCTTTTTAAATAACTTAAGACTACATTTGATAAAACATTGTAGGGGAGGGTCTCCGTGCCCTCCCGAAAGCCAGCGATTAAACCCCACTTCTCGGGAGGGCACGGAGACCCTCCCCTACAATATATTAATAAATTTATTTTTATACATACAAAATTTTTATTATAAAAATCATTTAATAAAAAAATCCGCAAGGATTTTCACATGAACTTTTCACCTTTAATCTTTAGTCCAAAAAAGGAGTTAATATGTATACTTTAAAAGCAATAACAAATATTGGTGAGTTTAATTACGAACTAGACAACACAGGCAAAACTGATGTTTCTGAAAAATTACAAAATATTTTTAATGAGTTATCTCAAATCGATGATATCTCTGTTACAATGATTTTTTCACCCGGTTGCTTCCTTTTAGATAAGCCAATAACTGTAAAAATTCCTAGCATTGCCATTAAAGGCACTGGCCATGGCGGTGTAGAAATTCACGGAAATAATACTATCTCTGGTACAGTAATTAGATTTAGCAAAAATTGTGGTTCTGAATGTATTGTTTTTGAGACTGCTAAAAGAAAGAGTTCATTTCCAGTCGGCGAAACTCCATGGAAATACGGCAGTTTAAAAGTTTCTTTAGAGCGTATTAATTTTGTGGGGCATAATAATACCGGTGTTGATACGGCAGGTGGATACAGCAGATTTAAAGGAGATAACCCAAACTTTAGAGAGCTTAAGTGGTATCCTACTAAGGATAGATACGAAAACGCTGAAAAAGATGGTCAAAAAGCTATTGTCTTAAAACAACTTGAAGGCGATAAAATAGAGATGTTCGACATGCAGTACTGCTACTTCACAGAGGTTTTTACAGCAGTAGATGTAGAGGCTAGCGACGTTTCTACAATTCATCATTGTTGGTTTGCACAGTTAGTTGATGGCATTGTATATCATGGTCCTGGGCAAGTGTTTAGTCTGCATGACAACTGCTTTGCAGATTTAGAAACAGGCGTTAAAATGGAGCAAAATATGGCGAGTACTTTTCACGACAATGGTTTTGCCTATGTTAGCAAATGCTTTATTTTGAACAATGCCGAGGAGCTTAGTATTCACCACAACACAGTAAAAAACTGGGCAATGGCTACTGGTACAGCCTCTTGTTCTGCCTTTTTATATTTAGGTGGAAAATCTAGGAATGTTTCTATAGATGCGAATGTAATTCACAATGCTATGGAAAGCCACGTTAAAACAAGAACTATAGATGAAACACCAAACGGCAGAGCCTTTATACAGGTGGAAAACTGTAAAAACCTTATGTTTACAAATAATCTTGTAGACACTTTCCAAACTAAGCCAGCTGTAAAATTTGTTTCTTGCACAAATGTGATGACAAACAACAACCTTATTCAGCCTGAAACTGATATGAACGAAATAGAAGTGGTGTAACAATGCTAATTTATATATTAACAGGATATTTTGTGCTTATAAATTTAATAGCCTATATTGTTTGCTATGTAGACAAACGAAAAGCGATTAAGAATAAGTATAGAATACAAGAAAAAACCTTGCTTATATTGTCTGCTTTAGGCGGTGCTTTAGGATTCTTTATTGGAATGAAACATCATAGACATAAGACAAAAAAAGCGAAATTTTATATTACAGTTCCTATATTAATGGTTTTAGAAATAGCAGGATTTATATATTTATTATATATTCTGTTGTTTTAACTCTTAAACCTTGACTTTTGATAATATATATGATATTCTTATCAAAGAAACACATACAACTTAATAATTAACATATATGGCGTACCTTTTGGGTAATTAAAAGGGAAGTTGGGTGAGAATCCCACACAGAGCCGCTGCTGTATTAGTGTAGTTTTAAATAAATACCACTGATTTTTTCGGGAAGGTTTTTAAAGCGATGATGCTAGAGTCAGAATACCTACCATATTATGTGCAATAATACTTTTCGGACTTTAGAAGTTTTGCATTTAACACAAAGGCATATTTGCATTTTCAGCTTAAACTTAAGGGTATTATTCTTGAGTTTAAGCTTTTTTATTGTAGAAAGGGATCAAATTGAAAATACTTAAAAACAAATGGTTCAGTCGAATAATACAGATAATATTAGCTTTATTTGGAATAAGCATAATTACATTTTTAATAATTTACCTTTCGCCTGTTGACCCTGTTAGGGCAATGTTCGCAACCAGTGGAACAGTTCCTACAGAAGAAGTCTTAGAACAAATGAGGGAAGAACTAGGCCTTAACAGACCATTTTACATTCAGTATTTCGACTGGCTTTGGAACTGTTTAAGGGGAGATTTTGGAACGTCTCTAACTCATGGAACTCCTGTAATTGACCAATTAATGGGTCGCCTACTCCCTACTTTAAGCCTTACATTGCTTGCAGTTTTATTCATGATAATATTAGCTTTGCCACTTGGCATTCTCTCGGCACTTCACCAAAACAAATTTATCGACTACATAATGAGGTTTATAAGTTTTATAGCAATTTCTATGCCAAACTTTTGGGTAGGGTTACTGTTAATGTATTTTTTAGGATTACAATTAGGTTTAGTAAACGTAGCTTCCTCTGAAATGAATTTCGAGAAAATGTTTTTACCAGCACTTACACTAGCATTCTCTATGGCAGGAAAATACGCAAGACAAGTAAGGGCTTTAGTGTTGGACGAGCTAAATCAAGACTATGTAATTGGTGCTAAATCTCGTGGAGTTTCTTCTACTGTAACACTATGGAAACACATTATTCCTAATGCCGTCTTGCCACTAATCACTTTGTTGGGTCTTTCTATTGGTTCGCTTTTAGGTGGAACTGCCGTTGTTGAAATTATATTCTCGTATCCTGGGCTTGGAAGTTTAGCAATTTCTGCAATAACTGCCATGGATTACCCATTAATTCAAGGCTTTGTTCTTTGGTTAGCCTTAGTTTATATGATAGTTAATATAATAGTAGATATTTCTTATGAATACCTCGACCCTAGACTTAGAAAAGGAGCTTAATATGATAAGTACAAACATTAGGCTCAAAATCTTTTCGGCACTTATTCTAGTTATAATATTGATTGCAATTTTCGCCCCTTTTGTAGCACCATACGACCCAAACGAGGCAATTCTCACAAACGCTTACAAAAGCCCTAGCGCAGAGCATTTGTTTGGAACCGATAAAATGGGTAGAGATGTTTTCTCAAGAGTTTTATACGGTGCAAGAACTTCTATTTTTTACACTTCTATACTTGTAGTCATGGTGTTTTTTATAGGTGGTCTTTTAGGAATTATTGCTGGCTATGTAGGCGGTAAAATTGACACAATAATCATGAGAATTTCTGACATGATGGTGTCTTTCCCTGGAATGGCTTTAGCAATTGCAATGGCTGGCATGTTAGGCCCTAGTTTAATTAATGCAGTTTTAGCCATTACTATGGTAACATGGACAAAATACGCAAGACTTTCAAGGAGTTTAGTTCTTAAAATTCGTAATATGGACTACATTTCAGCCTCCAGATTATCAGGTAGCACACATATTACCATAATAATTAAGCATTTAATACCAGCCGTCTTCCCTACCCTATTAATCACTGCCATGTCTGACATGGGTGGAATGATGCTAGAATTAGCTGGGTTTTCTTTCTTAGGCCTAGGTGCTAGCTCTACTTCTATCGAATGGGGTTACATGTTAAACGAGGGCAGAGAAGCAATGATCTCTTCCCCATGGCTTATGATTTTCCCAGGACTTGCTATTTTTATTACTGTCATGCTTTTTAACCTTTTAGGCGACAGCGTAAGAGATAAACTAGACCCTAAGTCGGGAACTAAGTGAAAAGGTAATAGTGAAGAGTGAAAAGTAGATGTGAAAATCCTTGCGGATTTTTTAATTAAAGGCTTTTAAAATAAAATTTTTTATGTATAAAGATATATTTATTAATATATTGTAGGGGCGACCCTGTGTGGTCGCCCGTGGGTTTAGTAATAACTGCTAGTTTTC
>CAYJER010000073.1:0-5560 GCA_964369225.1 uncultured Eubacteriales bacterium
CTATATCTACAGCAGAAAAACCCATATTTATGAGCAAACTCACGTGAGAATGTCTCAGGTCATGATTTCGTATCTTCTTAACACCTGTCTGCTTACATCCTCGCGCCATTTCATTTTGCAGATATGACTTCGTTACTGGGAATATTCTATCTGTTGGCTCAATCTTATAAAGGCTGTCGATGTACTCTTCAATTTCTTCACACAGGAAGTCTGGCATTGATATAACTCTCTTGCTTTTTGGTGTTTTAGGATCTGTTATAATGTCCTCACAGTTGATTCTTTGATAGCTTTTATTAATTCTTAGTGTAGATTTTTTGAAGTCAAAATCTTCTTTAGTCAGGGCAAGAAGTTCGCCACTTCTGATGCCAGTCCAGTATAGGATTTCATAAATGTAGTAACTCATCGGCTTGTCCATCATAGCATCTGAAAATTTTAGGTATTCTTCCTTAGTCCAGAAGAGCATTTCTTTGGTTTTCTCTTTACCCATATTCCCAGCCTTTTGGGCTGGGTTTGAGCCAAGTTCATAAAACGATTATGTCAAGGATAAACAAAAAATTATTTTATAAAAAGAAAGAAGTCGATAAACTACTCTCAAAAAGCAGTTTATCGACTTTTCTTTTACACTGTTTATTACTTTCTATTAAACTTCCATTTAACATCAAAGGTATTATTATCGTAAACAATAACTTCCTCTATGAGTTCCACCAACAATTCGTCTGTAATTTCAGTTCTATCAGTTATATTAGAGTGGCTTTTCATAAATGTTTTTTCAAACTTAACTTCTTCTTCAAGCTGCTTAATTTTTGTGGTTATTTCATTTAGTTGGGATTCTACTTTTAAACGCTTATTTGTAATAATTAGTCGTTGTTCTTCAAATAATATGTCATCAACGACTCCATCAAAACTGCTCTGAAGTAACTCTTTTAATCTCAAAACCCATTTATCGTATTCCTTTGATAATTTATCTTTTCTGATAATCATCCCTTTAAGTACAACTATATTTGAAGTATTCTCAATCACAACCTTTTTGTTTACAATAGCATCAATATGTGTTTTTACTAACTCAACTAAAACTACTCTAATTTTCTCAAGTTCAACCTTTGTGTTATGACAGGAATAATTCTCATTTAGTCTTCCTATTCGGCAATCAATGTATGAATTATTACGCTTGGGATGGTAACACATTTTATGATCACAAACACCGCACCTCAAAAGTTTTGCTACAATATTAACTCTTGGTGGAGCAACATAACTTTCAGAAGAATAATATCTTTTCTCTTTACTTCCTCTCAAATTTAATTTCACTGCTGCTTGTTCAAAAGTTTCTTTTGAAATGATTGCCTCATGGCTATTCTCTATGATAATCCATTCATTTTTTGATGTTCGTTTGCAATATCTTACATTGACCTTTTCTTTGCGTGTTTTCCCATAACAAAAGTTCCCAATATAATTTTCATCTTGTAATATTGATTTTATCCTTTCTGCTCTCCAAACAAATTTCTTACCTACATATTTCCCATCATATCTGCCACTTAGCATATCATATACCCTTGGTGATGGAATACCTTTACCATTTAAATAGACTGCTATTTGAGTTAGGTTTTCGCCATCAATGTATTTTTTAAATATCAACCTAACTATTTCAGCCGCAGGTTCATCAATGTATAATTTAGTTTTATCACCACTTTTCTTTTTATAACCATAAGGACCAAAACCTATAATACCAATGCCATTTTTAACATAGTGCTCCAAAGCTACTCTTACTTTTTCTGATAATTCTTGTGAGTACACTTCTGCAAAAATACTTCTAAATGCTGACATTAACCCACCTACATCATTGGGTCTTATGCTATCATAATCATCTGAAACAGAAATAAATCGCACTCCTAAAAACGGAAATATTTTTTCAAGGTAATTACCAACTTCAATATAATTACGACCAAAGCGCGATATATCCTTGACAATCACACAATTTACAGTGCCATCTCGAATATCATCAAGTAATTTCTTTACCCCATCACGGTTAAAATTTGTCCCTGAATATCCATCATCACAATATGTAGTAACAGTACATCCCTCGAAGTCTTTTGATTCAGATATAAACCGTCTGATGATTTCACTTTGAACCTTTATACTATTACTTTCATCAATACTTTCTTTATCCTTAATAGAGATTCTAAGATATATGCCTATATTATACTTACTCATACACATTTACCTCCTCTGATATTTTTAGCAAATCTTGAAATTCATCAGAGAACTTAAATTCTATTTCTATTTTCTCATTGTCATAGACTACAATTCTTGAAATAAGAGATTTCATTAGTTCGGGGGTCATATTGTCATCTAATGAAAACATTTCAAATTTACCAATCCATTTAGCTTTATGTATTGTTTCTACCTCTACTAATCTTTTGTGTAATTGATTGATTTCTTGATTTTGTTTTTGAATATCCAAATCATAAGAAGACATAAACTTTATATATTCAGTTTCGTCTATTTTTTTAGATAAGTAACTTTCCAAAAGACTTTTTTTGTATTTGTTCAAATTAGAAATATTACCCTCAATCTTTCTAATATCACTTTTGATAAGATTTTTTGTTGCTAAAGCATTATTCTTTTTACTTTCATCTATAATTTTGTTTTTAGCAGACACAATACTCTGAACATACTGATCTATTATTTCAAAAACTAATCTCAATATTTTGTCATGGTTTATTTGCTTTAAATTGCATTTGTCAACGAAACTGCTTTTGTTTCTACAATAATAAAAATGATATATGTGTTCTTGTACACTTGTTGTTACAGAGGTTGATCCAGTGTATAGTGGACTTCCGCACTTGCCACAAAAAATTATGCCTTTGAATAAATTCACTGGAGTATTAGGTCTTTTTTCAAGATTACCAAATTTTTTAGCGTTAATTAAGTGTTGTTTTATAACTTTTTCAAACACTTCTTCACTAACAATAGCTTCGTGAGTATTAGGCACTACAACATATTCATCTCTCGATGTTTTAATTTGTTTTTCACCATGATATAAACTTTGTTTTGTTTTACCTTGTACCATTTTACCTGTATAAATTTCATTTTTGAGCATACTACTTAGTAAAGATGTAGTCCAATTAGCATTTGCATATTTTTCATTCTTTAATATCTTTTGTTCAAAACGATATTTGTTTGGCGATGTTATTCCTTCGCTTTCAAGTTGTTTAGCTATAGAAATCAAGCTAATACCATCAGCACGCATATTAAAAATTCTTTTTGCTATGTGTGCAACCTTTTCATCAATAATAAGTTTGTGTTTATCTCCTTCTGCAAACTTATATCCGTATGGAGGGATGCTACCAACATACTGTCCTTTTTGAATTAGAAGTTTGCGAGTAATCCCTGCCTTTTTTGATATGTCTTTTGCATAAATATCGTGAATAAGATTTTTGAGTGGAATAATATACCCGTCCTCGCTTCTTTCCGCATCAAAAGTATCAAAATTATCAGTAACAGATATAAATCTTATCCCTAAAAACGGAAATATTTTTTCTAGATAGTTTCCGGTTTCTATGTAATCTCTACCAAATCTCGACAAATCTTTTACTACAATACAATCTATTTGTTTAGATTTTATATCATCCATCATTCTTTCAAATCCATCACGATTAAAATTTGTTCCCGTTGCACCATTATCACAATATACAGAAGATAGCTCTAAATCCGGGTGATTTTCAATGTACTCTAATATAATTGATTTTTGTATTTCTATACTATCGCCATGCTTACCATTATCAGCAAGAGATAACCTAACATAGGCGGCTACTCTATACTTTTTTTCTACTACTTGTGTTGTGGCAAAAGCAGCACCTTTTCTACTCTTTCTTGCCATATTACAACACCACCTTTTCATTTCTAATACCCATCAGTAACTTTTCAAGTTCATCTTGATAACGAAAAACTATGGTGATGTTATTACTTTGGTTAATTTTAATATCCTCTATTAACTCAACTACAACTGAACGAGTAAGATTTTCTAAATTTTTATTTTTTTTAAAGCTATTGATATAAAGTGAATTCACATCTGAACAATTTGAAATTAGTCTGATTTCATCTTTGATATTTTCTATTCTTGTTCGCATTAAGTTTTCTTCTGCTGTATAGTCGCTAAAAAAATGTTCATAGTCTGTTTCGTCAATTTTTCCATCAATATGTGCCTCATATAATGACCTTTTGTAATTTTGCTTAGTAACAATCTCGTTTTCTAAAAACGCAATTTGTTTCATAAGTTTTTTTACTCGTATTTTTGAAAATTCGGCATCCTCCATACGTTCAACTGTTGTTTGTGTTTCCACCCAAGTGTCTATGTAAATTTTTAAAGATGCTAATACTGTTTCATAAAGTTGAGTTTCTTTTATGTTTTTTGATTTGCAATTAAGACAAGAGTAATACACATATTTTTTTCCTTGCTTAGAGCTTATAGTTTTTCTTTTAACACTCAATCCACAATCAGCACAATGGATTAAGCCACTAAAGTAATACACAACATTCTGTTTCGGTGGCGTCCTTGTATCTAATAACATAATTCTTTTTACAGTTTCAAATGTTTCCTGTTCAATAATAGGTTCATGACTATTTTCAAAAACTATCCATTCATCTTCTGGTCTTTTACTTCGTTTATTTATTTTATAGTTGATTTTACCTACTTTGCCTTGAACTAAAGTCCCTATGTATAATGGGTTTTCTAAAATTCTAAGCACAGCTTTAGCGTGCCATTTTGGTTTTTCACCTGTATCAAAATTTATTGAGTAATTTTCACCACGGGATTTTTTATATTCTGAAGGGGATAAGATTCCAATTTCATTAAGATAAGACGCTATTTTATCTGCACTCATTCCAGAAAGTTTAAGCCTAAAAATCTCTCGCACATAGTCAGCTACATTTTCATCTATAATAATTCTATTTTTATTATCTTTAGATTTAACATAACCGTATGCAACAAATGGACCAACAAATTGACCCTGTTTTCGTTTTACATCCAATGCACTTCTCGATTTTAATGATATATCTTTTGAATATGTCGCATTTATTAAATTTTTGAAAGGTATCATTATATTATCATAATTTTTAGATTTGCTATTGGTATCTATACCATCATTGATGGCAATAAATCTGACCTTAAAAAAAGGAAAAATATTTTGGATATAGTTTCCTGCTTCTAAATGGTCACGACCAAAACGGGACAGATCCTTGACTATAACGCAGTCAATTACTCTGTCCCGTACATCATCAATCATTGCATTAAAAGAAGGACGGTCAAAGCTAACTCCACTTACCCCGTCATCTATTCTTTCACTCACGATAGATATATCAGTGTTTTTAGCGATAAAATCTTTAATGATTTCTCGCTGATTTTTTATGCTACTACTTTCATTTGCATTACCATCTTCCTTAGACAAACGCAAATAAATAGCTGCTTTCCATGTTTTTTCAATCATAGTATCTGCTCCTAACTGTAATTTTTTACAATTAGATATTCACTTAAACAGATACCGATTTAGTCCTGTCATAATTA
>CAYJER010000074.1:0-5368 GCA_964369225.1 uncultured Eubacteriales bacterium
CAAGTTCAACTCAAGTTCGAATTGTGTCTTGCATCTATATTGGACAGTCATGCCACCAGCGTGACGCTGGACCCAATTTCCGTTGTAGTTTTTATATAGCGGAAATTTTAATTACGCATTTTATATTGTGTATATATTGGACGTCATGCCAGCTTAGAACCTCGACACGCAATTATGTGTCGAGGTTTTAATTTTGAAATTATTGAAGTAGACAATATGCAAATTGACAGACTCAAACCTTTTTTAGATCTAGACATATTATTTCTAATTAAATAAAGTGAATGGGCTGTGACGAAATGAAAATTTTGTCACAGCCCTTGTTTTAGTTGTCACATATTGTACCATTACATCACCGATTATAGGATTAATGTAGTTGGCTATCAATGCACAGTTACTATCATAATAAATTAATATTTAAAGCTTAATGTTGTATTTATCACGCACCCCAACATGTAAAATAATAAATTTATCCGTTTCAATCCAACCATGAATTATATTAATTGGTGTGCAGAAATGGTGTACACACTGACCCTTTGAGTTATTTCACTCAGTAAAAGATTAGGAGTAGCAAGTTACTCCTAAATTACATAATGATTATTGGATAAAAAAATGACCAATTATATAAAATTCAACGAATTATCCCCATAGATTGTTGAAAAAATAAAGTGTATATGTTATTATATTGTATATAAAACTAAATATTGTAAATCTCGGAGTGTGTTAATATGAGCATAAGTTATAGCAAACTATGGAATCTACTTATAGATAATCACATGAAGAAATTGTATATAGGCAGTAATTGCTTAAGGCTATTGTCGAGGTATCTGTTAGCCCTACATTTTACTCGTGGGTGTTTCAGTTTTGCGATAAAATGCAGATATTAGCACCTGGAAGCGTAAAAAACGGATATGCTGAAATGTTGAGAGCGGCATTAGATAATATATTATAATTAGACAAAGAATAAATAATCGGAGGAATAAATAATGTCAAGTGCACAGCAAAGAGCGGAATTGCAAGCTCAAATATGGAAAATTGCGAACGAGGTTCGTGGCTCGATAGATGGATGGGACTTTAAGCAATATGTTTTAGGTACACTCTTTTACCGTTTTATTAGTGAAAACTTTTCAAACTATATAGAGGGTGGCGACCCAGATGTCAATTATGCGGAGCTTACCGATGACATCATCACAGACGACATCAAAACAGATGCAATCAAGACAAAAGGCTACTTTATCTATCCAAGTCAGCTTTTTTGCAATATCGCTAAAAATGCAAATACAAACGAAAGCCTAAACACCGACCTTGCGGCTATTTTTACAGCCATTGAAAGCTCGGCGAACGGTTATCCCTCTGAACACGACATCAAGGGCTTGTTTGCTGATTTTGATACCACAAGCAACCGCCTTGGTAACACTGTAAAAGACAAAAACAGTCGCTTAGCCGCTGTTATCAAAGGGGTTGAGGGGCTACCTATGGGTAACTTTGAAGACCATAACATCGACCTTTTCGGTGATGCTTACGAATACTTAATTTCTAACTATGCCGCCAATGCAGGTAAATCTGGCGGTGAGTTTTTCACGCCCCAAAGCGTGTCTAAGCTGATTGCAAAACTTGCCATACACGGACAGGACAAAATCAACAAGATTTACGACCCTGCGGCAGGCTCCGGCTCTCTGCTATTACAAGCGAAAAAGCAGTTTGATGAACACATCATCGAGGACGGTTTCTTTGGGCAAGAGATTAACCACACCACTTACAACCTCGCTCGTATGAATATGTTTTTGCACAATGTCAACTATGATAAATTCAACATCGGTCTTGGCAATACGCTGATTGACCCACAGTTTGGCGACGATAAGCCTTTTGATGCCATTGTGTCAAATCCTCCATACTCCATTAACTGGATTGGTAGCGACGACCCAACGCTGATAAACGACGACCGTTTTGCCCCTGCCGGTGTGCTTGCTCCGAAGTCTAAGGCTGATTTTGCCTTTGTGCTTCACACTTTAAGCTATCTATCGGCAAAGGGTAGGGCTGCGATTGTATGCTTCCCCGGTATTTTTTATCGTGGCGGTGCAGAGCAGAAAATCAGAAAGTATCTGATTGATAATAACTTTGTGGAAACGGTGATTTCCCTTGCTCCGAACCTGTTTTTTGGTACGTCTATCGCTGTTAATATCCTTGTTTTGTCCAAACACAAGAGCGACACCAAAACCCAGTTTATTGACGCAAGTGGTGAAGATTTCTTCAAAAAAGAGACAAATAACAACGTGCTGACAGAAGAACATATCGAAAATATCCTAAAAATATTTGTGGATAAAGCAGATATAGACCACGTTTGCAAGATGGTGGATTTTGAGAAGATTGCCGAAGAAAACTACAACCTTTCGGTAAGCTCCTATGTGGAGGCGAAAGACACAAGAGAAGTGATTGACATTGCGGTGCTAAATGCTGAGATTAAAACCACTGTGGCGAAGATTAACGTACTGCGTGATGAGATAGATAAGATTGTTGCGGAAATTGAGAGTTGAGAGTGGAGAATGGAGAGTTGAGAATGGAGAATGGAGAGTTGAGAATGGAGAATGGAGAATGGAGAATGGAGAGTTGAGAATGGAGAATGGAGAATGAGTAAATTAGACGACCTTATAAAAGAGTTTTGCCCTAATGGGGTTGAGTGGGTAAACTTAGGAAATATCGGAGAAAACTTGGACAATCTACGAAAACCTGTTACAAGCGGTAATAGAGAAAGTGGCAATATCCCTTATTATGGTGCATCTGGTATTGTGGATTATGTTAAAGACTATATTTTTGACGGAGATTATTTATTGGTATCCGAAGATGGTGCTAACCTATTGGCAAGAACGACGCCAATCGCTTTTTCTATTTCGGGTAAAACTTGGGTGAATAATCATGCCCATGTTCTTAAATTTGAAACATATGCAACAAGGCGATACATTGAGATATACTTGAACTCCATCGACCTAACACCATATATATCAGGTGCGGCACAACCAAAATTGAACCAAAAAAACCTTAACAATATAAAAATCCCCCTCCCACCGTTACCTGTGCAAGAGGAAATTGTCCGAATTTTGGACAATTTCACAGAGCTTACAGCAGAGCTTACAGCAGAGCTTACAGCAAGGAAGAAACAGTATGAGTATTATAGGGATAGTTTGCTTGCGTTTGGTGATGAGGTTGAGTGGAAAAGTATTATTGAACTCTTTGATATTAAAAATGGATATACACCATCAAGATCGAATAAAGAATATTGGAAAGATGGCACTATACCATGGTTTAGAATGGAAGATATTCGTGAAAACGGAAGAATTTTGAATAATTCATTGCAAAGTGTAAATGTTTTAGGTGTTAAAAGTGGAAAGCTATTTCAAGCCGATTCAATTATAGTAGCTACATCTGCTACTATAGGAGAACATGCTTTGATAACGTCTGAATTTTTAGCTAATCAAAGATTTACGGTACTTAGCTTGAAAAGTTCATTTAAAGATAAGTTTAGTATGGAGTTTATATATTATTATTGCTTTTTATTAGATAAGTGGTGCTTGAAAAATACAACTATGTCTAGTTTTGCATCTGTTGATATGGTAGGATTTAAAAAATTTCAAATCCCAATCCCACCGCTCGCCGAGCAACAACGTATAGTGGACATTCTCGACCGTTTCGATACCCTTTGTAACGATATAGGGGGCGGTCTGCCTGCTGAAATTAAAATGCGTCAACAGCAGTACGAGTATTATAGGGATAAACTGCTAACTTTTAAAGAATTGAGAATGGAGAATTAAAAATGGAAAATGATTCTCCACTATCCACTATCCATTATCCACTCTCAATTCTCCATTATCCACTCTCAATTCTCCATTAAAAAGAAAGGAAACCTAAACGATGAATAATTCTCCATTATCCATTATCAATTCTCCATTAAAAAAGAACGTAGTTCGAGAAAAATCCTTTGCTTTCGCTTTACGAGTGATTAAGCTATCTAAATTTTTACAGAATGAAAAAAGAGAGTTTGTAATAAGCAAACAGGTGCTAAGAAGTGGTACAGCAGTGGGTGCACTGATACGAGAGGCAGAACACGCACAAAGCACAGCCGATTTTATCAATAAAATGAGCATCGCACTTAAAGAAGCGAATGAAACAGATTATTGGATGGAGCTATTACATAAATCAAAAGAGATTTCAGATGAAGCTTATAACTCAATACAACCAGAAATACAAGAACTCATAAAACTGCTTGTGTCCATCATCAAAACAACAAAAGAAAATGGAGAGTGGAGAATTAAAAATGGAAAATGATTCTCCGCTATCCACTATCCATTATCCACTCTCAATTCTCCATTAAAAAGAAAGGAAACCTAAACGATGAATAATTCTCCATTATCCATTATCAATTCTCCATTTTCTACAATAGCCGAAACACCGAAATATATCGTCCTCGATAAATACATAAAAATTGACCAAACAGGTGCAAGCTACCAAACCGAAGCCGACCTTGAGCGTGAGCTTATCGCCGACCTTGTAAACCAAGGCTATGAGCAGAGAAAAGACATCAAAACAAGAGAGCAAATGCTTGAGAATATCCGTATTCAGCTACAAACCCTCAATAATATGGAGTTTAATTCTGCCGAGTGGGGGCGATTTTGCGAGGAGTATTTGGACAAGCCGAGCGACAACCATATCGACAAAACAAGGAAGATACACGACGACTATATCCATGATTTTGTCTTTGATGATGGGCATATTCAAAACATCTATTTGGTGGATAAAAAGAATATCGCTCGCAATAAATTACAGGTGATTTCCCAGTTTGAGCAAAAAGGCTCACACGCAAACCGTTATGATGTGACGATTTTGGTAAACGGCTTGCCTCTGGTGCAAGTGGAGCTTAAAAAGCGTGGGGTTTCAATTCGTGAAGCCTTTAATCAAGTGCATAGATACTCAAAAGAGAGCTTTAACAGCGAAAATTCCCTCTTTAAGTATCTGCAAATATTTGTTATTTCAAATGGCACGGACAGCCGATATTTTGCAAACACCACCAAGCGAGATAAAAACAGCTTTGATTTCACCATGAACTGGGCGAAGTCCGACAATGGGCTAATTCGTGACCTAAAGGATTTTACTGCTACATTCTTTCAAAAAAACACCTTGCTAAGTGTGCTACTTCATTACTCTGTTTTTGATGTGAGCGACACTCTGCTTGTTATGCGTCCGTATCAAATCGCCGCTACCGAGCGTATTTTGTGGAAGATTAAAAGCTCCTATCAAGGAAAAACATGGCGTACCACCGAGGGTGGCGGCTATATTTGGCATACAACAGGCTCGGGCAAAACCCTCACCAGTTTTAAGG
>CAYJER010000075.1:0-5261 GCA_964369225.1 uncultured Eubacteriales bacterium
GAATAAAAAAATTAAGGCTAGAAACCCTGATAACTACTGGGTTTCTAGCCTTTTTTTATGCTCTGTGATATTAAATTGATATTAAAATTAGTATCAGCAAGATAAATATTTTTATTATTGGCTTTATCACGAGCGTGTCACGCTTGTGTTATTGCTGGATAAGAGAAGGAATTTTTGTAGTTTCTGATATTATTTTGATAGTAAAAGGTCATGCAATACGAATAATTCGTAATAAAAAGCTTCATTGAGAATATGAAAATGTCGATGTTTCAAAAGAAAATATTATATATAAATTTGCATGTGACGAAATGGAATAAAAAAATTAAGGCTAGGAACCGTGATAAATACAGGGCTTCTAGCCTTTCGCTATGTGTCGTGATATTAAATTGATATTAGAAATATGATCGCTTCAATTAATGTATTCAGAAAGCCAATATTTTATATTATTAAAAAAAGTAATAATAATAGGGTCTGAACTCAAATTTTCTACGCAAAATACACAAATAAGCAGAAATACGATCCATAAGCCAACATATATTTTTTTGAATCTGTTCACTAAATTCATTGCATCATTTTTAATCGAATCGTTTTCGAATATTTTATTTAAGTCATCAGGAGATAATAAATCGTTATAGTTCTTTTTTAGTAATTCATAACTTTTTTCTATATTTTTCATATTGTTGTTGTGTTCAAAAATCGAAAGAAGCATAAAAACAAATGAACCTAAAATTATTATTTCTGATATAGCAGTTATATCTTTTGTGAAAATATTATTTAATGGCTGTGATGACGTAGCGTTACTAATAAAAACAGTCAGAATAAAAGCAATCATAGTAAATAGATTGGCTTTTAATTTACTAAGTATTTGCATTGAATATTCACCAGTTTTAGATACTAAATCATACAAAAAACTTGAAAGTTCATTTTTTAAATCTAAATATCTATCAACATTTTCTTTTAAATATAAATTGTAATTAGAGTGTATAGAAGACAAAGTTCTATCATCAAGCAATTGCAAACTCATATTTTTACAATGTAGACTAATCATATTTCGAGCAATCATTAGCTTATCAGTTGAAAAATTTTGAAAGTATATCCAATTACAAATATCAATGATATGCTGATTAAACACTATGGTGCTTAGTCGAATATGCTCTGTAAAAGTTCGTTGTCCTATAATTTGAATATTTAGTTCACTTTCAGTGATTGTACTAGAATTACTTATATAAGCAAGTGATAAAAGCGTTGCAAGAGTATTAAAACGTTCGGTTAATGGATTGTTGGGATAATTCAACTCAAAAGTAAAATCTAAAGGTGACAAGTGAATATTATTAAAATTAAGAAAGAACACATTAGATTTTGCATCAGAAATACACTTATACCTTGTATCTTGAAATTGCATTATAGAAGCAATTTGTGAATGTGGAATAAACTTAAAGGTACTGGTAAAAAACATTGGTGCCTCATCAAGCATATCGAATGTAACACCATTAGCATCTTCAGCTATTATTGTAGACATCGCTTTCATAAAATCTAAAACAGATAGAGCATTCAAATCTAGAGCGAAATCTTTATATGAATATATCGAAAAAACACCATCCTTAAGTTCTTTTTTTATATTTAATTTAGCAATGAAATGACTATCTTCTTCTGAGTTATCTAGAAAATCCGCCCATAGTTGCTCTGTTGGTAAGTTACTACACTCAAAAGCAATTGAATCATCAGCACCATTATATAATATGAGGGTTGTTTTATCTCTATGTGGAAATTTGAGTAAAACTGAGATTACATTATTTATTGTAGTAAATGTTGATTTAGGACAAGAAAAACTAATATTAACTTCTTTAACACGTTCGTAAATATTAAACTCAAAACAGTTGAGGTCAACTTTGAGTTTTTCTAATAACATAATATTTCTCCTTTCCTAATCTTGAGTTGGAGCTTGGTATGTTCTAAACAATTCTATATTGTCAGTTTTTATTACTATGTATTGCCCGCCATCTTCCTTTCTCTCGGAATATATATTTTGTTCGAGGTTTGCAATATAGTCAGATATTTTTAACTCTATTCCTTCGTTGACTTTGTAAACAGTTCTGATTTTAGCTTTTATAGCACTTGGTTGAGAGTTGAATTGTCTATCAAAATTATACTTTATAGGAAGCTCATCCAAAAGGTTTAGTGTTTCTCTATATTTCTCTGATGGTATAGATGCAGGAGTATAATTTGTGAGTTGCTCCATTAAATCACTATAATCAAAAAAGGCATTGGTTCTAAAGTGAGAAATGATTGTATTTTTTAATATTGTATAGTCATGAGGGAAATCTTTCTTAACACGTCTTTTAAGAACGGAATCTATGTGTTTATATGCTCTCCCTGTATTAACTTCATCAGTGTTCAACTCAACAAGTTCTAAGAACTCATTGTTCCAGTATTTTGCACCAGTATTAGAGTATACTTTGGCTCGAATTTTAGTATCAATAGGTTCTAGGTCTAGCAAACAAGTTTTCCATATTTTATTGTTATCCTCAGAAAATCCAGCTTTTATAGAAAAATCGGTATCATCTATAAAACTAATATGTTCAACTTTTGCAAGTAAGTAATAATATTTTTCTTGAACATCATCATACAACAAGCTTTGAATCAGACTTCCTTTTTGTATGTTAGAATTTAAATTCATGCTTCTTTGTTCTGCGTTGAGTTCCTTTTGTAGCAATCTTTGTGCAATATCATTCATGTTTGAAGTTTTGATACTCATATCATCAGGGGCATCCGCTATTGCTAAGGCACAACTGACCACTTGGGTTGTTAATGATGTAGACTGATACTCCTTAACATTACTATTAGAATTAATGTAAGAAATTAATGTGTTAGCAAAAACATTAAATTCCGAAGGAATATCTCTACTTTCGATGCTTTCAGTTTCTCTATTTATAACAATAAGTGATTTGCTTACGATATCCATATTGATCTCCTTTACATTTTAATTATTTTTGTTTAACCACTCAACTCTCTTCTTATTTCGTTCTTCCCTGCTTAATTCTGGTATAACTCTTTTAGTTAAAGGCTGTGCTTGATAATACTTCAAGTCGCGGTCTTTTTTAAACTCATAAGTTTCTGCATCAATTTCATAAGATTCAACATCAAGATTTAACTCCTTAACAGATTCAAGCATCTGACATAAATCAGCATTATGCTTATGTTTTTTATCGTTGCCGTAAATAGTCAATGTTGCAGTCCATCTACTCTCAGGTGTTTCTCTATCTGGTTTATTCAAATCAATTTTTATATCGATTTCATTGACTTCCATTAACTTATACATAATGGTAGCCAAGTCTTTTACTTCATTGATTTCTAGCTTGTTATCTTCATCAACTGTAAGCCCACATAACCAATCTAATGATATATTACATTTTTTAGCAATAGTAATCATCACCTCGGTAGTAGGTGAATTCTTATTGTTTTCATACGCAGATAATGACGGCTGTGGTACACCTACAAATTCAGCAAACTCTTTTTGTGTGTAACCTAGCCTTTTGCGTGTCATCTGTAATTTATCGCCAAGTGTTATATCCATAATTATATACTCTCCTATTCTGAAATAACTATTATAATTAGTATATCATAAAATATATGAAAAATAAATATTTATTTCAAAATATTATATTGACTTTTAAATCAATATAAATTATAATAATAAATATAGCTAATAACTATATTTATACTAATATTAAATAATAAGGAGAAAAACTATGGAAAAATCAAGATTTATCACATCAAAAGAAGTAGCAGAAGAATTAGGAGTTTCAAAATCTTTTGCGTACAAAGTTGTTCGTCAGCTAAATGATGAACTGAAAAAGAAAGGCTTTATGATAGTATCAGGCAAAGTCAGCCGAGTTTACTACGAAGAAAAATTTTACGGATTAAAGGAGGAAAGACAACATGTCAGCGTATAAAGACGATAAAACAGGCAAATGGTATTGTTTTTTCTATTATCGTGACTTCACTGGCAAGAATAAAGGTAAAACCAAACGAGGTTTTGAAACAAAGCGTGAAGCCTTAGAATGGGAGCGAAATTTTAAACAAACTCAATCAGGTAGCCTAGAAATGCTTTTTAAAGACTTTATTTTAGTTTATCACGAGGATATTAAAGCTAGAGTAAAACTCAATACATTTATAACTAAGCGAAATATCACTAATAGAAAGATACTACCCTATTTTGCAGACAAGCGTATCCAAGATATTAGAGCAGCAGACGTCATAAAATGGCAAAATATAATGCTAAATTATAAAGACGAAGACGGAAAACCATATTCACCTGTGTATCTTAAAACCTTACATAATCAGCTCAGTGCAATTTTTAATCACGCTGTTCGTTTTTATTCTCTCAAAGAAAACCCAGCTCAAAAAGCAGGAAATATGGGTAAAGAACGTGGTAAGGAAATGAAGTTTTGGACTAAAGAAGAATATCTTAAATTTTCTGACGCAATAATGGACAAGCCTATCTCTTTTTATTGCTTTGAGGTGCTTTATTGGACTTCGTGCCGTTTAGGAGAAATGCTTGCGTTGACACCAAATGATATAGATTTAAAAAATGAAACTATTACAATAAGCAAATCATATCAGAGGTTGGAAGGTCAAGATTATATTACTTCACCAAAAACAGAAAAGAGCAATCGTATAATTAAAATACCTGATTTCTTAGCAGAAGAATTAGACGAATATATGAATACTCTTTATAAAATCGAGCCTAATCAACGATTATTTGAAGTTACAAAACATTTTCTACATAATGAAATGACAAGAGGAAGTAAGCTTGCTGGAGTACAGAGGATCAGGATCCATGATATTCGACATTCTGGAATTTCTTTGCTCATTGACCTGGGTTTTAGTGCTGTTGCAATAGCTTCAAGGGTTGGTCACGAGAGTATAGATATAACATACCGATACGCTCACCTATTTCCATCAAAACAGATTGATATGGCAAACAAATTATCTATTGAAAGGAATGGTGCAGATGTCACAAAAGATTAAAGACAAGAAAAATAGGTGGCGAAGTAAAACCGTAGCTTTCAGAGTATCCCCTGAAGAATGGGAACACTTTGAAACTGCTGTTAAATTATCAGGTCTATCCAAGCAAGATTATTTAATTGCAAGGCTTGAGCAGAGAGATATTATCGTTCAAGGTAATCCTAGAGTATATAAGGCGCTTCGTGATACTCTTAATGACGTTTTAGTGGAACTAAAGCGTATAAATGATGGAG
>CAYJER010000076.1:0-5139 GCA_964369225.1 uncultured Eubacteriales bacterium
TATTAAACTCGTTCATATCTCATTTCTTCTAAACTTTATTCAGTTTTCAGGGTATCAACCCTTTAACATATACCATCTACTAGTTAGATGGTATTTTTTTGCGTTGAAAATAGATAGAAAATATTTGTTATTATATTGTAGGCGAGGTTCTGAGTGCAGACTAGAGGTTATCGGTACTTCTCGGGAGGGCATAGAGACCAGACGTGTTGATTAGTAAATTTAGCCATCTAGGGGAGAACCTATGTGTTCGCACGTGGGTTTAGTTATAACTACTAGTTTTCGGGCGAACACATAGGTTCGCCCCTACATTATTTTGTGTGTTTTAACGATTTAATTTAATCAAAAAATCCGCAAGGATTTTCACATTAACTTTTCACTATTACCTCTTCACTTTTAACTAATTAAAAATGCACACCCAATAATTTGAGTGTGCATTTTGTTATTAATATTTAGCTTTTAAAGCTTCACGACTTAAGCGTTTACTCTTGCTTTTAGGCCGTCTAGCTCTGCTCTTAACTCAGCTGGTAGATTATCGCCGAATTTTGTGTAGAACTCTTCTGCGCTTGCAGCTTCTTTTGCCCATTTAGCGTTATCAACTGCTAGAATTGCTTCTAGTGTCTCTCTTGAGATTTCATCTTCGATACCAGCAATGTTGATATCGTCAGCGTTTGGTACATAACCAATAGCTGTCTCGTTAGCGTCAACTTTACCGTCGCATCTGTTGATGATCCACTCAAGAACACGCATGTTGTCGCCGAAACCAGGCCACATGAACTTGCCGTTCTCGTCTAGTCTGAACCAGTTTACGTTGAAGATCTTAGGTGCTTTCTCGCCTAATTTCTCGCCCATCTCGATCCAGTGTTTGAAGTAATCGCTCATGTTGTAACCGCAGAATGGAAGCATAGCCATTGGGTCACGTCTTAGAACGCCAGCAGCACTCATAGCAGCAGCTGTTGTCTCTGAACCTGTGATAGAACCGATGAATACACCGTTGTTCCAGTCTCTTGATTGATATACAAGAGGTAGAGTGTCAGGACGACGGCCACCAAAGATGATAGCTGAAATTGGAACACCTGCTAGAGCCTCAAACTCTGAGCTGATGCAAGGGCAGTTTTGTGCTAAAGCTGTGAAACGGCTGTTTGGATGTGCGCCCTTCTCTTCAGAAGTTTGGCCATTCCAAGGCTCGCCTTTCCAGTTAAGTGCATTTGTAGGAGGATTCTTATCAAGACCTTCCCACCAAACTGTGTTATCGTCTAGGTTATGAACAACGTTTGTAAAGATTGTATCTTTTAGAGTTGTAGCTAGAGCATTTGGGTTTGACTTGTTGTTTGTTCCTGGTGCAACACCAAAGAAACCATTTTCTGGGTTGATAGCGTATAGTCTGCCATCATCGCCTTGACGCATCCAAGATATGTCGTCACCAACACACCAAACTTTGTAACCAGCGCTTACATAACCCTCTGGAGGAATCATCATAGCTAGGTTTGTTTTTCCGCAAGCTGATGGGAAAGCAGCAGCTACATATTTAACTTCGCCTTGTGGGTTCTCAAGACCTAGGATAAGCATATGCTCAGCCATCCAGCCTTCGTTTCTAGCTTGGTAAGAAGCAATTCTAAGAGCGAAACACTTTTTACCTAGAAGAACATTACCGCCGTAACCTGAGTTAACAGAGATAATTGTGTTGTCTTGTGGGAAGTGAGTGATGTATCTCTTCTCAGCGTCGATATCGCAACGGCAGTGTAGGCATCTAACCCAGTCATTGCTATCTGCTAATACATCCCAAACTGGTTGGCCAATTCTAGCCATGATAGCCATGTTTAGAACAACATAGATAGAGTCAGTTAACTCAACACCGATTTTAGCTAGCGGTGAACCAACAGGACCCATTGAATAAGGAATAACGTACATAGTTCTACCTTTATAGCTGTCTTTAGCTATACCGTAAACTAGGTCGTAAGTTTCTTGTGGATCTTTCCAGTTATTTGTAGGACCAGCCTCTTCAGGTGTTGGTGTACAGATAAATGTTCTGTCCTCAACACGAGCAACGTCGTTAACAGCTGTTCTGTGTAGGTAACAGTTAGGAAGTTTTTCCTCGTTTAGTTTGATGATTTCGCCGATTTCGCAAGCTTCTACTCTTAAAGCAGCTAGTTGCTCTTCTGAACCATCGATCCAAACTACTTTGTCAGGACTTACAAGAGTTTTCATCTCGTCAATCCAATTTAATACTGTAGTATTTTTTGTCATTATAGGGTACCCCTTTCGCATTTTGATGTAAAATAATATTACGTTCGATTGATTATAACATATTTAAAGGAATTAATCAACAAATAAAATGTTAAAAAATTATCAATTTTTCCTAAAATAATTTTTATTGGAATGTTTATGGAGATTATTTGTGGGCGAGGGTGTCTTAGGCAAAAACCTGATTGTAGGGGCGACCTGTGGTTGTCCCTTATTTCTTAGTGCTTAAACAAACTTAATGCTTATTTGTAGGGAATGGGTTTTCCGTCCCGTGGGAATTTAGCGAAAACCTCTAGTTTTTAGGGACGGAAAACCCGTCCCCTACATGGCTAAATTTGCCTAAGAGGCACGTCTGCACGAAGACCCTCCCCTACAATATATTAACAAATTTATTTTATACATATAAAATTCTATTTAAAAATCCTTTAATCAAAAAATCCGTAATGATTTTCACATCAACTTTTCACTGTTCATTTTACACTCTTCACTAAAATCAGTTATTGATTAATTTATCAAGCAATTTATAACCATCCTCTAAATATACGCCTGATTGCTTTGCAAATTCTTCTGTATATTTATCAAATTCATTATTTTTGATATCGTTACTTCTATATATAATAAACGGAACAGGGTCTGAAACATGTGTTTTAAGTGCAATTGGTGTAGGATGATCTGGGCACACTAAAATGCTGTAGTCCTCGTTTGCTTCTTCTAAGGCTTTTAGAAGTGGACCTACTATTTCGCTGTCAATTAATTCTATAGCATGAATTTTATTTTCTAGTTCTCCCCTGTGTCCGCACTCGTCAGGAGCTTCAACATGAATGTACACAAAATCGTTTCCGCCTAAAAGTGTATCTATCGCCGCCTTGCATTTTCCTTTAAAGTTCGTGTCTATATTTCCTGTTGCGCCCTCAACTTCAATTACGTCCATATCGGCACAAAGACCAATACCTTTTATTAGGTCAACCGCTGAAATTACAGCGCCGTTAAGTCCTGTTTTTTCTTTAAAGTTTGCAACCGATGGCTTTGTTCCCTCGCCCCATAGCCAAATTGAGTTCGCAGGATTTTTACCTTTTTTTACACGCTCAATATTTACAGGATGATTTTTTAACACGTCATGGCTTTTTTGCATTAGCTCTAAAATCATAGGATTTTTAGGCAAATACTCTAAAATTTTTCTATCAGAAATATCATGTGGAGGTGCAAGGTCTAGTCCTACTTCACCCTTATCCCAAATCATGCAGTGTCTATAGCTAATTCCTGTAAAAAATTTAATCTGTTCAGTTCCTAAAGCTTCGCTTACAGCTTTTATAAGTTCGTCTGCCTCTTCTGTGCTAATTTCGTCAGAACAATAATCAAGCATAGTCTTAGCGTTATAATCTGTTTCATCTGAAAGAGTTACAAGGTTACAACGAATTGCAACGTCTGTTTCAGACATTTTTATGCCTATGCTAACAGCCTCAAGCGGTGATCTGCCTGTGTAACAATCTTGTGGATTGTAACCCATAACTGCAAGGTTTGCAACGTCGCTACCTGGTTTCATGTTATCTGGAACAGTCTTAGCAAGACCTATAATTCCACCCTTAACAAGTGAATCTATGTTTGGTTTTTTCGCAACTTCAAGTGGAGTTTTTTGGTTTAGGCTCTCTAATGGGTAATCGGACATTCCATCACCCAACATAATAATATATTTCATGCGTTTTTCTCCTATAGTTTGATAAATATATTATAAGCAAAAACAACAAAAAAGTAAATAGAAATTTGTGAATAAATATAGTCGAATTTTGTTGGAATTTGTAATACAGGATGTTATAATAAAAGAGGGGTGGATAAAATGAATTTACCACAAAATAAATTACCATTAGTATTAATATTATTACTTTCATTAGTGATGCTTTGTTCTTGCCAAGTCAATAATTTTGTAGACGCTGGTAATAGTAATGCAAATTCTAGTGTACCCGAAATGACACCAACGCCAAGTCCAACGCCAAGTCCAAGTCCAACACCTAGTCCAACACCAACACCTAGTCCAACACCTAGTCCAACACCAACACCTAGTCCAATAGATGATTTGTCCTGGGTTGATCCTGAAAAGCCTGTTGTCGCATTAACATTTGATGACGGCTCATTCGGAACTGAGCCTAGTCTTAGAATATATGAATACCTTAAAAATAATAATATACGTGCTACTTTTTTTCTCTTAGGTGTTCACTTAGAAGGGAACGAGCATGTTATCCAATTAATTAAAGAAAGTGGATCTGAAATAGCTAATCACACTTATCACCATTATGATTTAAGGAGTAAACCGCCTAAAGTTATTGAAGAAGAAGAGCAAAAAGTAATAGATATATTCAAAAATGCAGGATTAGAGCAAGAAATATATCTAGTCAGAACACCATATGGAGCATATAATGAAAAAGTTAAAAAACATATATCAGCACCTATTATTCGTTGGAATAGAGATAGCCAAGATTGGAAAACAAAAAGCATACAAAAAATTATTGATAATATAGGGCAAATTGAAGATGGAGATATAATTCTTTTTCACGAAATATATCCGCATAGTGCCGATGCAATTGAAGTTTTAATACCTTTATGGAAAGAACAAGGATTTCAATTTTTAACTGTTTCAGAATTATTTGAATATAAAAAAATAGAATTAGAACCTGGAAAAGTATATTATGACGCAAATTGAGAAAATGAATGTAGGGCAAGGGCTTATTTGACTAAGGACTAAAGGTGAAGGGTGAATGACTATTGAAAATTTACTTTGTACCTCTTAGGATTTTTGATTTAAAATAAATTTCTTAAAACGCACAAATTAATGTAGGGGACGGGTTTTACGTCCCGTGGGAAGTTAGCTATAACCGCTAGTTTTCGGGACGGAAAACCCGTCCC
>CAYJER010000077.1:0-5059 GCA_964369225.1 uncultured Eubacteriales bacterium
AATTACCAGATATAGTCCCGGCTTCTAAAAGTATAAAGGCTTGTTAGTTTAAAGTATTAAAATTGTATATGTTTCAGTTTGGAACTTTTATAAAAATAGCGGCTAGGTCAATAGGAACTAATGTCAAGATAGGTTACGCTTTTCAAGCGAAAATCCTCTTCCCGACTCCGCATGTTCTCACTTTTTGGGGAAGAGCGTCTCGAAGAATTTAATTGTGTCGATGTCAAGGGCGGTCATGATTTTATCGATTGTGACGACTGTGGGGGTTTTTCGATTAGTTTCAAGCTGGGAGATATAAGCGGCTGTGCTGCCTATGGCCAGCCCTAAATGCAGTTGACTTACGTTTTTTTCTTGGCGAAACTTTTTAATGATTTCACCCATTTTCAAGTCTTTAGCGGGGGCAGCTTTGGACTGGCGCAATGTTTCTCTTATTTCTTCAATCTGTTTCATAGTATAACTTTCCTTTATTTTTCATTTTTAGGCTACACCCTATAGGTAAACTTGCTTTAGTATATACTTCTAAAGAGAAAGTTTGTGGAAGCAGTATCGGTAGAAGATTTGAACGGTGTTTATAGACTGGCAGGGTAGTGGCTTTTAAGTTGTTAATGTGAATTATGGGGATTGTCATATAACACGAGCTGGCATAACATATTCAGATCACAAAGGAATATCATGAATGCTATTTTGGCCATATGTATCTGTAAGACTTATCATAGTACCCAAAATGAGCTAGCGAAGAGCTTGCCCCAAACCATCTAAAACTTTCTGCTGAAGCTCCATATAGAGTTATACCAAAAACAAGTGGAAATAAAATTTTCTTTCAGAATTTTCTAGCGAGTAACATATTCGGGGTAAAGTAAATATGGATTTTACAGATAATGGCTTGACCGCCTGGGAAGCAAATGCAAAATTTTGGGATGAGCAAATGGGTGATGAGTCAAATTTTTTTCATTGCGATATCGTAAGGCCAAAGGTCGAAGAACTCCTTGATATAAATGGAAATGATTTTGTCCTGGATGTCGCTTGTGGAAACGGGAATTTTTCGCAAAGAATGGCCCTAAAAGGCGCTCGTGTCGTTGCTTTTGACTATAGCCCACAAATAATAGAGCTGGCAGTTAAACGTAGGAATGATGTTCTGTCTAAAGTGGCATTTCATGTTTGCGACGCCACAAATTATGCAGAATTAATGGCCCTTAAACAAGACACCCCATTTACTAAAGCGGTTGCCAATATGGCGATAATGGATATATCTGAAATAACCCCATTATTTAAAGCTATTTATGAACTGCTTGGAATTAATGGCATTTTTGTTTTTTCAACACATCACCCTTGCTTTACTTATGAAAATGGCGATTATTTCTCAAGTTGCATTAATAAAGGGGTGGCGATAGAAGGTCAGCCCATGCTACAAAATTATTATCATCGTTCACTTAGTGATATTTTGAATGTGGCATTTGGCTGTGGGTTTGTTCTTGATGGTTTTTACGAGGTGCCTTTTAAAGGTGAAACTGTACCGATTATCATGACGGTGAGGTTGCGAAAGGCTTGAGTGAAATTTTAAGTTACCTCCCCAATCCGCTTCGCTCTACTATTTTTGTTTTTTGCTTAAATTTCAAGCTGTTTTCTGTTGTTTCTGCCATCTGCCCCCACTTTAGGGTGGCAAATTTTTGGGCCAGTTCGCGGGCTGTGGGGTCATGAGGGCTGTAATGGATTTCGGCTCCCGTGTCGCGGATGGTGCCTCCGCTTGGTAGGGTGAAGATTACTGTCCCCTTGGCATCGATTTTGGTTTGTATTGGTGGGATATTGGGTAAGGTGTTGGGTGGTTCTTCATTGGAGGGGTTAGCTTGTTGGGCCTGAGTTTGTAGTGCAAGGGCTTCTTGCTCCATGAGCTCGTTCATTTTGCTTATGCTTAGTAAAGCTTTTTTGTGGCTATAGGCTATGCCGCCGGTCTCGAGAATTTCCTTCTGTTTTTGCTGGGACTGTTGCTTGATGGTCACTGCCGCTTGGCGGTTTTTTTCGTAGTCTCGATAAAATCGCTCTTCATCTTCTCTGGCCTTCTCCGGCTCGACCTTGACCTTTTTGGAACGCAAAATGGCCAAGGCCACTTCATCACCTTGACCGGCTCGATGTTGCAAGAACTTTGCCCATGAGCTATACGGTCTGGCCTCTCGCATTTCCTTTTGCTTGTCGCGATAAATCTTTCGTGACTCTTCCAGCTCTACTTGCTCCCCGATTTTAATATCGTGGAGCAGTTTCATCTTATGGGCTGGGAGCATAGCGTAGCTATTGATAATTTTGCGCTTCTCAGTCCATTTCATTTTAATCGCCTGGAACGCTTCTTTTTCAGCTACTTTTACAAACTCCAAGTCCGTTTTGCGCTGGGCCAGCTCAGTTTTGTATTGTTCATACAGATTATCTCGTTCATAGCCCAAATGAAGCGGCACGGCTGTATAGCTTTTTTCAACTTTAGCCGTGCGGAGTAGCTCTTGAGAGGGTGGGCAAAATGGCCCGAGGCTTTTCTCTAAATTGGTCTTGCTCAAACCTCGGTCGATGTCGCTGGCCTTTGCTCTGTGTTTGCCAAAACGGTCTTGGAACGCTAAGCCGTTGCCACTACGCTTAATTTCCAAGCCTAGCTTGAGGGTGACAGCGTGGAGTTCTTCCCAAGTCGTTGCTGTGGCTACGGCCTCAATAATTTTTGCTTTCTGCTCCAAGGCATAATTGAATAAAGATTGTTGCCCCGTATGGGCTTCAATGGTCTGTGCTTTGGCATTGGTTGTGATGTCGCTTTTATTTTTGGATTCATCAATGCCTTGGTCAGTTTCCAAACCATATTTTGCTTCAATTTTGCGGCAAACTTGGCTCAATTTTTGGAAATCATAATAAGGGGCCGTTCGATTATATGTTTTGGGATTTATCATATTGTAGGCTATGTGCATATGAATATTGGAGGTATTTTTATGCACTCCGCAATGCCGTTGGTGCTCTGAAAAGCCCAAGGCGTCGGCAAAATTCTCTTCTATATCCATGAAAACTTTCGGAGTCAACTTGACTTCATCTTCGGGCCGAAAACTTACCATTAAATGGTAAGTTTTTTCTTTTTTCGTGCGGGTATTTAAGCTTTGAGTAGCTTCAACTTCTATGATGCCTATATGATAATTATCGGCTAAGCAACCAGCTTGCCAGCTGAGGAGTGATTTTTCCTCCGGTTGACTTTTAGACTTAGCGTCGGCTACATAAAGGGCCAAGGCCCGATAATTATCGTTACCAGGTTTGCGGTCGATTCGCTTGGCAATCATAGGGCTGTTATCTTTTCGTCAAGTTGGCGTTTTGTGGCCCGTATTTCATCTAAAAGAGTGTTGCCTTCCTGCCGACTAATGGCCTCTTCTGATAAGGCCAATTTCAAAAGGCCGCCTAAGCGACCCAAATCAGCACTGACCTTGATAATGCCCAAAACGGCCTCTTGGTCGATTTTGCTTTTGGGTTCGTGCCCTAGACAAACTCTTCGAATAAATTCAGATATAGAGAGATGAGTTTGCGCGGCTATTTTTGCCACGCTTTTATACTCGTCTGGAGTGACGTAAGACTTTATTACGACCTTGCCGGGAGAGGGCATAGGTTCCTCCATTCTTTGTTTTTTTTAAGCGTTGAGACGATAGGCGAATAAGCCCCCAAAGGGGCAGGATGGTAAATGGGCGGTCGGAGTAGGCCCACTTTACATATCCTGCCTTCGGAATCTTAGGCACAACTTAGCTTAAGTCTGCACAACGTTGCATTGTTCATGAAGTGCCGTAGATTGCTGAGTTGCGCTGAATTGAGCATGAATTTTTGCGGTAAACTCTTTTAAAAGCAAGTCTAATTGTTCATTTTCAAATTGTTGGGCTGGTATGGGCACATTTTGGCTTGGTTGGGCAAATTTATCTTGCTTACCCTCTATATTTTGTGTATAGTGCAGTGGGATATGATTATTTATGGTCGATGTTGCCACTCTCTTCTTTTCAGGACTTAAGTGGCTGTATCGTCTAGTCATCTCCAGAGATGAGTGGCCTAAAAGCTCAGCTACCAAGAAAACTGACTGGTCGTCTTGGGCCATCCAAGAGGCAAAAGTATGCCGCAGAGAGTGAAAAACTACTTTGTCCCGTGCATCGCTAATGCCTTTATTAAAGCCAAGCTTTTCGACTACCCGCGCATAGGTGTCACTCACGGTTTTAAAGGGTTCCCCTTGAGGATTTTTAAAAATAAACTCTCCGGGCTTTGGGTTAAAACTAGCCAACATGGCTGAAGCGGCATTCGGCAAAAAAACAGTTCGATTCCGTTTGCTCTTGGGGTCAACTATTCTGATTGTTCCCTTAGCTAAGTTGACGTGTTCGCCTTTAAGTTTGAGCATTTCACCTAAGCGCATTCCGGTGCTTAGACTTAGCAAGGCTAAAGCCCAAGTGTTTTCACTGCGCTCTTTAAGCGCAGCCAAAAGGCGCTCTGCCTCTTCACTGGTAAGATACCTTTGGCGGCGATTATCAGACTTTGGAATGCTTATTCCGGCAACGGGATTGGAGTGTCAACATACCCCCCATTTAATGAGCTGATTAAAAATTCTGCTGATTAATCCAACAACTTGTTTGATGGTTTGGGGTTGGTAATTTTCTTCTGTGAGGTGAGAGGCAATTTCTTGGACGATAACCGGATTTATATCCTCTAGTTTTAAATGGCCTATTTTATCTTCCAAGTGTTTTTGGTAGCGTTTCAATTCATTCGTCGGCTCTGATAAAAATTTGAATTTGCGCTCCCACACTAACTCCCAAGCCTCAGAAAAACAACAAGGACTAGAAATTTTTTTTGGTAACATAGTGCAGACCTCGGTATCTAAGATAAACCTTTAATACTGGAGAGGTCAACTTTTTCAGACGAAAAAACCTCGGTATCAAGGTTATACCTTATTTATCGAGCTATTTTTAACTATTCTAAAATGCTGGTGCATTTTGAGGAGATTGAAGTTTACTGAAGATAAATTTTGGTGCCCCCGAGACGACTCGAACGTCCGACACCAGGATTAGGAATCCTGTGC
>CAYJER010000078.1:0-4985 GCA_964369225.1 uncultured Eubacteriales bacterium
TCTATGATTGTGATGATGAGTTTGCTAATCTGCCAATTGTTCGCTTAGATATATCTAAGCTTAAAAATTTAGAAGATTTTAAACTTGATCAAGTTATAATTGATGGCTAGTGGAGGGGTATTATGATAGACATAGACTACATAATCAAACTTTTGGATGAAAATAATAGTACAGAAGAACAATTATTAGGCATAAAATTAGCTGAGAAAATTCAGTATATAAATGTTTTTTGTCAACCTAAAAACAAAGAAGAGACTTGGGTAAATTGTGCTGAAATATTGGCGAAGAGAAGTGATAATGAACTTAGAATAATTGTACATGAATTGCTTTTTTGGATAAAGGATTTAAATATTCCTGGTGCTTGTACTATATTTAACAGGCTAAAAAACATGACTAATTTAACTTCTGAAAATTTATGTATAAAAGATGCTATTAAACAGGCTATAGCACTTGATAATAAAACATGGTATAGTAATCTTTTGACTATCTCTTTGAGTTATGATACTCCGAAAAAAATTGATGACATAATGGATTTGATTTCTTGGCAAAATAGCACAGAAGAACAAGAGTATGGAATTGAAATTGCTAAGAAAATAGAGAATATTGACGTTTTTTTCTTTCCGAGTTCCAACTATCACAGCAAAGATTTATGGGAGAACTGTGCTAAAATTGTAGCTTCTAAGTCAGATGAAGAATTAGAACCATATTTAGGCAAAATGTTTGAGTGGTTGCAAGATTTAAACTGTCCTGGTGCTACCGTAATTTTAGAAAGGCTATTGAAGTTTTCTGCGAGCTTGCTTAAAAATCCTTTAGAACAACAAGTAAAATTGCTTGCCATGCTAGATGACAATGAATCTAATGTATGGTTAATGTTTTTATCTGAACTATTATTGAATGTTGAGCTTGTGAAAATACTAGATAGCGAAACAAATAAGTGTTTGATGTGTAAGAGTGGTAAAGAGTATGGGTGAATTTTTCATGATGAGCAATAGGTTTGATAAGTCAAGTTCTAGTGATTTTTCGTTGATATCAACTGAAAAAGTAGATGTGTTCAAATTAGTTGAAGATAATTCACTATGGGAAAAATGTGAGCTATATGATTTCGGTTGGGGAAACGAAAATGGTTATAGAAAAATTCCTATATTGTCTTTTGCACAGTTAGTAGATTTAGCAATGAATAGCACTAATAATGATGATAAATTTGGAGCAGCGGCACAATTACTTAGTGAGCATACATTTGAACTAATGGAGTTTTGCTTCAATATAGTTAAAGGAGATTTAATAAATAAGAAATATATTGAGTTTTTCAGACTGCTAAAATTGCACATTCCTACAAATCGATGGGAAGTGATAGGAAAGACTATAAAAGAAATTGAAGCAGATGCACAAAAATGGCTAGAGATTTCTAAAGCATTAACAAATAGAGATTAAAACTAGGTGATAAGATGAAGATAACATTAAATGGTTTTTCTGGTCTAGCAAACTGTAAAGCGGTTTGTGGAAAAATAGTGCTATACTCTAGCAGAGAAGCATTTAAAAAAATTAGCTGTGAAATAAATTCATCAAATGTATATGGTTTGATAGGTGAATATGGCAGTGGAGCTTGGGCTTTTTCCGAATGTATAGGTGGTAGAGGTGAGAGTTGTGATGGAGAAATTTATATTAATGGCGAAAAAGCAAGCGTTGATATAAAGATTAAAAATGGACAAATTGCCAACCAAAACAAGCTATATATTACCATAAAAGAATTATATAAATCTACATGTTTTATTGGAGAAGCTGATATAAAGGATTTATTGACGGTTAAAAAAATTACAGCAAAAATAGCAATAGAGAGAGCTTTGAAAATAAGTAAATTACCATACACTGTTAATGAGATTAAAAATATGTTTTTTTTGACTGATGGTAGATTTGACAGAGCTTTAAGATATACTAGTGCAGAAATATATAGAATATCAATTGCGATAGGTTTCGCCTTAGGAAAAGAGATATTCTGTTATCCATGGCTTAATATTAATCAATATATGAGAACTGTTGATCCTAGAATTATGAGAATACTAAAAAAACATAACAAAATAGTTTTAATTCCAGTATCAAAGTTAATAATGAATTATGATATTAAAATTTTATTTGATCATATAATAGATTTTCAAGACGAAGAGTTAAAAAAAGAATATTATAGAATTGATGAAAGATACAATGATTAATAGCTACAAAAAACGATTAGTGAAATATGATAATTGTTATAACAAATGCAATAGTATTCCGAAATTGATACTTAATCCCCATGCTGAATATCAGTGTGGGGATTTGAATATATAATTGTTCAAAATACTAGACCAAAAACCTTACACGGAACTGGATATGATTTTTTTACTTTGAAATAATCACACTAAAAAAATAAGTTCAGGTTCGGCAAACACAAGCTATACATATGACACATTAAGCCGAATATCAAACTTTACGACAAAGCACAATAGTACAAGCATTTTAAGCACACAGATAGGTTACATTGATCCGACTTCTAGTACAACAAGTACTGCAGTTGGCACATGGAAAAATACTGTAGGCGGAACAAGCAAAACATAGTCGGGAAGCCCCGACGGGCGAATTGTATAACGAGTGAAATTAATTCACTTTACAATTGGTTTAAAGGAAGATGAACCTAGATAGAAACACAGTTTAACTTAAAGGAAATATTCTAAATAAAAAAAGAATATGCCTACAAAACAGAAACACTAGGGCAAGCTCTTGACACGATAGTATATGATTATGACACTAGCTGGGACGATCTTCTAACATCATATGACGGCAACACAATCACAAGCGATAACATAGGAAATCCGCTGTCAGACGGGTCGGGAAGCCCCGACGGGCGAATTGTATAATAAGAGAAATTAATTCACGTTGTAATTTTTGTTTTAATCAAAAATAAAGCTTTGGGAACACGGCAGAGCCGAGAGCCTCGGCGGGCAATTCGCACACCTAGTAAGCGAGAGCAAAAACTTTATCACCTGCGTTAATACATAACAGTTAAAACAAGTTATTTGTTAAAGTAATTAAAACGGACTAAGAACCAGCAAAACTGTAAACGGAGTTACAACAAAATACGAGTACCTAGGCGGAAACTTAGTGCAAATGGAGCAAGGTTCTAACAAACTCCGATTCACATATGACGCATTAGGTGCATCGGGCGTAATTTTCAACGGAACATACTACTATTATGAAAAAAATGCCCAAGGAGATATCCTAGGAATAGTTGACACAAACAGAAACTTTGTGATAAACTAAACTCAAGAGCCTCGGGGGCAATTCGCACACTAAATTAGCAATGATTTATAATTTTATCGCCTGCGTTTATACAGATTAAATGAAATAAGTTTTATTGTCCAGAAGATAAAGGCGATTGGCAAACACCCTAGGCGAACTAAACCCACTCCGTTACCGTGGCTACGTCTACGACAACGAAACTAACTTCTACTTGTTTCCAATCAAGGTACTACAACCCAGAATTAGGCAGATTTATCAATGCGGACAAATACGCAACAACTGGACAGGGCTTTATCGGCTCAAACATGTTCGCATACTGCAATAATAACCCTATTATATATTCTGATACAACTGGAGAAATTCCATTTTTAGCAGTGATTGGTCTTGTTGGATTAGCAATTGGAAGTTTGGTTGTGCAAGTAATGGAGAAGTTTCAGAGACAAGCTCTTCTAATACTTTAATTCCTGATGTGTTTTTACTAAGTGCAGAGTCTGGTTCTGTCGATACCGTGACGATTATGAATGGAGATGATACGAAACCAATTTCGTTATATGCTTATGGGCATAAAGAAAATCCAGTAGTATCATCATCAGCTGGGCTTAAAATTAACACAGGTTCTAGTTCTGTAACCGCAAATCTTTCATTAGATAATACTGGTATAAGTGTATCATCAAGAGTGAATGATAACGAAATTGCTGTCTCTGTATATGTAGATTTATCTAGATTGAAAATCGGATTTAAGGTATCGAATACAGTGTATTTAAGTGATGGTATTTCACATACTAATTATGTAAAAATAGAAGTGGATATATTGGATGCGTTAATAGTAGGGAGATATATAAGTGGAGTTGGTTTGATAGCGAGGGTTGATAAAAAAATACGTGTATTTGCGTAAGGAGGATACAAATGATTTTCATGATAACTAGATGGTCGCTTTTTGCGATATTGATGGCTTTGTTTGCTGTAATAATAAGGAAACTGAGTATTAAAAACAAACGTGTATTATACATTGTTTCTGTGTGCTTTTCAATTGTAACAGTGTTGCTTACTATCATGTATCCCATAGAAAATTTGCTTTTTAGTTTTCCTAGTGTTCAATCTGCTTTTGAATATATGTATGTTGGCGAAATAGAAAAAACAGTTGAAGGTGAAGAGTCTGTAATGGTGACTTATAAAAGTGATGGAAGTATTTCAACTGTGTATTTTCCTAAAACTGATAACTCATATAAACTAGGAGAATTTTTACAATTTTCTAAAGTTTATCAAAAGAGAATTGATATTGCGAATATTACAATTACACAGATTAAAGGAACACAGGACTATTATGTAAATGTGTGGATACCTAGAACGGATGAAGTTTTAGATGTAAGCGATAGTGAGAATTCTTACTATCAGTACAGTATAAGTGAAACTTCATCACCAAATGTATTGACTATATCTTATGATACAGTTATACAAAACTTAAGTGAAGATTATGAAGTGATTATAGATGATGTTATTATGTCTATAGATATTAAATAAGATATTTTGATTAAGTTTTAACAAAATTCAAAGGTGAGCTAGCTTCTGTGTGAAGTTAGTTCGCTTTAATTTTGAGAGTATCAAGTTGGAAATGTACTGTCAGTCAGCAACGGAACGCACACAACCACATATGTGTATAGTGGACCTATGTCAATACCTTGGACACAAAAAGTTGAACAAATTTATGCTGCTCG
>CAYJER010000079.1:0-4541 GCA_964369225.1 uncultured Eubacteriales bacterium
GTGAGTATGACATAAGAAAGATATATGAGAAGATGGGGTCAATTGGACGCTTACTCAGAAAAAACTTATGGAGGTGTTCGCTCTCATATATCGCACCATTGATGCCATCGGGAAAACATAGCGGCGCTGTGGTAAGGAGCGGGCGGGTGTGTCATGTTGCATATGGCGCAGCGGGCAGTGCTCGAGCAAACGTCAAACTGAGGGGCGTCATGCGCGTGCTTATGAGAGGGACAGCTCAGACAAGTACACTGAAGCGTGACGCATGTAACGGCGGGAGAGTCGTGTAGATGCAGGCAAGGCAGAAGCAGACACACCCCCGCCCGCCTCCCTGTTCTGAGAGCGGGGTGACGCGACGTGTGAGGCATGGGAGCAACAACTGATACAATGCAGCACAATGTCTCATTTTTGGCACAGATTATGCTTGCTTTTTTAGAATAAGAAGCTCATTGAGCGCATCAGGAAGTATTTGCTTGTTTACATGGCAGTTTTGCAGAAGAGGCGTTTATCTGTTTTGCTCACTCCCTCCCCGAGTGTCTTCTATGGTTTCGGTCATACTTTCAATGGGACGATTTCCATCAATGAGAGCAAGAAAACGACGGATAAGGTGCATGGCGTCCTCTTGTTTGTGGGCTGGCAGTGGTTCGAGCATTTTTGCGATGCTTTGTGCGCGAGCTTGCGTGGTGTCATCGGGGACAATAAAAAAATCAGCCACAGAACACTCCAAAATCGCTGCCATATGTTCTAAGCGCTTGAAACGCGGGGCAATATTGCCTTGCTCAACTTTAAGAAGCGCATTGGAACTTATGCCGAGAAGTTCTGCCAGTCGCTCTCTGGTGAGGCCGCGTGTGGTGCGTATTGCTCGTATATTATTGCCAACAACTGTTGTAATTTCAGGTTGTTTTTTTACCATGTACATTATGAGTTTCTCCTACGAACTCTCACCTTTAGCACACATAGGCTCACATGAATATATACTTTAATATTTCAAAAAAGTAATTTAAGTATTGACACTTTTTCTCAAGCTCTCTATCTTCGCGTCATACAAAGGACACTGTTGTGCCTTATTGTGTGTCAATGGTAAAAATTTTCTTGTCATGGACTCAAGGAATGCCTGTTTGTGCCGATACTGCTTTCTGTGGGCTTTCCTTTTATTGATACTCTTATCAACCGGAGGTTCTTCATGAACAGCATCACCAGCAATCTGCAATCCCAATCACAAACATCGTCGCCACCCTTCGGTGCTCTTGACGATATGCTTAAAGCCAAAGGCGTGTTGTCTGACAAAGCACATGAGACACAAGAGGCGCAGGAAGAAAGCGCATCTCAAAGCATGACCATTGCAAACTTTTCTCCGCAATCTGTACTCATGTCTCAAGGCAATGGCACAAGCAATGCGCTTTTGCAATCAGTTATGGAGGCCGCCTCGAACAGTGGTGCTGAAACAAACGCAGAGCGTTCAGCGTTTGGCAAACAGGCTGCCGCGAGTATGATGCAGGGCTTGGAACAAGAAGCTTTTGAAGAAGGCTATGCGAACCTCCTCGAAGGACTGCGCACGGATATTGAAGAAGCGACAGAACAAGCTATGGAAGAAGCAACAGAAGGAACGCCAGAAACGACAGTCACGCAAAGCCCCACAACACCTGTGGAAGCTGCTGCTACGACAGCGGGTACGACGGGTGCAACGACAGGCGAGAATGCCACTGCAACCTCTAAAGTGTCTTCTACTACGGCAGCCACAGCAGGCGTCGCTCCCGCCCCAAGTGTTGACAGCACTCAAAACTCGGCGGGCAGTACTGATGCCAATGCCTCCACGGAAGGGAATACACAAGACGCCGCCCAATCTGTGGATGTGTATGTATAATATCACAGAATGTATGAGGGCATTTCAAGCGTGAAATGCCCTTTTTAAGATATGCAAGCCAAACAGATTGACACCTTTGCATTGAAAAATCACAATTCGTGATACCCCCCTATATGCACGTTGAAGGAGGCGACATATGTCGGAAATTTCAGGATTTGCACCCTATGCAAACACAGATTACAGGGAAACGCTGAATGCGCTCAAAGGCAAGCATGACTCGAATAACACCGTTTCTGCTGACGCCGTTTCCGCTCACACAGGGCAACAAGATAGTATTACCATCATTGGCAATGGCTCTGCGCCGCCCACATCTCTACTCGCCGTGCGTGCCCTTACCACAGAAGAAATTGACCGTCTTGCCTATGCCAACAGCCTTAATTCTATGCAAACACTTGCCCCTGAAGCGCCTGAAGAAACATTCGGACATATTACCACAAAAACCTTTGCTTCAGGCACATCCGTTTCTATTCATACGGAAGCTTTCGGTGAAGGCGAGGAGCGTAATCTCCTTGCCCCCGACCGCAAGGTCTTTGCCACCATTACCCATGCGGATGGCAGTACAGAGAAGCAGCAAATCACACAAAGCACTGTCTTTTCGGAAGATGCTGACGGACGACTTGTCATCAATGCAAGCTTTACGCAAAAACCGGAAGCAGATGAAGAACTGGCGCGCATTGCTCAAAGCACAGGTGTCCTTTTTGAAAATGTGGAACTTCTTGGCACAGCAGGGGATGACCTCATTATTGATATGGGCTTTGGCAATGATTTTCGTATGTCCCGTGCGGAAATTAACGCGGGCGAAGGAAATAATACCATTCTGTCCTTTGGCACTTTGGACATTGTTATGGGCGATGGCGACAACACTGTCATTGGGCGTCAATCCGGTCATACGGCGTCCATAAGCGGAGGCAACGGTAATAATTCCATTTCCGGCGGTTTTAGTAAGGTGCAGCTTGGCGGTGGCAACAATACAGTGAATGGCCGTGCGCACAGTATACAAGTGGGAGACGGCGATAACAACATCAATAGCTCCTATACCAACACGGTTATTGCGGGGCAAGGCAACAATACCCTTAATCTTGGCATAGTGACCGACAAAGTGAGTCTTGGGGACGGAAATAATACCCTTCACATTGATTCTGTGCCGGAAAAAGCGGGACGGCTTGCCAATCTCTTTTCTTTTTCCTTAGATGTGGGAGATGGGAATAATCAGATTACCATTGATAAAAACAGCGAAAATACCCGTATTGAGGCAAAGATTGGCAATGGTAACAATGACATAAGCTTTGAGCATATTACAGGTTTTATGTCCTCATTCTCTGTGGGCAATGGTAACAACACTCTTACCGCAACGAGCATAAAAAATGTCGGTAGTATGAAGCTTGGTGATGGTAACAATACGTTGAACGCCGATGTCATGCAAAATATCTATAATATGCACTTTGGCAATGGTAATAACATGGTCAACGCAAGTGAGATGGATTCCGTCCATAATATGAGTTTTGGTAATGGCAATAACACCGTCAACACCCAAAGCATGGAAGATATCGGGCACATGGCCTTTGGTGATGGAGACAACGTGGTCAATGCTGAGCGCACCTTTAATGCCTTTGGGTTTATCTTTGGGAACGGGAATAATGTCATGACCGCTCATCTTGTAGAAGGCAATTTTGGGGCACGGTTTGGCGGTGGCGATAACGCTGTCGATATGAACAGGTCGTACAGCGCACATGTGTCGCTCAATGTGGGCAATGGCACGAATGCTTTACGCATTCAAAACAATGAAAACAGCAGCATAAGCATCTATAACACTGGAGAAAGCGGCGCAGGCACCTTGAGCCTTGATGTCGCTGGAGATGTGCATGGGCTGAACTTCATTTATGCGGGCGACACGTCTGTAAATATTGATGGTTCTGTGTATAATGGGAGTATAAACACGCAAAATGGCACAGATTCTTTCAATATCAGCGGCAGTCTTTTTAACAGCTACATTGACCTTGGCACGGGCAGCAACGCCTTAAGCGTAGGCGGTGGCATATACAATTCCTACGCCGCCAATATAACCAATGGGCAAACAAACCTTTTACACAATAGCATCATTAATGGCGAAGCCCATGCAGCAGAAAGCAACGATGCGACGCAGGGGACGGCTTTGAAAAAATTTGAAGTGCCCACGATTGCTTTTAGACAAGGTATGCACGTTTCCTCTGAGTTGCAAGAGGCTTTTGCACGCTATTCTATGAATTTTGTGTGATAATACAAACTATTGTTCGTTCAATAAGGAAATATGCAAAGCCCCCTGTATTTACAATACAAGGGGCTTTATCACACTCCAAATATGCGTCGCAACACATTAATTCTTAAGACTGTTCCGTTTCTTCCTCAGCCGCCGCCGCTTCCAATTCCGCCAACTGCGCTTCAAGTTGTGTCAGCTCCGTTTGCAATTGTTCCACACGCGCGATGGATGACTTCTTACCAGTAGTGGCAGCGTCTCCCGCAATGGACGTCAGTTCAGCGGAGACTTGCTCAATGGCTTTGCGTACCTTTTCAATGGCGTCGGCGCTTGAGCTTTCCCCTCCCGACTTGCCCGGCCTGTGCTTGTCAAGGGCTTCGGTCAATCGCTGCGCTAAAGACTCTGAGGGTTCCTCCGAATTTCCACTGGCAGCAGTGACCATGGCAC
>CAYJER010000080.1:0-4486 GCA_964369225.1 uncultured Eubacteriales bacterium
TCATAGACGTAGCCACGGTAACGGAGTGGGTTTAGCTCGCCTAGTGTGTTTGCCAATCGCCTTTATCTTCTGGACAATAAAACTTGTTTCATTTAATCTGTATAAACGCAGGCGATAAAACTATATATTATTGCTAATTTGGTGTGCGAATTGCCCACCGAGGCTCTCGGTTATAGTTTACCACAAAGTTTCTGTTTGTGTCAACTATGTCGAGTAGCCTCGACGGGCAAATTTACACATTTTGTTAATATTTGTTTCGTGCTTTATTGCCTGCGTTCAGCTTAAGTCTTAGCTTTAAATCAAGTTTGCTTTATCCTTGCTCCATTTGCACTAGGTTTCCGCCTAGGTACTCGTAGTTTGTTGTAACTTCGTTTACGATTTTGCTGGTTCTTAGTTCGTTTTAATTACTTTAACAAATAACTTGTTTTACTGTTATGTATTAAAGCCGGTGATAAAGTTTTTACTCTCGCTTACTAGGTGTGCGAATTGCCCGCCGAGGCTCTCGGCTCTGCCGTGTTCCCAAAGCTTTATTTTTGATTAAAACAAAAATTACAACGTGAATTAATTTCTCTTATTATACAATTCGCCCGTCGGGGCTTCCCGACCCGTCTGACAGCGGATTTCCTATGTTATCGCTTGTGATTGTGTTGCCGTCATATGATGTTAAAAGGTCGTCCCAACTAGTGTCATAATCATAATACTATCGTGTCAAGAACTTGCCCTAGTGTTCCTGTTTTGTAGGGATATTCTTTTTTTATTTAGAATATTTCCTCTTAAGTTTAATCTGTGTTTCTATCTAGGTTCATCTTTCTTTAAACCAATTATAAAGTGAATTAACTTCACTCATTATGCAATTCGCCCGTCGGGGCTTCCCGACTATGTTTTGCTTGTTCCGCCTACAGTATTTTTCCATGTGCCAACTGCAGTACTTGTTGTACTAGAAGTCGGATCAATGTAACCTATCTGTGTGCTTAAAATGCTTGTACTATTGTGCTTTGTCGTAAAGTTTGATATTCGGCTTAATGTGTCATATGTATAGCTTGTGTTTGCCGAACCTGAACTTATTTTTGTTATCCTGTTGTCATCGTCATAAGTGTAAGAGTCGGTATACGCTGTTCCGTCAAGAGTGTGCTTTTGTGAAGTTAATCTACTCTTATAAATATGATTTATACTAATACTATTTTACTGAACTGTATTAACTAAAACATAATCATATAGTTAATTTTGCAAATTGCCCGTCGGGGCTTCCCGACCGGTCTGACATGTCATAGTAATTCTTGCTTGTTCAGCCTGTTACATTGTCTTTTAGAATTCCTATATTTCCGTCGTTATCATAGATGTATTCTTCTGCCTTGTCTATGTCTTCATAACCTATGCTTACTATTCTTCCATAGCTGTAATATTCATAATCGACATAGTCACCGTTTCCGTATGTTGAACGGCTTAGATTTCTGTTTCTGTCGTTTGTGTATGTGTGTGTTATTAGGGTTCTGCTACCTACCTTTATACTTGTGGCTAAGTCGAATACTCCTTATTTACTACAAAAAAGCCAGCAAACGCTGGCTTTTTCTAAAGGCTAAGACAGGATATAACTCTGTCTTTTACTTGAATATTATTGCTAATCTCAATTAATTTCAAATGGAGAATCCTTTAACGTTTCAATCAAGTCACACAGACACTCATCAAAACTATCCCACTCCTGTACTATCTTATCGCTGTCTTCCTCACTAGAATATACCCTTTGTGTGTCAGTATCAATAAAAATTGTTAGCCTAGTGTCAAAATAACAATCCTTATACCAGTTACCACACTTCAACCATCTTTTTGATATATTTTTATGTCGCCTTAAGTCTTCTACACGTATATCAAATGGTTCTTCTTCATCAAACGGTCTAGTAAATGGTGCTGTTCTTGGTAACGCATAAATAACTAGCAATGTTACCGCCATGGTATACCCCATGTAAATTGTTTTTGCACCAAACAAACTTATACCATTAGAATACTTTAAAAACTCTAAATATTGTTTTGGCATTGTCAATTTACACTCATCTACTAACCACTCTTTTATCAATTCGTCTGTAAGTGGTTTGTAAAACATGTGTCTACACTTTGGCATTTTTCTAAATCTGCATATCAATGTTTCATTTTTTCTTACAACACAATCATCCTTGTATTCTTCTTTTATTTGATCTAACAACTTAAAAATTTTCATAATTTCACCTCGCCATTATTTAATTAGTATTTCCTCCACTCTTCATAGTCTGGATCTCCACAGTAAATATTTTTAGGTAATTCTTCATTCTTTAAATTGTAATGCCTTTTATTGGGTGTTATAGAGGCGTACTCTAATTTTAAACAAGGAGTTAAATCGCCATCTTCAATCGGCATGCTAATAACGAGCAATTTAAGCTTAGGTAATTTTTTTATAAAATCAAGATTAGGTAGAATATTTTTGCCCTCTAAGCTTAAATATTCTAAGTTTTTAAGTTCGGCTAAAACTGAAAAGTCATTAATCTTAGGGCAACACTCAATTGCTAAATTTTGTAATGTGTCTTTTACTTTCGCCAATGCTGAAATATCAGTTAAACTCCTCATATACGACAAGTATACACACTGAATTTTTTCAGATTGCTGTATGCCTTCTAACGATTTTGTTTTACAAGTGATCATTTCGAGTTTAATTAGATTTTTTGAACAAAAAAGGTCAGTTAAATCATAGTTTTCGCCTTTGAAATTAGTTACCACTATATTTTTTAACGTTTCTATTTTGTTAAAGTTTATTATTCCTTTGCTCACCAACAAACCCAATTCTTCCAAATTCTTAAATTTACTATAATCTATTGTATGAAAAGTATTTGTTCCATTCACATAATTGACTTTTTTTATTTGAGACATACCGTATAATGGACTAAAATCAAACTCGTCATATTCTACAACCACTGTTAAATATTTAATAGATGGACAATTTGTCAAAAATGAAACATCTTTAGTGTATACAATTGCCTTTTCAATTTTTTTCTTATTAATGTATTCTATGTATTCTTCATTTGTGTGCATTGGTGTATCACTATACCTTGCGATGGTATATATACTTTTTTGTCTAATAACTATTGCGTCATGTACATTATGTGGAATATTTATTGATGCATATGCAAATCCATCAATAATTGTGTAACCTTTGTGTAAATCATATTCTATTTTCATTTTATTTATTGTCACTAAGACTATATCGTCTTAGTGACAATCTCCTCCTATTTCTTTCCAAAAATTAATTGTTCAAATATTTTCTTACCAGGACTCCATATTTTATTATATGTTAGATATTCATTATCTACGCTAAATAATCCACGTTCATCCATCCATAAATACTCTCTTACAAATGCTTCAGTGTGAGTCTTTGCTGGTTGCCATTTCATTGATGTTACTACATCGCCATTATAATTATTTTTCTTTATAGGGCTCGAGTGATGTTTTCCTGATGTAATCATTCTGTCATAACTACCTTTACCTACATAGGTATAGCCACTTGCAAATTCAATCTCATATGTACCCGTACTAGATCTAAAAACGCTATTATTAGGTGATGATTTTTTAAGTGCATTAGCTGTATCTATTACTGAATCAAGCGAATCAGCAGTTTTGTTTATTGTAACAGTAGTAGATACTGTAGCATCAGCTGCTCTAAACACCTTTGCCAATTCACCAACGCCTGTAACACCAGGAAACAAGTCAACAACATCGCCAACAAGACCGACCCAGCTCATAAGATCGTATGGGTTACTTATAATATCTGCTACGCTCATAGCTAGAGATATTACATCAAAAACCGTATCAAAAAATCTACCTTCTGTATCTTCTCTTGATACTGGGTTGTTGCCACAGTAGGCGAACATGTTAGTAGAATTTAAACCTTGTTCAGTATCTACTATGCTATCGGCATTGATGAATCTGCCTAATTCTGGGTTGTAGTATCTTGATTGGAAACAAGTAGAAGTTAGTTTCGTTGTCGTAGACGTAGCCACGGTAACGGAGTGGGTTTAGCTCGCCTAGTGTGTTTGCCAATTGGCTTTATCTTCTGGACAATAAAACTTGTTTCATTTAATTTGTATAAACGCAGGCGACAAAATTATAACTTATTGCTAATTTAGTGTGCGAATTGCCAGCCGAGGCTCTCGGTTATAGTTTACCACAAAGTTTCTGTTTGTGTCAACTATTCCTAGAATATCTCCTTGGGCATTTTTTTCATAATAGTAGTTTGTTCAGTTAAAAATTACGCCCGATTCTCCTAATGCGTCATATGTGAAGCGGAGTTTGTTAGAGCCTTGCTCCATTTGCACTAAATTTCCGCCTAGGTACTCGTATTCTGTTATAACTTCGTTTACGATTTTGCTAGTTCTTAGTCCGTCGCTGTCATAGCTGTAGTCTATGTCTGTGGACCTATGTCAATACCTTGGACACAAAAAGTTGAACAAATTTATGCTGCTCG
>CAYJER010000081.1:0-4363 GCA_964369225.1 uncultured Eubacteriales bacterium
CGAAAAATATTTTAAGCTATGGCAATATTGAGATTGATATTTCAATGAAAAAATGCACTACAAACGGTGAAAAATTCGATGTGACTCCAACCGAATTTGGTCTGCTTGCCTATATGTTTGAAAACTCTGACCACGCAGTTTCAAGAGAAGAACTTCTAAAAAATGTTTGGAAATTTGATTATGAGGTTGACACTAAGGCTTGTGATGATGTATTGAAAAGACTTCGCAAAAAACTTGTAAAAACAAATGTTAGAATAACAGCTGTTTGGGGATTTGGCTTCAAGCTTGAAGTGGAGGGATAGAATGACACCAATACGAAAACGAATATCAAGACCTTTTCTTGCTATTATAATCTTAATCCCTATTACGATTATGCTTCTTTTTAATGTTATCGTATCTTTTTATTCAAAGGTACAGGCAGAAGAAGATTTAATGCAGGCAGTATCTGAAATTGAGCAAAGTTTAATGAACGATACCACTACTTCCACGCTACCTAATCGACCGAATTTAGGTCAAAATCCGAATATCCCTACTCAAAACACAAATGAAGATTTGCCAAATATGGCTTCTATTATAAACAATCAAAGCCATAGCAACTCGGTAGAACTTGTTGTGTATAATCAAAATGGCGAACTTTCAAGACTTTTCAATGAGGAAAGTTTTGTTACTGAGGATTTAGGCGAATTGATTTATGCAGAAACCGAAACTTTGGACTATAACGAGATAGGAGATGTAAGATTAGGCGGAGATACATATTATATCGTCGAGATAGAATATGAAACACAAACTTTTTCAGATAAACTTGTCTATATTTCAAAAGGTCTTGTTATAGATGAATTTGTCACAGCAATAAATATTGTACTGCTTATAGTATCTGTTGCTGTTACGCTTATCGCATTATTTGTTTCCACCAGAGTTACAAATGCTATTGCAAAACCGATAGAACATTTGATTTCGCTTGTAGAAAATATGAAGTCAGATGAACTAATCGTAATAGATGATAGAAGTGACAGCCTTGAACTGCAAAAACTCACTTCCGAAATAAATGCTCTGAACAAAAGAATTTATCACTATAATGAAAGTCAAAAGAACTTTTTAGCGAGCGCTTCTCACGAACTTCGCACACCACTTATGAGCATACAAGGATATGCCGACGGTATCGAAATGGGTGTATTTTCAGATGCAAAAGGTACAGCACATCTTATTTCCGACCAAAGTAAAAGACTAACAAAGTTAGTTGACGGTTTGCTCACTCTTGCACGAGCAGAGAATTTTAATGCCAATAAAAAACTTGAAAGGCTAAATATTAGTAACTGCTTGTCCGATATGCTTGCCACCTACAAAGGTTATGCTGTAAGCAGTAATATCGAACTTAAAACTGATATAATGCCGAATTTATTTGCAAATGCGAACAACGAACTCTTAACTGGCTCGGTTGGAAATATCATATCGAATGCCATTAGATATGCAAAAACTACTGTTAGCATCACTCTTGAAAGTAAAGAGAATTATGCTATCATAACAGTAAAAGATGACGGTAAGGGTATCGAAAATCTTGATAAGATTTGGAGCAGATTTTCAAAAGGTGAAGATGGTAACTTCGGTTTAGGTCTTTCTATCGCTAAGACTTCGGTAGAAATGATGAATGGCGAAGTTAAGGCTTCAAATGATGGTGGAGCAGTTTTTGAGATTAGATTAGACTTGCTATAAAATTATATAAAAATGAGCATTCATTTCGAATGCTTATTTTTACTGCACCGATTTATATCCCAATAATTCCCCAAAAGATACTCGCATTAAGACGATTTTACTTTAAGGGGTTCGGGTTCTCCCGACCAGTGTGCATCGGCGTGTAGCCGAATGCGATGCTGGCTATCTCCTGAAAGAGATAAGGGGGCAAGAGTGCAATGTCCTTAATACTCTGCACCCTTGCACTCTTGGTATGACTTTCTTTTCTGATTTTAATTTAAGTCAAATACTATATCACAGAAAAAATATATCTATTTATAGATTTTCACATAATTTATTGAAACTTACTTCTTCTTTATGATATAATAAAATATAGCTCAATGTAGCTAACTTATATAGAAATAACAATAAATGGAGTTAAGTATGAAAAAGAAAATTTTAGGTTTTATCGGCGTAATAGTGATAGTTTTTGCTGTGTTTGTTTTCAGCCAATATAACAAACCTCTTGAAGATATTTTCCCGAAGCATGTTAGTGTATTCGGTGTAACTATCTATGCTACAGATAGTTTATCAGACGAAAAATTCGATCACATTACAAATATAATGTATGAGTACCTTGATAATGATGAAAATGGCTTACCAGATAATCAACTTGTAGTTGATGAATTAGTAAAAAATAATGCTTCTATGGTAGTAGCTGAAACACCAAACGAACTTATGAGAATTATGTTGTTACATTTTGGGTCAATGAGTAGCAATAATACACAGGATTTATACGGTTCTGAAATTCACATCAACGGTGCTGAATATGGCGAATTTGATGCTTCTTACGAGGAAATTCTACATCTAATTACACATATTGGTTACGCAAATGTTTATCCAGATATTTGGGGCGAAAGAGCAGGTACACAAGTAGCAAATTTAATGGATATTGCTCGTGGAGGTTATTTTGAAGAAATACCTGAGCAATATCCAGAAACAGCGTGGTACTCATACTATGATGAAACTGCTGACTATTCAACTATGATAACGGAATATATCTATTGGTCATTAACCTCTTTACTGGGGGCGCAAGATTTCGATGGTCGCTATGATATGATATTCGAAGAATGGAAATTGAATACACCACAAAAAATGATGGAACATGAACCTAATATGGTGGATTTATTAAAAGATGAAACTTACGCTTTTCCTACTGTAATGCCTGATGGAGTATATTTAGTTCATTAGTATTATTGGTGATAAAAATACACATTTGCTTGCTATAAACCATTTTGTCCCTACTAAAGATTATCTAACTAATAAGAGGCTATATCTCGCTTAAATGCTTGATATAGCCTTGTTTTTATAAAATCGTCCTTATGCGAGTATCTCCCAAGTATACAGCGGTGCAGTAGTTCTTTAGATACTATAATAGCGAAAAATAAGTCCATCTCTTATTTAACTAATATAAATACAACTATCCTATTACTTCTTTTTCGCTATTAAACTGTTAATCTGATAAGTTCAAGGTAGTGTCAGATTGAACCCCGCCCCCGTCCAATTTAGGGTATATAAAAGATTTCAACTTGAAAAAGGTGCGTTTTACTGCTCGTGTTCCGTTTAAAATCACGGCTTTAAATGTACTTGTTTTGGGTTGATTTGACTGCTGTTCCTGCTTGGTATCCTGTGGGAGTTCCACTGTGTTTAAATTGTCGCTTTCACCTTGAGTCTGCTCCGTTGCAACCACAACCGCCTTTTTATCCGCAAGGATAGTGTCAAAGCTGATATGCTTAATCTCCGGTGCGGTGTGCTTTGGCTGTTCCTCTGTCGGTGTGTCGCATGAGGTAGTAGGTGCTGTATCTTCATTTGCTTCTTCATGTGCCACTGTCGGCTTTTCTTCGGGAATAGACAAGGTGTAGAGGTTGCTTGTTTGGGCAAAATTCTTTTTCTCAATAAATCTCGCATCTTTCTTCAAAAAACCTTTTTCCACAAGTTCTTTTAATGCTCTTTTTACGGTGGAAATGCTGATATGCAGATTTTTACCGATAGTAGCAATGGACGGAAAGCAAGTAAGCTGTTTATTGGAGCGATCGATAAGATAAATAAGTACATTTAAAGCCCTGCTTTTAAGGTCTGAAGCATAGGCGCATTTTTTAAGTTCAAATTGTTTTGGCATAATAGCTGTTGTCATAATCATATCTCCTTATTTTGTTTAAATTTAAGCGACCGCATTACACGGTCGCTATATATTTTTGTATCATCTGCTTGTAGTTCTTCTTGTTCGGTGTGCTGTCGGTAAAATCCGGCTGATAGTTTGGGTATAGTGGTGTGAAAAACTCACTATTAAATAAATGAGCGAAATTTTCTCGGCTTTCTTCTGCAAGAAAAACAGGGCAAATATAGGCATAGGTGCGTTCATATTGCTTTAGGATTTTTGCTGTATAAGGTAATTCGTACATCTTAACACCACACATCACAACGACAACATCCATTGCCTCTATCAAATCCATATTAGCTGTCGTGCCGATGTCGTACACTTTAAAGTTATATTCGTCTGTTGGTTCTGTGCTTCTAAAGTCAATGTTATTTGCAGAAAACCTATTATCAGTTATTTCTTCGCCATATTCCATAGCAATGTGTTGTAATCGTTTCTGTTTGTTAGCCTCGATGTAACAAGCAGTAGCGCCAACTT
>CAYJER010000082.1:0-4284 GCA_964369225.1 uncultured Eubacteriales bacterium
AACTATGGAAATTTAAGATAAGCGAAGTGGACGCTTGGGTGACAAGTGGACGTGCTAAAGAGGAATGAGGTTTATGTATGGTTAAGCAAAAATTTAACGAAGCAACCCGTGTACAGATGCCTGCACTTGTCCATCTTACACGTTTAGGTTATGAGTATTATGGAAAATTGTTCGAAGAAATGGCTGGGTTAAGCTACGATAAAGATACAAATATTTTATTGGACGTTTTTAAGCAACAAATGACTGCTCTCAATCCCGACTACGAGGGGGATTTTAATCAGCTTCTGCAAGATATTAAGCAAGAACTTGATAACGATGATTTAGGTAGGGGCTTTTACAAGCGATTGACAAGTGTTTCTCCTGTCAAGCTAATTGATTTTGAAACCCCGGAAAACAACACGTTTCATTGCACGGCTGAATTTACCTGTAAGCGTGACCAAGATGAATTCCGCCCCGACATAACATTATTTGTGAACGGACTACCTCTTGTTTTTATCGAAGTTAAACGCCCTAATAATCACGGAGGAATGGTCGCTGAAAGCGAAAGAATGAATAAACAGAGATTTCCGAACAAAAAATTCCGTCGTTTTATCAATATCACACAGTTTATGATTTTCTCAAACAACATGGAATATGATGCGGTTGGTGGTATCGTTCCAATTCAAGGAGCGTTTTATAGCACTACTGCAAGAGAGTATGCACCATTCAACTGCTTTAGGGAAGAAAACATTGCTGACAGTGACATTGCTCCATTTATAAGAGATTTTCCGTATAGAGATATTGATGCGACGACCGAAAGAAAGATACTAAGCGACTTTAATTGTCAAGTGATACATAACGCTGACGAATATATTACGAACAAAAATGTGAACACCCCGACAAATAGGATAATTACGTCCATGTGCTCCCCCGAAAGATTGCTCTTTTTACTCCAATACGGCATTGCCTATGTTACACAGAGAAAAGAGGAAGAAAACGGCGAGTTTACCGAGTTAGATGAAAAGCACATCATGCGGTATCAGCAAATGTTCGCCGCTTTAGCTATCAGAGATAGATTTGATGAGGGTATTCGCTCTGGCGTAATATGGCATACGCAAGGTAGCGGAAAGACAGCTCTATCATACTATTTGACAAAAGTTCTAACAGACTATTTTGCTGCACAAGAAAAAGTGACCAAGTTTTATTTTGTTGTAGACAGGCTTGATTTATTGACACAAGCAAGCAGTGAATTTGAAGCGAGAGGATTGTCAGTTAAAACTGCCAACACTCGCAAAGAGTTAATGGAGCAGTTTAAGGAGACAAACTCTCAAACAGGGATAAGTGGAAAAGCAGAAATAACAGTTGTGAATATACAGCGTTTTGCAGAGGAAAAAGATAAAGTAGAGCTTCCCTCTTACGCAACAAACTTACAGAGAGTTTTTATTATTGACGAAGCACACAGGGGCTATAAGCCCGATGGTTGCTTCCTTGCTAATTTGTTTGATGCCGACAAAAATTCAATAAAAATTGCATTGACCGGAACACCGCTTTTAAGCGAGGAGCGAGCATCTTGTAAAGTTTTTGGTGACTATATCCATACTTACTATTACGATAAGTCTATTCAAGACGGATACACGCTAAAAATCATCCGTGAGGACATTGAAACGTCCTACAAAGAGAAACTTTCGGCAATCTACGAAAAATTAGAAACCTTGGTAGAGAAAAAGGATATAAAGAAAAGTCAAATTGTCGAGCATGAAGCGTATGTCAAAGAACTGTTGCGGTATATCATCAATGACCTTAAACAGTTTAGACTGATACAGGGTGACGAAAGTTTAGGCGGCATGGTAATTTGCGAAACAAGCGAACAAGCACGAAAACTATTCGCTTACTTTGACGAAATACAGGCAGAGATTAACAAAACCGCTTCACACAAAAGCAGTCTCAAAGCAGGATTGATATTACATGACAGCGAGGACAAGGAGACGAGAAAGCTAATCGTCAAAGACTTCAAAGAAAATATGACAGTGGATATTTTGATAGTCTTTAATATGCTACTTACTGGATTTGATGCAAAACGGCTCAAAAAGCTGTACTTTGGCAGAAAATTGAGAGACCACAACTTATTACAAGCTCTGACACGAGTAAATCGTCCATATAAGAAAAACAGATATGGTTATGTAATTGACTTTGCTAATATCAAACAGAACTTTGAAGATACGAATAAAGCGTATTTAGAAGAACTTAACCGCTTTAATGATGTTGATGAAACAGGCGAAGGCAATGCAACCGACACTTTCTTACAAGTCATAGAAGATAAAGATGCTTTGATTGCTCAGATGCGTGAAGTTAGACAGGTGCTGTTCAATTATTCCACCGATAATGTTGAAGAATTCAGCTCTGAGATTTCAACAGTCGAGGATAAAAAAGAGCTACTAAAGCTCAAAAAAGTATTGATTGCCGCACGAGATTGTTGCAACATTGTACGGACTTTTGGTGACGATGAACTCAAAGAAGCGTTTAGAAAGTTGGAGCTTACTAAACTCCCTTCCATGATTTCAGAGGTACAACACCATATCGATAACATAAACCAAAAAGAAATGTTTAACGGCGAAGATGAGACAAGAATGTTGGTCAATGAAGCTATGCAAGATATTACTTTCAACTTTAGCAAAATCGGTGAAGAAGAATTGAAAATGATTGATGGCGGTAGTGAGCTAAAAGACAAATGGCAGAAAACTGTACGAGAGTTTACAGCCAATATCGACCAAGACGACCCCGAGTACATCACTCTCCGAGAAGCCTTTATGCAAAGGTTTAAGGAACACGGATTTACACCGGATAGCATTGCTATGTTTAATGAGCACTCAAAGGCATTAGACGATATTCTGAAAAAACTTGCAGAGTTACAAAAGAGAAACAGCGTATTGCTCCGAAAATATAACGGTGATGCAAAGTTTGCAAGGGTACATAAACGCATACGAGAAGAAAACTCCGAGCGTAAAGCAAGCAAAGGCAAAACTATAATTTCAGAATATGACGAAGAAATTATGGAAGTCCTCAGCTTTATAAAAGCCGATGTAGACCAAAAGGTATATGACCGAAATGATATTCTTAAAAAGGATGCGTTCTTTGAGCGGACAGTAATGCAACAAATCACATTAGGGCTTGATAGATTAGGCTTTGAAAACGACAGAAGCGACAGAGTGTTCATTCAAAGTCGTATAACCAAACAATATTTAGACCAGTACAATGCAACCTATGATGTTGCTTAACGGAGGAATTTATGGCAATTAAAGAAAAAACCATAGAGCTTATTGATGCTCTAAAAGCCACTTGTGGTACTTACGGAATGGGAAATGACGGTAACGAATACAAGATTATTACACAAGTGTTTCTGTATAAGTTTTTGAACGACAAGTTCGGCTATGAAGTCAAAAAATTGAGCAAAAAAATAGCAGAAGCTGAAAAATGGGAGCTTGCATACGAAGCTATGAGCGATGACGAGCGTCTTGATTTATTAGATGCCCTCGACCCCAACACACCGCAATTAAACCCGGAACACTTAATTGCAAACCTGTGGAACAGACAAACAAAGGGCGATTTTGATGTTATCTTTGATAATACGATGATTTCCATTGCTGACTTGAATATTGACATCTTCTCCACCCTATCAAGTGATAAGACCAAAATCAAGCTGTTTGAAAAACTGACGATACTTGTTACCGACGAGGGACAACGTGCTGATTTTGCAAGAGCATTGGTGGATAAACTTGTTAGCTTCTCCTTTGAGGAAGCGTTCGATGAACATTATGACTTCTTTGCCGCTATATTTGAATACTTGATTAAAGATTACAACACAGCAGGCGGTGGCAAATATGCTGAATACTATACACCGAACTCCATTGCAACAATCATGGCAAGGCTGTTAGTTGGTGATAAAACAGACTTACACAACATTGAGTGCTATGACCCCTCGGCAGGAACTGGTACGCTTTTAATGGCATTGAGCCACAAAATCGGTGAGAATAAATGCACCATTTTCGCTCAAGATATATCGCAAAAAAGCAACAAGATGTTGAAACTCAACCTTATATTGAATGGGCTTGTAACATCACTCGACCATGCGATACAAGGCGATACATTAGCAAACCCATACCATAAAAGCGACGACGGACAAAAATTACGCCAGTTTGACTATGTTGTTTCAAATCCACCATTTAAGATGGACTTTTCCGACACAAGAGAGAAACTTGCGGCTATGCCTGTTCGTTTTTGGGCGGGAGTTCCGAACGTGCCTGCAAA
>CAYJER010000083.1:0-4070 GCA_964369225.1 uncultured Eubacteriales bacterium
ATTGCACAGCGTCCATCACGCTCTGCGGGCTGTGTCCTGTCGCTCGCATTCTCAAGGCAATCATGGCGTCAAGACGTGAATAGTCTTGTATGTTCATGCGTTTGCGAATGTCGTCATGATGAGCGTAGTATGATGTTGTGGCAGACATTGAGGGCGCATTTCCGTATTGTCCATGCCTGCTGCCGCCGTTGTGCGCCATGTGCCCACTGTCGCCATGCAGTGTGCTCATCGGGGGAGGGGCGGGGTGTGTCTGTCTTTGCGCCTCTTTGTGCCGCGCCTGTTCTTCGTACTGCTTGGCAATTTCCCGTGCTCGCAGAAATGCCGTTTCGCGCTGTTGCGTTCAGCCGACAGCGGTTTCACCCCAAAAAAATCTCACGTTCATGAGCCATCATGGTTCCGATATTTTGGCTTGATATTTCCAAAAGCAGGGTGTCCAAGCGGAACGAGGGAGGAACGGGGGGGGGATGAAAATGCGGCAAATATCCCTAGAAGTATCAGGCACTTCGAAAGGCAGAAGTGGCATTTCTTGCGTGTATCGCCTCAGCTTATTCGTGTGTCTGTGCTTTGTATTGCAGTTTTTGGTGGTCTACGATGTGTACGACATTTCCCTCTAACAATATAGCGCCACAATCCACCAACATCGACAATTGTCGTGAAACGGTTTCCCGTGCAAGCCCTAATAAGTTTCCTAAGTCATTTCGGGAAATTGTAAGATGCACCCTGTGACAATCGCTTTCAAGAGTCACCCTGTGCAAAATATACCCCGCCACGCGCATGGTCGCGTTACGTTCGCCCTGAGCGGCAATTTTATGGATGAGCATACGTTGACGTGCTGCAAAAATAGAGAGTAAGCGTGAGGCAAATATGGGAATTTCTTGTACCAATGCATGACAATGGGACCCAGAAAGAAAAAGGGTCTGTACTTTTTTTACGGCGACGGCTGTGGCAGGATGGGTATTGTTTTGAAAAACAGCACCTTCACCCACAATATGCCCGGGTCGTACAAGGAAAAGCATGATTTCTTTGCCGTCAAAAGTTGTACGAATGACTTTCACATTCCCTTCAAGTATAATATATATGCCCAGCGCTTCTTGACCTTCTTCAAAGAGGCATCTGTTCGCCTTAAATTCTCTGTATTGCAAGCAGGAATACACACGCTCACACTCTTGAGGTGATACGTCCTTCAAGAGGGGAATGTGTTGTATCTGTGCAAAATATTTTTTCATACTGACGCCCTACTGTTTACTGTACAGCAGAGTATTTTCTGCTGTACAGTATATCTGTATACTATTTTGCTTGTAGCAACATGGCAAGGTCGGCCTCTGCGGTGGTAATGGGCTGAATCTGCCATTTTTCTACCAGCACTTGCAAAACATCCGCGGAAACGAAAGACGGCAAGGAAGGCCCAAGGCGCACATTCTTTATGCCAAGCGCCAGCAAAGTGAGTAAAATGGAGACGGCCTTTTGCTCATACCACGATAAAACCAAGGAGAGTGGCAAGTCATTGACGGAGCAATCCAAGGCCGCAGCCAGCGCCAAAGCCACTTGCACAGCGGCGTAGGCATCGTTGCATTGCCCCACATCCAGCAAGCGCGGGAAGGGGCCAAGTGTACCAAGGTCTTTATCAAAGAATCTAAACTTACCGCACGCAAGTGTTAAAATCAGGGTGTCCTTAGGGCTTTTTTCCACAAATTCCGTATAATAATTACGACCGGGCTTTGCACCGTCACAGCCGCCCACGAGGAATATATGCTTCAAAGCGCCGTTTTTTACCGCGTCAAGCACAGCCGGCGCCGCATCGAGCAATGTTTTACGCCCAAAGCCCACAGTCACCTGTCCTTTGTCTGTCTCGTCAGCAAAACCCTCCATACTCAAGGCTTTTTCTATCACCTTTGAAAAATCCCCTTGCGGACAATGTTCGACATTAGGATAGCCCACAGCGCCCGTGGTGAAGATTTTATCCCCATGACTGCCGGGATTTTGAATGCAGTTGGTGGTAAAAAGCACTGCGCCGGGAAAGTCTGCCATTTCTTTATGCTGATTTTGCCACGCCGTGCCAAAATGCCCGGCGAGATGCGGAAAGGCTTTGAGCGCGGGATAGCCATGCGCCGGGAGCATTTCTCCGTGGGTGTAGATGGATATGCCCGTACCTTCTGTTTGTTGCAGCAAATGGTATAAGTCCAGCAAATCATGCCCCGAAATAACGATGGCCTTGCCCTTTTTGTGTCCAAGAGGCACTTGAGTGGGTTCAGGATGTCCAAAATGCTCCGTATTGCCCTTTTCCAAAAGCTCCATGGCGCGTAAGTTGGCATGGCCACATTCCATGGCAAGGTCTAACCACCCTTGCAAAGAGCGTTCTTCCACATGTCCCTGCTTATCGGGCACACCTGCGGCAAGAGCTTTTTTAATGAAGGTATAGACGCTTGCATCGTGCTGCCCCAAGAGCGCGGCATGGTCGGCATAAGCCGCCACGCCCTTGGTGCCATAGAGCACTATTTGCATAAGCGAGTTGATATTTGTATCTGCGGAGAGAGAGTCCATGCGCCACGCATTTTGCCGCACATCGTCCAAGGCTTTGCCGAGAGCTTCCGTGGTAAATTGTGGCGTACACCCCAGCTTTTCGGCTATTTTCTTACGCATGACAACACATTCTTCAAGACAGCTTTGCAATGCCTCATGATTGAAATTGACATTGGTCAGGGTTTGAAAAAGAGCGCGAACGATGAACATATCCACATGAGTATCAGCCAAGCCCTTAGCATCCGCCTTCAAGCTTGTTTGCGCCAAAAGACGTAAGGCATACACCAGCTCGTCTTGAATTTTAGCGACCTCAGCGCTTTTTCCGCACACGCCCACTTTTTCGCAGGCTGTTTCCTTCGCTCTTTGTTCACATTGATTGCAATACATATAATATTCCTTTTATTTTTATTTTAGGGTATTTAAAAAACACGCACGCTCTCACAGCGTCATTACTTTATACCTCGAAAATTCCTTTTTTCTGTGACGCATGTCACAGAAAAAAAAAATCTTATTTTGTTTTTGTGATTTTAATCACATATTTTTCTTCGCGCAGAGGTTACAATGGAGCCGCTATCCGGGATTGTGGATGACAATCCATCGGATAAGATGAGAACATGCTTTTTTATGATGGCATAAAAAGCATATACTGTAAAGAGGAGGAGAAATGAATCATGTAAAACGTTTAACACTTTTCACTTTATTGGCAGTGGGTTTTATTATTGGCATGGGCACATTGGCCGCTTCCCAATATGTCATTAAACGCACTAATGAGCGAGCCTTTTGCGCATCCTGCCATGTAATGCTTCCTGCGTCTGTCTCCAACAAAAGTTCTCTTCATGCGGATTTAGCCTGTAATGAGTGTCATTTACCACACAATTCTACGGTAAATTATCTCTTCACCAAGGCAAAGCTTGGCATCACGGATATTTACCTCAATGCTACAGGTAACTATGACCTGCCCATCATGTCTACAGCTGACATGAAAGCTATTATTAATGAAAATTGCGTTCGCTGTCATAGAATGACAAATAAGAATGTTGCTGTGATGATGGCAAAAGATTCTTGTGTGTCTTGTCACCGTAACGTGCCGCATCAAAGAATGAAACCTATAGACGCGAGGATGGTAAGCTATGAATAAGATGTCTTATTTTATTATTTGTGTTGTAGCCCTCTTTCCTGTGATACTCATGGGCTGTAATGATGACAAAATCAGTACGGAGCTGGCAACGCCTGTGTATAACACGGGACTTGGCGAAAAAGAATATAAGCTTGAGCCTTTCTTCAAAGTATTTCCGGAACATGCCGCTTCTTATAAGCGAAATGATGAATCGGAAATAATGACTGAATACAAGGGGTCTATCAACTACAGAAAAAACGATGACGTCAACCCCTTGCGTAAAGGCTTCAAACACGCTCAACCTTATTTGAAAAATCTTTGGCTAGGCTATCCCTTCATGTATGAGTACAACGAAGCGCGTGGGCATACCCTAGCCATTCATGATTTTTTAGAGATAGACCGCAGCAATAGATTTCAAGAAAAGGGCGGATTG
>CAYJER010000084.1:0-3849 GCA_964369225.1 uncultured Eubacteriales bacterium
TGCCTCTTATCAACGAAACCAATGTAGGGGACGGGTTTTCCGTCCCGAAAAACTATAGGTTTTAGCTAAATTCCCACGGGACGGAAAACCCGTCCCCTACATTAATTTGTGCGTTTTAACGAATTAATTTTTAATCAAAAAACGTAATCAACACATCTGCACGGAGACCCTCCCCTACAATGTACATTTAAGCTTGCTTAAATTCTAAAAGTTAAGGTTCGCCCCTACAATCAGTTTTAAAGTTTTTGTTTTACGAAAGGAAATATATATGAAAAAACCATTAGTTTTAATGATTCTTGACGGCTTCGGTAATGCCGCTGAACAAAACAACGCAATATTCTCTGCAAACACTGCAAACATTGACAAAATTAAAGAGACTGCTGTAATTACTCAGATCGGTGCATCTGGTATGGATGTTGGTTTACCTGACGGTCAAATGGGTAACAGTGAAGTAGGTCACACAAACATTGGTGCAGGAAGAATTGTGTACCAAGAACTTACAAGAATTTCTAAGGCTATTACAGACGGCGATTTCTTCCAAAATGAAGTTTTTGCTGATGCTATAAACAAGGCTAAGGCTAACGGCAAAGCAGTTCACTTTATGGGTCTGCTTTCAGACGGCGGAGTTCACAGCCATAATTCACATCTATATGGTCTACTTGAAATGTGCAAAAAAATGGACATGCAAGAAGCTTACATTCACGCTTTCTTAGACGGAAGAGACGTTCCACCTTCAAGCGCTAAAGATTTCATGGTTAGCTTATGCGATAAATGCGAGCAAATCGGTGCTGGTAAAGTTTCTAGCGTAATGGGTAGATACTATGCTATGGACAGAGACAACCGCTGGGATAGAGTAGAGAAAGCATATTCAGCTATGGTTTACGGCGAGGGTGAGACTGCTACTACTGCTGTAGAGGCTGTAGAGAAGTCATATGCTGCTAATGTAGTTGACGAGTTTGTGTTACCAACTGTTGTTGCTGGTGGCAAGAAAATTGAAGACGGCGACAGTGTTATCTTCTTTAACTTCCGCCCTGATAGAGCAAGAGAAATCACAAGAACATTTGTTGACGATGAGTTCACAGGTTTTGAGAGAAGAGGCGGAAGACCTAACATTAACTTTGTTTGTTTCACTCAATATGATGCAACAATGCCTAATGTTACAGTAGCTTTCAAGCCACAAAGCCTTGATAATACATTCGGTGAGTATATCGCTAATAAAGGTTTAACTCAACTTAGAATTGCTGAGACAGAGAAATATGCTCATGTAACTTTCTTCTTTAATGGTGGAGTTGAGAAGCAATACGAGGGTGAAGACAGAATTTTAGTTAAGTCTCCATCTGTTGCAACTTATGATTTACAACCTGAAATGAGCGCTTATGAAGTAGCTGACAAAATGGTAGAGGCTGTAAAATCTGCTAAATACGACGTAATTATTCTTAACTTTGCCAACTGTGACATGGTAGGACACACAGGAATATTTTCAGCAGCTGTTGCAGCTGTAGAGGCTGTTGACTCTTGTGTTGGCAAGGTATGCGACGCTGTAAAAGAAATGGGCGGTATAGTTCTTCTAACTGCTGACCACGGAAATGCAGATAAAATGTATGAGGACGACGGAGTTTCTCCATTCACAGCACACACAACAAACCCTGTACCATTTATGGTAATAGGTAAAGACTGCGAGTTGCGTGAAAACGGCACATTAGCAGACATAGCCCCAACTATGCTAAATCTATTAGACTTACCACAACCTGCTGAAATGACAGGAGTAAGCATAATTAAATAATAATTTATTAGCGGAATATTAGTTTTAATATTCCGCTACATATATTAGAAATTAATTATGAAAGGTATATCATGAATAACAAAATACAAATCATTAGAGGCCTGTCGATTATAACTGTAGTTTTAGGACATAATTTAATACTGGGTGATATAGGAATTATTATTCGACCTTTTATGAATTTCCCTGTGGCTATTTTTATTTTTTTATCCGGTTATTTGACACGAGTAAACATACCAGACCTTAAAAGTTTTTACAAAAAGCGTTTGACTAAAATATTAGTGCCTTATGTGACTTGGTCGATTATTTACACTGTAGCTTTTGGGCGAATTATGGAGTTTCCTGTTAGATTTTTGACTGCAAACACATGTGATATATATTATTACATATTTATATATTCCATTTTTGTACTTATAACCCCATTAATAAATAAATTGGCAAAATCTAAATATAGATGGGTAGGCTATTTAATTACGCCTGTTTCAATAATTATTACAAGATATCTAGTATTTATCTTTGGTATTACACTACCATTTGGCATATCTTCTTTCTTCTTTACCAATTGGTTTATTTATTATTATTTAGGAATTTTAATTGGAAACAAGATGCTAAGCGTTAATATCAATTTTACTAAGAGTTGTATTTTTCATTTAATTTCTATAGTTATTTCTATGGCAGAAGGCTTTATTTGGAATTACTATGGATCTTATGACCTTGCTACCACACAAATAAAACTAGGTTCTATCTTAACTTCTGTAACATTTATTTTAATTACATATAATTATTTTAATTCCGATATAGAATTATTCAAGAATAAACCTGTAAAAAACACAATTATTCGATACGGTGATGCCTCTTTTGGAATTTACTTGTCGCATATTTTGGTTATGTGCTTTCTGGGATATATTCCTTATTACAATGATCTATTCTTTTTAATTAAATTTGTGATAGTGTCTGTTGTTTCGTTAGCATGTGTAATTATAGGTAAAAAGATACTAGGAAAGAAATTTAGTTGGATGCTAGGTCTATAAACAAAATAAGGGAGTAGTTAAATGCAAGCATTTTTATTTTTTATTATATGTGTATTATCCACAACAATAGGCGCTATTAGTGGAATAGGTGGTGGAGTAATAATTAAACCTGTGCTAGATATGAGCGCTGGTCTATCTCCTGATACACTTTCATTTTTATCGGGTTGTACGGTACTTTCAATGAGCACCTTCGCCCTAATCAATTCAAGAAAAGCACCGGTCAAGGTTGAATTAAAACGTGGAACACTGTTAGCTAGCGGAGCTGTAGCCGGTGGAATAATTGGTAAAGTAATTTTCGATATGGTTAAGGGTGACTCTGAAAATTTTATAGGTATCTTACAAAATAGTATATTAGCTTTTCTTACTATCGGCGTATTTCTTTATGTTATGAATAAAGAAAAAATAAAAGGCTATGATATTCATAACCCTTTGTTCTGTATTTTGGTTGGTGTATTTTTAGGCTGCACAGGTGCATTTTTGGGCATTGGCGGAGGACCTATAAACCTTATTGTGCTGTATTTCTTCTTCTCAATGAATACTAAACTGGCTGCACTTACCTCTATTTACATAATTTTTGCGTCTCAACTATCTTCTCTTGTTTCTGTGGCGGTGACAGGTTTCCCAGAGTTTGACCCTCTAAGCCTTACAGTAATGGCGTTTGGAGGAATTATAGGAGCAGTAGTCGGCAGAAAATTAGCCGTAAAATTAAGCGATAAAGCAACCGATAAATTGTTTATATTTGTTCTTTTTGCGATACTTATTATCTGCATAATAAATATTGTAAGGTCTGCGATACTAGCGTGAAGTTAGCTCACAGTTCAAGTTGAACCAAAAATCATAAATTAATGTAGGGGCGACCTGTGGTCGTCCCTATATCTATCTTAACGCTTGATTGAAATGGAGGGTCTGAGTACAGACGTGTTTATTACGAAAATACATCTATGTAGGGGCGACCTGTGGTCGTCCGAGAATTTAGTTAAAACTGAAGTGACCCCCAAAAGTTGGACTTGAAAGTGTAGTAGCGATAGCTGCTACACT
>CAYJER010000085.1:0-3848 GCA_964369225.1 uncultured Eubacteriales bacterium
ACACCACATAAAATAATAAACAAAAATCAAGTTTAACAGCTTTAAAAAATAGTAAAAACGCACCAAGGGGCAATTATACTCTTTTTTAAAGTTGTTAAAGAAAGTTATAAAAAAATGGTACTCAATTTGAGTACCATTTTATAAAAAGACATATCTATCATTTTTTCAAACAAGTCTACAATTATTTAATTTTCTCATATTCCTCCTTTCTAGTATCTACAAAAAAATTATATTTTTCAAACATCATATTAATTGATGTTGTATTTTTTAAAGAGGGGTTGAATTTGCCATTTTCCCAGTCACTTATTGTTCTAGTTTGAACACCTAAAATTTTAGAAACGTCTCCTTGTGACAAATCTTTCTCGGCTCTAAATCTTAAGAGTTTTTCTGAAATTTTCATATTTTTTCTCCTTTATTAAATGTCATATTTTTTGGCTAAGTAGTTTAAATATGATGTATATTCGTTATAATCATCATATTGCAACGTTCCTTTTAACTCATCATCTGTCATCTTATTTATTAATGTTGAGTTAATACCATCTTTATACAAGCTGTCTCTGATTGCTTGTATATCAATATTTTTGTCCATTATTCATCGTCCTCCCTTTTATCTAACTCGACATTGCTTATTGCCCAAACCCCAGTTTGACCATCTGCGTACAACTCACCATCATCTTCAACGCCATATTCATTCTCTTCAAGAGCATAAACAGTTGTTAAATAGTAGTAGCCTGCTGACCCTCTTAGCAATACAGCCTTGCCTTGGCTGAATTGCTTTTTAAACATTTCTTGAGCCTCTTCGAGAGTGTCAAAACTATATTTAATTTCTGGTTCAATATCTTCATAATGATTTATTAGCTCAAATCCTTTTGAACTAACAAGAGAAGATTGTAATTCTGTTTCGTGTTTAACGATTTCAAATTTAATAATTTTCATAATATATCCTTTCGCATTAAACTGTTTATTTGTCGTTCATCACCTTTAATGGTATGACTTATTATACCACACATTCATCAATTCGTCAAGTGGTTTTATGTGGTTTTATGTAATTATTTTTCAATTCTTATATCCGTTTAGGTTCTTACACAAACCCTACATTTTTCTTTTTAAAAGAGAAAAAAATTGTACTCAATTTGAGTACAATTTTATATATAGAGTAAACTAGCTTGTTTATTTTTCAATGTAGAAGTTCCCGAAACCCCTCACATCTACTTGAGCTTCACTATTTTTAATGGGGAAACATGTTTCTACACCGTTTTTTAGTACATATTGAGCTTTACATTTGGTCTCTTTAATCAATCCAAATGTGAAATCACCATTTTTTAGTTTATTTGTCCCAACGAGTGTGACTACTATGTTTGAGTAATTATTAACATAAAATGCTTTTTTATAGTATGCTATATGGGAAACATCTATATTTACATTATCTAATATTATGTCATGGACACCATTTTCTACCCATATTGTGTCAGTGGTTGGCGTATCTTTATCTCCTTTAATAATTAATTCACCTGTATAGTTAGTCCATTCAATATCTAAAGCTTTTTTATATTGTTTTGTTTCGCCAATTTGTCTTATAACTATACTATTAAACGATTTTTCATCAAATGTTATAACTAAATTTTGAAGATACTTACTGGCTTCATCATAAGTTATATTAGTACTTATATTTATCTCACTTGATATTGTATCAAGCGGTTCATTATAAGTTATATCATTAGGCTCTCCATGGAATGTAAAGTTTCCAATCTTATATAAGGGTCTGCTTACCCCGTCTGGGAACATATGTCCGCCAATTGGGTGTAAATCTAAAGCTTCTATGACATTTTGTTTTAATTCATAATCTGCTTCTTTTGTAAGCTTTCCCTCCCTCAAAAAATAAATTAAATCTTCTCTCATATCTTGAAACTGGTTATGTAGTTGTTCCAGACGTTCAATGCCTAAATCAATATTATGTCGCAAATTTAAATTGTCTTCATATTCTGATTTATCATCTTCTGTTTTATCTTCATCATCAATATTTTCAAAGCAAGCAATTTCGCTTTCAATAATTTCAAGACAATCTTTCTCTTCTTCTAATAGATTAGATAGATTTTCAAGACCTATTTTTTTGTCTCCATCACAACCTTCAAAAGATTGCGAAAAATTTTCGTACGAACCAGAACATTCATTGTTTATAAGCTTTATTTCATCAACTGAAAATATTGTCTTTTCCTCCCCTTCCTCCCACTCTCGGAGCAAGCTCCAAACCTTGTTCAACAAGTCTCTGTATTTTTTTGCGTTCTTATTGATTAAATATAGACACTCGCCTATATAACCATAATTTAAATTTTCCATAATATTTCCTTTCTATTTATCAAATTGATTTTTTATCTAATATGTTTTCCGTTAAGAATATATATACAGTCTGATAGTAGCTTTCTATCACTTTTGTGATAATAACCTTTTAATAAGTTATAAAGAAAATACCCTTTATAGCTATATTTATCAATAGCTATTCTTAAAGCATTGTATTTTGCTTTATTGTGAATGGTTAATGTTATAGTTTCACCAGTTCCATCTATTTTACAAATTTCCTCAATTCGTAATGGAGCAAAACTACAACATACCTCTTGAATTGTTTCTATTTGCTTACTTGTCAAATTTAACATAATTTTCCTTTCGCATTAAACTGTTTATTTGTCGTTTATCACCTTTAATGGTATAACTTATTATACCACACATTTGTTGTTTTGTCAAGTGGTTTTATGTGGTTTTATGTGATTTTATGTATTTATTTTTTTGGTTTAATCTAAATTAAGGTCTCATTTATCTTAAATTTTTCTTTTTTAAAGAGAATAAAAAAATTGTTCCCAAATTGGGAACAATTAATTTATGAGCCTAATTTGCTTAATATTTTAAGCCTAAAAATAATTCTACCAAGTTGGGCAGAATTAAAAAAATAGTTAATCATCAATTAAACTTATCTGTTTTCTTAGAAAATCTATATCAGCAGTGGCATATCTCTTAAGCGTGAAAGCTACATCTTTATGCCCTAGAAGCTCTGATAAAGCTTTAATACTAACCCCACGTTCTACCATCCTGGTAGCAAAGCTGTGCCTGCATACATGAGGAGTAAACCAAAGTATACCACTTTCTTTTTTTAAGCGTGCGAATAACTTCTGTATTGAGCTATAAGAAATCTTATCACCTTTACTATTAAGAAATATATATTCTGATTTATTGTTTTTCCGACAATACTCAATAATGAACCTAGCACCTTTCGATAGCGGAAGTTCTCTAATTCCTGTAGGTGTCTTGCTTTTAGTAACCTTAATAGTGTTGCATTTATTGTTAAAATCAACCCATTTTAAGTTGGACATTTCCTCTACCCTCAAACCAGTTCTAAGCAAAAAAATAACGATATGCCCTAGCATATCATTTTCAGCGATTTCCTCAATTCTATCCTGCTGCCTTTTTGTAAGAGCTTCTACAACTTTAACACTAGCGTTTTTTGGTATCTTTAAATTACCTATATTGTTTGTATCTATAAGCTTATTAATAACAGCATATTTAAAACAGCTATTAATAACTATTCTAGTGTTATGTATAGTACTCTTAGAATAACCATTAAGAGAAAAAAGAAGTTGCTGAATTTCTATGTTTGATACATCTTTTATATTTTTAAAGCAAGTATCAAAATTTCTAATTTGTTTAGAACAGGCAGAGTAACAAAGATATGTTTTTCTAGCTTTTGTGTGTCTCACTTCATTTTCTAGCCACAAGTCCATAAGTTCATAAAGTTTCATTTTTAAATCTCCTTAAATATAAACATAAAATAATTATTCCCAAGTTGGGAACAATTAATT
>CAYJER010000086.1:0-3718 GCA_964369225.1 uncultured Eubacteriales bacterium
AAACATTTTATTTTTTGGAGCTTAAGTGTCACCTATCATTGACACTTCTACAAATGTCAATACTTATTTTTAAATTTAGTATTGTGTTAAAATTTATATTGTGTTACAATTGAATGCAGTAAATGAATGCATAAAATAATTCAAGGAGAAATGAATGATAAATCAGAATAAAATGGGAACACATAAGATGTTGCCACTAATAATCACAATGGCGCTGCCATCTATGTTTTCAATGTTGGTACAAGCTCTTTACAACATTGTTGACAGCTATTTTGTAGGACTATACAGCCAAGACGGACTTTCGGCTGTATCGTTAGCCTTTCCAATGCAGAACCTTATAATAGCTTTTAGTGTAGGAACTGCAATCGGTGCAGGCTCGCTAATTTCAAGAAAACTCGGAGAGGGTGATCCTGAAACTGCCACAAAGACTGCCAACACAGGTTTAGTTTTATCTGTACTTACATGGATTATATTCTTAATTATTGGCATTACTTGTTCAGAGGGTTTCTATAGACTGTTTGAGTCAAACGAGGATATTATATCAATGGGAACTAGCTATCTTAGCATAGTTACTTCATTCTCAATTTTCTGTTTTATTCAAATCTATTTCGAGAAAACCCTACAGGCAACTGGAAACATGGTAGCTCCAATGATAATGCAGTTAGTTGGTGCTTTGGTTAACATGGCACTTGATCCTCTATTTATATTTGGAATACCTGGATTTATGCCGGCTATGGGTGTAACAGGTGCTGCAATCGCTACAATTATCGGGCAATTCTGCGCTTGTGTAATTGCAGTAGTATTAATAATTGTTGGAAGAAGCAGAAGTCCTATTGACTTTGCAATAAAGAATATGAAACTTGATAAAGAATCAGTAATCAACATTTACAAAGTAGGATTCCCAGCTATAATCATGAATGCAATAGGAACTGTTATGCTAATGGCAATGAATGCAATTCTAGCTAGTTTCTCTACAGCCGCTTATACAGTTTACGGAGTGTACTTCAAACTGCAATCATTCGTATTTATGCCATTGTTTGGGCTTTCAAACGGAATTATGCCAATTCTAGGCTACAATTACGGTGCAAAAAACAAGAAAAGATTTACCTCATGCCTTAAAATTTCGATTATAATTGCTTTAGGAATAAACATTGTAGGAACTATAGTTTTCTGGATGGTTCCTAGCGACCTACTAATGATATTCAACGCTACTGATGAAATTTTAGAAATAGGTGTACCAGCGCTTCAAATTTTAAGCATAGGTTTCCCATTAGCAGCAGTAGCAATTATAATTTCAACTGTTTTTCAAGCTACTGGATTCGGTTTTTACAGTATGGTAAGCTCAATTTTAAGACAGCTACTTTTATTAGTCCCACTAGCTTACATTCTATCAAGTATAGAGTTTAGCTTAATTTGGTGGAGTTCACCTATAGCAGATTTAGCTACCGTAACAATAGTTGTTATACTCTTTATAAGACTGTATAGAAATAAAATAGCTACTTTGGAGTTTGAACATTAAGAAACCTTTTCAAGTTCTAATTTTAATCTTTTAATTATCCTTTTTTCTAGTCGTGATATGTACGATTGAGAAATTCCAAGACTGTCGGCAACTTCCTTTTGAGTATGTTCTTTATGATTAGACAAACCAAATCTAAGCTTCATAATTTCACGTTCCCTTTCGCCAAGTTTATCGACAGCCTCTAATAAAATACTTCTTTCTGCCTCTTGCTCTAGACTTTTTGACACTATGTCTGGTTCACTGCCAAGCAGGTTAGAAAGAAGTAACTCATTGCCATCCCAGTCAACATTTAAAGGGTCGTCGAATGACACCTCATGTTTTAGCTGGGAACTTTTTCTAAGGTGCATAAGTATTTCGTTTTCAATGCACCTAGAGGCATAAGTCGCAAGCTTTATGTTCCTTTCTGGGCTAAAAGTATTTACCGCCTTTATAAGTCCTATAGTACCGATTGAAATTAAATCTTCACAAGAAGCACCCAGACTTTCAAACTTTTTGGCTATGTACACTACAAGTCTTAAATTGTGGGTGATAAGAGGTTCTCGTGCATTTTCAACATTGTTTTTAATGTTTTCCATCACCTTTTCTTCCTCTGCCTTGCTAAGCGGAGCCGGAAGAACTTCACTTCCGCCAATATAATGGCAGTCCTCTTGATTTAACCATAGGTAAAATCTTTTTATTTTTTTAAAAATCCTCTCAAACAACTCAAACATATAATTCCTCCTCTAAATAAAAATTTCGGGGTTTACAAGGCTGTTGTATGCCCCTATGCCAAGCTTGCCATCGTATACGGCAAGATAACAGTTTAGTTCTTTACGGCTCTTTTTTATGTATATTTTATCGGCTTTAAAGCCTTTTAGCAAACCCTTACCTCCTAGACTGGAAAAAGGTATTAGCCTTATGTTTTCATCGACTGATGATATTATGCCTTTTTCTACTACTATTACAGGTAAACCAGAAAATGGTTCTATAAGGGAATTTCCCGTGTCCTTTTTTGCGTAAAGCTCATAAGCTTTGCCTTTATGCTCTACAATAATTTTGCAATAATTTATGTCTGCCGTGTTGCCAGCCTTTATTTTTCGGTAAGCCTCGGTACACAGATAACACACTACAGTAAAAATAAAAAGCTGAATTACCGAAAGATCAAAATATGGCTTGCCACCTATTAAAACAGCTGAACTGCTTATAAAAGATAGGATAAGGGTAATTCCACTAAAGACAAAACTAAGAAACATAAAACAGATATAAGATTTAATAAGACTTCTTACATCTCCTTTATAAAAAGATATGTAACAAAGAAACACAGCAATAACAAAGGCTAAGGCAAAATTTAACACTAAATTATTTATAAGCAACGATACAAGGCTAAAACAAGCTCCTGTAAAAGATGCTAGTAAAAGTTTATTTGTCTTAGTGTCATAGTTTAGGAATTTTTTTACAGCTAGTAGAATAAAATAATCAAGGTACAAATTGACAATAAAGAATATGTCGGCATATATTTTCAAGTTCTCACCCCTATTAAATTTTATCACCCGATAAATGAATTTACTGTCATAGTTTGTAGCTTTTAAAATTTTGGAAAATAACACAAAGGAAGGTTTATATAATGACACATATTTATAAGAGAAAACCAAATTACTACGAAACAGATCAAATGGGAATAATTCACCACTCAAACTATATTAGATGGCTTGAAGAGGCTAGAATTTCGCTTATGGATGAAGCAGGTTTTGCCCTTACCACTTTAGAGAGTTTGGATATTCAAATTCCTGTGTTAGAGGTTAATTGTAGCTATTTAAAAACAGTAAAATTCGGCGACAGCATGAGCGTTCATGTAACTGTCACCGAATTTACAGGCGTTAGAATGAATTTTAGTTATGAGATTTACAACTCTAAGAATGAATTATGCACAACCGCTAAGACAAAACATTGTTTTATAAATCCTACAGGGAAAGTAATAAACCTTAAAAAAGTACTGCCACGAGTGTACGAGATTTTTGAGAATTATTATACTGTTAGATAAAACTTAGTGAAGAGGTAATAGGAAAGAGTGAAAAGTTAATGTGAAAATTTGCATGGATAAAGATAAATTTATTAATATATTGTAGTGGAGGGTCTCTGCACAGACGTGCCTCTTATGCAGTGCCAATGTAGGGGCGACCCTGTGTGGTCGCCCGTGGGTTTAGTAATAACTGCTAGTTT
>CAYJER010000087.1:0-3585 GCA_964369225.1 uncultured Eubacteriales bacterium
AGTTTGTGCTTTTTAATAAACAAAATGCCCCCACAAGCTTTCACTTGTGGGGGCTTAGTTTTATAGTATTACATTGTCTTTATCGAAGAACCAATCTTTAATTACTTCTTCTGCATTTGGTTGAACTCCACGTACTCTATATTCGTACCAGTAGAAGGCTTCTCTTGTAGATGTAGCATAGTTACCAATAACTTTGTTGTAGTTACTATGGTGTAGATCGTCACCTTCATATGTCTCTTGTAAATGTGGATATTTAGCATATGGGCTGTCCTCTAGCCACCACTCAACGTCTACAGGCTCCATGCCGTTGTTAGCATCGTTAATTAGTCCGTAGCCATGTTGATACCATCTTGAAGACCATAAATAAGACCAGTCTGTTGCAAGCACAACTTTTTCAACATCTCTTACTTCATTGTTGATAATCCAGTTATCTTTACCACCGTTCATGAATACAGCTATGTATAACTCTTCAAATACGTTGTCGTAAACCTTAATACCTGATGCTATATCATCGATATAAACACCATAGCTGTGTGTCTCTTTAGTACCTGTTGCGCCTAGGTGATGGATATAGTTATTCTTGATAACTGTTCCTCTGTGTAGTGCGTTACGTCCTGTGTACACAGCAGATGTATCTGATGTACTCTCAACAACATTATGGATGTCGTTGAACTCGATAACGTGGTCGTTACCTTGGAACATGATAGCATTGTTTGGTGAGTTCTTAATTTCGTTGCTTGATGCGTAGTTACCTACAGCATGAATTACAACCGCTGGGTTAAATCCTGTTGTTAGTGTTTGATAGTTATCAAACACACAACCGTTTACATAGTTAAATCCTGCTTCTAATGTGTCATAACGCTCTGAACCTACTAGTGTAAATCCGCCGTTTACGTCTTTAACGTCGCAATACTCAATACCGTTGTACATTGCATACTCTTCTTCTGAGTCTGCTACTTGTCCGATACGGCTTGATGTGTTTGTGATTGTGCATCTTGTCATTTTGTTGTAGCTTCCACCAAATACTTCATAAGCAGCGCCTAGAGTATTTGTAATGTTTAAGCCTTCAACTACTGTGTGTTTTGTGTTCTCTAGTTTGAACATTGTCTCGCCTAGAACTGAAAGTGTGATTAAATCTTCATCGCTTGTCATGTCTGTTCCTGTTGGAGGCATGATGTATAACTCTTTTGTATCTACATCAATATACCACTCGCCTGGAATATCTAGCTCTTGAAGTAAATTGTATACATAGATACGTGTGTAATCAAAGTATGATGATGCCCAGTAAGTACAAGCAATTAATGACTCAACTGTACCGTCTGATGTGATTGTCTCAATTGGAGAAGTTTGGATTGTGTAGTTTACGCCTGTATAGCCGTTGTACCAGATGTTTTCATCTAGTATGTCAGAGCCATCCATTGCGATGCCTTCCCATGTTTTCATACGCTCTGTTAAAGAGTTTGATTTAAACTTAAAGCCATCGAAAATGTTTCTCTCATCTTCTGGAACATAAGCTACTGAACCTATCATATCGTCATGCCAGTCTCTGATAGATGCACCTTTATGAACGATTGAGTTAATTTTTGTGTAACCAGGGTAAGATTCATAACCTGAAAGCTCTTGTCCCTCGTTTGGCCATCTTGAAAGTGTCATTGCCTCGCCCTCAAATGCTACTGCATAGTAAGGAGAGTAAACATTTATTCCTGCCTCTGTTAGAGTGTCAGAAGGATAGTTAAATCCGTTAGATACATAACCTAGTCCTTGTGGTTGTAATGTCTCGCCAGTCATAAACTCGCTGATGTCTGCTACATAAACTTGTCCTACAACGCTGTCTTGAAGTTTTGCAACTGCCTCTGCGTCGCTTACTAGCTCGAAATCGCTAGGTTTTAGTGTTACTGCACCTGTTAGAGTTACGTCCTCGCCTTGGTAAGCCATGAATTTAACTGGGCTGTTTTCGCTACCTTGGTCTTGAATTTCTAGCTCTATTGAGTTTGTGATTGCGTACTCACCCTCACGGATGTATACTACTGCACCGCCATCAATTAGCTCACTGTGTGATCTTAAATCGTCTCTTGCTCTCTCTATTGTTGCATATGGATTTTCGATTGTTCCGTCGCCTGTGTAGTCGTTACCGTCTACTGAAACGAAAACTTCTGCTCCGAAATCATATACTTTATCTTCTACTGTTAGAGTGAAGCTGTCTGTTTTGTTACCATCTTCTGTTGTTACAGAGATTGTAACAGTTCCCTCTTTACCGAAAGTCTTAACCTCGCCGTCTACTACTGTAGCAATAGACTCGTCAGATGACTCCCATGTTTTTGTTAGGTTTGTTGCTCCCTCTGGAGTGATTATAGCGTTGAATACTTTAATAGAGTTTAGCTCCATTGTGTAATCTGATATAAAGTTTGGCTCTTGAGTTATGATTTGGTCGCTGATATCAACGCCCTCAACTGCAAAGTCTCTAACTTCAACGTTTACAGTTTTGCTTACACCATTTGAAGATGTGATTGTAACTGTTGTGTTACCAGGGCTTCTTGATTCGATTGAACCGCCTGCTGATACATATGCAATTTCTGGGTCAGCAGATGAATAAGTAAATTTATCTGTTGTTGCATACTCGTAAGGTTTTGTGTAGATTGCGTTTACATGGTTTACCTCATATGTGTCATAGTAACCAATTACTATGTCGTCAGATGGGTAAGAAATCTCTGTAACTGCGTTTTTGTCTGCAAAATATAGCTCGTCAATAGCTAAGTTATTAACTGTGCCTGATTTATCTGATTGATAGAAGTCTAGGTAATCTATTGAATCTATGTTCTCATTTGAATAAACCATGATAGAATCAAAGTAAACTTGCATTCCATTAGATGTTAGATTAATCTCAATTTTATGAAGCTCGTCTGTACGCTTCATGCCTAGGTTTCTCTCGTTTGTCTTTTTGCCGTCTACTAGATCAAAGAATCTGTATTGTGATTGTCCGCTACCGCTTGCATTCATAGTTGAGATAACGAATCCTTCGCCTGTCTCTGAATTAGCAAATGTTAGGTCGTATTCGCTGTCGTTTGAACTATTAAACATGTCCATTATAAAGAAAGATATTTGCTTGTCTTCTAATGGTTGTAAGAAATTGTATCTAATTTCTGCTACATCTCTGCTACCTACTAATTCTGGCTCCACCATGTAGTAGTGATCTGTGATGTAAGAAATATTTAGGTCATCTTCCCAGTAAACTTCACCATATTTTGGTTGTACTGGTAGTGCATCTTCTGGGTTTTGGAAGGTGTAAAGCACTTCTGTATCCATGTCAAACTCGATATTCTCTAAGGCTGTCATGAAAGTCTCGTATGCTGTTGTTACATTTTCTTCGGCTGCAATTAGAGCTTGCATTTCTTCCATTGCAGTTTGAAGTGCAGTCCAGCTCTCAGCTGTGTAGTCATTTGGGTTTGAGTGAGAAATAAACTCTACTTTAGCCTCAAAATTCTCGATAACTGCTGATTGTGGATCGCTGTATTTTGCGTCATTTCTTAAAACTGAACCAGCTACTGTTGTGTCTGTAGCTTTAAGTCTAACCATAACTTCTGCAAC
>CAYJER010000088.1:0-3338 GCA_964369225.1 uncultured Eubacteriales bacterium
AAAAAACTAGCGGTTTTAGCTAACTTCACTCGGGACGGAAAACCCGTCCCCTACATTGGTATTTATAAGAGGCACTTAAAACAAAGCCTATGACGCAATCATATGAACTATATAAATGGTGGAGTTACAGCTCCAAAAGGATTTAAGGCAAACGGTGTATTAGCTGGAATTAAAAAGGGCAGAACTACACCCGATCTAGCTTTAATAGTTAGCGAAACAGACTGTACAGCGGCGGCAGTCTACACACAAAATTTAGTAAAAGGTGCGCCGATTATAGTTACTCAAAAAAATCTTGAAAATTCTATAGCTAGAGCCGTTATCTGCAACAGTGGCAACGCAAACACTTGTAATGCTGACGGAATTGAAAAAGCTCTTGAAATGTGTGATATAGCCTCTAGTGTTACTGGAATTAAAAGTGAAGACTTTATTGTAGCTTCAACAGGAGTTATAGGACAAGTTATAAACCTAGAACCAGTAAGAAATTCTGCTAAAGCACTAGCAGACGGACTAACAGATACAGGTTCTGCACTAGCAGCACAGGCTATTATGACAACTGACACATGCCCAAAAGAGGTTGCAGTAGAAGTAGAAATATCAGGCAAAAAAGTTAGAATAGGCGGTATAGCTAAGGGTAGCGGAATGATTCACCCTAACATGGCTACTATGCTTTCATTTGTTACAAGTGACTGTGCTATCTCAGCCGACATGATAAAGAAAGCCGTAAAAAAAGCCGCTGACCACAGCTTTAACATGATTAGCGTTGATGGTGACACATCAACTAACGATACACTTTCTGTTATGGCAAATGGTCTAGCTCAAAACACTATGATTACAGAAGAAAATGACGATTATTTCATATTCTTAGATGCTCTTACAGCTGTTTGTAAAAAACTTTCTAAGATGATGGCAGCCGATGGCGAGGGTGCTACAAAGCTAATTATCTGTAAGGTAATTAATGCAAATGACTATGAAACAGGCAAAAAGGTAAGTAAGTCTGTAATATGCTCAAGTCTTTTCAAATCTGCAATGTTTGGAGCAGATGCAAACTGGGGACGTGTACTTTGTGCAATCGGCTACAGCGGAGCTGATGTTGATGTAAATAAAATAGACGTTAGTTTTGTAAATGACAAAGGCAGACTTGATGTGTGTGTAGATGGTGCAGGAATAGAGTTTAGCGAAGATAAAGCAAAGATTATCCTAAGCGAAAAAGAAGTAACTGTACTTGTAGACTTAAAGCAAGGCTGTGAAGAAATTGAAGCTTACGGCTGTGATCTAACATATGATTATGTTAAGATTAACGGTGATTATAGAACATAAAAGAAAAGAGAATAAGTTTTATAAATTAAAGAGAAAGGACAGTCACGGGGAACATCCTCGAAATTTTTATCGCATTTTGAGCGGCAAAAATGACATGGTCATAAAATGACAAATAATATAGATAATCAAGATAGGGCAAAAATATTAATACAAGCTCTGCCATACATAAAAAAGTATGCAGGTGAAACAATAGTAGTTAAGTACGGCGGAAACGCCATGATAAGCGAAGAATTAAGACAAGCGGTTATTTCTGACATAGTTTTAATGCAGTTAGTTGGAATAAATGTAGTCTTAGTTCACGGCGGTGGACCAGAGATAAACTCTATGCTTAACAAAATAGGTAAAGAGTCAAAATTTATCAATGGACTAAGATACACCGACGACGAGACAATGGGAATTGTTCAACAAGTTTTAGCTGGAAAAACTAACAAAGATTTAGTCCAACTAATCGAGTCACACGGCGGTAACGCTATTGGACTTTGCGGTCTTGACGGCTCACTTCTTAAGGCTAAAAAAATGGAAGGCGACGACCTAGGCTTTGTAGGTGAAGTTTGCGAGGTAAACACTCAAATCATTAAAACAGCCCAAGAAGGCTCATACATTCCTGTAATTGCTACTGTAGCAAGCGGATACAGAGGCGAGGTATTTAATATTAACGCAGACATAGCAGCCGCACAAATTGCAGCAGCTTTAGGCGCTAGAAGCCTAATATTAATGACAGATATAAAAGGTCTTTTACGTGATAAAGACGATGAAGACACCTTAATACCTGTAGTCGGCTTAAGCGATGTTCCAAAGCTTAAAAAAGAGGGAGTTATTTCAGGCGGAATGATTCCAAAAGTGGACTGCTGTGTAGAAGCTATCAGACGAGGAGTCAAGAGAGCTATAATTTTAGACGGAAGAAAACCACATTCAATTCTAGTTGAGTTATTTACCGATGAAGGAATTGGAACCATGTTCTATTAATGGAGAATATTATGCTTAATAAAAATGATGCTATAAAATTGTTGTCAACTGAAATAGGTAGCACAGAATATTATAAGATTATAGGCGAGGCTAACGAGTATTCAAGAAAGCAATTTAACAATAAGTCAGTTATATTTGCTCAAATTGGACTTGATGCAAGACCATGTTCTGTAAACTGTAAATTCTGTATGCTTGCAAAAGATAATTTTGATGAATCAAACAACACAAAAATGCCTGTTGAGAAAATCTTAGCCAAGGCAGAAGAACTAATTCTAGCCGGAGCTAACGAGATTTTCCTTATGACTACAGCGGAGTACGACAAAGAAGAGCTTTTAGAAATTGGTAAAAAAGTTCGCACTCTTATGCCAAAAGATATGAGAATGGTTGTAAACACAGGCGACTTTGACCTAAACTTTGCAAAAAGACTTAAAGAAACTGGTTTTACAGGAGTTTACCATATTTGTAGACTAGGTGAAAGCGTCGACACAAGTTCTAGCATCGAAGACAGATTAGTTACTCTAAAGGCAATAAATGACGCTAATTTAGAATTATACTACTGTGTTGAGCCTATAGGTCCTGAACACAGTAACGAACAGATTGCAGATGAAATTTTCAGGGCAATTGAGTACAATGTAGATGTCATGGCAGTAATGAGAAGAATAGCTTTTAAAGGCAGTCCTTTAGAGAGCAGAGGCGAGATTAACGCTATGAGAATGGCACTAATTTGTGCGGTGGCTACTTTGTGTGTCCGCCCAAAAAGAGCCATGGGAGTTCACGAACCAGAAATTATTTCATTGATTTCTGGTGCGAACCAAATCTATGCAGAAAGCGGTTCAAACCCTCGTGACACTAACCTTACTACTGAAAAAGGCAGAGGAATGAGCGTGCAAAACGCTAAGAAAATGCTTTTAGATGCTAATTGGGAGCTTAGTTAAGAGAAAATAGTGAAGAGGTAATAGTGAAGAGTGAAAAGTTAATGTGAAAATCCTTACGGATTTTTTGATTATAATCTTTTTAAATAAATTCGTTAAAACGCACAAATTAATGTAGGGGCG
>CAYJER010000089.1:0-3115 GCA_964369225.1 uncultured Eubacteriales bacterium
TGTGCCGAAAATACTTGGTTGGAGACGACCCGGGAAAATAGGTAGGCGCCGGTCTATATATTATTTTTTAAAACGAAGTTTTAAAAAATAACTTGGGAAAAAGCTTCGCTTTTTCTTTTAAATTTAAAACTACATATTTAAAAAGCAACTTGGATATATTTTGTTTTTTTACAGCCGAGATGTTTAATTTTAATTAACATCTTGATTTTTTTTATTGTTTGTTGTATACTTGTTATTGGTTAAACGCAATAGCAAAGCTCCGCCAGAGGCGGAGATGATATATTCCTCAATAGCTCAGTCGGTAGAGCATGCGGCTGTTAACCGCAGGGTCGTTGGTTCAAGTCCAACTTGGGGAGCCAAAAAAGACAGCATTTAGCTGTCTTTTTTATTGCGTTAGAAATATCCAATTCGTCAATAAATGGTTGACACTTTGTTTTTAGTTCTTCATATCTTATTTTCACTCCATCAAATGCTGATGAGCTATCATAATAACATTTATATTATTCTTATTATTGATATTACTTTAACACTTCTATCTTTTCAGAACCAAATTGAATTTAATCTGTTACAGCACTGATGTTTATAACTCTTCTAGCATCGATTCAAATTTCCTTTTCCTTCCGAAAGTGTTTATGTCTATTTTTTCTAATTCTTGAAAAGCATAATCTCTCATTTTAAAGCACCATTCAAATGTTATTTTCGCTTTTTCATAAATTCCATCATCCCTTAGTTTTTGAAAGCTTATCAAGTCATGAATCTGATCTTTGTATTTATTTTCCAACTCCCAAACGACGGCTTCATAGATCTTATCATTTGTTTTACGCTTATATGAAAATCTATAATGCCACAACATATAACTAAGAATTTTGTCATAATATGATTTATTAACACGTAAAGCAATTCTTTTTTCATTTTCATGTATTTCATAAATTCTAATTCCTCCATACATGTAGTCAATATACCATTCATCAGAAGATCCATTTTCTTTATACATATTAAAAATCTCACACATCGGAGGATATAGTATATTTTTCATAAATCTATCTGGTTGTAAATTATATAAAATATCTAAAAAGTCTGATGTCATTCGATTGCTTTCAGATTTCAGCCATGAACCAATAAATTGTTTTTGTTCTTCATCACTTAGCTGTGTTGTATAAACTGCAGCAAAATATTCTTGGAAGGAACGATGTGAAAATTTATAATTCAAACCTTCAGCCATCAACATACAAACAGCTTTTGTCATATCCTCTAAAAAATCCGCATCATTGAATTTTTTACTACAATATATTTTGTCTTTGGCTTTTGAAATATTTTCATTCACAGTTTTAAACGTAAACTCATATTGGCTTTTAAAAAATGTTCGAAAACAAAAGTATGCAAATACCTTTTTAAACTCTTCATAACTAAGCCCTGAAACAATTTCACGCTTAAATCTACCTTTTTTCATCGCATCGTGCCTATGAAATAAAGTGGAAAAAGCTTGTTCATAAAAATCCACTTTATTATCTGGCATTGACACTCTACCTTCAAATGTCATAAGCATTATAGTTAACAGTAAAGGGTTGGATGCAAATGAATAATATTTTTCAAATATCTCTTTATCTAATTGCTTGTAAAATTTATCCTTTAATTCTTCATCATAATCTAACTTTGAAATTAAGGATAGGGCTTGTTTTTTACTCAACGGAACAGATGAATATTCTTGGAAGTCATCCCACCCTACAAACTCATCCAATGGTCTAGATGAAACAATAACAGTATTTTCTGAATAGCTATTAGTAAACTGAATTATTTCTTGTGTTATCTTTTGAGATAAAGAATTTTTGACTTCATCATACCCATCAAATAATATCAGATAACATCCAGTTTCTAAGCTGTACTTAAAATATTTTTCTTCTAGTTTAAATCCAAACGTTTTTAGTATATTATATATATACTGCTCTATTGAAATTTTCTCTACAGAAATCTCATTTAGCCCTCGCAGTTCTACTAGAACTGGGATATACCTCGTGCGTTTTATTGCGTTCAAGAAACAATGTCTCATCAACATACTTTTTCCTACACCACCAGTTCCAGTTATTATTATTTTATTCCCTATTTCTAATATGTTATTCACATTGTCAGTTTTAACAGACCCATCTTTATTTCTAATATCTGTACTTTCATAAAAAGAATACATGTCATGTGGTACTTGACCATATAATATAGTTTTTGCTTTTCCAATGTGTTTTGCTGCCTCAACTAAATACTTTTCAAACGCTTTGCCATAATCAATACCTTCTTTAGTCACAATATCCTTATATGCTTGTTTCAACTTACAAGCTATTGTTTTTGACGCTGTCGTTGCTAAATCAGTTATTACTTCTGCTGTAATTTTATTGACATCTATTTCATTAGACATAACTAATCTCCTTTATAAATAATCATACTAATTTCGCAATGCATATATCCTCGGTTACTGAAACAACATTTTTATATATTATACCATATCTTTTACCTTTTTGTTTATTACATTACAAAAATCCTACATTTCATTATCAACCCATGTTGGGTTTTCTTCCTTTTTCGTTTGTGAGCAAGTTTTCTTTCTTCCCTTTCTTTTTGCTCATGTTCTTTTCTATATTTTTTCTTGTTGGCATTGGCTTTTATATGTGTTGCATCAATGAATATTGCACTTGCATCTACCAGGTGTTTCGCTACTGCTCGTTCTAATATCTAGCTGAATATCTCCGAAAACAGCTTATTCGGAAATCGTGTTGTAAAAGCATAGCTGATTGTTGCAAAATGAGGTATTGCTGTATCTAAATTGTAATGCAAAAACCAGCGGTATGCTATCTTTATTTCTCCGCCATATCTGCACTTCTCTTAAACATTTTTGCACCACCTTTTCTTATATCTATTATACCATTTCTTACAAAAAAAGCCCTCTAAATCATCAGATTTAAAGAACTTTTTTGACAGTCTGAGAGAGCGACAAAAATCGCTCTCTTTTATATTTCCATATTTCTCTACTTCTACCAAAGGTCAACCATTTCTTTATACAACCATTTATATTTTTCAGCGGCGGTGTTCCAGCTGAAATCGCAACCCATTGCGTAGCGCATAAGTTTTC
>CAYJER010000090.1:0-3095 GCA_964369225.1 uncultured Eubacteriales bacterium
GTAAAAAAAGTAAAAATCTTTACAGTGAAAATAAATACGTTCCAAGAGGTTTTTACATGAACATATCTCCTTCTGATATTTCGCATTTACGTCTTTTTCAAGACTTGTCGCCATGTATCATAGAGCATATTGCCACCCATGCGCAAGAAAAACAGTTTGCCCCGCATGAGGTTATTTTTTCAGAAGCAGAACAAGCCCTTGGATTCCATATTATTTTACAAGGCACAGTGAAACTCATTCGTGTCACTTCTCACGGGCGAGAGCTTGTGCTCTTCATTGCAAAGACAGGACAAACCATAGGAGAAAGTGCTGTGTTTCAAAGCGGGACACACGTTTGCACAGCTGTGACCATGAAAAAAACAGCAAGCCTTTTTCTCCCACAAAAACTGTGCTTTGAGCTGATACACACATCTTCTGCATTTGCTTTACGGATGCTTTCCATTTTTTCCTTGCGACAAAATATATTCGTGCAGAAATTAGCCGCTCAAGGGGAGCGTAATGCCACCAGACGAGTGGCAGGCTATATTTTGCACAGCTATTTTATGGAAGGTGCAGAGATGCAAACTCTTTTTCACCTTTCCAGAGAAGATATGGCGAATTTATTGGGTCTTGCACGAGAAACACTTTCGCGCCAACTGTCTCACCTCATAGAGTGCGGCGCCATTTGTGTTGAAGGTCGAAGTATACGCATCAAAAATGAACACATTCTCCGTAGTAAGGCTACAGGAGAATAACGTTCGTCTTTGCCCCCATAGCCCATGAGCCGATTGCTCAAAAAACGCATATTTTCCGACCATAGATTGTACTTTTTTAACGCTTTATCATATCATGGCAACACCTAAGAAAATACTGTGCATACTTGTAATAAGTACGCAAAATGTGCCTTGAATTGTATCCTGCCGCAATGTCCACCATGTAAAATCCACAGCACACCCTTGATGCTTACACACGGCTATACAGTTAGCACAGAGCGTACAAGTAGGATGGGGCTTTTTCTGTTGTAGGGCGGTGGCATCCAAAGCCATGGAAGTACACACACGAGTACATTTGTGGCACTGTGTACAGGTTTGCGTAAAACGTATGCGCCATGGCAAGAGAGCGCGTGTGCGTGTGGCAAGCACTCCCAAGGGGCATATACCAAGACAATAGCCCGTGATACCGTATCGATAGGTTACAAAAGCCATGGCTGGGAAGAGCAAAATCCCAAGAAGCAAAGCAAAATGTATGGCCAATTGCGCAGGCATGGAAAAATAGCGCAATCCTCCAGCTACAAGCAAGGTGAGTACAAGAAAGGCAGGAGCTGAGTATGGTATCAATTTAGCGACCTGTATGGGCAAGGGGCGTCTATGCTCTGTACGTCTTTTTAGGGCAAGGCTAGCATCCCAGACACCAAAGTAACAGAGATGACTACACCAAGCACTGCCTGCCAAAATCACTGAGATTGTGAAGAGTATCAACATAAAATAGCCTTCTCCGCGGAAAATGGGCGCCGCAAGAATAATTCCCGGTATGGGCAAATGGAGTTTGCCTGTCATGAGAAAAAGCGTATTCCCTAATAATCCTAACAGGAGTTGCCCGAAAAATACAACAGAAAAAAGACGCCATATCCTCATGCGTGTTTGAATTTTTGTCTTTGGATTCAAAATCTTGCGCACAACATGCGCTGCCCATAAACTCAAAAGAAGTCCTTGCAATATGCCAAAATTTGGCAGGACTCTATGAATAATCAGGACATGCGGTGTCATTGCATTTATAAGCATAAAAACTGCAAAAACCAGAATGAATGCGACGCTACTCTCTCTTGCAGTGCCAGTATACCTATTATAAAAATGTTGTGCCCTGCATTTTTGCATAAGCCAAGCACTGAACAAGGTGAACAGTGCAACCCCAAGTAAAATACAGGCAAGACGTATCCATGGTTCTCCCATATAAAAGCGTACTTGCACTAACGCACCACAAATCCATATCCAGCGTGCAGCAAGAAGCATCAACACTACTTTGAGTACAAGGCGTATCCATGCAGAGTGCACACTTATGGCAAGAAGCATAAAGCCCACTAAAGAAATGCTCAAGCCATACATACCCGCTCTCCAAAAATGCGCTGCTCCAAGAAGGAGAGAAAACATCGCAGGAACAAGTATGCTGACATATGTTTTCCACATGGTTACACCGAAATCCTTTTGCGTGAAAATATACTTGGCAGATAAGATTGGGTCAGTCTTTCCAAAAAGCATAGCAAGACAGCACCCGCAAAACACGGCATGATGACGTATAAATACCCTAAATCATGTATGCTTCCTCCTCCCATAACAGCAATAAAGGCAGTCGCTCCTCCCGGAGGATGTAAGGTGGCACTTATATACATACACACGATGGCTGTGGACACAGCAAAACTTGCTGCAATCATAGGATATTTTCCAAGAAGAAGATAAACACTTACGCCTACAAACGCTGAAATACTGTGCCCGAAAATAACATTGCGCCAATGCGAAAAAGGACTTTGCGGTGCCGCAAAAAGAAGCACGGCAGATGCGCCAAAAGACCCTATCAACAGTGGAGAATACACCCCAAGGCTTTGAAGCAATCCTTCTAAAATAAATAAGAACATCATGGCTGCACAACTGCCACACCACACATTACATACGCCACTCAAAGAAATTTTTTGTTTTTGCATAGAACCTCTCCGTATTGTCTGCGTGGAAAGTATCAGATGCATACATCATATGCTGTGATGTGTGTCACATAAAATCCATGATGCAAATCCCCGTGTGCCATGCTTGTCTCCCTATCAGGGGGATGGGCGTTTCGTATCTTGTCTTGAGTGAATTGCTAAATTGAGCGAAGGTGCCACCGCTATCGAGGGTGCGGACAAAGTCATCCCCATGCCCCCTTATCGCAGCGCTTCTACGTTTTCCCGATGCCATCAATGGTGCTATAGATGAGAGCGAACACCTCCATAAGTTTTTTCTGATGCACGTTAACCTGCAAGGCACTGCCGCTTTCTGTAGCATGGCGCATCCTATTAAAGCTCGCCTTGAGTAAACTTCCAAGCCGCCGCAACTCTCTTATGGTGCAAAGGTCGCTGTGCGATATGA
>CAYJER010000091.1:0-3073 GCA_964369225.1 uncultured Eubacteriales bacterium
TGTCAACGTCATTATTTATTATGAATTTCGCTGATAACATAGGGTCTGTAAATTCAGTCACAACGCAATAAGGAAAATGACTTTTTAGTAATTCGAGAAGCACCGCAAGTCGGTGCTTGTTATTGTCCACTGTGACAAATCTCAAAATGCTTCCTCCTTCCTAAATTTATATTATAAAATTTGAGTTGACTTTTTCGCCTGTTGCCATTATAACAAACGGAGTTGCACAGAAGTTGCACACTTTTTTTGTTTTTCGCCAAAAAATTAAAAAATTAAAATTTTTTTACACTAAATATTCTACTGTTTTACGCATAAAAACAACATAATTAAAGTTATGGCTATGATTGTATTGCATTTCTTTGATTTGTGTGATAAAATGGATTATAAAAGTTTTTAGGAGGTAGAAAAAAATGTTTATTTCTTATAAAAAACTTTGGAAAATATTGATTGATAAAAACATGAAGAAAAAAGACTTAGAGGCTTTAGCCAATATCAGCAATTATACCGTAGGCAAGCTCACTCGCTCAGAGAATGTCAACTCTGATACTTTGATGAAAATTTGCATCGCCCTTGACTGCGGTTTTGACGATATTATGCAAATTGAAAAGGAGGCCTCGCCAAATGAACATCATAGTGACCGATGATGAAACTTTAGCACTGCAAGTTTTAATGAGGGCTATCAGCGAGGCTCTGCCGAATATCACTCCTATGGGATTTTCGGGGGCGAAAGATTGCCTTACCTATGCCGAGGAAAATCCTTGCGATGTTGCCTTTTTAGATATAGAAATGCGAGATATGAACGGCATTGCTCTTGCTAAAAAATTAAAGAAACTTAATCCTCAAATCAATATTGTTTTTGTCACAAGCTATACCGAATACCAAGGGGAAGCCTTATCACTTTATGTCAGCGGTTATGTGCAAAAGCCGGCAACAAAAGCGAAGATAGAACGAGAACTTGACAATCTCCGTTACCCTGTCAAGCCCCTGCCGACTAAATATCTAAAAGTACAATGCTTTGGGCATTTTGAGGTGTTTGTCGGAGATGAGCCACTAAAGTTCAAATATCAAAAAGCAAAAGAACTTTTTGCTATATTGATAGATAGAAACGGTGCTACTTTGACCTCAAATGAGTTAATGGCGATTTTATGGGAAGATGAGTCTATTAGCAAAAGTTCATACTATCAAAATTTGCTACGAGATTTATCGGCTACTTTGAAAAAAGCAGGTCACCAAGAGGTGATAATAAAAAAGAAGGGGATGCTTGCTATCATTCCGTCAAAAATCATCTGTGATTATTACGATTGGTCTAAGGGTGTTCCGTATGCATTAAATGCCTACACAGGGGAGTTTATGTCACAGTACAGCTGGGCAGAAAAAACCTTGGGCAGTATAGAACGCTCCATCAACGAGTAAAGGGGGACACTATGGAAGTACAAGTTACATATCAACTGGTGTTTTTGCTGTTTACTCTGCCACTATTTATCAGCAATGTGCTTGATGGGCGAAAAAAAGATAATGCAAATTTGCTTATGAATAAAATTTTCATTTGTATTTTACTGAAAATTTTATTTACTATGGGTGCGTGGGCATTAGACGGACAAGTAGAGTTTGTCTTTTTAAACAAGTTGTTTTCTTTTGCAAAGTTCGGCTTGACTATTCCTGCTTTTATCTTTTTTGTAAAGTATGTAATTGAAATTGCAGGGTCAGAAAGTGCTGAAATTAAAAAGATTTTGGTATTTATGCAATTTTTTTGTGCTGTAATTATTGCGATAGATGTGCTTTCTATGTTCGTCCCTCTTGTCTTTGTATTTGTAGATGGATTTTACATAAGAGGGCCTGCGTATTATCCATACCACATACTATTTTCAGTGCCTCTGCTTTGCTCGGCGATTGTTATTTATAAAAGCAAAGATGGTTTGAGTAAAGGACAATTTTGGATAATGCAAAGCTACTTAATTGCTCCAATTATCGGATTATCCCTTCAAGTTTTGATTACAATACCCTTTGATTTCATCAATCTGAGTGCTGCTTTGGCATTAGCAATTTTTTATGTGACGGTTCACTTAGACAGAGGTAGACAACTCGCCATTCGGGAAAAAGAACTGACCGAAACCAAAGTGGCACTTATGATTTCTCAAATTCAACCACATTTTTTATACAATGCACTCACAGCTATTTCTATGCTTTGCGATACCGATGCGAAAAAAGCACAGCTTGCGACCGATGAATTTTCTGATTATCTTAGAGGAAATTTAGAAGCATTAAGCCATAAAAAACCTATCCCATTTTACAAAGAATTAAACCATGTAAAAGCCTATCTCTACCTTGAAAAAATACGCTTTGAGGAACAGCTGAATGTAGTTTATGATATCCCAGAAGAGGACTTTTTTGTACCGGCATTAAGTCTGCAACCTCTCGTTGAGAACGCAGTAAAGCATGGACTAAGCAAAAAAGAGGGTGGCGGTACAGTTACTATAAAAACTGAGGAAAAAGATGAATTTTATCAAATTGTAGTTACAGATGACGGTGTGGGATTTGACATAAACGAAAAGCCGAGTGATGGCAAACTTCATATTGGTATTGATAATGTAAAATCAAGACTTCAAACTATGCTAAGTGCGAGTATTCAAATCACCAGTGAAAAGGGCAAGGGTACTACTGTGATTGTGAGTATACCGAAGTAAAACAATGCTTTGAGTCAGAATAAACAACCGTGTAAATGGCAAAAATCCTAATATAAAAATTAGGAAGGAAGAAAAAAATGAGAAAACACGGTTTAGACGAAAAAGAGATGGAGCTAGTAAAAATCTTGATATCAGACTGCAAAAGCACAGGAGATATACAGAAAAAATTAAAGAGACTGTTTGCAGGAACAATAGAACAAATGTTAGAAGTAGAAATGGAAGAACATTTAGAATATGAGAAAAATAATGTAGTTGGAAACAACAGCAGGAATAGTCGAAATGGGTATGGCAAAAAGACAATAGTGGACCTGGACCTATGTCAATACCTTGGACTAGTGATATTTGCACCATATGCGTATCCAATAATCTTACGGGTGCATAAGTCCATA
>CAYJER010000092.1:0-1215 GCA_964369225.1 uncultured Eubacteriales bacterium
ATGCTGAAGCCTATGGCATGTCTGCTAGGGGTAATGGAAATCACACATTAACAAATAATGGAACAATTTCAATCTTGGCTACTAACACTATAGGATATGGTATGCATGTTCAAGGTGTTGGTGATAGTAAGCTAATAAATGGGGAATTAGGCAAAATTACTTTAAATGGACATACTGTTTATGGCATGTCTATTAGTAGTGGTGGTAATAAAGAACTACAAAACAAGGGTACAATTACAATAGAGAATGTTACATCTTTAGCTTATGGTATGGAATCTCAAGATGATGGTGATTATACTTTAACAAATGATGGAACCATAAATAACACAGTTGCTACTGTAGAGACTTTATATGGTATGAGGCATAGAAATGCTTATGAGAGCAAAACTGTAAAATTCATAAATAATGGAGAAATTACATTAAATGCTGAGCAGGTTTATGGTATGAACGCTAGTACCTCTAGCTCTAACTCTTACCAATTCACAAATAGTAAAGATGCAAGTATAAATGTGACTGGGACGAAGGAGGTTAGTGGCATGTATGCGGATAGTGAAGGCACGCATGAGCTTGCAAATGAAGGAAAAATTGTAGCAAAAAGTACAGGCAATTATACTAGCGCTTATGGCATGTATGCAAATGGTGATGGCAATCACACAATGATAAATTATCAAAATGCAGAAATTACTGTAAATGCAAAATATAATGCTTATGGCATGTATACATCTGGTGATGGTATTAACGAGTTAGGAAATGGAGGAATAATTAAAGTAACAAGTGACTCTAGGCAAGCCTACGGCATGTATGCTTTTGGTGATAACGGTCATAAGTTGAGCAATAGCGGAACAGTTGAAGCTACAAGTACCTCTGATCACGCCTATGGCATGGATGCTCATGGTGAAGGTAATCACGTCTTAGAAAATAGCGGAACAGTTACAGTTAAAAATACAAACAAGATTGCCTATGGCATGTATGCATACGGTACTGGTGATCACACATTAACAAACTTTGCAAATGGAAGTATTTTTGCTACAAGTACAGTTGAGAGAGCCTATGGCATGTCCACAGATGGCGAGGGTGATCACAAATTAACTAATAGTGCAAGTGTTGAAGCTAAAAGCACAAAGGGTGAAGCTTTTGCTATGTATGTTTCTGCACTTGGCGATCATACAGTAAAAAATAATATAAATAGCAGTCTTTCAGCCACAAGCACAGAGA
>CAYJER010000092.1:1315-2941 GCA_964369225.1 uncultured Eubacteriales bacterium
ATGGAAAGCATATACTCACAAATGAAAAAGGGGCAACAATTACTGCTACATCTTTAGGTAGCAATGGCGAGGCCTATGCTATGGTAATATCAAACGCTGGTGCTAATTCCGATGGCCATATTGTCAATAATTTAGGTACAATCAATGTTTCATCAAGTGGCGGTAATGCTTATGAAGTCTTTGGCAGAGAATCCTATAATGTTGGAACATATGCACTGACTTTGCGTGGCTATGCTGCAAATAACACTGTTTTTGGAGTAGATGAAGGAAAAGTTGTTAATTTTGAAAATTCTACACTCATTCTCCGTCCTGATGCTACAAACTTTGAAGACGGCAAGGAATATGATCTTGCAAGTATGGTAGCAGTGTATAACTCCTCTTCTTCCTCTGCTCTTCCTGAACTAGCAAAAAATCTAGATGGAACAGTTGCTAAAGGTGTAATTTCACAAGTTCAGACAGAAGTTCCGCACTTGGAAGCAAATCTCATTGATGGAAATACAGAAAACCCAAAAGTGAGCTTGAGCGCTAAGGTTACGTCAAATACTGTTTCTCCTATAACTCTTCCAAATGCTGCTGTGACAAGATTTCATAGTATACTCGCAAAGATTGGTAAAAAAACAATCAACACAAAACTACAAAGACGTATGTTACAAAACAATATAGCAGCAAATTCACAAGAGCTTTATAAACAAGGTGTGATTGTTGCAGGAAATGCGCCATACGCTCCTAGCTATAATGAAGATAAATGGCAACTGTATTTAGACGCTTTTGCAGGCTATACAGGCAATAGCGACTTCAACACTGGCACACACGAAAAAGGTATGACACTTGGTGCAGAACGCCTTATCAGCGATAAACTTAGTGTTGGCTTTGCTATGGGCTTTACAGATTCAGTTACTGATGGCGCAAATGGTTTGCTAACTGATTCAACTGCGCTTACAGTAGCCACAAATGCCGATTACTATATTAATGACAATTGGTATGTTGGTGGAAAAATGGCATTCTCAACTTCTGAGAACGATATGGACTATATGATTTCTCCAACACTTTATGCAAAAGACGACTACAAGTCACACGCATTCTACTTAGCCCTAAACACAGGCTATATATATGAAATCAACCAGAATAATGTCATCATTCCAGAAGTAGGGCTTTCCTATCTCTATTCAAAAGCAAATGACATCAATGTCGACTTCTTAGCAGATGATACATACGATATGTTCATCAAAAACGACAGCTTCTCAGCTCTATACGCAAGCCTCATGGTGACATGGCAAGGACAATACGATCTAGCAAGAGGAACATTAACTCCAACAGCAGGTATTGGTATTCGCCAAAACCTCACAGGCGCTGACTTTGATTCAAGTGTGCAAACATTAGGCACAAGCTTTGATGCAGTTGTAAGCGAAGACGATACAACCTTCCTTGCAAACGTAGGCATAGAATGGAAAAATGGCGCATTTAGCGTAGGCGTAAGCTACGACGGTGAGTATGGTAGTAATCAGAAGAGTCATTCTGGTAATGTGAGATTTAAACTAGAGTTTTAGAAAAAAGCCTTTAGCAAGAATTGATATAATTAGTCGAAGTTTTATGTTTTTCGTAGGGGCGAGCATTGCTCGCCAGTAT
>CAYJER010000093.1:0-2855 GCA_964369225.1 uncultured Eubacteriales bacterium
GGAGGCTATATGCAGAAATAGAAAAGTCAATCATCGAAGGCTATACCACTTTCCTGTTCGGAGCAGCTTTGGGATGGGATCAGTTATGCGCAAAGGTGGTGTTAGCTCACAAAATCCAATACCCCCATATCAAATTAAAAGCTATTATTCCTTTCCCCGGCCAAGAAAACCGCTGGTCAGAGCAAGAAAAAGGCGATTATCACGCATTGCTGCAAAGCTGTGACGAGATAATCACCGTAAGCCCAAGTTTTCATAAAGATTGCTACCGCATCAGAAATCAATACCTGGTAGATAATGCCATAAAACTAATCGCCTACTACAATGGCAGCTTCCGCAGCGGCACCGGGATGACCGTCCGCATGGCCGCCAAGCAAAAACTGCATATCGTGAACCTATTTTAACACCGACAAAGCGCGGTGTTATTTTATTATTAAGGAGGAAATTATGACCACAATTACAACCTATATCTATGATAAAACCAGCCCTAAAAACATCAGCGTCAACCTTCCTACCAGCTATGAGCATCTCGAAGACATCTTCGAAAAACTGGATATGAAGGAAAGGCTATCCGCCGAATTTAGTATTGAGTTTGAAAATGGCCTCACCTTTGGCTGCTTGGATATTGATAATATTAATATTTTCGAGCTAAATCACTTTGCCAATCAGATTAAAGATTTCGATGTGTTGGATATTTTTAAGCTGCAAGGAGCTATGCAAAAAATTATGCCTACTGAGTATGATGTTGCAACACTGATTAATATCGGCGAAAATATCCGTCGTACTGAAAATATTGAGGCCTACCCGGCTACAACTGAATATGAGCTGGGTGAGTTTTACATCGAAAATAATCTTATCCCCGAAATTACCGGTATAACCGGCGATGCTAAAACTTGGGTTACCGAGCATAGCGACTATGAGCTGGTCGGCAAGGAGATTAAGGAAATCAGCGGCGGTATTTTTACTGGCAATGCTTTCGTGATTGTTGGCAATCTTTATCAGCTATATAATGGAGATTTCCAAATTCCGGCGCAAAAGGAATATGCCTTTAAGCTGGAGGTGGGCTATAATCCTGGGCAAGATGACGGCAGCCGTACCATTTTGGTTTTGCCGGATCAGCAAGATAAATTTATGGAGCTGCTTGGCGATTATGAGGTTGTCAACCTCAATGAACTGACTTGCTATAAATTTGAAAGCATAATTCCCCAGCTAGAGCAGATTAATTTTAGCATTGAAGATATCCATGACTTAAACGGTTTAGCTAAAAATATCAGCGAATTTCGGGAACATAACCAGCTGTTGACCTACAAAGCCATGCTTGATGCTCTGGATAATCCTAATCTTGAACAGGCAATTAAGCTATGCGATTTTATCGACCACTTTAATCTGGACACAAATATTCGGGATGTTGACCAATACGGCATATCGCAGCTAAAAGCCACCTTGCCTGCCGATTTGCTCGACTGCCTCAACACCCATGAATACGGCAAAAAGCTGCTCGAAAAAAACGGCGTGGATATAACCTATTACGGCGCATTAATCCCTCGTGATGGCATTAGTTTAGCTGAAGAAATGGAGCGAGCGGAGCAGCAGCAAATAACGCAAAATCAATCAATGGAAATGGGAGGGCTTAGCTAATGACAGAAAAATTTCAAGCTTTAAGCAATATATTCGAGGGCGAGCAACAGCAATTATTTAATGCTCTGTTAGTATCTATGAACAGCGTTGAGCAGGCCGATTACTATGAATTACTCTGCCAATGCGAAGAATTTATGGATGCAAAATATAAAATAAATATGGGTTTTGCTCTAAAAAATGGCGCATACAATATCTTTAGGGATGTTGACGAGCCGCATGATGCCGGGGCGGCTTATATTAATGAGCATTATCCCGATCTTGATGAAATAGTTTTTTCTAATCTGGATTTTGATGGAGTTGCTATGGATTTGGACGGCAATGGCGGCTTCCATTTTGATGATGTTTACATTACCAACTATTTTAGCGAGCCTGAGAAAGTTTATGATGCTAGCAATGCCGAAGATTTAATTCTCCAGCTAGAGCAGGAGCAAAAACAAACCCAAACCCCCGATATGCAAATGAATATGTAAAATAATTTCCATATAATCTAAAGGCCGAGTGTTTCGCTGTACCCAACAGCAAAATACTCGGCCTTTTTTATTTTCAGCAAAAGGAGAAAAAAATATGAATCAGATAAAACTTTTTAATAACCCCGAATTTGGCCAAATCCGAACGCTAATTATTGATGATGAGCCTTGGTTTGTCGGCAAGGATGTCGCCATGATTTTGCGCTACACTAACCCCCAAAAAGCGATTCGGGATCATGTAGATGATGAGGATAGGACGATGAACGAAAAGTTCATCGTCAATGGCACCATGCCTGTGCTAATTAATGAAAGCGGTGTATATTGCCTTGTTTTAGGCAGCAAATTACCAACAGCCAAAAAGTTTCACCGCTGGATTACGACTGTTATTTTGCCTAGCATAAGAAAATGCGGCGGTTATTTAAGCCCTGATTTTTTGGCGGAGATATTCAATAATCCCGAAAGTTTCGATATTTTACTAAAGCAAATGGCAAATCTCTTTGCGGAAAATAAAAATCTCAAAGATGAAATTATGAGCTTAGAACCCAAAGTCAAATATTTCGACCACATGATGAACAGCGATTTGCTAAGCACTTTCACCATTACCGCCCAGCAAATCGGAGTACGGCCACGCTATTTTACCAAATTTCTATTAAATAACAAGTATCTTCACTATGACAACAAGCGAAATTTATTGCCTTATCAGCGCTATATTGATGCAGGACTTTTTAGAGTGATTGAATTTAGTGATGAACG
>CAYJER010000094.1:0-2807 GCA_964369225.1 uncultured Eubacteriales bacterium
CCCAAGGCATGATGTCCTTCCAGTAGAAATTATCTAAACGGACATTGGAGTTATTGGCAATCCCGGAAAAACTATATTTAACCGGCTGATTGCTCATAACCTCAACCGGTCCGGTTTTATTGATACCGATACCAATATTTAAGCTGCTGTTTTTCACTTCGTAACGGGCAATTTGACCGGGGAAATCTAACCAAGCCGAGAAAGTTTCTTCATCTATAGAGTAGTTATTGGGTGCTTGAATTTCTCTTACGGTGTAGTGACCTAGCGGCAATAATTTGGAAACTGCTAAACCATTTTCGCCGCTGATGATGGTATCTTTGAGATTTCCGGCTCGATCATAAATTTCAAATACCGCTCCGCTTAACAGCGTTCCTGCCGGCAGACCGTTAGTAGAATTATAGTCGGCAGAGCGCTTTATAATTTGGATTTGCCCTCTTTGAGCGGTGTTTTCCCAAATTATTTCATTGCTTTTGCCATAGCGGACATTAATTGTTTTGTATTCCTCGTCCAATAAATATCCTTCGGGAGCTTGAATTTCCCTGATTTTATAGCGGCCGTCATCTACACCCTCGATATAAACATAGCCCCTGTTATCGCTGCTATATTCACCGATTGTGTCGCCGTCATCGTCATAGAGTACGAAAACAGCGCCATATAGGCCTTCGCCGGTGAGATCATCTACCTTGCGAATTGTTATATTAGTTACTCGCTCATTGTAGAAAGTTAGGGTTTGGGTGTCGTCGGAGTTAATCACCACTGTTTGACTGCGATTGGCTTCATCAATGACATAGCCGTCAATGGTTTCAACTTCGGTTACGATAACTGTGCCATGCAAATGAGATAAGACAATCCGGCCATCTTCATCGGTATAGTACAGGCCTTTAGATGAAAGCTTACCACCCTCGGCATCAACAAAAGAGCCATCGGAATAGGTGATTTTAAATGTTACACCTTCCAATGGCTCTTTACTGTCGCTATCTAATTTTTTGATGATGAGATTTCCTGTTGGCTGATTGCGAAATTCTAAAACTACAGTTTCCCCGGCCTTGATTTTTATTGTTTGAGGGGTGTTGTCTAGCAGGTAGCCGTCTTTTGCTCTTGTTTCTTTGACCACTAAAGTTTCATCGGGATTTAGACCATCAATTAGGATTGTGCCTGCGCTGTCAGTTATAAATTTGCCGTTATTATTGCCGACAACAGTGCCATTTGATGTCGTTATCATAAATTCAACATCGGATAAAGGCTTGTTGGTGGCGGCATCTACCTTTTTGATTAGCAAACTACCTTTGGGGCTATTGCCGAAATAAACCTGCACCACATCCTGTTCTTCGCCGGAAAGATAAACCGTTTGTGGTTCTGAATCCAGCACATAACCATCTGGAACAGCAATTTCCTCAATGACGTAAGTTCCTGCTTCCAAGCCTGTAACGGTAAAGCTGCCATTAGCTTTGGTTTTGTAAGTGCCAATAACAGTGCCGCCTGTGCCGGAAGTGCCGCTAAGATATTTAATCTGAAAAGTCACACCTTCAACCGCTTGACTTGTAGTTTTATCATATTTCCAAACAACAATCGCATTTAGAGGCTGATTTTTAAAAGTAATCGTCCTCTTTTCGCCGCTTTTTAGATAGACTTCTTGGCTGGGGTTTTGCGGCAGGGCATAGCCGGGGGCAGTTTCGGTTTCGGTTATTGTGTACCAGCCGTCTTCGATATGAGAGAGCTGGAAAATACCGTTTTCATCGCTGGTAAATATGCCTAAATCCCGTTTTTCACCGCTATTGGTTTTGTTGCTGGCAAATTCTACACTGAATTTTGCCCCTTGGATTGCCGCTCCGGTGATTGCATCAACTTTTTTGACCGTAAGGCTTGGGGCTTGATGATTTTCAAAGTAGATGTTGTTATCTCGGTTAGGATAGAGCGTTATGAGCTGGGAAGGCGCATCAAGCAAATAGGGGTCGGGGACGGACTTTTCAACTACCTCATAAACACCGGGCAAAAGGTTTTTTAATTCTGCTTTGCCGCTGCTATCTGTACGGATTTCCTGCACTGTAGAGCCATCGGCTAGACGAACGCTGAAGACGGTATTGGCGATTGGTGCGCCGGTGTCGGCATCATTCTTATAAACAATTAGATTTGGTCGCTTCTGATTCTCTATAACCAAGGTGGAAGTCTTGCCCGGAAACAGTTCAACCCGATATTCTTTGGGATCAAGAATATGATTATCTGTTGTGCTTGTTTCCTGAACGGAATAAACTCCAGGTTCGAGGTCGGATAAATTAATTAAGCCATTATTGTCGGTGATTCGATCAAGATAATGGCTACCGTCCTCAATCTTGGCAATACGGAAGGCTACCCCGGCTAAAGGGCTGCCATCGCTGCTGATTTTGCGAATCTCAATAGCAGGCTTCGGGGTATTTGTAAAAACAAAACGCGCATTTTCGCCGCCATTGATTTGGATAACTCGGCTGCTGTTGTCGATGATGTAGCCATCGGGGCTGGTGATTTCTTCTATTATATATGCACTAGGATCAAGAGCGGTATGCTGATTTCGCCGTTTTCATCGGTGATATACTCTTGCTCGAAAGTGCCTCCAACTTGCGAAATCTTAAAAGTTACATTTGGCAAAGGCGCAAAGGTCACGCTATCAACCTTAATAATATGGATTCCCGGTTTTAGACTGTTGAAAAAAGCCAGCTCTGCTATGCCACCGTCTGCGGTTAATTCAATTTGTTGGGGAGTGCTGTTGAGGACATAGTTGGGGTCGGCTGATACTTCTTTGACCAAATATGTGCCGGGATCAAGGTCAAATA
>CAYJER010000095.1:0-2751 GCA_964369225.1 uncultured Eubacteriales bacterium
GGTGCGACACGTTCCTGCATATAAACCCATGCGAGAGCATGGACAAAAGTAGGCACTAATTAAAGAACGTAAAGTTAAATTAGTAGAACTGATAAACTGACAGGTGGAATGATAGGGTAACGCCTTGAAACGCCGCCCTAATACTCCGTTGTGCGTAGACTGGAAACGGTTTGGGTGCAAAGCACGGTGAAGAATTGAGGAAGTACACCCTAACGTAAAGTCGAGGAAAGGTCGGCAGAGGTGTCGGCTGTGTATGAAACTTATGGGGTCTATAAAACAGTCATGGTGAGAATGAGAGAAATCTCTGGCGAACTTGCGAATGTACGGGTCTATAGGATGAATATGCAGAAATGTATATGCCACGAAAGTAGAGTCGGTGTGGTAAAGTAAAAATCGTCGTTATGAAATACCATATATCGTTACAGGCGGTATCAAGCCGACAGGCTCAGAGTAAGCACCTAAAACTGTTTATGTTAAAAGATAGGTTTATCGGAACGTGGTAAACTACCTGCGTACAATTATACGTTTGTGACGAAGAAAATAAGCACATTAACAGGTGGTGAAAGTGGTGGCATAGTACCTATGAAGCGGGGATAATAAGCCGTGGAGGGATAGCCACTAGTCATTATGCATCACACTATTTAGGATTATCATTAAGCCGTAGGGTTCGAGTAAGACAAAAAAGTCACTCGACAGATGGGAGTGATGTCCTATGCCAAAACAAAAACCAGTAAAATCGCAAAAGCTACGGAATAACGAATACTACGACACGCAACCCCTTTTTGATGAACTGTACCAACGGAGTGCGGAGGGTAAAAATTTTAGTAACCTCATGTGCTTAATCCGTTCGGAGAAAAACATCAAGCTTGCATACAGAAATATTAAAAACAACAGTGGTAGCAATACCGCGGGGGTGGATAATGCAAGCATAAAGCAAATTGAAAGTATGGGTGAAGCAGAATACGTTAGTTTCGTAAAAGAGAAGTTGAATTGGTATAAGCCAAAAGCGGTTAGACGAGTTGAAATCGAAAAATATCCCGGAAGCGGAACCTATCGTCCATTGGGGATTCCCACAATTGCCGACAGATTGGTGCAACAATGTATATTGCAAGTATTAGAGCCTATCTGTGAAGCAAAGTTCCATGACAAAAGCTATGGGTTCAGACCAAATCGCTCATGTGAACACGCATTAGCACAAGCAAATAGCTATATGTATGCTGGGAAAATGCACTTTGTCGTAGACGTTGATATTAAAGGCTTCTTTGACAATGTAGACCACAGCAAACTAATCAAACAGATATGGACAATGGGAATTCGAGACAAACGGCTCATTTCGATTATCAAGGAAATGCTCAAAGCACCAATAAAAATGCCAAATGGAGAAATAGTTAGCCCAAATAAGGGAACACCTCAAGGCGGGATACTGTCACCGTTATTGTCCAATATCGTTTTAAATGAATTGGATTGGTGGATACAAAGCCAATGGACTGACATACCTACAAAGCATTGTTACTCCTGCAAAGATAGTAAGGTAAATATGTTGAAGAAGCATACAAACTTAAAAGAAATGTATATTGTACGTTATGCTGACGACTTCAAAATTTTTTGTAGGACACACAATGTTGCGATTAAAACATTCCATGCGGTTAAGCAGTGGTTAAAAGATAGGCTACGACTTGACATTTCGGAAGAAAAATCGAAAATAACCAATCTTAAGAAACATTACACTGACTTTCTGGGATTTAAGATGAAAGTAAGGAAAAAAGGTAAAAAGTACGTAACATCGACCCACATGACGGACAAGGCTACCCAAAAGGTTACAAATAACCTAATCAACCAAATTGGGAAGATACAAAAAGCTGCCAATAAAAAAGATAGGTATGCAGAGGTATCTAACTACAATTCCATGGTTATTGGAGTGCATAATTACTATGGCATGGCTGTTGGGGTAAGCCAAGATTTTAGAAAAGTTGCTCGTCAAATCACCTGTGTAATGAAGAACCGCTTTAAGAAAAATATCAAATCAATGAAACAGATTAAGAAAGCTAATATTCGCAAACGTAAAAAGGAGAAAAAGCCTAAAAGCTTTGATATTGTTATCAATCGAGCTGTAAAGGAACGATATGGGACAAGCGACCAAATGCGATACTTAAATGAGTTCGCAATCGCCCCAGTCGGGTATGTAAAAATGCGTTTTCCTATGAAAAAGGCTCAAATCATCAATAAGTACACTGTGGAGGGCAGGGCAACTATCCATGAAAGCCTGAAAATGGATTTATCTATAATTAGGCGCTTAATGGAAAACCCTGTTTTAAAACGAACGATACAATATGCCGACAATAGAATTTCACGATTTATAGCTCAATATGGAAAATGCCATGTAACAAACATTTTGTTGCGTTATGAGGAAGTACATTGTCACCATAAAAAGCTACGAAGTGTTGGAAACGATGATAGTTACGGAAATTTACTTATTGTTCATAAAGACATCCACAGGCTGATTCATGCAACCGATAACAAAACCCTATCTAAATATTTGCGGAAATATGGCGAAACCATCAACTTTTCTAAGCTCAATAAACTGCGAAAAGCAGTCGGAAACAATGAAATCAACAATAATGTTTTGGATAATTCTAATAGTAAATGCGTAACGATGGAAAGCCGTGTGAGTTGAAAGGCTCATGCACGGTTTGGAGCGGGGGAAAAGGGCTTGCTTTTTATAGGCAATGACCCTTACCTATCGCTATCCAA
>CAYJER010000096.1:0-2659 GCA_964369225.1 uncultured Eubacteriales bacterium
CTCTGCCCAGAAAGTGGCAAAGCTACCGGCATTTCCTCCTGATAGGTATGATAAATTTCATTCTGCAACTCACACCATAAATCATAAGCCTGCTTAATGTGCGGCTCTTGCGCCAGCTCGTCCACAATAGTATTGATCAGCATTTTCAAAGGCGGTCGCAAATAGCCATACTGCTTTTTGCCTTTAACCGACTGTAGTTTTTCAGCCAGTTCGGCAATATATTTATCCAGCCGAGGATTAGCATAATTGCAACCGGCTTGCCGATTTTGCAATTCCCGAAACACATTTTCAGCCTGCTTTTTAAGCTTATCCCTTTGCCGGCTTTTCTGAATATAAAGCGGCGCTAACTGCTGCTTAAATATTTCATTAGCCAGTGCGGACTTCATTTTCTCAATGCCACGCTTGCTAAGATAGCCCTCATTAGGATTGGTGCTATAGCAAATCAAATGCACATGAGGATGATGCCCCTCATCATGAAACGCAGCATACCAACGAAAATTATCAGGATGGATTTTAAGGCTTGCGGAAATCTCAAAAACTTTAGCCGAAAGCAATGCTTTCCAGGCAGCTGCAGTTTGATAATCAGTGCTGTCGGCATCTTCTCGACTAAGTGAAATGATTGGCGTCCAAATATTTCCTCTATGTAAAGATATTTCTTTGACCACTTGCGACAAGATAATTTTTTTATCGCTGCCATTAAATAAACCATGACTATCCATAATTTCCACCTTGGGACGATTGGCAATGTAGTCGAGATATTTTTCCGACTCATTTTTAAGCCGATTTTTTTCAACGCCATCACGAGTTGCCACATATTTTACAAAGTGATTAAGGTGGGAAGCCGATTTAGCGCTCCCACCTTTGATATAACCGTTTTTGATAATCAAGCCGACCATTAATGATCACTCTCGAATTTTTGCTCCAGGATATTTTCAAACAAAACTTTGCCTTTGGATTTTTTTATATCCCGAACACAATTCGCCCTGGTATCTGCTAGCCAATCCTCGTCGATGCCGTCTATGGCCAGGCATAGCACATTGATCATCAGCGCCATTTCAACCGATAGGCGAAAAAGATTAGCCGAGATTCGGTTTTCGCTATTTTTCAATGTGCCACCAATTGCCGAGAGGATATGCTCCGAAAGATAGCCGGTGCTATCCCGACTATTGAGATAGCCGAGATAAAAATCCACTGCCTTGGCTATAAATTCGGTATGATTTTTCATGCCTTCGCCCTGCATTAGCAGCTCCACTTTGGAGATTTGCTCCGGTTGCAGCCAGGCCACCACTCTTTGTTTGATTTCATTATTTTTAGATATTTTTATGGTAAAAACTCCTTTCTTTGCTAAACAGCACCTTGAATAGCACCTTTGAGATGCTGCTAAAGCAGCGGTTTTGATATTTTACAGCACCTTTTACAGCACTTTAGTTGATTTACAGCACCTAAGCCTAAAATCAGCAAGCCCTTAAAATCCCTGCCTAAGCGGTCGGCACTGCCGTCCGCTGTTTGCGTGAGGAGCGTTTACAGCACCTCGCTTTCTCCTGCTGTTTTTTCACAGCTGAAATAGCTCTATTATTTGCCGTTATCGTAAACTTCCTAACAGGGGCTTTATGCTATGCTAAAGGCATCAACACCCTAGCAAGGCAAAAACATCGCCTCAAATCGCCTAATAGCGGCGAAGCTGTGGGCTTGGTTACTGGTTCTGACTACCGTTTAACATGGGATTAGCCAAAACCCCTGATAGCGGCTTTTCCGTTTTGGCGGCTGTTTCCGGTTTAGCTTCCTTGATTAGTCTATCTTCAATATATTCTCTGGTCGAGCCGGGGACGTGTTTTTCGTATAATTTGGCTATCGTTTCCACCAGCTCATTGGCCAAATCTATCTCCTTTTTACCAAGATAATATTGCAAAGCATCTAATTTCTCTTTCTCAAAAGTGATTGTTACATTCGCTTTTTTCATATACACCTCCGCATATATAGCAATTAAATTACATCCCGGACAGCTCTTGCTCATGGCTTGGAGCTACTTCTTGCCGATGACTATGCCCTTGCACCTGACTTAAAGCCTGCTCATAAGCATTAAGCACCGCTTTATTTAATTGCTCCCTGGCCTCTTTGGTGATCGGGAAGCAGATATCTTTATACTCACCCTTCGCTGTTTTATAACTGGGCATGGCGACAAAAGTTCCCTTCGAGCCTTCCATAATTTTGATGCCGGTTATCGCTATTTCCTGATTAAGATTAACCGAAGCATAAGCCTTAATTGCCCCATCGGGGCGAATACTGCTGATTTTTACATCGAATTTCATGGTGTTTTTCTCCTTAATATTTTTATTTTTATAGCCTATTTTAATAAAATGTCATACGAAACATCTCATTTTCAAAACCGATTGCTCTTTCCAAACCATCAATTTTATTTTCTAATTCAGCCGCTGCATTTACCGCTCCATGCTTTAAATATCTGCGATGTGTGCGCTGCAATTGGGCTAATTGCTGCTCCATATTGCCGATTATGTCAGTGGCAAATTTTTCCAAGTCTTGTTTTTGACGAGGAAATTCCGCATTGAAATTGGCTTGATTATTATGGCAAACCATCAATTACATCCCTCCCAACTCATCAAATCCAATCACAAAAGCCCTCGGTTCAAGCTCTGTTTCC
>CAYJER010000097.1:0-2556 GCA_964369225.1 uncultured Eubacteriales bacterium
CGGGGGAAAAGGGCTTGCTTTTTATAGGCAATGACCCTTACCTATCGCTATCCAATACCGACGTAAGAAAAAAGGAACTCTTTGCAAAAGTACGCCGTGGTGATGTGCGTTTATTACTTGGTAGCACCTCAAAATGCGGAGCCGGCATGAACGTACAAGACCGACTAATTGCACTCCATGATTTGGATTGTCCGTGGAGACCCGGAGATCTGCGACAGCGCTCCGGTCGTATTGAACGACAAGGAAATCTTAACCCCGAAGCACAGATTTATCGCTATGTTACAGAAGCCACTTTTGACGCATACCTTTGGCAAACTGTGGAGAAAAAACAAAAGTTTATTTCACAGATTATGACCTCTAAATCACCTGTGAGAAGTGCTGAAGATATTGACGAAACTGCTCTTTCCTATGCTGAAATTAAGATGCTTGCAACAGGTAATCCACACATAAAAGAAAAGATGGATTTAGATATTGCAGTATCAAAATTAAAGCTGTTAAAGCAAAATCATTTGTCAGAAAGGTATGCTTTAGAGGATAAAATAATAAAGACTTTTCCTAAAGATATTAAGTTCCTTGAAACAAGAATTATTGGTCTTGAAAAAGATATTATTGTGGCAAATAATAACAAGGCTAAGGGCGAAGAAAAGTTTACTGAAATGAAAATAGGTGCAATTACACACACCGAAAAAGCACAGGCTGGCGAAGCTATTCTTGCTGCTTGCAAGGCGAAAAACAAGCCTGAAGCCACAGCTTTAGGTGAGTATAGAGGCTTTACAATGACGCTTGAATTTGATACTTTCAGCAAAGAATACAGCGTGAATTTAAAGAATGAAATCTCCCATAAAGTATCACTTGGCAGTGATGTTCACGGCAATATAACAAGGATTGACAACGCACTTGACAGCTTAGAAAATAAGCTAAGTTCCGCAAAAGAATTATTAGAAAACACAAAAGTTCAGCTTGCTAATGCCGAAATTGAAGTTAAGCGTGAGTTCCCACAGGAAAATGAACTCAAAGAAAAAAGCGCAAGGCTCACAGAACTTAACAGTATTTTAAATATGGACACTAAGGACAACGAAATACTCGATAGTGATGCACCAGATACAGCAGATGAGCCTGAAAAAAGCAAAAATAAAGATTTAGAGAGGTGATGAAAATGTTGATATAGTGCGATTTATCTATTTGATGAGTTGAATTTTTTATGGATTTATGGTATAGTAAATCGTCAAGGTTATTTAGCTGTTTCTGAATGGCTGTAGAGTTAGCTTTTTGACCGTGCATTTTATATAATAAGAAGGTGTTTTATGAATAAAACAGTAGTCATATACCAATCTAAATACGGCACTACCAAAAAATATGCAGAATGGATTTCACAAGAGTTATCGTGCGAAATTTTTGAAAGAAAACAAGTGCAATCCGATAACTTAAAAGACTATACTACTATTATTTATGGCGGAGGTCTTTATGCAGGTGGAGTTAGTGGAATTAACCTTATTGTGAAATCTTTCAACAAGATTAAAGATAAAAATATCATTCTCTTTACCTGTGGTTTGGCTGACCCTAGTAATGCTGAAAATACAGACCATATAAAAGACAGCTTGAAAAAAATATTATCCCCTGAGATGCAAGAAAAAATTGTAATGTATCATCTTCGTGGAGGTATTGATTATTCAAAACTTGGAATTGTGCATAAGTCAATGATGGCAATGTTACGCAAAATGCTGACAAAAAAAGACTATATGGATTTGAGCGAAGAAGATAAACAAATGCTTGATACTTATGGGCAAATCGTAGACTTTACGGACAAATCTGCCATAGAGCCAATGCTAAATTTTGTTCGTACATTATGAGCACACACCTTATAACAAAACAAATCACATACCACGAATAAAATAAATTTAATCACACAAAATACTGCACTTGTAGCATAAAAACTACAAGTGCTTTTCTTTTTGTCAAAACAATAATAAAAAAAGGAGTTAGCAAATGAACAAAACACAAGAAATAAACGCCAAATTATATGAAAAATTAGAGGGTGAATATAACAAATTTATAGATGAATTAAAGGCTTTGCCACCTGATGAAATGGTAGAAAAATGCTATGAAAAAGTTATGAAAGAGGATTTATTGTTGCTCTTTAACGATGACGATTTACCATACAAAGAAGCAAAAGCATTGTACTCTCTCGAAAAACCGCTCGACTCTTTATATAGTACGTGGCTTAATTCAGATGATTCATATCTTGATATGCTGCGTGATAGCACTGATACTTGCATTCAAAATGCAGTTAAGTTTATGGAGAGTAAAAATAAAAATGTAGAGAGGTAAATTAATGGGATATGTAACACCGGAGCAAATAGAAAAAGCAAAGGAAATGGATTTATATTCGTATTTGCAAAACTATGAACCGAATGAACTTGTGCGAATTAGTGGCAGTACTTATACCACTAAAACACATGATAGTCTTAAAATTTCAAATGGAAAATGGATGTGGTGGAGTCGAGGAATTGGCGGCAAAACTGCACTTGATTATCTTATAAAAGTTAGAGGTGTAGA
>CAYJER010000098.1:0-2529 GCA_964369225.1 uncultured Eubacteriales bacterium
CTGCAACATCTATCGCTATTTTGGATAGGATTTTCGCAAGTGCAGGGTGTGCCATGTTATCTACCTCCTGCTTTACCCATATATTCCATTTTGTATTCGGGGATTTCAAAAGAGATATGCAATCTCTTTGCTCCAACCATAAACAGTGCATGGCCTCTTTTTCTCGCAAGAAGTAACTCCTGTTCAGCCTCCGTCAAATCGTAAAGTTTGGCGGTTTCTTTTAGGTTAGGGCCATCTGTACCCATAAGAATTTTATAGCACGGAATATCAAGTAATGCTTGACCATATTGTTTTATACTATCGCTTAGAAAGTCGATAACACTGTGAGAGATAATGCCTAATGCTCCCTCATATTTTCTTGCGCGTTTCATCACGTTACGAAGATATACAAGAGATTGTGGTACATTAACATCAATCATTAAATAAGCCTCGTCACAGACAAGCAATACTCGTTCATCACGATTTTTGCTTAGTTGCTCCCAACAGTAGGTTAACAAATTGAAATACTGTGTCCTCTTAACATTATCGCTTGTTTCTTGAAGTGCGTTGGTATCAAGGCAGATAAAGTTGCTATCGGTGGAAACGGTGCTGTGTCCGTTCCAAATAAAACTATCAGAGCCTTTCGCAATGTCATAGAGCAGCATTGCTAAATCGCTGTAAATCTTGCTGTCAGTTTCACTTTTTGACTTTTCCTGTGCAACCTCATATAAATCAGCGAACACCGGAAAATCAGTTGACTTTAACTTTGTAACATCCGTTTCCCATGTGATGTTAAACTTTGCATACAGTTCAACAAGGCACTTTTTCAAAACTGCTCTTTGCATATCCGTTATAGATGGGATATAAAGGTTAAAGAAAATTTCAAGATTTTTCATGTGCAAGGCAAGGTCATTCATTCCATAACCCTCATCTACATAAAGTTTGCTGTCCTCATTTTCATCATCTCTCGGTGATGGACGAACTTGCAAAGGGTTAATCATTCCTTTAGAGCCACCAACCGTGTTTATCCAGTCACCACCTAACTTTTTACATAAATCTTTGTACTCACTTTCGGGATCGACTACAAGGATTTTAGTACCTTTCATATACTCTGAAAGCAAAATATGCTTGATTGCTGTGGACTTGCCGACACCGGAATTACCCATGATTACATAGTTTGTATTGGTGCGGTCACTGCCACGCTTCCACGGGTCTACAATAACAAGTCCACCACTGCCGTCTTGGGCGAAATAGTACCCCTCGCCGTCATTAAATCCAGTAGATGCAAACGGAAAACCGCCGATAAAGGTTGAAAATGGCACAATTCGTTGCAGGATATTTTCAATTTTTGTGTGGGTTGGGAATGAGGGAGAAATATGTTGAAAGCTCTCTTTTTGCAAATTCGGTACAACTCGCATTTTGCATTTAAGCACACTAACAGCACTTTCAGCTCGTCTGCATACTTTCCCCAATAACTTTTCTTCTTTTGCAATAGGCATAACCGATACCGACATTAAACCTACAGTTTCACCCTCACGGTCAATCTGCATAATAATCTTCTCACCGTCATCGGCTGCTTTTTCTGCACGCTGTCTTGATAGTGGGTCTTTTGCACCGTCTGCAAGTCCTCGTTGTTGTACTACACTTCGAGAAATAGCGTTAATAAGTGTGCTATTATCTACAGGTTTAAAGCCGATAGATACGATTGTGCTTGGAATATTCGTAATGCGTGAGAGCCAACCAATATCCACCTTTTGCGGATACCTCGTGATGCCGTAAACCTTGCCCATATTTTCGCCTACAGATAGGCTGTTTTTTGTAAAATCAAGCCCCATTGGGGTGATGACATTGAGTAGGGCATTGTTTGTAATTTCTTGTTCGGTTAATATTTCTTTTTTCTTCGCCATAGTTAAAATCCTCCTAAAGTTGGTATAGTTGCATTGTGTTCGCTGTCCTCTAAGTGGGTATATGATGGGTTGTGAATTAGATTAAGTAATCGCACAATCTCTTTTTCAGCGATAATATCCGCACCGATGCCGTTAGAAGTGAATTTCTCAGCAAGCAGACTCGCTCTTTTAATAAGGTCTTTGTCGCTGTCATAATCGCTCTTATCCCAAAGAGAAATATAAAATTGTCGTTCCACAATATCACCCGACAATGCGAAAGATGACATCTGATAAATTTCTTGCCTGAGTAATTCTTTTCGTTTATCGTCTGCGCCTTTAAGTTCCGCTGTCAATTCTTGCAACAAATTCGATATATCAACAGGGCGAGATAAAGCCATAAACTTAAAAGGGTATTGTATCTCGGATAATTCTGTTGTGAGCTGTCTTATCAGCACATTCTTTTCGGACTTGCTGTAAAGGTCAATGCTGATACCATGTATTCTCACAAATACGATTGATAATCCGTCTTTAGTATATAAGCACCTATCATTAATGTTTTTTACATTGATAAAATCTTGTGCCGTTTTCAGTGAGATTTCTTCCTCACTTTTTCTGTTTTTCGGTTTGCTGTTTTTCAAAAACAGCATTAAAATACCGCCACCAA
>CAYJER010000099.1:0-2410 GCA_964369225.1 uncultured Eubacteriales bacterium
TCTAAATAAGTAACATTATCTAACATAAAAAAATCATTTTTCATAAAAACCTCTAAAAATATTATACAATACAATAGCAAAAAAATCAAAAAAGGAATTGCCTAAAGACAACTCCGACTCTTCTATATAATTTAACTTATTCTACACTAACATCTCTACTAACTCTTCAATTTGTCATCTTCAACCATCTTTCAGACTGCACTAAAACCGTGTTATCTGGTTTGGGACTACGGCGTTATGGTGAAATACTGACGCGAAATCCGTAGGCACTGTAGCTGATACCATTGATAAAATTGGAGTAGAAGACACCTCCACTAGTGGTATCACCGAAGGTACCGCCTCGTAGAAACCATGGATAGCTAGAAGTTAAAAATTGTTGGTAATCTCCATAGAACCATGCTGTTTCTTTTGTAGAATCTCCTAATATTCTTCCAGTTGCTGTGTCTGTATTATAGGCATAACTATTATAATATTTATCTGCTGGTGGGGTTGTAAATCCTGATGACATTACATTAAAGGCATTACTACTATTTTCCATATTTCCCATTACATATTCCCATGCCCCACCTGACATATCATATATTCCATAGATATTCCCAGTTGTCGATGCTGTTTGCCCTTTTTCTGTTTCATATGTATTAGCTGTGCATGTATCAATTGATAACGCTGCACTCACTGTATCTCCTCCTACTCCAGTGACATATATAACACAGTTATTAATCGCCAATTCTTTTTCTGCTCCTATGTAATTTGTATTTCCATATTTTCCATACTTTGACTGTGAAAGATATGCTACTGCTCCCCACTCTGTATTTTTTAGCATATGTGTATCATATGTGGAACCGCTTAATCCAAAGATGCTTTCCCCATTTATACTATTCATGTACTGTTGTATGCTGTTAAACATGTTTGCAACATCTACCTTTCGCCAACTTGTTACAGTTGGTTTTATAATCGGTTGTTGTATCTCGTTTGTCTCTGTTCCCCCAGTGGTACTTGTTTCAAACTTACCTACCCATATACCTGATAGTTCTCTATTTCCTGCATCTTCTCTTGTTGATATATCATCACATGTATCACCCCAACAAAATGCAGGATTTGTATACCAATTATCCACTGCATTTCCTGTATAAGATGCTTCTCCTGTATCTATTGTGCTACTTTCTACCCACTTAATATCAAAAGCTCCTGGAGTTGCTTGTGATGGAGCATCTCCACCGTATCCTTGGTATCCATATGTATTTCCTATTGTATAAGAATATCTTGGTATCCACACAAACATGGCATTTATATCACTCATTGGTATTACATAACCTGCATCTGCATCTACATATGTTTGTCTATTAGTTTCTGTTACTGTTACGGCATTCGCCCACATTTGATTATTATAATCATGCCAGTCACCTGTATTTGCTTGTTCTAATAACCAACTATCAAGTGCTTTTACCCATTTTCCTTGTGCTTCATCATAGACTACTGGGATCATGTCACCTACTAAGTATGGTTCCCCTATTGGATCTAGACTAGGCGGTAATAATTCTTGTGAACCCTCTACTCTTAGTTTACTACTAAAAGTATCTGTTCTTACTAATGTTGTCACATCCCAATCTATCCATAATCTTAATTCAAAGTTGATATTAATTCCTACTGCAATATTACTTTCATATAGTAACATATTATCGTCTGGTAATATTCCGTATGCTATTCTACTACCATTTGCTTTTAACTCATATTTTATTTTACCAGGATCTAATCTTGTTTGTCCTGCTTCTAATGGTAACTCATCTATATATACTTTATAACTAGCTTCGATTGTTCCTGTATTTTCTATTGAAAAAGTAAAAGGAGTAGACGCTAGTCCATCTTCATCAGTTACTGGTATGGCATTTGCTACATTTAGGGGTTGTGATTCATCTAGTTCTAATAGTAATTCCCCTGCTATTAACTGTTGTTTTTCTGTTCCTTGTAAAAGAATTGTAAATATAGCAAAAGAGACACCACTTAATAAAAGTACTGCTCCTAGTATTGCTAATATAAAATATAACTTTTTATTATTTGTTTTTTTATCTTCCATATATTCACCTATTCTACTATTAGTTTAGCATTATTTAATTAATTAGTAAATAAAATTTATGGTGTGATTATAATTCTATATGTTGTGTAAAGTCCACCTGCACCGTTGAGCGTGTCAAAATCATATAAACCTCCGTAAGTTCCACTTACTATATTACCACCTCTTTGTATCCATGGTGTAGAATTTGTAAATAATCTATTATAATCACTGTAGAAACCTTTTACTTCAATAATAGCATCTCCTTTTTGTGTATTTGAAAAATCTAGATCATTATCGGTATATTCATAGCTATTATAATACTTGGCTTCCGGAAAGTTTTCTTGAGTAAACCCTGAT
>CAYJER010000100.1:0-2385 GCA_964369225.1 uncultured Eubacteriales bacterium
TCTATGGGAAAATGATTACAATATAGAAACATACGCAACAACTTTGCGTAATTGGACACCAACTGACGCTGTTTTTGGTGCATATTCAGGTGTTAGTGTAAACTTTGATGATTCTACGCTCATTCTTCGTAAAGGCGACAATACAGAACTTGGCAAGATATATAATGTAGCTGATATGCTTGTTGTTAATGGCACTCAGCAAACAACTATTGACGGAAATATAGCGCAAGTGACAACTGAAGCACCTACCTTGCAAGCAAATCTTATTGACGGCAATACTCAAAGTCCAAAAGTGAGCCTCACTGCAAATGTCAACACACAAACCGCCGCGCCTGTTGTTCTGCCTACTGCCGCAGTAACAAGATTTCAAGGCATTCTCACAAAAATCGGCAAAAAAGTAGTTAATACAAAGTTACAAAGACGTTTAGCGCGCCTCAATATGCCAACACAAGCTCTTTATGAGCAAGGTGTTATTGTTGCAGGGCATCATATTCCTTATGCTCCAACATACCAAGAAAATAAATGGACAATTTACTTAGACGCCTTTGCTGGCTACACAGGCAATAGCAATTACAATACAGGTACGCATGAAAAAGGCATGACTTTAGGCGGTGAACGTATTATCAGCGATAAATTAAGCGTTGGCTTTGCTATGGGCTTTACTGATTCAGTAACTGACGGCGCAAATGGCATGACAGCCGATTCAACAGCCCTCACCATAGCCGCAAATGCAGACTACTACATCAATGACGATTGGTATGTGAGCGGAAAAATGGCATTCTCAACTTCTGAAAACGATATGGATTACGCTATTTCTCCAACTCTCTACGCTAAGGATAATTTTAATTCTAATGCTTTCTACCTAGAGCTAAATACAGGCTATATCTACGAAATCAATAAAAATAACGTAATTATTCCTGAATTTGGACTTTCTTACCTCTATTCAAATTCAGATAGTATCAATATTGATTTTGAAGCTTCTGATAATTACGATATGTACATCAAAAACGACTCTTTCTCTGCCTTATATGCTAATCTCATGCTAACATGGCAAGGGCATTATGAATTTTCAAGAGGCATACTCACTCCAACAGCAGGTATTGGCTTACGTCAAAACTTGACTGGTTCTGACTTTGATTCAACTGTGCAAACACTAGGTTCAAGCTTTGATACAATTACAAAAGAAGACGACACCACCTTCCTTACAACTGTAGGGCTAGAATGGAAAAATGGTGCATTTGCAATGGGTGTGAGCTATGATGGCGACTATGGTGCTGAACAGCAAAGCCATAGTGGTAATGTTAAGTTCAGATATGAGTTCTAATGCTTGAAATTGTGTTTCTACGGCTTTTTTAAAGGACTAGACTCCTACGTCGCTACGCTCCTCTGAGTGACCGAATAGATTAAATCTTTTTAGTCATTCAGAGGAGGGCGAAGCCCGACGTAGGAATCTAGTCCTTTTAAAAACAAAAAGCCCCTTTCTATACCGAAAGGGGCTTTATTCAATTTTCGAACTATTCGTTGTCTTCTTTAGCTTTGCTAAATAAGTCACCTAAAGTTTGCCCAGCTACAAAAATATTTGTTTCGTCACTCTGTGAACGAAACCTCGCTTGCAAAAAACGTCGTTTTTGCTTCACTCGCTAAAGTATTTGTTCGCTTCGCTCACGCGATGCTGGGCAGATTTAAAACAAAAAGCCCCTCTCTGTTAAGAAAGGGGCTTTTATATCCATATAATCTAACGACTATTCGTTGTCTTCTTTAGCTTTGCTAAATAAGTCACCTAAAGTTTGCCCAGCTACAAAAATATTTGTTTCGTCACTCTGTGAACGAAACCTCGCTTGCAAAAAACGTCGTTTTTGCTTCACTCGCTAAAGTATTTGTTCGCTTCGCTCACGCGATGCTGGGCAGATTTAAAACAAAAAGCCCCTCTCTGTTAAGAAAGGGGCTTTTATATCCATATAATCTAACGACTATTCGTTGTCTTCTTTAGCTTTGCTAAATAAGTCACCTAAAGTTTGCCCAGCATCGCCTGATGAACGGTATTCTTTAGATTTTTTCTTTTCTTCGTCTTCTTTCATTTGTTTGATAGAAAGACCTAAACGACGTTCGTCAGCTGAAACGTGGATAATCTTTGCTTCAACTGTGTCGTTTTCTTTATAAAGTTCAGAAACAGCTTTACCTTTATTGCCAAGTTCAGAAACGTGGATAAGGCCTTCAATACCGTCTTCAACTTCAACAAACACACCAAAGTCAGTGATATTTGTGATAAGTCCTTTCACGATATTACCTACTGGGTAACGTGTTGGAACTGTTGACCATGGATCTTCTGCAAGTTGTTTCATACCAAGTGTGAATTTTTCGCTTTCTTGATCTACAGTTAAAACT
>CAYJER010000101.1:0-2384 GCA_964369225.1 uncultured Eubacteriales bacterium
GCAGATTTACTCGATGACCCCACAGCCATTTTACGAGACGGTGAGGCTCCGTTTGAGGTTATACTTTCCGACATGGCCCCTAAGACTACCGGGCGCCGCGATGTCGACCAGGCTCGTAGTTTGGAGTTGGTGGAAATGGCTTGGCTCTGGGCCGAGCGCTATTTAAAAAGAAACGGCCATTTCTTGTGTAAAATATTTCAAAGCCAAGAAGCTGAAGATTTCATCAAGACAATTAAGCCCAAGTTCAATAAAATAGTGCGCCTGAAACCGGAAGCAACCCGCAGTCAGAGTTACGAGTTTTTTCTATTAGGTATTAAGTATTTAGGTGAACCAACCATGGGAGAAGTACTTTGAGAGACCCCTTCATTTGTCCGATAAGTAATATTATGTAAACTTGGACGTTGCCATTTATTGCCAAATAATTACAAGCCAAATATTTCCACTTTTCAACTGTGAGCTAAAATGTCTTTCCCTTTAATTATAAATCGACTAAAACGATTTTTGCATTTGATCTCCAAAGATGAATATAGGAAAACGAAAGACCGTATACTTTTTACTCCAGCACAGCTCTTGAAGTGCTCACAGCTTTTTGACGAAAAATGGTATGCCAAACAGCACCCAGAGATCAGACAAAGTAACATTTCAGCTTTCCATCATTATCTGACCTGCGGCCTTAAAAATAAATTTCCTCCGGCGGCAAATTTTGATTGTGACTATTTTATTCGAGACAATATCCCCGCTTTGTTTTATCAATACGACCCCAACCTAAACCTTATAGAAGCGCCATACGAATCAAGACCAGCCATTGCCAAGTTCGACTTCAAACCTCATAAAATGCTACTTATTTCCCATGCCTTGAGCAGCACCGGCGCCCCCCGTGCCCTTTTAAGCATGGCCAAAGAATTAAAAACCATGGGCCATAACCCTGTCGTTATCTCCCCGGCACCCGGCAATTTAGAGCTTGAGTTGCGTGCGTGTGACTTAGAATATTACGTTGAGCCATTATTTTTGGCGAAACTTATTTTTCAAGATAGAATGCTGGCACAATTCCTAAATTCATTTGAAAATATTTTGTTTAACACCCTTCTAGCTTTGCCCTATGCTAAATATATTGAAAATCGAAAGATTGCCTGGATCCACGAGGCCAAAGACGGCTATGAAAATGCAAACCACGACGAGTTGAGCGCCTCCTTTCCCCATGTTGATAAAGTTTATTCTGTAAGTTCTTACGCCAAGACCTTTACCGATACATACGTCCCGGCCGCTAAATCTGAGGTGTTAACTTTAAGCATTGATGATAATTCCCACTTGGCAAAAGAAGCTACCGGGGCGGAAATGTATTTTTTAGCAGTTGGGGTGATTGCTAAAGTTAAGGGCTTTGAGATTTTTATTGATGCGGTAAAATCTTTGCCTTTAGAGGTGAAAGCAAAGTGCAGATTCGCCATTGCCGGTAAAATCTTTGCTACGGATTATGCGAGGGAATTGGCCGACTCAGCCAAAGACGCAGGCATAGCCCTTTTGGGCGAATTGAGCTACCTTGAGGTTTTGGGGGAAATGAATAGAGCCAAGGTCATTGTTTCATCGTCCTTAGATGAGTCCCTATCCATGGTCATTGCCGAAGGCATGATGTTGCGTAAAGTCGTTATCTGCCCCACCAGCTGCGGCATTTCCGACCACATTGAAAGTGGAGTCGACGGCTTTCTCTATACCCATGGACGTGACAATTTAGCCGATATTCTCTTAAAAGTATATCGGAAAAGAGATGAGTTTGAAACGATTGGCAATTTAGCCCAACAGAAATTTTTCAAAGTGTTTAGTAAAGAAACTTTTAGGCAAAATTTAGAGTGCCTATTTCAAAAATAGCCTATTTCCCCAAGAAAAACAGTGCCTCGTCAGCCGTCAGGTTGTCTTGAGGGCTTAAGGGGTGAATTTTGCCTTCGGTTAAGCCGTAAGCTTTGGCCACTTCAACCCTGGAATTTTCGCACCAATCCCAAAAGTCGGCCAAAGTAAAAAGGTGAATGTTCGGTGTGTTATGCCAGCCGTAAGGCAAACTTGGCGTAACCGGCATCCGCCCCCGCACCGCTAAATCAAAACGAACACGCCATTGGCCAAAGTTGGGAAAAGAGACAATACTCCGCCGGCCAACCCGCAACATCTCTTCGAGCACAGCTATAGGCTCTTTAAGGGTTTGGAGCGTGCTTTCTAAAATGACGTAATCAAAGCTTTGGCTGGCAAAATCCCCCAAACCTTTATCCACATCAAGGTTTAAGACCGGGACTCCGCGATCAATGCTCCTTAAGACCGCCATGGGATCGAGCTCCACCCCTTGGCCCCGAACTTCTAGAGTGCGCATGAGCTTTGAGAGCAAATCTCCATCACCACAG
>CAYJER010000102.1:0-2091 GCA_964369225.1 uncultured Eubacteriales bacterium
TGTGTGGTCGCCCGAAAACTAGGAATATTGCTAAACCTACGGGCGACCACACAGGGTCGCCCCTACAATAATATTACTAATCAACACCTGCGGATAATATCCCGCCACTACATTAATTTGTGAAATTTTACGAATATATTTTTAGTCCAAAGTAGTCATTCACCATTAGTCTATTATGTTAGGAGCTTATATGAAAATCAAAGCATTAAAAGCCGCTTTTCCAATCACCTTGCCTATATGCGTAGGCTTTCTATTTCTTGGACTATCCTATGGTTTATTCATGAATAGTCTAGGCTTTTCTTTTGTATACCCAATGTTTATGAGTATGCTAATTTTTGCAGGTTCTGTTGAGTTTATAGCCGCTAACCTGTTATTGGGTGCGTTTAACCCTTTGCAAGCTTTTATGCTTGCAATTATGGTCAATGCTAGGCATATTTTTTATGGTCTTTCTATGCTAGATAAATATAACAACGCTGGTCTTAAAAGACTTTATTTAATCTTTGGAATGTGTGATGAATCATTCTCAATAAATTGTACAACCACTGCCCCGAACGGAGTAGACAAAAACTGGTACATGTTTTTTGTAACACTACTTAACCATATTTACTGGGTAACTGGTGCTACACTCGGCGGAATTATAGGAATTTACATAAACATTAACACACAAGGAATTGAGTTTGTAATGACAGCTTTGTTTGTTGTAATCTTCTTAGAACAATGGGAAAGTACAAAAGAACACACACCCGCTCTTACAGGTGTGCTAATAACGTTTATATGTTGTTTAATATTCGGTAGCGAGAATTTTCTAATTCCGGCAATGCTAGCAATTATACTAATATTCACACTTGACTATAAATTCAAATTTATTAAGGAGCCAAAATGACAATCACACAAGAAATTATAACAATTTTAGCAGTCATGTTAGGCACAATGCTAACAAGATTTTTGCCGTTTTTGATATTTCCATCTTCAAAAGAACCTCCTAAATATGTAAAATATCTAGGTAAAGTTCTGCCCTTTGCAGTCATGGGATTGTTAGTTGTATATAGCCTAAAAGATTCATTTTTCACAGAATATCATGGACTATACGAGGGTATAGCTATTATTCTTATAATAATTGTACATAAATGGAAAAAGAATATGCTGTTAAGCCTTTCAGCTGGAACAATATTTTATATGATATTAAGTCAAAACTTTATGTCATGACAATTCTTTTACATACTGGGCAGTTCCATTTAAATTAGTTCCATCACCGTTTAAAATTAAAATCATAAAATTTTCGCTTGGGCAATCAAATTTAGCTAAGACACCAAAGTCAATTGCTGGTCTGTAGCCTACTTTAGGGTAATAATTTTCACTGCCTAAAACGAGTGAAAACTCGAAACCCATGTCTTTAGCTATTTTGTGAGCCTTTTTCATTAGCCTAGTTCCAACTCCTTTTTTCTGAAAAGATGGCAACACAGATAATGGAGCTAGTGCAACGCCTGTTTTATCGCATACTTTAACAACTGTAAACATGATGTGCCCAACAATCACGGAGTTTTCTTCTGCAACTAATGCAAGCTCTTTAATAAACCCAGAACTTTGCCTTAATTTATCGACTAAAATATATTCATTTCCGTCTGAATGAGTAGCTGTTTCAAAGGCTGATTTTACAAGCAGTTTTATTTCGTTGTAGTCTCTTTTTTCTTCACATCTAATAATCATAAATCACCAATTTAAAAAACAAATTCGTTTAACCGCATTAATTTATGTAGGGGACGGGTTTTCCGTCCCGAAAAAACTAGCGGTTTTAGCTAACTTCCCACGGGATGGAAGACCCATCCCCTACAATATTTTATCAAATTTATTTTTTCATACAAAAGTTTTTAATCAAAAAAATCCGCAAGGATTTTCACATTAACTTTTCACTCTTCATTTTTCACTAAGCTCACAGTTTCGGGAGGGCACGAAGACCAGACGTGTTGATTATACGATACCAATGTAGGGGCGACCCTGTGTGGGCGCCCGAAAACTAGCAGTTATTACTAAACCCCCGGGCGACCACATAGGGTCGCCCCTACATTAATTTGTGCGTTTTAACGAATTAAA
>CAYJER010000103.1:0-2089 GCA_964369225.1 uncultured Eubacteriales bacterium
GATATATCTAAGCGAACAATTGGCAGATTAGCAAACTCATCATCACAATCATAGAATTTTCTATCTCTATAAATCTTTAAAATACTTAAATTTTCCATACTATAAACAATAGATAAATCTGTGTTATGTTTTATTTTAACGCTTAACTGAGTGATTTTTTCACAACTGCTTAATATATTAATTCGTGAAATATCTATCTCTACAGCTTTAACAGATTTTTCATTAATATACTTTATGTATTCTTCATCTGAAATTGTATCCGAACTTACAACTAATGCGTTATACACAAATTTATTATCAGTTTCCCAGCTTGTATGAGTAAAGCCTTTTTCTAAATCAACAATTCTCTTTTCTTCAAAAGTTTCGCTAAATAAAACCGTTTCACAAACTATTGTGATAATATCGCCTGAACACAACTCAAGTGTTGACTCAATCAATTTATCTCTTTGTGATAAACTATAATCTGGGAACTTATCTAACACATCTCCAATTTCATTTAAATACTCATTGTCGCTTATATACCAAGCATTTACTCTATTAGTATCACCCCACGGATTACAAGTTTGAGCCTTAAATCCTGCAACATTTATAAACTTAATGTTATAATATTCACTTTCATACTCTAGTTTAATTACTATTTTTTTGTCCACATAATCATAAATATGTCCTAGATAATTATAGTCATGAATATTTAACTCATCAGAATTTTTCATAGCTTTTAAATTTTTACTGTTTATAATCATTTGTTTCCTCTAATCTAGTTTCTCATATCTATCTGCTCTTCCAACTGGCATAATTGTCATTAGTTCTAATTCTTCAACTACTTTATTCAAGTGACTTATATACCAATGTTTCCCATCTAAGTCGTGTTGACTAAACCAAGGGAAACAGAAAATCTGTTTTCCATGTGCATAACCTATGGCTGCCATTAGATTGAATATTTCATTTCCAGCTGAACAAAGCTGTCTCTCCATTCTATCGGTCAAGCTGAATATTTTTTGTATTTCATCTGCATTCTTAGCTATTTTTGTTCGCTTCAAACCTTTCTCTATTAACTGTCTTACTGTTTTTCTGCTACGAAACAAAGGATAACTTCTATCTAAATAACAGGCGTAATCTGTAAATCTTTTCAGATGAATGCCATCATTTACAAAAACTACTGGTCTTTGATCCAAACACATATGCAGACCAAGTCTATTATATTTATACATAGATAATATATAGCTTATTCCCCAAAAAGGTGAATCAATCTCACCAACAATCTTATTCACTCTTTTGGTAAAAACATATCTGATATGCGGAGGAATATGAAGATAAGTAGACCTCTTGCTAAATTTACTTTTACAATGTACTAATCCGTCTGTATGTATACTAAGTTTGTATATTTTCATTTTTATCCTCCGTTATACACTCTCTCAAATTTTACATTCCAAACATAAATAGATCCTCTGTTTACTGATCTCACAGGTCCAAAAACCTGTACTGCTAAATTTCTTATAAAATTATCTTTAACAAATGTAGCATATGTTTGAAACGATATCACTACTCCGAAACGTGCTCCCGAATTTCTCAATGCAAAATCAGTAGGGTATCTCTTCCAAGCAAACACATGACCGCCTTCCCAACTACTACCAATTAGTTTTTGCGATTTCATTATTTTTCCTGCAGATTCGCTCGTTGTAACATGATAGTACGTAGGAGCATCTTCTTTTCTTGGTTTTTTGACCTCTGTTTTCGCAAAACTACTCTCTATAGAACTTGATGAGCTATTTATAGCATTACTTATACCAGTACCAATCGCAAATACACTTACAATACTAAAAATCCCCACTGCAATAATATCGCCTACTGGTAATGGTCCATCTAATACTGCTGCACCTGCTGCAGTAGCGTATGCTCCTGACATACTAGAAGCTGCTTTACCTATTTCAGTTCCAACTCGTGAAACAAACTCCCAAACTTCTGCCCAAAAAGTTCCTGCTACATCTTTTCTGTCTACTGGGTTGTTGCCACAGTAGGCGAACATGTTAGTAGAATTTAGACCTTGTTCAGTATCTACTATGCTATCCGCATTTAGGAATCTGCCTAA
>CAYJER010000104.1:0-2060 GCA_964369225.1 uncultured Eubacteriales bacterium
AAGCGGAGCGGTATTTGAAATTTATGATCGAGCCGGAAATCTCAAAGATACCATCGTCACTGGCGAAAATGGTTTAGCAGTTTCCAAATTATTGCCGTTAGGCCACTATACCGTAAGAGAAATCCAAGCGCCGAATAATTACTCTATAGATGAAGAAATTTTCTCGGCTTGGCTGGATTTCCCTGGTCAAATTGCCCGTTACGAAGTGGAAAACAGCAGCTTAAATATTGGCATCGGTATCAATAAAACCGGGCCGGTTGAGGTGATGAGCAATCAGCCGGTCAAGTACAGTTTTTCCGGAATTGCCAATAATTCTAATGTTCGCTTGGATAATTTCTACTGGAAAGACATCATGCCTTGGGAGGTAGAACTGATCGGCATTGATACAGGAACTTACAACTTCCCCGGCAGCTATAAAGTCATGTATCGGGTAAATGATGGCGATTACCGCATCCTGGCCGACAACCTTTCCACTCTACAAAACTATAGCTTGGTAGCAAATCCAACAGCCCTTGGCCTTGGCACAAATGAGAGAGTAACCGAGATGATGTTCATCTTCGGCCAAGCTCCGGCAGGCTTTTCGCAGGTACAAGCTCCTGCTATTCATGGCATAAGCCGCCCCGGTTTATTGGGAGGTACAAGTTTTGTAAACATCGCCGAGGTTGGCGGCCTGCATGTCGATAAATGGGTGCAAAATATTAGTCGCTGGGTAACGAATGTTTATGCGTTGCCGATTGCATTGCCTAGAACAGGTTATTAATCATATGAAATGTAGGGCAAGGGCTCTGCTCTTGCCTTGTGCATTTCAGCAGGCATCACAACGGCAAGAGCAAGCCCTTGCCCTACACCATTAATGCGAGGTGATCGAAATACTGAAAAAAAGCATCATATCCTGGGTGGGTGGCAAATCCCGGCTAATGTGGATAATAAACCTGCTAGCCCCTGCCAAGTACGACCGTTTCATTGACATTTTCGGCGGCAGCGGCACTGTCACCCTCAACATCAAGCGGCCGAATAGAAATAGCCGCATCTATAACGATTACAACAATGATCTCGTCAATCTCATAACCTGCGCCAAGGAAAATACCTTAGCTTTAGTCAAAGAAATCGGCTTCCTTGCCCTCAATTCTCGTGCCGACTTTGAGATGTGCAAAAAATTCATCGAGAAAAACGAATTCAATGAGGAAGATTTAAAACAAGAGCTAGCATTAACCGAAGTCCTCTTCGATGCCCCCACAGCCAAGGAATTAAGAGAAGTTATCCTAACCCAAGCCGCTCAAAAAGACATAAAAAGAGCAGCTATCTACTATAAAATGCTAAGATATAGCTTCAATGCCAATGGCAAAAGTTTCGGCGGTCGTAAATGCGATGTCCGCCGCTTTTTTGTGGATATTTGGAATTTCTCTTATAATTTTGCCGATGTCACAATTGAAAACAAAGACTTTGCAAGCCTAATTAAGTACTACGACAGCCCTAAAAATTTCCTATACGCCGATCCTCCCTATTACAATGCCGAAAAGTTTTATGAAGCCAAATTTTATCGAGAGGATCATACCATCCTGCGTGATTTGCTGCGAAAGGCCAAGAGTTATGTAATGGTAAGTTACAATAATGTCCCGGAAATCACCGACTTGTACCGGGATTTTTATATCTACCGCACCACTCGACCCCATGCAATGCGCAAGAAGAAGGGCGAAGTGTACGAGGAGCTGCTAATAACCAACTATGACCCATCGGAATACATCCAGCGCCACAGCTATCAGACAAATTTGTTTGCTAGCTTTTTTAATTTCCACCCAGGTGGCAGTTATGAATTAATTCACCAGCCTGAAAAACCATTAAAATCTAAAAAAACGGAGGAAACACCATGAAAAAAACCACAACCGCTCGTGAAATTATTTCGTCAATTCAACAATTAGAGGATCATGTTTTCAACCTATATGACGTGCTGCAAAGCGAATTCCCCCAAGAACAAAGCTGCGATAGCTGCCTGCATTGCCAGCACTATATCGAAGATAGCATCTATATCCCCAACTGGGCAAAAGAAGCTGCCGGCTTGA
>CAYJER010000105.1:0-2009 GCA_964369225.1 uncultured Eubacteriales bacterium
ATCACTTCTACCGAAGTTCAAAACTGCTTTTCATGCTAAATTAAATAGCCTAGAATAAGCAGAGAGCGTATTTGAATATTTTAGCATAAAAATACTCTCTAAAAATATAAAAATGTCAAATAGGGGCATTTAAGAGATTGATAAGAGCATGAAATTTGTTTTTAGATTGGAGAGGCAAAGAAAAGCTGTTGGATATGATTTAAGCAATGGAATGGTTTTTTGTGCTATACTGAACTAAGACGAAACCATAAAAAGTTTGAATTTGTTTTTGAGTTGGTTTCGGCATATTTTTTTAAGCACAAAAAAAAATCAAAGTCAAGGTTGCGGAGCATTCATTTTAACCTTGACTTTGATTTAATGGAATGGGTTTAAATGCTGATAAATACTGCACTTTTTTGATATTTGAAATGCCCCTGAAAGGGGCAAAAAAAGCCCTCAAAAAGGGCTTTTTTCTTTTACTCGATACTATAGAAACAATGAAGGTCGTTTTTTCCGCTTTTTTGACCTTAATTATTGACAAAAAAATCCCCTTGTGATATAATTTAAGTGCTCAAACAAAAATTAAATACAAGAGGGGGATTTCTTTTTATAGACTTATGAAATCTAGTATAACAAAGATTTCACAAGACACTTCTATGGAGAGAGTATAACATAATGAATGATAAAATGCAAGAAGTATTTTTCAAAAACAATGCACTAAATGATAAAAAGAATAATAAGACTGTACCTTGGCGACCTAAAAAATTACGAAGTTTGAAACTTGCAGATAGTTTTAAAAGGCTTGGTTACGATAAAAAATCGGTTCGTGTTCGTTTTTGTGGTTCTGCTTTAGCTTTTTTAGAAAATATTGAAACTGGTGAAAAAAAATTACATTCAGCAGATTTTTGTAAAGAGAGGTTATGCCCTATGTGTCAATGGAGAAAAAGCCTTAAAGTGTTTCATCAGGTTTCAAAGGTAATGGATAAAACGCAAGAAGAACATAAAAATCTTGTGCCTTTATTTTTGACTCTGACAATGAAGAACTGCACTGATGAGGAGTTAAAAGATAAAATAACAGATATTTTAAAGGGTTGGAAAAATCTTAATGAGCATAGAAAATCAAGGAAACTAATACAAGGTTGGTTTCGTGCTTTAGAAATTACTTACAATAAAGAAGATGATACTTTCCATCCTCATATACACGCAATAATATTAGTCGATAAATCTTATTTCAAGAAAGATAATAAAGACTACATGCAAACAACGGATTGGGTAAAAATGTGGCGTACAGCTATGAAGTTAGATTATGACCCAGTATGTGATATTAGAAAAACAAGTCGTTCTAAGGGTAAATATAAGGATGTTGCAGAGGTTGCAAAGTACACTTTGAAAGATACTGAATTTATAACCAATGATAATTTACTAACAGACAAGCTGGTTAATGTTCTTAGCACATCCTTGAAGGGACGTAGATTGTTTGCTTTTGGAGGAATATTGAAAAAAATAGCAAAAGAAATAGGGATTGAGGAGCTTGCAGAGGGTGACCTAATACATATTGATGACGATAAAATGCGTGATGATGTAGCGAAGGTTCTTACTGTGTATCGTTGGAATTTTGGATTATCAAATTATTTTAAGGACTAAAATATAATTTTTAGGATATACTTGAAAATAGCTGCAGCATATGATATAATAGCAGTAGCTAAAAGGAATATAGTTCCATTGGAACGACCGAACCCCCACGAGGTGCAACTCGTGGGGGTTCTTTTTTGGCTAGTTATCGCTATTTCCTATCTAGCCATTTGCAAATGAAGTAGCTAACTACACTTGCCATAACAGGAAATAAAAAGGAATATAATATTTCCATTGAACGACCCCCCTTTCAGTTGTCTGATTGGGAGCGACAACACAAATATTATATCATAATTTTTGTACTAACACAAACCTTAAAAAAATCAATTTTTTTATAACAAAAAGGAGGGGTTGGAAAAACAACCCCTACAGTAGATTTAGGAATTGGGTTAGATAAA
>CAYJER010000106.1:0-1022 GCA_964369225.1 uncultured Eubacteriales bacterium
AAAGAAAAGCGGGAAAACCGGCAAAATAGCCCTCGCAGCAAATCCTTCATAACACCCACCATTTGCTTTTTCATAATAATCACGCTTTTTTATCTGCTGATCATCGTCATAAAACCCGGTACAGTGGCTATTCTCACTGTGTCCGAAATAGAAAAAACCGATTTAAGCCGTCAATATGTACTGCTAAATGCCAATATAGCCGACTTTTATCCGGGCGAATTATACGAGCCGCAGGACTTTTCTGCCCAACCGCCCATTCTCATGGATGAAAATGCCAAATACGGCACCTATCGCATCCAGCTCAACTTGCCGGCAGGTAAAACCTATGGCATTAGCGGGCTATCCTCCGACTATGCGCAAAATCTTTATGTAAACGGAGAATTACTTTCACAAATCGGTGTGGTAAGCCGGGACATAGCAGAATTTACCCCCCAAACCGACTACTATTCCGTCTATTTCACCCCCCAAACGGATAGCACCGAGATAATTTTACAGCTGGCCTACCATAATCACACCTATGGCTATTTTAAAGATATTTACTTAGCCGAGCAGGATGTAATTATCGAGCGAAATCGCGCCGAATTTTTAAGTAATGGTCTTATTATGGGGGTGCTATTGGCCTTTATGATCTTCTTTCTGGGTATGTTTTTAAGTTATACCGAGCGAATTAGTTTTCTGTGGTTTGCCCTCACTTGTTTTTGTGCTGCTTTGCACTATTCGGCATATTTCAGTAAAGATATTATGACATTACTGCCTCATCTCTCCTGGTATATTTTGCATAAGATTGAATACCTTTCCCGCTTTGGCTTTTACTTCTTTTTAATTCTTCATGTGCTATCTGTGCTAAAGCTTAAACTTTCGACTTGGACAAAATATGTTTTTTTCGGTGGCTTTGCGGCGATTTCAGTTTTCTATATACTTACACCGTCCATAATTTACACCAGGTATGTTTATGTTTTCGGGGTGGTTATGACCATCATTTTGCCAAGTATTACCGGCTATATTTTATGGCGAGGTTATCA
>CAYJER010000106.1:1032-1896 GCA_964369225.1 uncultured Eubacteriales bacterium
ATTGATGGTGGCGGTATGGTTTATGGAAGCCTTTACCTATCATGGTGTTTCATATTATATTCTGCCATATATCACTATTCTGATTGTCTTTTTCAGTGCTATTGCCCTGACAATGCAGTTTTTGCGCACCGAGCGTGAACTGGCCCTTTTGCAGATAAGGGAAAAAGAGATTGCCAAAAATGCCGCTATGCTTGAGAGCATCAATAATATGAAAACCGACTTTTTCCACAAAATGGCGCATGAAATTAAAACCCCACTGGCCATTATGAGCGGCTATGCCCAGCTTACCAATAAGCAGATTAAAAATGATGGAATAAGCATGGAAACCACGCAAAACTTGAAAATTATTTCCTCTGAAGCGACAAGGCTGGCCCAGCTTGTGTCAAGCCTGATGGAAATGCCCACTACACCCATTGCCCAAGCGGTGCTAAGCAAACTATCGATAGCGGAGTTTTTACACTATGCCGCTGTGGTCTGCCGAGGACTTTTGGAGAAAAAGGGCAATCAGCTTTATATAAAAGGCGATACCGAGCAGTACGTTTTGGGCAATATGGAAATGCTGGTGCAGATGATGATTAACCTTTCTGTCAACAGCAATAAGCATATGGCAAACGGCGAGTTTACCATTGAAGTAGCAAGCGAAAATGATGGTAACACGGTGGCGCTTTATGTGCGTGATACAGGCTGCGGTATCCCGAGCGAAAATGCCGAGAAAATCTTTGCCAAAGGCTTTACCACCGGCAGCAGCAAAGGCTTGGGGCTTGCTATTTGTAAGGAGATAGCCGAACTTCATGGCGGCGATATTATCCTCTTAGCGGATAAAGGGCAAGGCGCTGAATTCAAAATTACGATACCGACAAATAA
>CAYJER010000107.1:0-1890 GCA_964369225.1 uncultured Eubacteriales bacterium
ATAAAGATTTTGAAGATAAGCATATCGACACCATCGAAATCCTGCTAACCAAGCTCTATTTGCAATTTAATATCAGCGATGATACCGATTTTAGCAGTTTAAAATCAGTTGACTACCCAATTCTATCCGACCTCTACCGCTACATCGAAGCCGAGTACAAAGACTATAACAGCGAACAATATCACCTCTACACAGCGGAAATATTGCAAGAAATTCTGCTCGGCTTGCATTCCATTTGCATGGGTGCGGAGAGTAAATTTTTCAACGGTCACACGAATATAGTTAGTGACCGTTTTATTGTGTTCGGGGTTAAAGGGCTGCTCCAGGCTAGCAAGAACATCAAAAATGCCCTGCTGTTTAATGTGCTATCCTTTATGTCGGATAAGCTTTTGAGCGAAGGAAATACCGCTGCGGCTATTGATGAAATGTATTTGTTTTTAACTAATATAACCGCTATCGAATACATCAGAAATAGCATGAAGCGTGTTAGAAAGAAAGAATCTGCTATGATTTTAGCCAGCCAAAATGTTGAGGATTTCACAATTCCCGGCATAGCCGAGCTAACAAAACCGCTGTTCTCAATACCTACGCATCAATTTCTTTTCAATGCCGGAAATATAAATTCCCAGTTTTATATTGAGTCTTTGCAGCTGGAAGAAAGCGAGTATAATTTAATTAAGTTTCCCCAGCGTGGGATTTGCCTGTTTAAATGTGGCAATGAGCGCTATAATTTGGTTGTTCATGCTCCCAAATACAAGGAGCAGCTCTTCGGCCAAGCCGGGGGGAGGTGATGTGTTTTGGCTGCTCCGCTCGCTATAGCCGTCAAAGTCGCAGCTCTAGCTCTAAGTAATGATCAAAGCCGCAACTCAATCGGCTGGCTGTTGGCGGCTATTTTATCGCCACTGTTGCTAATTATTGTGGCGGTGCTTGCCCTAATTTCCGGCGGCGTTGAACATAATAATAGTGCCTTGGAAGCTGTTTTTTATGGCAGCTCGCTAGGGAATATGCCTGCTGAATATCGGGTGCAGGTTGAAAATATGCAGCTGGCTTTTGCTATTTTGGATAGCGAAATTGAAACGGCAAATCAAAATACGGAAGCAAATAGTCTTGATCATATCAGAATCAAGGCTATTTTTTATGCTCTGTTTTTTGCAGAAGCTGCCCCTCAAAGCTTAAATATTTCTGCTTTTGTCGCTTGCTTTTATGAAAGCGAAGAAAAAACCAAGGAGGTGGTTTCGACTGATGAAAATGGCGAACAGGTAACCGAAACGGAAACTTATATAGTCCACACCTCGATTGAAGCTATGGAAACTATCTACAGCAACATCGCTAATCATATGGGCAAGCAGGCAACTACGGAGGATATGCTCAATACCACCGAGATTTATTATCAGATTAATTATGGCATTTCAGCTCCCACCGATGGCTTGGATTATGAAGATTTGCTAACTTCCTGGCCAAATTTAGCTGTGCCTTTTGTCGGAATAGATGGCTTTGTTGAACCGGTTGCCGGCTGGCAAGATGCCGTTACCAGTGAATTTGGCAATCGCATTCATCCCATTTATCAAACCGAAAGCTTCCATAGCGGCATAGATTTAGGCTATCCGGCAGGCACTCCCATCTATGCGGTGCTGGACGGCACTGTCACCATGTCCACCTACAATGGCGGCTACGGCAACTATATCAAAATAAATCATGGGGGAGGTTTTGAAACGGCTTATGCCCACTGTCAGGAATTGTTGGTGACAAGTGGACAGCAAGTTAAAGCCGGAGATATCATTGCTTTGGTAGGAACAACCGGCACCAGCACCGGCAATCATTTGCATTTTGAAACCATTGTTAATGGCGAGGCGGTTAATCCTCGCAGCTATTTACCTACAGGAGGAGAAA
>CAYJER010000108.1:0-1819 GCA_964369225.1 uncultured Eubacteriales bacterium
TGCCAGGTACTAAACCATTGACTGTTATAGTTCCATCCGCACCAGTTGTTACAGTTTGGTCTATGCCGTTTCCTGTAACTCTGAATTGTAGACCCTCTACTACATTATCTTCTGATGTTTTTATTATTTTAACTGAACCTTTTGCAAGCACATTATTTAAAGTAACTGTAGCTGTCTCGTTAGATTTTACTGTTACTGTTTGACTTGCAGGTTGTGTGTATTTGTCTGGGGTGTTTACTTCGGCTACTGTGTAAGTGCCAGGTACTAAACCATTGACTGTTATAGTTCCGTCTTTACCTGTTGTCACAGTTTGGTCTACACCATTACCAGTGATTTTAAAGTCTAAACCCTCAACTACATCATCTTCTGATGTTTTTATTATTTTTAAGTTGCCCTCTGTTTGGATTTTGACGTTGAGAGTAAAAACGTTAGGGTCTCCTCCATCAAAACCTACAGTTCCACAGTCCTGTAATGTTTCATGGCTGTAATAAAAAGCAGGTTCATGATACTGGTTATAATCTTTATCAATAAAATAAGAAAAAATAATTTTACCATCTGTGTTAGTAGAACCATTTGCTTTTATTGTAACCTTGTTACCACTCTTAGTTACTGTCATTCCTGTTGTATTAGCAATAGGAGTGTCTATATAATTACTTAATGCTCCTGTTGTGTCTGTAAGAGTGATACTCTCGCCAGGCTTTAAAGTTACTGTTTTATTCGCTATGCTAGGAGTTGTATAGAACTTGTCAACCTCTTCCATTACACTAGCTTTAAACTTATTGTAGTCTGTGACACTGTAGGTTCTTCCTGTACTAGCGTTTCTGGCTGATAGGGTTTTAACTGTTCCATTAGCAGAGGTTTGTTGCTCCCAAATAAGGAATTGGCAGAACATTTCCTGTGCTTCAATGTCGTTAATGTCTCCAACGTCTAAGTATCTGCCGTAGTAGTCAATCAATGTTATTTTGGTAGCTAGTTCTTTACTCATGCTTTCTTGTGAAAATCCATAGTCTAAGTTGAAGAGTTCACCTCCTTGCTCTAAACAATAGGCTAATTGGCTACTTGAATAGTTTCCTATTCCTTTTGGATACCAACTACTTTCGCTAAACCCAGTACTAAATGTTACTCTAACGTCAGTTATATTACTGTACTTTAGAACTGTGCTATAGCTTTGTGCGTTGCTTGAAAGTGGTATTCCTACTATCAATGACAAGCACATTACTAACGTCATAAATATTGTTGCTATTCGTTTCATTTCTTTTGTCCTTTCTTTTTTAAGCTTATATATATAAAAAAACAAGCCTTTCAGCTTGTTTTGAGTTGTAATATTAAGTTTTTAGTATTTCCATTTGATAGTGTATTTTTTAGTACCATCTGAATATGTTACAGAGTACCACCCGTAAGCAGTTACTCCCTCATTAAGTATTTTGTCTACAAATTTACTTTCAGCATAAAGTCTAGCTTCGTAAGAACTGTCAAACAATCCGTCATAAATTTGCCCCATTACTATATATGGCTCTTCGGGTGTTGCTGTTGGTTGTGTTGTTGGCTTTGGTGTTGCTGTAGCTTGTGCTGTAGGCTTTGGTGTTGCTGTAGCCTGTGCTGTAGGCTTGGCTGTTGCTGTAGCTTGTGTTGTAGGCTTTGGTGTTGCTGTAGCCTGTGTTGTAGGCTTAGCTGTTGCTGTAGCCTGTGTTGTAGGCTTGGCTGTCGCTGTTGCTTGTGCTGTTGGCTTAGCTGTCGCTGTAGCTTGTGCTGTAGGCTTGGCTGTTGCTGTAGCCTGTGCTGTTGGCTTTGGTGTTGCTGTAGCCTGTGCTGTAGGCTT
>CAYJER010000109.1:0-1812 GCA_964369225.1 uncultured Eubacteriales bacterium
AATAGAGTAGAGGCATAATTGCTAGGAATTACCCCCCTCTCATTGAACCGTACGTACGGGTCTCGTATACGGCTCTACAACTTATATTCCAACATTTCTTAGATAGTATTGTAAAGGATTGAGCAGGTTTGCTCCGTCCTTTACTTTTGTCTCTAGCAACACAGGACTAAGAATAAAATTCACTACATTCATACTGCATCTTTTATACCATCCCAATCTTGAGTTTGCGACTTTATATATACTTTCTTCATTAAATCCGTTTCTGTATTTACGATTGAGGTACATTAAGTTCCTATATATGGTCTTAGGATTTTTCCATTGTTTTACGATAATTACTCTTATCTTATGTCTAAGCCATTCTCCAAACTCTTCGATAAAACCTTTCATCATTCCTATTCTGAAATAATTTATCCAACCTCTAATTTTCTGATTTACTCGCTTTATCGTTACTGTAATAGGTCTAGCAATTGCTTTCCCTCGTATCAGATACTCTCGCAAGTTTTCATATAATTTTACTTTCTTTTCTCTAGTTGGCTTTACTTTCCATTCTCCACCATGTTTTAAAAAGGTGAAACCTAGATACTTACTTCTCATTGGTCTGACTACTTTTGACTTGGTTGCATTTACTTTCAAAAACAGTTTTCTCTCAATCCAACTAGTTATAGAAGTCATAACTCTATTAGCTGCGACTTCACTTTTCACAAAGATTAGCACATCATCTGCGTATCTTACGAAACGCAATCCTCTTGCTTCTAGTTCTTTATCTAGCTTATCAAGATATACATTTGAAAGCACGACGGAGATAGGTCCGCCTTGCGGTACTCCAGTTTTTGTAGCTTTGATAATTCCTTTGTCCATAACTCCTGCTCGCAAATATTTACGAATCAGATTTAGGACGTCACTATCGTTTACTTGTTCTCTAAGAATTGAAATTAATTTGTCGTGATTTACCTTGTCAAAGAATTGCTCTATATCGATATCAATTACCCATTCGTATCCATCGTTTAGATATTCCAGTGCTTGCTTAATTGCATCATGGCAACTTCTGTTTGGTCTGAAACCGTAACTGTGCTCACTAAATATTTTCTCATAGATTTCTACGATTGGTTGAGCTACTGCTTGTTGAATCGTTCTATCTAATGCTGTCGGTATTCCTAATGGTCTTTGTTTTCCATTACTTTTTGGAATATACACTCTTCGCACTGGCTTTGGAAAATAAGTTCTATTTCTTAATGAATTAAGAATCTCTTCTTTGTTTTCTCTGATGTAATCTCCCAATTCTTTCACTGTCATTTCATCTATTCCACTAGCACCTTTATTGGCAACTACCTTTTTATAGGCTTGATTTAGGTTTTCTTTTGCTAGTATCATTTCCATTAATTCCATTGTTGTTACTCCTCTTTCTACTACAACATTCCTACACATCGCCCCTCTCGGTATAGATTATATCCCTCGGTTACGTTCCTACTCTTCTAATCCACCTGAATTCTGGCTTGTGTATTATTTTATAATAGCGATTTGTACTATAAATCGCTTCAGTCCTTCAGCTTTAATTCAACTATGTTGAGTTTGCCTACTATGACTTCATCTGACTCCCTCCCTAAACCTTTTTCGACCACATCTGACGATATGTGGGTAGGGTCTCCCAAGGTAAGACACTAATCTTTCATTCCACAACCTCTTGATTTACAATTTCGGTTTACGTTTACCATTAGGGCTTCGATTTGGATTGCAACCTTACCCACCTAATCGCCTTATCAAGTTTCTGTTCGTAGGTTCAAGAATTTCGCTACACCACTTCCTTCATCTATA
>CAYJER010000110.1:0-1802 GCA_964369225.1 uncultured Eubacteriales bacterium
CTTAGCTTCAAACTTGAGAATGACAAGTGGGTTTATATAACTGACAACACAATAATCGGTCAAACTTGTACAAGTGTCGAGCAAAAGGATAGTTTGCTTATAGAACCTACTTTTAGGGTTGGGAACTCTATTGCTGGCTTTACATTAGATGAAAACTCTGAAAAAATAGAAGCTTATGCGATTTACACCAACTGGAACTGGGAAAATCCAATAAAATAATTAAAGTGCGACTGCTTTTAGGTCGCACTTTATTATTTGTTTACTCTACAAACCAATCACATCCCAAAAGATACTTGCATAAAGATAAAAAAATACAGCCCTCATTTTGAAAGCTGTATTTTAGCGTTTATTTAAATTATATCGCCTGTTCCTTGACCGCCTTTAACTACACCTTTTTCTTGACGAGCAGCTGTATTAGCTTCACGCTCTGCTTGTTTTACTGCTACTTCAGCACCTTTGGCTGCTTTTAGTTCATCAAATTTAGCTGTGAATTGTTCAAGTAATGCATTAATTTCTTCAGCTGTTTTTCCGCTTTCTGCCAATTTAAGTTCCATAGCGGCTTTAGCTTCTTCAAAAGCAATACCTTTTTCAGCAAATTCTAAAGCCATTGCTTCCATAGTTGTAGCTTTTTCAGCAAGTTCAGCGGCTTTTGCTTCTTTGTCGAAGCTAATTGAGATTGATGGTTGCTCGGGTGCAAGCGGTGCTGTTGGCTCTGCCGCAAATGCTGTAACGCCTGTACCTCCGATTGTTAGTAGTCCTGCGAGTGCGAGTGATGCCAATTTTTTTGTGAACATAATAGTTCTCCTTTCTGTCATGGCGGTTAATTTTATTTTTTTGGTTTTGCTTACCCTGTAATTTAATTATAAAACAAGTATCGGTTGAAAATCATCGGTTAAAAATAGGCAAAACATTGGCACTTTCTCGAATGGTCTTTTTATTAGAAACAAAAGGAGTAGCCACCTGTACCGATGACTACTCCTTTTTTCACAAGAGATAGGTGAAAAGATTTACTTATGATTAGTTAAGTCCTAAAAGCTCATCAATTTGAGCTTGGTATTTGTAGTCAATTTCCAAATGAACTCTTTGATTTTCAACTAACTGTGTAAGAAGCTCGTTGATAACTGCTGTATCCGGTGTTTCAGATGAGAACTCTGCAATTAGTTCAGCACCCAAAGCACTACTTGAGCCTTTAAGCTGTCCATCTTCTTGTGTCTTTGTTGCTTTGATAACTCCAAGTGCTTCAATCGTTTCTGCTGTTTCTGCTTTCATTTGTTCAAGAGCTTTTTTTGCTTCAACTTTTGTGATTTCACCTGCTTCTGAAGCGGCTATAATCGCTGATACTTCAAGTTCTCTGCTTGCTTGATTAGCTTCTTGGCTTGCTGTGGCATCTTGATGGAACTGGTCGTGCTCTGCTGTAATGCTTACTAATTCAGCGTGCAACTCGAGGTTAAACTGGAGGGCAATTTGTGTCAAAACTTCCAGTTTTTCTTCCTGTGTGCTATCTGGGTCTGCGGCAAACTCTACTGTCGGCATATTAAATGTTCCTACATTCAAGATTTGCACTGGAGTTGTGTCAACCGAGCTATCCGGCTCTGCCGCAAATGCTGTGACACCTGTACCTCCAATTACCATAAGTGCTGCGAGTGCGAGTGATGCAATTTTCTTTGTGAACATAATAGTTCTCCTTTCTGTCAGGGCGGTTAATTTTATTTTTTGTTTTGCTTACCCTGTGATTAAATTATAAAACAAGTATCGGTGGAAAATCATCGGTTAAAAATAGGCAAAGTGTAGGCAAAAATCAC
>CAYJER010000111.1:0-1774 GCA_964369225.1 uncultured Eubacteriales bacterium
TAAAAAACTCCATGCTATCCTCCTATTCCACCGTCGCTTGTCCGTTCATCAGCATTGGCAATAACCAATCTCTAAGTTCGGTTAGTTGTTGGTTTTCTCTTGTTTTTTCAGAAATGGCGTTAAATGCAGGTACGACAATTCTATTAAACTCTTGCAATTCTTCGTCACACGGTATATATACTGCTCGTTCACGCAATAGCTCTTTTTGCAAATGCTTAAGACCAGTACCTTGAAAATATTTCAAGTTTAATTCCAGTTTTATCGTATGTAATAATGAATATAGATAATCTGCCATATCGTTTTTTCCTGTTATGCACCATGTATCAGTTGAGTAAGCCGACTTCCCGACATAAAACTTAACATCTGCATTTCCACCTGTGTTCAAAAAGCAGTTTCTTCCGTCTATTAAAGCCGTATCGTACTCATATATTGCTTCACCGCTTGTGAAGAACGGATATTGACCTTTACGTCCTTTAGCTTCACCAACTTGTATTGTAGATTTGGAATTTTCACATATTATTTGCCCTAACACTCCATTGCTTTGTTTCCTAAAAAAGTAGTGCATATAAACCGTCTTAGTCATATCTTCAAGTTCAGAGATGATTTTCTTATTGTTATGGATTTTTTGGTCAAAAACCCATAGCATGTATGACACCTTTTTTTGTGTGGCAACGTCAAGCAGTTGTACAACGACATCATATATTTTTTCTGGAGAAGTATGTTTTACTTTTGTACCAGTTGAGCTTCTACCTATTTGCTCTCGAACCGTTTTTGTCATAAACAGGTAATATGCATACATTTTAGTTAATTCTGATTCTTTGCAGTTTATCAACCCAATCCGTTGATTGTGCAGATACATGTTATCATCTGGAACGATTGCTGTGCTACCTAATAATCCTTCTGCTTGCTCAGTCATTGCAACTATTAAGTCACCTTTTTTGCAAAGATACTCTATCGGGTATGTGCCAGTATAATATCTTTCTTTTCCACCGTTTTCTTTGAAGCCACCTTTTTCAAAGAAATTTCCCGGTGTAAGGATACTTTGTGTTCCCTTATCGGAAAAAAACTCTCCTTTGAATGCCCAGCCATGTTTTATTGATAAAAAGTCGCCTAACTTACTCATACTTCACCTTGCCTAACTGTTCGATAATTTCAGTTTGCAGTTTATCCCCGTTTCTAAAAAGATTTTCGAGATTTGTCCTATGTTTATTGATAATGTCAATGAACATATCTTGTGTGATATCAACATAGTCAATCTTAATATCAAAATATTGCCCTGCTTTAAGAGAGTATTTCTTAGCAATTATCTCATCATGCGTTACGGAAACAGACAATTCATTTACTGCTTGCTTGCTTAGAAATGCATCTACAATAGTGTCAATTTCATTCTTTCTTAAACGTCGCTTCTTGAGGTTTCCATCTTGATATTCTTCACCCATTTTAGAAGCATCAATAAGCACGACTTTTTCAGTTGTCTTAGAGTTATCAAAAAAAAGAACTGATACACTTGTGGGTGTGTTGGCAAAAACATTTGGGGGTACAGATATACATCCATATAGGATTTTTTTATCTACGATATGTTGTAAGATTGTTTTAGCAACACCACTTTTTGCGGTAATAAAGCCCGTAGGTACAACTATTGCACCTTTTCCATTTTCTTTTAATGAATTGAGTACATGCTGAATAAACAATGTGTATATTGCCATGCTCGTTACATCTTTTGCAGGCACGTTCGGAACTCCCGCCCAAAAACGAACAGGCATAGCCGCAAGTT
>CAYJER010000112.1:0-1766 GCA_964369225.1 uncultured Eubacteriales bacterium
AAGTATCGGTGGAAAATCATCGGTTAAAAATAGGCAAAGTGTAGGCAAAAATCACACTGATTTTAACGCTATAAGTGCGGAATAAATATCAACTATCCCAAACCAAAGTTTTTCCCTTTCAACACTGTCTGATATTTCAGTGGTGTTGTCGCAAAGCAAGCTATACATTGTGTCTATTTCGATGTTTGGATTTTCTGCAAGAAGTATCGCAACTGCACTTGTTATAATGGGTGTTGCCATACTTGTTCCGTCTTGAGCGGCATACTGATTGTTCGGTAAAGTGCTAACAATATTTTCTCCGGGAGCACCTATATCAATATTTAATCCAAAGTTTGAAAAATCGGCTATTTCACCTTTTATATTTGTAGCACCTACCGCAATTACACCGTCTATCCCAACGGGCGATGCAAACCCTGTGAGCGAACCATCATTGCCGGAAGCGGCAACAACAAAAATACCGCTCTCTAATGCTTTGGTAACAGCTTCATCTATTGCTTTTGAATAGCCCTGTGTACCTAAGCTCAAATTGATTATATCAACATCTAACTGAGTTGCATAAATGATTGCATCTGCAATGTCTTGTGCTATTCCACTTCCGTTTTCTTCTAACGCTTTTAATGGAACTATTTCTACATCTAAATCCCCAACCATACCAGCTATGCCTGTACCATTATTAGCTTCGGCGGCAATAATTCCTGCAACATGTGTGCCGTGTCCATTATCGTCCATAGGATTTTTATCATCATTTACAAAATCATACCCATCTTTTACATTAACACGGTTTTTCAAATCTTCGTGTGTATAATCTACACCGGTGTCTATTACCGCAATGGTGATAGTCTGCTTTTGCTCTACTTCTGACAATGCCAAATGGGTATTTGTTTCTGTGATAGCATATTGAAGATTGATATAAGGGTCATCATAAGTATCTAATTGTGTACTTGGCATTTCATTATCCCTAATACCTCTTGCAATCATCATACGATTTAGGGGTTTGCCTATAACAACTATCTCAGTGTTATTGTCAATCACCTCATCTTGCGGCAGTACATCTTCAATAGGATTTCCATCATCAGAGATTTGGCTACTACTTTCATTTGTAATTTCACTTACATTACACCCTGTCAACACTATACACCCAACAATTAAAAGTATTATTAACTTATTGATTTTCATTACTTGTCCTCCAGTAAAATAGATTTTAGTTTGCTACTAAATTATAAAATAAATCTAAATGGAAAATCATCGGTTAAAAATAGGCAAATTGTAGGCAGTTTATTCAATGTACTTACATTGTTTTTTCAGACATGTTATAATGTATTCAGAGGTGATTTGATGAAAATTTATATAGCTGACGATGAAAAATCTATCCGTGATATTATAAGCGGATTTTTGAAAAATAGCGGTTATGAAGTAACTGCATTTGAAACAGGCGATGCACTCAAAGCAAAATTTGAGGAAAGTCCGTCTGATATGGTTATCTTAGACATTATGATGCCGGGAACAGACGGAGTGACGCTTTGTGCGGCAATAAGAGAGCGTAGCAATGTTCCAATCATTATAGTATCTGCAAAAGATAGTGAGCTTGATAGAATTACCGGCATCACAATGGGTGCTGATGATTATTTAGTGAAGCCATTTGCACCAATGGAGCTTGTGGCGAGGGTTAATTCGATTTTTCGCAGAATGTCCTTTAGTGACACTGTAAAAGCGAAAAATATTTTAAGCTATGGCAATATTGAGATTGATATTTCAATGAAAAAATG
>CAYJER010000113.1:0-1664 GCA_964369225.1 uncultured Eubacteriales bacterium
GCCGAACTCTTTATACACCAAGGAGTTGTGCTGACCCGTGATGTTCTTGTCACTAAAGTATGGGGTGATGAAATATTTTGCGATGACAGAATAGTCAATATTCACATTAAAAATATTCGTCAAAAATTAGGTGTAGATTACATTGAAACGGTGAGAGGAGCTGGGTATAAAGTTGAAAAAATATCTTAAAACAAATCTGACTGCAAAACTTTTTATATTGGTATGTAGTGTACTAATAGCAACGAGTTTGTTGATATGCGGTCTATTTGCTATCATTATGCCACAATCTTACACTGACTTACTCAATGAAAACTTTGAACAAGAGCTTACAGAAATTACTACTACAATGAGTAGTGTAAATCGAGAATTGCACAATTTTGCATTAAAGCAAAATGTCTTTATCGAACTATATGATAGCAATGGCGGCTATATGGGTATGTTCGGAGATGATAGCATACTAAACAATTTGACAACTGGTGAAACAGATGTTATAAACTCTGAACATATAAGTGACGGTATGATGTTGGAAACTATGACACTTACACCGACAGAATTCAAGTTTTATATTGATAATAATGTTTATACACTTCATATTTTTGGAACTGCAACCGAAAGCATAAATGAGGTAACTGTAATTTTACAAAACACAATTCCGATAATTATTGCGTTTATGATTATTATATCGCTTATTGTTGCATTATTTCTATCAAGGTTTATTACAAAACCTATTAAGGCAATAAATGAAAGTGCAAAGATGATTGCTGCGTTATCTTTTGATGTACATTGTGAAGAAAATCGGAGTGATGAACTCGGAGAATTAGCCAAAAATATAAACACGCTATCCGCGAAATTAGATGACGCTCTTTCTTCCTTACAAGATGAACTTGAAAAAGAAAAGGCACTTGAAGAAAGTCAACGATTATTTTTCTCGGCGGCTTCACACGAACTTAAAACGCCACTAACTGTAATCAAAGGCAATTTAGAAGGCATGATATATGGGTATAAAGATTATGAGGATAAAGATGCTTATATTGCAAAAACACTTAGGACAGCAACTCAAATGGAGCATTTAATCAGTGAAATTCTTACTTTTTCAACTATGGGTGGAAGCGAATATGCACTAAACACCGAAACTTTTAACCTCTGTGATGTGATAGATGAACTCATACTACACTTTGCGGAAATTATAGAGATAAAGTCCTTTGAAGTAATTACAGACTTAGAAAATGTAACTGTAACAGCGGATAAAAAATTGCTGACTAAGGCAGTCCAAAACATCATTAGCAACGCATTACATTACAGCCCCGAACAGCAAACAATAAAAATCACATTGACCGATAAAATTCTTGTTGTCGAAAATACAGGGATTGCAATTAGTAGTGAAGATATCTCGAAACTGTTTGAGCCATTTTATAGAGTGGATAAATCAAGAAGCAGGCAAACGGGCGGTAGTGGTTTAGGACTACATTTTGTTAAAACAATTTTGGAAAAACATAACTTAGATTTTAGCATTACAAGTGGTGACAACAGCGTTAAATTCACTATTTTACTCTAACATAAATATTTTAGAAAAAGCTCTGTATATAGCGGAGCTTTTTTCTTTTACCCCCAAATATATCAGAACTATATCTTAACTATATCTCAGCTACACCACAAATATTTTC
>CAYJER010000114.1:0-1664 GCA_964369225.1 uncultured Eubacteriales bacterium
TTTCATCATTTCTTGAAATAGAACAAAACATATTGACCTCCATTATATAAATTGCTCATAACGAGCCAAACCCAACTCTCTACGACATAACTTCAATTTCACTCATTGTATCATGAAATCCCAAAGTTTTCAACGACTACAAGTCATAAAGGAAACCACCGAGAGTTCTCGGTGGTCAGGAGGTCTTTATTCCAACATTATTTAAAATGTGTAACAAATCAGTTTGTAAAACGCAACAAGTAACCATCTGGGTCTTGTATTAAAAATTGCACCTCTAAAATATCGTCATAGTCACATTTATAGCTTGTTTCTTGAAGTGTACGATACAGTTTGATATTAAATCCTTGAACTCTTTCGTATAACTCATATACATCGGTTGTAGAAATTGAGAAGTTAATGCCTCGACCAAATGGGTATTCCAATTCGCCCATATTCCAACCATTTTGATGTTTTTGTTCAAACATAAATTGGCTTTCGTTGTATGATAAGAAAATAAATTTATCTTCTTCTCGTTCGTATTCAAGCGCAAAACCTAGCTTGTTTATGTAAAAATCTTTGGTTTGCTCAATATCAGAAACTGTCAACTCTGGTATCATTGAATTAAATTTCATTTCAAATCTCCGTTATGTAAAATTATCATTTTGTATTATTTCGATTTAATATCAGCTCCAAGGCAACGCTTATAGCTCCACCCACCGGCCATACTAGCCAACTGCGACTCCAATCATCTTCGAGAAAACCCCATAGCAAAAATATGGCTAAAACTATCGCCCAGAACGCACCCATTACAGCGTTATTTCGCCGTACTTCCTTAGGTTGTGTTATTTGCTCATCGTCTTCGTGCAACAAATACACATAGCTTGAAAAGTTTGTTTCACTTCTTATCAAAAGTAAGGTTGAAAATCCAATTATCAGTAAAACTACTGCCATAAATGGAGAATTTTGCCTTTCGTCACCCACTAAAAGGATGGGTAAAACTGACAAAATGTACATGACTACGGAAATTACGATTCTCTTTGTGCGAACAGGTTCTAACTTACTTTTTTGCTCCCTAATCAAACCAGACACATTAAACGAAAGCTCAAAATCTCCCTTGTTTATGTATTCAAACTTTGCAAGTTTACTAGAGCTCAAAATAATCATAGCTACACCAACAGAAACCAATGTGAAAAACCAAACATAAATCAGCTTAAAATATGGATTTTCCTCAGAAATATGGTCCGAAATTACAAATGGTATTGTAGCTATTATAATCAAAAATACAGCAATAGAAAGTGAGATTGCAAATCTTCTTCGAGCCTCAATATATGTATTTGCAGTTTCTATTGTAACAAGTTTGGCTTCGCTTTTCTCTGGTATTGGTTCGCCCGAAATTTCATTTACCTCATCAAATAAAAGATAATCTGTTGACACCCCGAACAATTTTGCCATGTCCATAATTTTTTGTATATCAGGTATGCTCTGTCCACTCTCCCATTTTGATACGGATTGCCTTGAAACATTCAGCTGTTCCGAAAGTTCTTCTTGTGTAAAATTACTTCTTTTTCTAAGATGCAATATCTTATCTGATATAGTCATGATTTTTCCTCCTTGTTATTGAGTGTTATGTGTAAATTTTAGCTTGATTTACAGTTGCACACAATAAAGTAGGCTATGTTTTTACG
>CAYJER010000115.1:0-1642 GCA_964369225.1 uncultured Eubacteriales bacterium
CTGGTGCTGTCTGCCACTCATCTAAAAGCCTTGGTGTTTCACCTTTTAATAGTAACGATGGCTTAGTATCTGCCGCTTGTTGATAAGACATTCTTTTATCTGGATCTTGCATAAACAAATAGCTTTTTGAGTTTTCCATTGCTGTTCTGGTTTTGCCACACCATTTAGCTCCCTCAATTAGCACCGCACCAGTTGTTTCGAGGCGTTCTTTTAAGATTTTATCTGCAATTCGAATTTTATATTGTTTGTTAATTTTAATCACCCCTTACATTGCTTTGATTATATTATAACCTAAACTTCCGAAATTATCAATAGTTTGCTTCCGGAAATATTATCATTTTAATTCTGATATTATTAAATATTTGCTTCCGATATTATTGGTTCAATTTTAAGCTTTAAGCTTTAATTTACCCAAAATCTCAACATCAGCAGGGCAAAATTCAAAATTATCAAGCTCACAAATCGTAACCCACCTAAACTCTTCGTGTTCTAAAAGCTTGGGGTCACCACTTACAATAATCGAATTTATAAAAGTTAATTTTACTGAAAAATTATCGTAATGATAAATAGTTTCTCCGAAAATGTCTTTAGTTTCAATAACTATATCTAATTCTTCTTTGATTTCTCGTTTAAGAGCCTCAAACTCAGTTTCTCCGACTTCAATCTTCCCACCAGGAAACTCCCAAAGTAGTGGTAACGATTTGTGCTTTGGTCTTTTGCAAATTAGCAGTTTATCATCTTGCCAAATAAGGGCAGCTACTACATTTATCATTATCCCACCACCAGTTTATTCGTCTTTTTAAGGAATTTTGCAGGAATTGCTTTATCAAGTTTCCAAGTGATATTCATAGGTTTTGAACCTTCGTGGCGCACATAGTTTGCAGTGCCTAAAAATGTATAAGCAGATGCAGTGTTTAGTATTTTATCGGTTTTAAATTCACGAACAAAAAGTAAAATTTTATTCCCTGTATCTTTATGATTTATATATCGCTTACCTGTAGCAGAAACATCAGAAATTGTGCTTTGGCTTTGCCAATGGAAGAGTATATCATTAATTGAATAATCATTATACATCGTAGTAGGTGAGTAATCTTTATCGGATTTATTAAGTGTTACAAAGAAAACATCGATATTCTTTTCAGGTAGATATTTTGCACCCTCACGCACTGTTCCAGGTTTCATAAAATCAAGTGCTACTAAAATTTGATCTCTTGTATAAGTGCAGTGTAAATCAAGCGGAGAATCAAAACCTAAATTCACTTTTTCGTCAATAAAATCTATTTTTTCAAAATTATATCTAAGCATTTCACAAAGTTCAGAACACATAATTTTGTTTTCTTTTATCGCCAAAATACTGTCAATCACAGAGTTAAAACCACATTCTTCAGCTGATTTTCCGTACACTGTAAAGTGAATCATTTGAAGCATTCGAGTTTCTATTTCGCTGTAAATATATTTATCGTTTTCAAGTACATCTAAAGCAAAAGCGATAAATCTTCTTGAGTTTATACTTTGAAAACGTGCAAAAGATTTTGTCAAAGGTTCCTCTAATTCCTCATTAAAATCAGGTGAAACTTTAGCTAAAGCACAAAGTCTTGAAAAGCTATCTTTTGCATAGATAGTTCTAATATCGAGATGATAA
>CAYJER010000116.1:0-1640 GCA_964369225.1 uncultured Eubacteriales bacterium
CTTCTTTAGTGATGGTTAGTCCTTTATTAAGAGAAAAAACATACTTAAATTTGAGATGTTTCCAGTTTTGTGGGATTTTTATTTTGTTTTTCATTTTTTCCTTCTTGTTTTGTTAAAGCAGCTAGCATGTTAGACAAGGTAGGACATGTCATTTAAAGTGTTTTTCTTGTGATATATGAAAAGTGCCACTCGTTTTTCTCTGCAATCGAATTGTCTTCTGATTTGTTAAGTCTAGAATCTGCCAAATTTAATAATGTTTTTGCATCGATATGTTTTCCAATGTCTGCTAGTTCTTCGAAAACCCAATCTGTGACATAGTCGACATAGTATTGCTTGTCCTCATCATCATAATGTAGCATACTATCAAATTGATATTTAGGTTTGGATAACGGATAGATAACATTATAAATACAACTTTTTTTGATATCGTCTACCAACTGTCTATCAACTACTACTCTAGGATATTTTGCTATATTTTTTTCTATATAGTCAGCATCTAAAAAGGGGGCGCCCCACAATATTTTGTTTTTCTCAAGCGTTTTTTCAATTGCTTCAGAAAGTTTTGGTTCATAGGATTTATTGTAATCGCAGAAGAGTTTTCCATAAGAGATACCGCCTCTAACAAGTATATCCTCGCTCGCTAGAAAGCATTGGAAGTAAATAACTGTTTGTATTACAGAAGAGAGAGCTCTTTCTAGATCAATAATCTTATGACCTAGAGATGCTTCCTGATCCCAATTATTATCTTTTACAGGAGATGCAATAACAATATTGTCTGAAAAGATTGCAATTTGTATTTTATTTTGGTTATAGCCGTCATTATAGTTTTTTTGCATTTTTTGTAGTTCTGTGTAGGCAGTATAAAGAATATTTAAATTTTTATTTTCATCTTCTTGAATTAGAGTTTTTGCACCTAAAATGTCCACAACAGCAACAACATAATCAGACAGATAGTCTTGATTGGTAATAAGTTTATGTGAATACGATTGATATGACTGTTTTACGGAATTAAAAACTTTTTCTGTATTAATTGTAAGCTGATTATCTGTATTATGATTAATATAGCAGGAGTTTAGTGAGTTGGGAAAAATTTTATCTTTTAAATTAAAATCAAATACTAAAGTTGAGCAGTTATGTTTTTTAAATAAATCATACGCCTCAACCAATCCTTTTCCCCATATCATTGTATCATTTACAAAATACGTCCCTTCAGTAATTACACCACGAAGAGGAATTTCATATTTTTGACATTCATAATTTAGAATACTACAAAAAATTATTATTTCGTTGAGTAAACTGTTAAATATAATGTCATCAAGTTCTTCTGCTTTCAAACTCTCTGAACTTCCAATATCTGATTGTTCATATTTTATTAAATAGGACACGACTAGAGTGTTAGAAAAAATTTTAACATTAAGTACAAATTGCGGATGGGCTTCAAAATCTTCACGATAGTATAGCAGTATTGAGTTATAAATACCTTTCACTTTCGCAATCGTCTCATTATCTTGAGGGATATTATCATCGTCAAAAAGTTGCAAGTAGGCGATAATATTTCTTTCTGTGCTTATTATTTTACTCATCACTCAAAAATCTCCCTTAAACTTCCATCAAGCTCTTTTTCAATCTGCAAAATTTCT
>CAYJER010000117.1:0-1528 GCA_964369225.1 uncultured Eubacteriales bacterium
GTCAATAATTTCAGGTACTTATAATGGTACCGAGGGCGGGACTCGAACCCGCACGGACTACTAAAATTATACTTATCTAATAAATCCTTATAGTTCAACCTATAAGGAGATATCATATGTGCAGTATTCATGAAGCATGGGAAATTTACCTAGAAACGACAGTCTCAAAAGAGGATAATCTAAGAAACGACCGTTATCGTTATAATCTACATATTGTGGAATATTGGAATGGTAAAAGTCTTGAGCAAGTCAAAATGAAAGATATTTTGACTTATAAAAAGCACCTAACTGAGAAAGGATTAAGCCCTAAAACCATTGCCCATTGTCTTTCTTTGTTAAGAACCATAATGTACCGAGCCAAGCAGTTTGAAATCTTCGATGGAACGATTCCTCACTTTACCATGCCGAAGTATGATAATAAGAGAATACGTTACCTCACGACCGATGAGGCGACAAATCTACTCACTGCTTTGTATATGAGAAACGAACTTTGGCATGATATTACTCTTTTTGCACTCAATACAGGAATGAGAGCAAGCGAGATATTTTCTATCAAAACCGAGCATATCAATTTCTCACAAGGTACAATTACACTTTTTGAAACTAAAAACGGAAGTAACAGAACGATTCCGCTCAATGACGTCACTTTTAGCATTGCTCAAAAATATGCTTCAAAAAATTTCACTTTTCTATTTTCAAATAATAAAATACGTGATGTTTCTTATATATTTCGTAGTGTTGTAAAAGAACTTAAGCTCAATCACAACATCACAGAAAGAAGAAATCAAATTGTATTTCATTCGCTTCGACACACTTTTGCCTCGTGGTTAGTTCAAGCAGGAGTGGCTCTCGCAGTGGTCAGTAGTCTTCTAGGTCATAAAAGTCTACAAATGACTATGAGGTACGCACATCTTGCTCCCGAACAAGGAAAACATGCCATTAGCTTAATTCCGAATAACATAAGCATTTTCTATAGTCAAGAAAAAAACTCTTGATGAAAGAAAGAATAAGATAAACAAAGAAAAAGTAAGGATATATATGCAACTATAAGAAAAAATAAGATTTTTTATAAAAAAAAAAGATTATTTCCCTCAAATAAAAAAGAAAGAAAATAATAGCTCACCTCTTTGATTTTAGCTATTATTTTCTTTCTTTTCCTTTTTTTTATAATCAATCTAACATACCTCTATTTGTTTTTTTATTCACCATTAAACTTATGGAGGCTAGATATGGTAAGCTTAGAAAGTGCATGGAAAGTTTTTCTTGAGTCAAAAACAATGAATCCAAATAGCGAACGAAAAGAAGTCTATCGTTATAATTTACATCTTCGAGATTACTGGAAAGATACTGATATTTCAACAATAAAGTACAAAGATACCGACTTATTTAAAAACCATTTATTCGCGAAACTTCTTGCTCCCAAAACTGTTAAAAACTGCCTTGGACTTCTGAAAGCTATTTTGAATAAAGCTATAAAGTATGAACTCTACGTCGGTACAATCCCCGAATTTCCAACTATTAAATTTGA
>CAYJER010000118.1:0-1502 GCA_964369225.1 uncultured Eubacteriales bacterium
AGCATGAGCAATATGACTTTTCAAATTGGTTGGCACAAGATGAAAATATCGAGATGTTAAATGACATCATCGGATTGACTTTGACCGATGTAAGAAAAGAAGTATATGTTGGTTCATATCGCTGTGATTTAGTCGCTAAAGATGAGACCACAGAAACAACTGTGATTATTGAAAATCAACTTGATATTTCAAATCATGACCACTTAGGCAAGATTATCACCTATGCTTCGGGACTGTCCGCAGATGTTATAGTTTGGATTGTAAAAGAAGCACGTTCAGAACACCGAAGTGCCATTGAATGGCTTAACAATAACACCAACAAGAAGATTAGTTTTTTCTTGATAGAATTACACGCATATAGGATTGCTGACTCTGTTCCTGCTCCCAAGTTTGAGGTAATCGAAATGCCCAATGACTTTATTAAAAACTCGAAGCCACAACAGGGGTTTGACAGCATGAATAAATCACAATCCGAACGATTGGAGTTTTGGACGGAGTTTAACGAACTTCTAATAGAGCGAGGAAAGCCGTTCAATCTTCGGAAACCGTCCACCGACCACTGGTACTCGGTTGCCATAGGCACGAGCGGTGCCGGAATTAGCATCACCCTTGTGAACAAGGAAAAATATATCGGAATTGAAGTATATATAAGTGACAGCAAGGAACTTTACGATAGTCTATACGCCGATAAAGAGACAATAGAAGCAGAGGTTGGCTTGCAATTCCTTTGGCAACGGCTTGATAACAAGAAAGCAAGCCGGATACTCTACAAAATTGACGGACTAAACTTCGATAATCATAGTAATTACAAAGAACTCATGGGACAAGTTGTTGATAAGATACTACTTATTAAACCTGTATTTTCTAAGTACATTAAAATGTATTCTTAATCTGAACAGTAACGTGGCAAGCAGGGCAAGGTTGTACAACACCTTGCTTTTGCTTGTTGGTGGCAGCCCCCCAATCCCCCTTGAAAAACGGTGATAAATCACCGTGCCACGCCCCCTTACGGGTGCTATAAAAACACAGGAACACTCACCGTTGTTCCTGTGTTTTTTCGTTGGTTTTTTGGTCGTGTTCCATGCCCAAAAGTCGGTCGATATTCGCCTTTGCCGTCTGAATATCTTGCATTTCTTTTCGGGCAGTTTGGTACTGCACATAGTCTTTTTTCTTCTGCGAAAGTAGCTGTGCATATTCGGCATCAAGCGATTTAACGGTGGGCAATTTCTTAACGCCGAGTTCGTCAAAAGCCGTCTTTGCCGCCTTGTGCAAAGTTATCTCGGCACGGTGTTCCTCAAAAAACTTTTTGGAGTATCCCGACTTGCGATAGGCGGTGTAAATGTCACGAGTTTTGGCGTAATTGCAGATGTGCTTTTTGAGTACGGCAATCTCCGCTAAACGCTTTTCGGCGGTCTTGATTTTATCGTTTAGACTGTTGAAATTGGCGGTGACTTCTGCCGCTTTTTGCTCCAATTCCTCATACTGAACGAGGTTATGTTCAC
>CAYJER010000119.1:0-1493 GCA_964369225.1 uncultured Eubacteriales bacterium
TAGATTTATTGCAATCACTGATGAGTTTGACACAGCACATGATATTTATGCAACTTATAATGTCCCCATAAACCTAAACAGCAAATTCCGAAATCATCGTGAACTATGGTATACTGAAAAATAAAAAGGAGAACGGTGATGGGACGAAGAAATTACAGTGCGAGCTTCAAGAGTGAAGTTGTACTACAACTGCTACAAGGGGAAAAGGAACTCGGTGCTCTGGCCTCAGAATACGGCGTCAATCCAAATATGCTACGCAACTGGCGGAAAGAATTCATAGAAAATGCAAGCCGGGTGTTCGACGAAAGTCGTCGCGAACGCGAGCTTTTGAAGAAGGAGGAACAGCTCGAGGAGCAACAAACCGCCCTGTTCAAAACGATAGGACAGCTCACTTTGGAGCGTGATTTTCTTCGGCAATGCGGTACAAAACTTATCGGCGAGGACTTCGAGGAACGCTATCGTCAACAAAAAAAGTGAGCTCAGTATAGGCCGTCAATGTGAGCTGCTTGACTTACCACGCTCGGCGTACTATTACCAAAAAATAGATAACAGCGACAGGGAATTTAAGGAAAAGCTTATGTCACGACTGGACTATTGGCATGTTGAAATGCCCTATCTGGGTGTGCGACGACTACGCAGCAAGCTCGGAGATGAGGGGTTAATCGTCGGACGAAAGCGTATAAAATCGCTTATGGAAGAGATGGGGATTTATGCTATATATCCTAAGCAAAACTTATCAAAACGTAATCAAAAGCATAAAATATACCCATATCTACTACGAAATAAGCATGTTTTCTTGCCAAATCAAGTCTGGGCAATAGACATAACTTACATCAAAATGCGTCACGGTCATATGTATTTGACGGCGATTATAGACTGGTGCAGTCGGTACATCGTTGGCTGGGAATTATCGGATACTCTTGAGACTGCACCGGTGTTAAAGGCTGTGCAGAATGCCATTAATTCCCATGGAACGCCGGCTATTATTAACTCAGATCAAGGCTCGCAATTCACCAGCGATGACTATACTCAGCTTCTAAAAACAAACAATATTTTACAAAGTATGGACGGCAAGGCTCGTTGGGTTGACAACGTTCGGATCGAGCGTTGGTTCCGCAGTTTTAAGCACGAGGACATTTACATCAACGAGTATTCTAGTCCGCGTGAGCTTAAAAACGGGATCAAAAAGTACGTGCAGGCATACAACAATGAGCGTCCGCACCAGAGCCTAGGCTACGCCTGTCCGGCAGAAATTTACCACGGTCTATTTGTGGTAGCATAGCGGTGGTCGGCTGTTGAAATATGGAAAAGTCTTCAACTTTACCACATTCCAACAGCTGCTACTAAGGTTACGAAGGGATTTTCTTTCTGTCTTTTAAGAACGGAAAGGGATTTTTAAAGTTCACGATGGATAGGGATTTTTTTGTCTTGACAATGGGGGACAGTATATAGTGCCATAACCACCTATTACATCGATAACCCAAGATGCAAAA
>CAYJER010000120.1:0-1485 GCA_964369225.1 uncultured Eubacteriales bacterium
TGAAGTGACCCCCAAAAGTTGGACTTGAAAGTGTAGTAGCGATAGCTGCTACACTTTTTTAAGCAGCTTGATGTTTTAACCTGTATTCAACAGGAGAAAAATAATCAAGTTTTTGCTTTGTGCGTTTGTTATTGTAATAATAAATGTACTCTTCTATTGTTGATTTTAGCTCTTCAAAGCTGTAAAAAGTATTTCCATAATATATTTCTTGTTTTAATATTCCAAAGAAATTTTCCATAACAGCGTTATCAAGACAATTTCCTTTTCTTGACATACTTTGAAATATTTTGTTAGATTTAAGTGTCTTTCGATAAGCTTTCATTTGATATGCCCAACCTCTATCTGAATGAAATGTTCTTCTATATTTGCAATCTTTTGTGACTTCTATTGCTTCATTTAGTGCTTCCATTATTCCTATTGCTGACGGCTTCTCTGTTATACTATAACTTATTATTTCTCCATTATACATATCTAAAAACGTATCTAAGTATAGTTTTTTTATTATTTTTCTTCCCTCTGTGTCAAACTGATAATACTTGAATTCTGTTGTATCTGTTGTGATTTTTTGATGCACTACATTTGTTTTAAAGCGTCTTTTTATTCTATTTTCGGCTATTTTGCCGACTACTCCTTTATATGAAGAGTATTTTCTACTTTTGCGTGTATATGTTTTTACTTGCAATGACAGCTTTTGTATTAGTCGTTGCACTTTTTTCTTGTTTATTATTATTCCTATTTTCCTTAGCTCTCCATATATTCTGCGATATCCAAAATCTTTGTTTAGTTTCCTTTGCCTTATGATTTCTTCTTCTATTTCTTTATCTGGATTTTCTTTTTCAAATCTTGATTGCCAGTACATATATGTTGACTTTGGAAATTTTAACACTGCGAGTATATCCGTTAATCTGAATTCTCCTCGGAGACTATGGATAATTCTCGCTTTTTGTTCAGAGCCTCTTCCTCTAAACGTAGTCTCCTCAATTCTTTTAAATAGGCGTTCTCTATTCTTAACTTTAAGTTTTCTGCTTTTAGTTCCTCAAGCTGGTTGCTTTCTTCTTTTTTGGGTTTTGCCATTTTCAGCTCTCCTTTGCTTTTTAGTGCATCAGATCCTCCTGCTCGAAATTGTCTTACCCACGTTACTAGCGTTGATGGATTTTTTATTTCCTTTCTTATCGCTAGTTCTTGATACGATACTTCTGATGCTAAGTATAATTTTACCACACTTATTTTAAATTCAAAAGTATATTTTTCTTTTTTTGTGCTTTTTAATGCTTTTTCTCCATATTTTTCATATGCCTTTACCCATGCCCTTAATGATTTTGTATCTCCTTTGCCTATTTCATGCTTTTTTGACAGGTATCTGTATCCTCCTCCTCCCTCTTTATATTCTGTTACAACCTTTTTTTTGAACTCATAACTGTATTTTTCCATTTTTTCTTACCCCCTTTGTTAGTTTTTTAGGTCTAACTTTTGGGGGGCGGGTCA
>CAYJER010000121.1:0-1456 GCA_964369225.1 uncultured Eubacteriales bacterium
CAAGAAGGTGGAGTAGCTATCACAGGTAACGTGCTTACTAACGATGTAGCCAGCGCGGATAAAGGCGATAGCACTGCCGATAATGCCGGTAAGGTGCTTACTTCTATAAGCGCTCCTGACGACACATGGACAGTAAACGGTCTTACAGCAACTAAAGTCGGTGTAGGCTCTATTACTTTCAATGCTGACGGTTCTTACAGCTTTACAGCAGAAGCTAACAGCGTAACCGATAATACTGAGTTTAAATTTGGTTATACTATTACTGACTCCGACGGTGACAGCGACGATGCATTCTTGACTGTAAAAGTAGAAGATACCACCGTTGGACACGACGATACAGGCGGCACAGTAGCAACCGATGATGACGCATTGGGTCAAGCAATAGACGTAACTCTAACTTTGGATAGCGGTATTTCTTTGGATACAACTGCTTCCTTGCCAACCTCTCCTTATGGTACTTTCTCCTTTGGTACTGACGGTAAGTTAGAATTTACTCAAACCTCTCCTTATCCTCACGGCGAGGGTGAAGATAGCGTAGCCTTGCCTTACACCGTGGTAACAAAAGATGCCAACGGTAACCCGGGCACAGCAACCGTAACCGTAACCATCACCGACTCCGCACCCACCGCTACAGATGATATTAATGAAACTGCGGCTCAAGAAGGTGGAGTAGCTATCACAGGTAACGTGCTTACTAACGATGTAGCCAGCGCGGATAAAGGCGATAGCACTGCCGATAATGCCGGTAAGGTGCTTACTTCTATAAGCGCTCCTGACGACACATGGACAGTAAACGGTCTTACAGCAACTAAAGTCGGTGTAGGCTCTATTACTTTCAACGCTGACGGTTCTTACAGCTTTACAGCAGAAGCTAACAGCGTAAACACCGATACTGACTTTAACTTTGATTATACCATTACCGACGCAGACGGTGACACCGATACAGCTACTTTGACTGTGAAAGTTGAAGATGCCACAGGTCCTACACCTCCTGCTGGTGGTTATAAGGTAGTAGTGGACGAAAGCGATCTTGCAACAGGCACAAATGCTGTCGGAAACGCGGAAGAAGACGTATGGACTCCTGATTCTGGCTATACTCTTGAATCCATCGATACGACTAGTTATGATTCTGAGTTATATGATGTATTTATAAAAGATGGTAACCTTCATGTTGTGTTGAAAGAGAATGTAAAACATAGCGATCCAAACAACACTGATGAAAGCACTTTGGCTGCAGATGCAAATGTTGACACCACCATTAGCGTGAAGGTTAAAGATGGTAACGGTAACTTCTTTGATGTGGATGTAAATGTCACCATCAAAGACGACGCTCCTGATGTGAAAGATGCTACGCTTACAGGCAAAGATGAAGACGGTGTCGAAATCTACAACACCGTAGCTAATGTTACCGATGGTCAAGTTTCTGCTGACCTAAATGTAGACTTCGGTGCAGACA
>CAYJER010000122.1:0-1440 GCA_964369225.1 uncultured Eubacteriales bacterium
ATGAAAAACATTAAAGATTTTTGCGGCAAGCCTATTATTGCCTATTCAATCGAAGCTGCTTTAAATTGTAATGCTTTTGATGAAGTAATGGTTTCTACCGATAATCGGGAAATTGCTCAAATTGCCAGCCATTATGGTGCTAAAATCCCTTTTATGCGTAGCCCTAAAGCCGCAGATGATTATGCCACTACCGCTATGGCTATTATAGATGTGTTAAATATGTATAAGGCAAGCGGCAAGCAATTTAATTATGCTTGCTGCATATATCCAACTGCGCCTTTAATTAAGCCACATAACTTAGCAGCGGCTCTTCAAAAATTGATTAATAATAATTACAATTCGGTAATTCCAATTGTACGATTTTCTTTCCCTACCCAAAGGGCATTTGTTTTGCAAAATAATCAAATTCAGTATAAATACCCTCAGTACGAAGCTTCTCGCTCTCAGGACTTAGAACCACATTATCACGATTGTGGCCAATTTTATGCTTTTGATGTGGATTGGTTTATGGAAACTAAAAGCTTAGTTGGCACCAATAGCTCATTTATAGAATTGCCGCCTTTAGAGGTTCAGGATATAGATACTATTGATGATTGGCAAATTGCTGAATTAAAATATCAGCTAAGGCAAAGGAAGTTGCATAACCATGAATAAACTCTACATCTTTACCGAAGGAGGCAGCAAATTCGGTTTAGGCCACTTAGCCCGTTGCTGCGCTTTATATGATGAATTTGAAGAGCATGGACTTGAAGTTTGCTTTATTGTTAATGGCGACCAAGCCGCTAAGGATTTTTTAAGCGACTATAAAGCTATCTTTGATAGCTGGTATGGACGTTTGGAGCATTATACTCAATTAAAGGGCTTTTATTGTATCGTCGATTCCTATCATGCCACTTTAAGCGATTATCAATATATTGCAACTCGTAGCAAAAAAGCACTTTATATCGACGACAATAATAGATTGAACTACCCGCCCGGCTTGGTATTAAACTTTGCTATTTATGCAAATCAGCTAAATTATCCTTCTCACCCTGATATAAAATATTTATTAGGCATTGAATATGCTGTATTGAGAAAAGCTTTTAGGCAGGAGTTTACTAGGGAGATTAATGCAGTAATTAGCAATATCCTAATTATGATGGGTGGGGCAGATATTTGCAATCTAACTCCGGCTGCAATCCATGCTGTATCACAGGCAATACCTAATGCTAAATTACATATTATTATTGGCAATGCATTCCATAATCATGAGCAAATTTTTACTACAATCAACAATTTAGATATTGCTGATAGATGCCAATATTATCAAAATATTGACCAATTTGATTTATTTAATTTAATGAAAACTTGTGATTTGGCCATTTCGGCAGCCGGACAAACTACATTTGAATTGATAGCTTGTAAGTTGCCTTTTGTTGCAGTGCAGGTTGCAGATAATCA
>CAYJER010000123.1:0-1433 GCA_964369225.1 uncultured Eubacteriales bacterium
CAGGTAACACTGAAGTAATAATCAAAAACGGTAATATTACAACTATCTACGGTGGTGGTATGGATGAAGCACCTGATGATCCTGATAATGATATTTTCGGCAATATTGGTGGCAATACTAATGTAATAGTCGAGGGCGGTATGATCTCAACTATTTACGGTGGCAGTAAAAACGGTGATATAGGTGATAATACTAATATTACCGTCAAAGGCGGCACTATCTTAAATATTTACGGTGGCTGCAATAAAGGTGATATAGTTGGTAATGCTATTACAACTATTTCAGGCGGAGATATTAGTACAGTCAGCGCTGGAGGTTCTGATATTAATGATGTAATTGCCATTGCTATATTAGCTATTAAGGGAAATGCTATGGTTAACGTTACTGAATATTTTGACCAATTACATGTTTCCGATAATATCCAAATAGGCTTGCCCGATAGCGGAATTACTATACCCGAGGGCTCTGATCTATACATTGGAGGCAGCTTAGGCAATAAAGCTCGCATTTATATGACTTTGCCCGATGACGCTAAATTGGGGGATATTATAGCTACGGATGCAAATAGCTCGGATATATATAAATTTACTCTTTTAAACAATCCTGCAGATTTTATATTAAAGCTGAACTATAATCATCTCATTCTCAGCATTTATTCACCACCAATTGATAAAGGTAACAATGAAGAATCCCCAAACAATCCTCTAACCGAAGATTCAGGTTTAGGGGAAAACACTGTTAGCAAAGAGCTGGGCAAAACCGAACTGCAAGATAAAGTGGACAACCTTTTAGAACAAAACAAAACCGATTTGCAAATTAAAGTTGATACCCCACAAGGCACGGAAAAAGTGGAAATTACCCTTGATCCTGAGGGTTTAGAGGATTTAGCCACTGAGGAAGATTCTTCTTTAACGATGGAAAGCGATTTGGGAAATATCGCTTTTGATAATGAGGGGCTTAAGCAATTAACGACCAATTCCGGCAACTCTTTTACCGTTTCGATGACAAAAGTAGATTCGGAGCAGCTAAGCGATGAACAAAAAGCGGCTGCTAAAGATTCCGAGATATTTAATGTTAATATTGCCACAAGTGATGGCAGCGCATTTGAATTAAAAGACGGCGCTTCGGTAAATATTACCTTATCGCATCCTTTAAAAGAGGGCGAAACCGGCTCTAATCTTTTGGGATTTGTCCTTGATGCTAATGGAATTGCCATTCCTCAAATGAGCATTTATTCAAGCGAAGACCAAACCATATCCTTTGATATTAATAGTGGCGATACATTTTTTGTCCAATCCACCGCAAACGGCTGGCTAAGCGCCGGCAATGATTGGTATTATATAAATGATGGTCTTGCTAGCGGCTGGCAAACCATCAATAATAACCGCCATTGCTTAGACGAATTTGGCAAAATGCTTACCGGTTGGCAGGAG
>CAYJER010000124.1:0-1432 GCA_964369225.1 uncultured Eubacteriales bacterium
AAAGAAGTTAGTCACAGTTGAAGATGAGCCAAAGGAAATGCAATCAATTTCATTGTTTTTAATCATTTCTTGCATTTTTTCTTTGTCATTTGTTGCAGGAACAGTTTCATAAATAGTGAGGATATTGACCTTTGCTTTGTTTTTTTCTAATTCTTTTGGCAGAAGTTCACGAGCCTCTTTAGCTCTAATAATTAAAATATTCTTATTTTCTACGCCAAATTCCATAAGGCCTTCAACAATACCCTCTGCCATATATGCTTGCGGAATAAAATCAGCTACAATGCCTCTGTCTTTTAATGCTTGCGCAGTTGCTGGACCTATTGCAGCTATTTTTACATTTGCAAATACACGAGAATCTTTATTCATTTTTTCAAGTGCTTGATAGTAATGCTCTACACCATTTGTTGAGGTAAAAATAACCCAATCGTATTCGGAGATTTTTAAAGTTTCTTTTTCAACTTCTTTGAAATCAGCAATTGGATTAATTTGAATTGTTGGAAATTCAATAACTTGTGCACCAAGTGAAGAAAGACTGCTTGCTATAGAACTAGCCTGCTCCCTTGCTCTTGTGACAACAATTTTCTTGCCAAGAAGCGGCTTTTTTTCATACCAGTCTAGTTTGTCTTTCATTTTAACAACATCACCAACAACTATTAAACACGGGTTGGTAAAGTTGTTTTCTTTTGCTAATGTTGGTAGAGTTTCTATTGTTCCAGTTATAGAACGGTGTTCTGGAGTTGTGGCTTTATATACTAAGGCAGCAGGAGTGTTTTTATCCATACCTGCCTCAATTAAATTTTTTGAAATTGCAGGTAAGTTTGCCATTCCCATAACAAAAACTAAGGTAGAAGCAGATTTTGCTAAAGCATCCCAATTGTGCACACTGTCAGGCTTTGTTGGATCTTCATGTCCCGTAATCACAGTAAAAGATGAGGAATATGCTCTGTGAGTGACTGGAATGCCAGCATAGGCAGTGCCACCTATAGTACTTGATATGCCAGGTATTTCTTCAAAATAAACATTTGCATTATACAGTTCTTCGCCCTCTTCACCGCCTCTGCCAAATATATAAGGGTCGCCGCCTTTTAATCTAGCAACAACTTGTCCATTATTTTCTTTTGCTTTGTCTATGAGAAGTTGATTTATATCTTCTTGTTTCATAGCATGATTACCAGATATTTTACCAACATAGATAAATTCAGCATCTTTTCTTGCAAATTTGAGCATGCTCTCATTGGCTAAGGCATCGTATACAACAACATCTGCTTCCTCTAAAGCTCTTTTACCTTTGAGGGTGAGTAATTCAGCATCGCCAGGCCCTGCACCTATTAAATAAACACGCATATATATTCCTTATTTATGTAGTTTTTATAATTATATTTACAGAATTAAAATAGCAAAAAACACGTAAATATACAAGTTTTATTTTTTT
>CAYJER010000125.1:0-1407 GCA_964369225.1 uncultured Eubacteriales bacterium
AGTCATATTGCTCATGCTTCCATAACTCACGGACATCTACTTCGACTAATTTTCCTATATGCACAGAATATGCCTCCTTTCATCTTCTTAATTCCGACTGTCCTTAAATTGTGTTTCATCAACATATAAATCAAATGCCAAAATATTCAGCCTAATATTGATATTCATGTCTGCTCGATAATATTGACAGTCCCACATATTTTGATTAACTTTTGTGTGTGATTGCATATTCTTTTTTGCCCAATCGTCTATTTGCGTTATTACCCCTTGAAATGATTTGTTTTTCTTGTTAAATATTATGATTGATATTTTCACATCACGCCATGTAGAATAATTCAAAATCTGTTGCAGTGCCTTAGTAAATTCTTTTTCGCCATGCCATATTTTACACTCACCGATAAATGCTGCCTTATTTTCAGCTTCAATGAGGATATCCGTTTTTCCATTCTTTCTAAATGTTTCGCCGGTAGCATTGTAATAATGCGTAGATAATGTAGCTAATAGATGGTCACGCAATTCTTCTTCTGTGTGTGTATAATAAGTTCGAGCAGTTTTTTCCATAGCGGTACTATAAGTATAGATAATATTGTTGATGTTTTCATAGTTGCTGTCGGTAATACCGTACTCTTTTGGAAGTGGTTTTTTTGACGGCGTTATTGCCGGTGTTCGTGCAGTTCTTTTTAAGGGAACAGGGGTAACAGCAGGGGCATTTTTGCTTTTTGTCAATGGTATTTCTAACATCTGACTTATCATCGCAAAAGAAGATGCTTTTTCCTTTCGTTCTTCCAAACACTTCTTAGCAAAATCGGTCAGTTGACTATTGAAAGAAGCGACTTCGTTGTTTACATTCCCAATCATCGTTCTATAATGTCTAAACTTGCTTTCAAACTGTGCTTTGACAAATGATTGCATTTCGTCACCCTTGTCCTGCAACTCTTTTTTTGTGAACTCAAATTCTAACTCGAAGTCACCCGTATTATCGCTACGAGGAGAGTTATGGTTGTAGATATCAAACCTTGTCAATATGACGCTACTTGGTCTTAAAAGAAGCAAATCACTGTCACCGTCATATGGTATTTTATAAACTATTCTGCATCCGTCAATCATAAAATATTCCGGTTCATACGGAGACATTCGACCGAATTGATTGTGCCTTTTTACCTTGATTTCTGAAATAGATTGAGTAATACTATCTTCAAAAATCGTTATTGGTACAATTTCATATTTGCTATACAGATAGTTCGTCCACTCTGAAAAGTCGCAAGTCGTAATGTTTTCATCTGTCATTTGAACAACTTCATTCTGAAGTGATGTTGAGATTGAGTTGAAATAGGTTCTTGTGTCGGTTCTACTAAAAAACTCCATGCTATCCTCCTATTCCACCGTCGCTTGTCCGTTCATCAGCAT
>CAYJER010000126.1:0-1348 GCA_964369225.1 uncultured Eubacteriales bacterium
GTCGAATACAACTAACTTCATGCGCCCTATTCAGACTCGCTCTCGCTACGGCTTCACACCTTTAGGTGCTTAACCTTGCTAGTTACATTCACTCGCCGGACCATTCTACAATAGGTACCCGATCACCCATTGACGGGCTCTCGGTGCTTGTAAGCACAAGGTTTCAGGTTCTATTTCACTCCCCTCCCGGGGTTCTTTTCACCTTTCCTTCACAGTACTATTCTCTATCGGTCACTGGGTAGTATTTAGGCTTGGAGGATGGTCCCCCCATATTCCCACCGGGTTTCACGTGTCCGGCGGTACTCTGGATACAGCTAGCCATACTTATCTTTCGTTTACGTGACTCTCACACTCTTCGGTTGGCTTTCCCACGCCATTCAACTAGACTTGTACATACATGTTGCTGTCCTAACCCCGAAAGTATTACTACTCTCGGTTTGGCCTCTTCCGCGTTCGCTCGCCACTACTAGCGGAATCTCTTTTGATTTCTTTTCCTCGCCCTACTTAGATGTTTCAGTTCAGGCGGTTTCCCTCATACACCTATGTATTCAGTGTATGATGATTAGACATGACTCTAATCGGATTGCTCCATTCGGACATCCATGGATCGATGCCTACTTACGGCTCCCCATGGCTTTTCGCAGTTAGTCGCGTCCTTCATCGGCTCCCAGTGCCAAGGCATTCCCCTTGCGCTCTTTGTAGCTTGACCATATGATTCTCTTTGTTTTTCTTTTTCGTATATGAGTATACTTTTGTAATTATTAATTTCTCTCGCAAAGAATTTAAATTTTAGTTTTTGATTGCTTGCACAATCTTTTTCTACCTTTTTGAAATTGCAGTTATTTACCTTTATACATTCGTCAATTTTTTAGACCAATTTTTTAAAGTTGTATATGTTTTCCATATATTTTAAATAACAGTTTCTCGTTTTTAATTATCTGCTTTTCTTCGTCTTTATTCAGTTTTCAAGGTACGTACAGAAACTTTTGTTTCTGTGGTGGGCTTAAGTGGACTCGCTTTTCTGCGGAAAAGCCACGGCGGGAAAACTGTCCACTGGACACTTTTCAGGATCCGCCTTTCGAGTTATCGAAAAGTCTTCCTTAAACTATTTAATTTTACCTACACCTTTGTGTAAGTGGTGGGCTTAAGTGGACTCGAACCACCGACCTCACGCTTATCAGGCGTGCGCTCTAACCACCTGAGCTATAAGCCCTTATTGAGTTTAGAGTGTCAGAGTTCAGACTTGAAATCTATCCTCTTAAACTTATTAAGTTTTATCAGTATCTCTACTGATTGGTGGAGATAAACGGGATCGAACCGTTGACCCCCTGCTTGCAAAGCAGGTGCT
>CAYJER010000127.1:0-1300 GCA_964369225.1 uncultured Eubacteriales bacterium
TAGATTTAAGTCCAACTACCCAACGATAAGTATGATCTTCATCATATAAAGGAACCCACATACCTAATATTTCTTTTGTAACTTCAACACTCTCATGGTAATCCCATGGCAAATATTTAGATACTTCAGGATCTCTTGCCCAATTATTATACATCTCTTCTGCATCTTCCATAACAAATTTTCTAAGAAACAATCTATCTGTTTCTAAATTAATACTACCTATATTTTTCATAAACTACACTCCTCTATTAAATTATTTTCTATATCATATAAACTAATTTTCTTATCTAAGTAAATAGCATAACTAGGTTTACTACCACCCCTAGGTAGTGAAATAGAACCAACACATATAAACTTATTTCCATCACTTTCTTTTATATAAGGAATATGTTCATGACCATATATTAATACTCCACTCTCATCAAACCCCTTAGAATAACTATAATAATGTCCATGAGTACAATATATATCAATATCCCCTACTTTAACACTAGTAATATCTTCTACTATTTCAAAATCACTAACAGTAACATCAATTAAAGAATCACAATTACCTTGAACACATAATAATCTATCTCCAAAACTCATCAAAAACTCTTTAACAGCAAAGTTATCATATTCATCTAAATCAATATGATTAAATCCCATATAATATAAATCACCAAGTACAACAACTTTATCAAACATCTCTTTCTTATCTAAATCTCTAATATAATCAAGATTAGTAACAAGACCGTGTATATCACTAAAAAACAATATTTTCATTATTTACTTACACTTCCTTTCTTATAATTAGAGTTACTTTTACTACAATAATTCTCCATCCACGAACTAGTATTATTTCTATCTAATTATATAAACAACAAAATTTTTAAATATAAACTCATCGTATTTCTCTTCTTCACTAGCTAATATAATTTGCTTAGTAAAAACTTTATCATTCTTTTTCAAATACTCTTCAATCAATCTACAATCAATCAAAGGATCTTCTAATATATCGATAATTATATATTCCTTACTTTTTATCTTTAATAAAGAGTCATGTAATACAACTAAATCATTCCCATACTTACTAGATTCGCCTAACAACAAATGATAAAGAACTAAATCATAACTTTTATCAATCTTCTCACTTATTATATCACACTCTATTAAGTTATAATTACTAGAAGAAATATTTTCCTTAATAGATTCAATTTTTCTATTATCCCCAGGATAAACAATCGCATCTATCATACAATCAAACTTATTAGTCAAAAAAGATAAACTACTCTTACAACTACCAGCATCTAATATAAAA
>CAYJER010000128.1:0-1294 GCA_964369225.1 uncultured Eubacteriales bacterium
ATAGCCGCAAAGCTCATGGCTTGCCAGCTCCGTTTCATATTCGCTCTGATAATAACGACCATAATCGTCTTCATCATAATAGCTCGTCACTTCCAGTGGCATATACAGGCGAATTGTTTCTGAATAATCTTCAAAACTCAAATTCATGCCCAAGTTCTGATTGAGGATTTGCGCCATTTCTTGATTGTAGCCGATATAATTGAGGCAGCCTTTATCAGTAAAAACACCTGCTTCCCTAGCTATTCTTTCCGCACCGTAGCGCTCAAAGTCGATATATTCTTCGAGGTTTTCATCGTATTCAAAACGGCCGCTTTCGGTAATCATGTAGCGGCCGTACTGTTCCGGGGTGTGAATGTGAGGGAAAATTTCAAATTCTTGGACGCAGTTTAGCAGGGTGGATAGCTGATTGCTATTTGTTATTTTGATGAAGCTGGCCAGCTTGGATAGTTGATGATATTCCTTGCTGCCAACTTCATCGAATTGCCGAGCGAGGTTGTTGTAATGCTCAAAACTTCCTTCATCTTTGAATATAAGATATGCGATATCTCCGGGTAGCTCGTGATTTTGCACTTGGACTGTGCAATCTTCTAAGCTGGTAGCGGATAATCTTTCCAGAGCCTTATTGACTTCGCTCGGTTCGCAGGGGATATATATATATTCGCTTTCATCATTTGAGCTTAATTCTAAAGTAATCGGCGAATCTTTATAAACATAATCAGGAAAGTTACGGCCGTTATACATTTCTTCCGGCTGGTTTTGATTTGGGTAAACAAAACCATAAGGTGATAGCAGGGGATTGGGGTTTGTTGCTATCATCTGTTCAATATAGCTCTGACCATCAAAATCGAGATAATCTTTGATATCCAGCGAGATATTCTCATTGAGGAACAAACTCTTGCCCAGCGTATTTAAGTCGCTGAAATCAGCCAAGAGGCTGTAGCAGTGGGTGTTATAACTTAGATTGATTAGGGCAGTTGCATCGCTCATTTTTTGAGCAGCAGCCACTGCACAGAAGGTAGTCAACTCCGCTTCATTGAGGCTATCCAGCCTGCGCATTAGAAAATTGAATTCATTCAAACCATATTCTTGCTCTTTGAATATCTTCTCCAATCGGGCATCGTTAGCCAGCTCATCAACAACAATCTTCGCCTGCATATCATTAACCAAACCAAGATCATCACAAATCATTTGCAACTTTTTTTCCTTAGCCGGAAGATAAACATTGATAGCCTTATTGGCATGGGTTAATCGGGTAACAAATCTCATTAATTTTTTCCTCCTTCATTTCTGTAAA
>CAYJER010000129.1:0-1281 GCA_964369225.1 uncultured Eubacteriales bacterium
TGGAGCCTATTTTCTTTTTTATTTGTCACCTATCAATTGTATCATAACATTATTTAATTTCTAGGCTGTAGTTTCCTAAAAAGCTAAATCTTTTAAGCTCTTTTTGTAGGTCTGAAAGCAGTAGCGCTACATGTCTATCTTTAATGCTACCCTTAAAATCTAGGTAAAAATCGTATTCAAAGCTTTTGCCTTTGATTGTTCTTGACTCTAATTTGCAAAGATTTAAACCGATTGCCGAAAATCTTTCAAGCACTCTATAAAGAGAGCCAGTCTCGTTTGGAAGTGCAAAACAAAGGCTTATAATGTCTGCTTTTTCACTTATTGATGGCTTTTTGCTTATGCCTATAAATCTTGTTTGGTTTTCTTTGTTGTCTTGAATGTTCTCTTCAATTATTTCAAGACCAAACTCGTTTGCAGCGTCAACAGAGCAAATTGTAGCAATTGTCATGTCATTGCTTTCGCTTACAAATTTAGCAGAAAGAGCAGTGTTAGAGAAATTCTTAGAATTAAAACCTTTTAAATCTATATAATTTGCACACTGCATTAAGGCTTGCGGATGTGAAATAACTGTCTCAATATTTGAGCCTTTTTTACAGGCTAAACAGTGATTAACACTTAAATTTATGGCTGAAACTATGTAATATCTGTACTTTAAAATTAGGCTGTAGACTTCTGCGACACTTCCAGCCTCTGAGTTTTCAACAGGAACTACACCAAAGTCTGAAACATTATCTTCTATATCTTTAAAGACAGACTCAAAACTTGAACAAAAATTAATTTTAGCATCTTTGTAAAGTTCTAAAGTAGCCTTATGAGAGTAAGCTCCTTCGACGCCTTGACATGAAACACGAGGATTTTCTATATTTAAAGTGTCAAATTCAAGTTCTTCAAAGCTGTTTGAGCCGAAAATTTCTTGTTGACGAACCTTGCTAATATTCATAAGAGATGTGAAAAAAGCTGCCGCATAGTCTGCCATATCGCCAGAGTTTTCACGGATATTTTGCAATATTTCGTCCTCTCTAGCCTTGTTATAAATTGGCATAGAGTTTTCTATTTTATACCTTGCCACATCTTCAGAACATTTGATACGTCTTAGGAATAATGGCAAAAGTTCTTTGTCTATTTCATCTATTTCTTTTCTTGTTTTTTCTAAGTTATACATTTGAGGACCTTTCTTTTAGGATTGAGTGAATAGTGAAGAGTTTAGGTGAAAATCCTTACGGATTTTTTGATTAAAATTAATACGTTAAAACGCACAAATTATTGTAGGGGACGGGTTTT
>CAYJER010000130.1:0-1280 GCA_964369225.1 uncultured Eubacteriales bacterium
CTACAAAAATGCCATTAAACAGACCAACCAACATACCTAAAATTAAGGTGAGGATCTTCGATTAAATGGCTTTTATCATCCATAATCACACTACCATAATCATCATTAGATACTATTAAAGCTGACAGGCTTTGCAAATCTAAATCAGTCGTATCATTACAAGAAACCGTTTTACCATCACGAATAACGGTTAATCGATGGCAAACTCTAAGCAGTTCCTCGGTATGATGCGAAATGAAAATAACAGTTTTGCCTTGGCTAATCATGTCATCGATAATACCATATAAGGTATGTTGATCTCTTTGGCTTAAAGAGGCAGAAACCTCATCCATGATGACAATCTCAGCTTTTTCGACATAGCAGGCTTTAATTACCAGCAAAATTAAAAAATCTAATTAAATAAAAAAAATATTAATTTTAATAATTTTTTTATTTGTATTTTAAGTGGTTGTTTTTCGTACATTAAATTATTTATATGTTATCATGATAATTGCTTTAGCTATATAAAAAATCGGCAAGATATTTGCTTTTGTTATTTATTAATTAAATTGCTTCGATAATTCCTTTTCTTTTATCTATAAGCAGCAAATTCCTTAGCATCTTGAAACATCAAATAGATAAAATAGAACAATGCTAAAATAATCACTAGCCAAGTGATAGCGGCTATAGGCGCAAAATAAGCCCCTGTAAAAAGTATTGGTGCAAATAACGAATATCAATAATCTATAAGTATTTGCACCACTTGAATATAAACTTGTTTTTAATAGTTATTTTTCGTTCTACCTAATTTCTATTACTTAAATTTTCTCCGTTTTAACAATCATAAAGTCGTCTGGCTTAGTGGTAGGTATGGCATATATTAGAACAATTTCTTTGCCATCTTCTGTAGTCATATTTGTTGTAAAATTATTAAACCACATCCCGTTTTCGCAAGGATCAAACATTAATGCCTTTTGATTTTCGCTTCCATCACCAAATAAATTATGTACTGTGATATTCCCTAGGTGCTTTGGCCACACGTATTATCTTCGCTGGTTAGTCTTTTAGGGGACAATCGATTGATGAGCATTTATTATAAAGCTATGGTAAAGCTATGGTAAAGCTATAAACAAAGCCACAAAGCAAAAACCTTGATACCTGCATTTGTTTAATCTTATCTAGCAAATATGACATAATAAAAAGAAGGCGACTATCACTTGTGATAGTCGCCTTTAACTTGGAATTTAATTCCTCGGCATCAAAAAATTTAGCCGGGCTAATGCCATGTTTATCTGGTATTT
>CAYJER010000131.1:0-1275 GCA_964369225.1 uncultured Eubacteriales bacterium
AATGATAGGTGTTGTAGTTGGTACTATTATAGACAGTTCAAAAAGTAATAATGATAAATAAAATGAGTATCTAAGACATAGCCTACCCTTTTTAGTAGGTTAAAAATGATAATCTTGGAGTAAGTAATTATTCGATGTTGAATAAGTTTTGTATAATAGAAAGTTGCGATTATTATGAAAAAGACTTTAAATTTATCAATAGGATATATTTTGGTGTTTGTGCTTGGGATTTTTTCAATTATTAACTTAATTTATGCGTTTATTGATTGGAATAATCTAAAAAATCCTCTCGATATAAACGCAATCCATTCATCACAAATACAAGATGGATTGTTCGCTACAGGTATAATAGATGATTATTTGGTAAGACCTGATATGGGGTTAGGGGTGCCAGCGACTGGAAATCAAGGTGCAATAATTTCATTAGATGGGACTTACAGTATCTATACAATTAAAACTCAAGATAGCAAATATATTTTAGTTCGCATAAAAGATGATGATAAGCTCGACTTACTTTATGATGTTGAAACATTTTTAGGTAGTGATGGAATAACTATTGATACAAAAATTGTGACCAACGAATATCCCATTAACTACGGATGGTACAAAAATGCTTTCGAGGTCAAAACTGATGCAGAAGTGGATGAGCTTATCATTGGTGAATTTGCATTTCATGAAGTAGATTATAGTGCAATACCTAAACGATTACGTGAATCCTCTGTATTAACTATAATATCTGTCGCTTTATTCTTTATGATAGGAGGAACTAAAAACCTAATCACTATAAGAGGTTCATCAAAAATAGTGAATAGTGAAGAATTGAATGTTCGAGTATTAATAAATGAGCATAATCGTTTCATCGAAACTGAGCTAAATTACACTTTGAAGAAATACAGAACTGATTTAAGTGCATTATTAGAAAAGAAAGAGAAACAAAAGAAAGGCGTAATATGGGGAGTTATATTCTTGTTTATAGGTTTAGCCTGTTTTTACATAACTATGCGAACAATGTACTTCCCTATAATAATTGCTATAGTGTTCTTTTGTTATGCAATCAAAAATATATGGATTGCTTTCATCCACTCTGGAAATTCATTTGCAATAAAAATCGCTGAATTACTTAATATAGATACTTTAGAAAATGAAATAAATATGATTTCAAACTATATTATTAAATTAGAGAAAAAAGCAGAGGAACTAAACCATAAATAGCCTCTCCCTTTAAGCAGGCTACGAATGATAATCTTGAAGTAACGATTTATTAGAGGTTGATTA
>CAYJER010000132.1:0-1269 GCA_964369225.1 uncultured Eubacteriales bacterium
TGCCGGAAGTCAAAATAATCGGCACATCTTTTCCCCATATATCCACATTTAAGAGTGCCCCCAAATGCTTTGGCAGAGCCGATAGGGTGACGATAGAATCCTTTTCAAGTGTCACCTTTAACACCCAATCACTCTCATTTAGCATAAGGGCGAGTGTATCTGTTAGCTGATTTGCTGTAAACTCAATGTTTGCAAATATCGGCACTCGCTTGTCTATCTTAAAAAAATACACCGATATTTGCCTTAAAGCATTTATCAGTGCGTGTACTTCCGATATGAATTTCTTTGTATATAGGTTTGTGTTGTATCTTCTTTCTTGCAAGCTGCGGAACAGAATATTTTTTGTGTTTATAAGCTCGCTACACAATTTTTTTACTGCCTGTGAACCGTCCGATACTCTGTTTAATTGGTAAAGCAGTTTATCAACTTCGATTTCAGATATACTTTCACCGTACATACTTTGGGCAGCAGATACAAGTTTGTGAGCCTCGTCAATTACCGTCTGTCCGTATTTTGCAAGTAAGGCTTTTCTTCCGCTTTTCCTCGATAAAAGGTCGGCAAGCAAGAAATTATGGTTTGTGATATGGAAGTCGTAGTAATTCGTCATGCACCTATCCACAAAATGCTGATAACCGCATATATCCCTAAAGCCACAATTACGAGGGCAGTTATCCACTGTGATTCGTCTTTTCACATAGTCGTTGACATTTGGAAAGTTGCTTACATCAATGCCGTATACACCTTCTCTGATTTCACAAAGTGCCTGTATCATCGGTGAATTTGCATATTGTTTTCTCGCCGTTGCAATAAAGCCCCTACATCTGTTTTCACACAGATAATGAGATTTGCCCTTGCGAATTACAAATGTAAGAGGTGCTTCCGTTATTTTGTGTTTCATAAGGATTTTAGATATTTGAGGTATGTATTCCTCTGTCAATGCCTTTTGCAATGCTATTGTAGAGGTAGCTATCACAGTGGGTGCTTTCTTTTCACTGAAAAGATTGTTTACCACAACCGCTAAAATATATGCGTGGGTTTTGCCTGTGCCGACTTCGGCCTCGCAAAGTGAAATTTCATTTTGCTGTAAGCCTCTTAGCATGGCAAGAGATAATTCCATTTGCTGTTCACGTAAATTTAAGCCGTGTTTTGGTAGAATATCTGTAAAAATGTAAGAGAGCAGTGTAGATGCACGTTCTTCATTTGATTTTTCAAAGTGAATGGGTTTCTCTTTTGAATACCCTAAATCGCTAATTTTTTCAGATAGGCTGT
>CAYJER010000133.1:0-1261 GCA_964369225.1 uncultured Eubacteriales bacterium
TGTAGAAGTGTCAATGATAGGTGACACTTAAGCTCCAAAAAATAAAATGTTTTTAATTTTAAGCCAGAGGCATAATCTAGTTATCAAAATTTTTAATTTTGACTTGCCCTTGACAGGATCAAAAAATAATGTAAAATTAGCTCTGACGATGGTTTTAATTAAGTTTAATGTTTTTCTATTTTAACCGTCGGCTTACCTTAAAAACATTATTTTTTTATCACTGTCAAGGGTAACGGTAATTCATAACACTCCTTGATAGAGTTCTAATGTTTCATTCGGCGTCTTGAAATCAAGGCAAATTTTAGGAATATTATTCGACTTTTTATTATATTTTTCAAGTTGCTTTCTTCCATCTTCAAGATTATACATCTTCATTTTTTTGTAAAATCTTTTCTCATCTGTTCTGTGTTGTCTTTCTACCTTTCCATTATGCCTTGGCGTTGCTACTCTTATCCTGTGGTATAGTATTCCTGTTTTATCTAATAGCTCTTCAAACTTTGATTTATGCGTGCTTTTTTTCACCAATAGTGCATTTGTAAACTCTGTTCCGTTGTCTGTTTGTATTTCTCTTATTGCAAACGGCGCTTTTTTTATCAATTTTACTAAAAAATCTGCTGAACTATGTGTGCTGTGTTCTTCGTACATTTCTCTAAATACCCACCTTGTACATTCGTCTATTGCTGTATATTGGTAGTATTTTGTTCCATTTACTATGCAGTAGCTTGGCACAAACTTTACATCAATTTGTACTTTTTGTCCTGGATATTCTGCTCTTTGATATTCTTTTAATTTGTTTCTTGCCTTTTTCTTTATTTCTGGTTTTAACCACTTGTTTACTACTCTTACTAAACTATTGTATCTTCTTTTATACCCACTTTTTCTTAAGTTATCCCACAGCATTATCATATCTTCCTTGTATCTTGGATATCTTTTCTTTATCATTTCTTTCTCTTCTTCTGTGTGCTGATTTGGATGACTGTGTGGTCGATGGCTTTTTTCTATTAAACTTTTCCAGTTGCCGTCATATCTTTTTTTCCACTCATATATCGCTTGTCTGCTTCTGTGGAACCTATTTGACGCTTTTGTTACTCCATTTTTTTCAGAATATCTAATTACACGTTGACGAAACCTAGCTTCTGATGTTATAATACTCATTGGAAATAGCTCCTCTTCTGATACTTGTTTTTGTCGTTATTAACATTATATCATATTTGGAGCCTATTTTCTTTTTTATTTGTCACCTATCAATTGTATCATAACA
>CAYJER010000134.1:0-1260 GCA_964369225.1 uncultured Eubacteriales bacterium
CGTAAGGTATACGAAGGTAAAGACAGCGTAACTCATAAAGCCTTATCGCCTCTCAAAACTTTAGAGCAAAAATTGAAGGGCTTGTCATTCATTGAACCTCATGTTTCTCCCGTTGCTCAAATGATTGAAGAAAGCTTGGCTCGTGTACCTAAGAAAGGAAATATTATGGGAAGCGACTTGGTGGCTCTACAGGGCTTGGTCTGCCTTATGCGTGACAAGATGGCTCTTGTTTCTCATGCGCAAAAGCTGATGGATGGGCAAAGCATGGACAGTCTTTTGGATAATCTTCTTGGTGTAAATGTGGATAGCAACTTGGCAACGGCTGCTTATGTGGATGTGGACGATTTTAATAATGAAACAAACGTGATAGACGAACAAGAAGTAAACAGTAATGCTATTCCGATTATCGCCGATAGCATGGGATTATGGTAAAAACACACGATAATATCACGGTAAACACACGATTGTAACATAAGGATAAATTATGACTCAAATTCAGAACAAGCACATTCTCAAATGTGTCCCCTTGTTGGCCAATATCTTGGGAGATAAATATGGAATCCAAGTGGAAATATCAGGAGACAGTGCAAAAACAGATGGAAATACCATCTATCTGCCAACACTTCCACAAAATTGCAGTGAAGAGTTTTTAGGGCTTTTAAGAGGGTATCTCGATCACGAAGCAGCCCACATCAGGTACAGCGATTTTGATATGCTTTCCAAGAAAAATCTAACAGAATTTGAAAGATTCGTATGGAATTGTATCGAAGATTGGCGTATTGAACAAAAAATGGCAGGTCACTTTGAAGGATGTAAGGCCAATTTTCGTTGGCTCATCCATCACGTCTTTGTCAAAGATAAAAAGGCCAGAAAAACAAAGGTTGATGAAGCCATTAGCTCTTGGATTTTACTGTCCGTACGCTCTTGGGATGTGGAAGCCCTGAAAAACCAAGTGCAAATACTGGAGAAACAAATCAATAAAGAATGTCCCCGACTCCTTACGGAGTTGGGGCTTCTTCTTTTGGCGGTAAGAAAACAGTGCGACAGTTCAGAACAGGCGTTAACGCATGCTTTAGCGATTGTAAAATGTATTGATAATTATTTCAAAGAATTGGATAAAGAACACACGGAAGAAAAAGATGAGCAACAACACGATAGAGAACACGGCAAAGATGCAAAATCCGAAAGTAAGGCATCACAGGAGAAACAAAAGGATACAGCTTCACAAAATAATAAACAAAAGCAATGCATTGAAAATAA
>CAYJER010000135.1:0-1253 GCA_964369225.1 uncultured Eubacteriales bacterium
TTTGGCGGCGCCATTAAGAATGTGGGCATGGGCTGTGGTAGTCGCGCCGGTAAAATGCATATGCATAGTGATGGCCGACCTAACGTAAATGTGGAAAAATGCCGTAAGTGTGGTGTGTGCATTAACTATTGCGCCCATGAAGGTATTTCTTATAATGAAGATAAAATCGCTGTAATCAATGCCGATAATTGTGTGGGTTGCGGTCGCTGTATTGGGGCGTGTAATTTTGACGCCATTGTGGCACCTTTTGATACCAATAGCGACACGTTAAATGGTCGTATGGCAGAATATGCTTTGGCTGTGCTTAAAGACAGACCTCATTTTCATATTAGCATTGTGAACCAAGTTTCCCCTTATTGTGATTGCCATGCGGAAAATGACGCCGCTGTGGTACCGGATATTGGTATGTTTGCTTCCTTTGACCCCGTGGCTTTGGATAAAGCCTGCATTGATGCGGTTAATGCTGCCCCTGCCATAGGCACGTCGGCTGCCAATGATTGTGGGTGTTCTCATGGGCATATTGGTGACCACTTTAAGGCCATTCACCCCACCACCAATTGGCGTTCGCAAATGAGCCATTCGGAGAAAATTGGTTTGGGTAATAGTGAATATGAGCTTATTACCATAAAGTAAGCTGTATATATGTGTAAAGTGCCTTCTTGCAGGGAGGCACTTTTTTTATGGTGCGTTGTGTTGTGCTGTGTTGTGCTGTGTATGGTGTTTGGCTCTTTTGTGTGTGTTTGGCACTTTTGTGCACTTTCTCCAAAATTCATCTTTGAAGCACGCACGGCGTCAAAATGCATTTTGTGAACGCACGACCTTAAGGTCGCTTACCTTCCCAAAATACATTTTTCCTTGTGCGCACTTCAAATCTTATAATTTAAAGAAATTCCCCAAAAACCAACCATTGGCGTCTAGACGTACGATATCCGTAAGTCTCGTTCCTCGCCAACGGCTACGCCTCCGGCGCCCTTTGGGTCGAGATTTTGTTGTATAACCATTTCAGTAATAATTTTTTCATATCTTGTAAAAGGAGACAAAATCGCCAAGCCTCGAAGCTACCCCCCACGCATCGCTTTTCACACAAGGGGGAAGGAAGGAGACATATAAAAAATTTTATGCGTCAAAAAGTGAGGATAAAGTGAAAGCTGCATCGCCATAAAAAGTTTTTGGAAGTGGGGGGGCTGGGGGGAGAGAACCTTTTTTCAAAAAGGTTTCACCCCCCAGAGTGTTGACAAAGTCAATACGACCTA
>CAYJER010000136.1:0-1253 GCA_964369225.1 uncultured Eubacteriales bacterium
GCATTAGGATAGTAAAAAGCTCTCAGCATGAAAACTGAGAGCTTTTTGTTTACTTGAATTTCATCTCAAAATCAAACAATCTTCCTTAAAATAGGTATCTTTCGTATTGCAAAAGTAATTATAAAGCTCACACCAAATATAAATAATGTCATCATCGGTATACTGATAGCTGGTGGAATTGAGAATAAATCAAAATTTAATTTCCAAAAGAATATCATATTGAAAAGTTCGTGAACAAGATATATGCCAAAACTACATTCGGATAATAGAGTTATTACTTTTAGTGATGATACAGTGTATTTTATCTTTCCTACAATATCTTTAAAAAACAAGAATATTCCTGCACTCATAAAAAATACATTTACTGTAAGGTTGTCATAAACTGATTGTACAGGATTTCCGCTTTCAAGTGATAGGTATGTGGAAATCCAAACTGTGTATATGGTTGACAGAATTGCTAAAATATATATTACGCTCTTTATTGAAGTTTTAAGATTAAATCTATAAATATAATTACCAAGCACAAAGTAAGCCGTGTATCCTAAAACAAAGTTTATATTTGATTTATACAACATTTGGTTGACAAAATTCTCAAGACCGGGAACTAACTCTATTACATTAAATGCAAAGTTGAAAACTAAAGAAAGCAATAAGAAATATTCCATATCCCTTTTTCTTTCACAAATTCTTCTTAGCAAGGGAACTATAATGTATAACCCTAAAAGTGTAAAAAGAAACCACAAATGATAGTTCCCAAACAGTATATTGTCAAAAACTTGATGCCTACCTTCAGGTGTATTCTCGCCATATAGGACATATTTGTAAACTGCATAGAATGTAGACCAAAACAAATATGCTATAACAATTTTCGGAATATTAACGGTAAACAATTTTTTCACAGTTACATTCTTATCTACATCTAAGAAAAAAACTCCAGACGCCATAATGAATATCGGCACACAAAATCTAACTGCACTATGGTAGAAGTTGACTATTGACCACTCTATGGATGTGACATCGGTATAGTACCATTTTTGAGAAGCCACATGTAGCATAATTACACATAAAGCAGAAACTATTTTAAGCAAGTCTATCCAAACTATTCTATTACTTAATTTATTCATTATAACGCCTCATTACTGTTCATAAATCTCTTTTAGTTTAAGGTAGAAATTTTCTACACTGCGATTACCCTCGTTGTTTGGAAACAAGCAATGTGGTATTTGATTTGCTTTTTTATGTTTCATTATACA
>CAYJER010000137.1:0-1244 GCA_964369225.1 uncultured Eubacteriales bacterium
TACTGCAAAATTAATTGTACTTCAACACTGTAAATATTAATTTCTCTTTTTCGGTTAGTTAGCTGGTAATAAAGGGGGTAGTGTGAAGGGGGAAAAGCAAAAAAATAAACCTCACTGTCAAAAGGGTACACTACGCCCTTTTAGTGAAGTTTATCGGTCACCCATATTACGCTGTTTTTGCCTTTTTTGATATTCCTCCAATGATTTTAATATAACTTCAGTCATTTTTTCTACGGGCGTCCCCACAGGGAAATATTTATTTAGGCTATCTCTTGGGATTTTGAATTGCTCTTTTTGATTTGGCTTTTGCTCTGACATAATTGACAATATTACATCATCATTTAGTTTGCCATTTTTAGAAAACTCTTTCATTTTTATTGCTTGAGCTAAAGACGGTGTACAATCTTCGCACTCCATAGTATCAAGCAACGAATATTGCTCTTTATCGGCTAAATATGAAAGCTCAACAGCAGGGCGAAATGCTATTTTTCGCTCATCTACCATTTCTAATATTTCAGGAATTAGCTCTGTTAGACGGATATATCTACGAATTTGGTCTTGACTTTCACCGACTTGCTGTCCTAATAATGCTCGTGAAGTTAATCCATCTAACTTCTGTGCCAGTGGCACAGAAGTTGCTAAATCACTACGTTGCCCTTGTCTATTCATCGCTTCGAGCCTCATTTTATATGAAAAAGCTCTCTCGCTCGGCAAAATTGTAGAGCGTTGTAGGTTAGAATCCACCATTAATATAACAGCTTCATCTCTATCAATTTCTTTTATTTCTGCTTTTAAAGTATCAAAACCTGCTATTTCGCAAGCTCGCTTTCGTCTGTGTCCTGAAATTAATTCATAACGTTTGCCACAGAGGCTCTCTGTATCTTCTTTTAACCTTAAAGTGACAGGTGTGATAATTCCACGATTTTTAATACTTTCTACTAATTGAATCATATCATCGTCATCATCACGTACCTTAAATGGGTGGTCTGGGAAGTCCTCAATTTCACTAAGAGGGATATCTCTAATTTTTGAAAGGCTGTTTTCAGCTCTACTTTCATCAGTTTCAAAAATTTCATCGTATGCTCTCAGCATTACTTTCTTTGCATTGCTTTTCAAATGCTCACCTCATCTTTCATAATCTTTTTGTTTTGGAGCTTTTTCTAAATTTAACACTTCATTAGTAAAACCTTCATACGCTTTTGCCACTTTACTGTTTTTATCAAAAGAATAAATACTTTTACCCT
>CAYJER010000138.1:0-1243 GCA_964369225.1 uncultured Eubacteriales bacterium
TTTGAGGAACTGCTAAGCACTCTTGACCACGAAGAATATTTGTTCATCCGCATTGGAGAAACGGACGATGACATCGAACACCACGGTGGATACTGGGAAAATCCCCTTAACATGACGCTTCGGCGTGAAATTTGCTTTGATTAACCCGCCGTAGGAGGCCATTGCTGTGAAGTGTGCAAGATATTAAGAATAAAGACAATGCCTTCTGCTACTTCGTAAATAAGAACATAGTGCTTGTGTAGAACAAGTTCACGAGTCCCAACTATACGCCCTACCTTGCCGAGTAAAGGGAACTCTGTAAGGCGGTTTGCTGTGAATGTTATGAGGTCGTCAAGCTCGATGGCAGCAGCGACGTTATCTATCGCAATAAATTCAATGAGTTTTCTTCTGGAATATCGTGCGCTTTCTGCCCAGAAAATTTTCATTGATTCTTGCCACTCATAGAGAGTAAGTGCTGACGTCGCGCTTCGGCTTCTTGTGTGACCTGTGTATTACTGACAATACGCCCTTGCGCCACATCAGCACGTCCAACAGCTACCTGCTCCGCAAACCACGCATCATATTCCTGCTGCTGATTGGCGTTTTTCACCACATCGCGCATAAATTCGCGCACAAGTTGCGCACCTGTTCTATCTTGTAATTTCGCTATCTTGGTGAAAGCATCTTTCAAAGCACTATCTACCCGCAATGTAAATGTAGCATTACTCATGTGCCCTCCTATGCACATGTCGTACAATGTAACACAAATATTGTCAAACAAGAAAATTGCAAAAAACTTCAAAAAGGAAAACATTATGCAAACGACCACCACAGAATTACAATCATTGGAAGGCACAGCCCTTGACGCAGGACTCGTTTTCAGCGGCAAAGCATCGGGCAAGCTCGTTCAAGGCTACGCCTCACCCTCGGCCTACACACCACCCATCAACCCCAACTACATCTTCCACGAAAACAGCCGTGACATCATCGTCTGGTTCATGAGTCCTGCTGACCCCCTCTATGTGTTTGGCCCAATAGGTTGTGGAAAAACCAGTTGCATCAAGCAGTTGGCATCACGCCTCAATTATCCCGTATTTGAAATCACAGGGCATGGACGCTTAGAATTTGCTGACATCACGGGGCATTTGTCCGTAAAAGACGGAAACATGGTTTACGAGTACGGGCCACTGTCACTTGCCATGCGATATGGTGGCCTGCTTCTGTTTAATGAAATTGACCTCACCGCCCCCGAAGTCGCGGCTGG
>CAYJER010000139.1:0-1215 GCA_964369225.1 uncultured Eubacteriales bacterium
CATCGCATAATTTATGTGGTAAAGTTGCATTTTAAAAATTTTTTAACTTTAAACTCTTTAATGATATCAATTGAAAGTGCCAATCCTAAAAAGAATGGGCTTATAATCATTAAAAAAATAAAAATATAAAATGCTCCGTCTGTATCACCTATATGATAACTAAATAGTGATAACATATATCCTGCGAATGATATAACAATAGTGACTATTTGAGCCAATATTCTTTTTTTTGCTCTTATCTTAAATTCTTTATATAATGAATTAATTTCACTTTGAGGAAATCTATAAATACTATTATTTTTTGTTGCCAGATTAAAAGCATGAAGACTTGATTTATTTGTTAACATAGTCCAAAAAATATACATTATAAATGTTATAAAAAAATATATAACTAATGTTCCACTTAAAAAGTTTTCGTCTAAAGGATAAAATGTCGAAATTAGCATTGAAATGGGCAGAATTAAAATAAACATTAAAACACTTCCAGTTGCTCTAAAACTTCCCAAATTTTTAGATGGATTCATTTTAGATAGTTTATATTTTTCATCTATTTTAGTAAACCAAGAATCATTAGTATCTTCGTCTACTATATATAGTTGATGATTTTTAAGATGAAAAAGATATAAATTTTCGTTAACTCTAAACATGTAATATTCTTTAAATGGATAATATTTTTTCATAATAGCCTCCAACTGATAGTGTGTATCGTTATCTTTTTTTGTTTAACTCTTGTATAATAACATTTGTTAGTACTATCGCCCCTAGAGTCAATAACACAGGAGCAACAAATGTGCTGATAAATGCAAATCCTGTTGCAGAGACAGTAGCACCAAAGAAAGAAATGGCTCCAACTATCCCTTGAGTGAGAACTGGAACTAGTGTCAAAGCATGTGCTGTAATAGTATACCCTAATGCCCAGTTTCCAGCAGCATGAAGTGCGGATTTAAAGGTTCCCCATCCTTTTTCTTTCATTAATAAAAAGTCAATTCCTGCTCCTAATAAGTTTAATGAAGAATATCGGAATGGCAATCCTTTAAAACTACTAGATGTTTTGCCAATACCTTCTTGTATTGTATCTAATGACCACTCCATAAAGTTTGAACTACTTGATACATATGTTCCAGCCGCAAAGTTTTCAAAATTTGATTTATCTTCTGAAACGTAGATTACGTGTTCATACGTAGGCGTTTGCTCAGCCCAAAACTTTTCTTCTGC
>CAYJER010000140.1:0-1202 GCA_964369225.1 uncultured Eubacteriales bacterium
AAAAAGCCACTTACCTTGCAGTAAGTGGCTTAAAATGAATTAGCATAAAACTACTTGCTACGGCGACGCTTTAAAGCCCCTAGCCCTGCAAGTCCAGCACCCATAAGTAGCATAGTAGCAGGTTCTGGAGTAGGTGCAGGTTCAGTGTTGAGCGATGTAGCTGTGAATGAGATTGAAGTTTGCAAGGCAAAAGGATCAGTCTCTTCTCCAAGGAAGGTCCAACCATAATTGGTATTTTGAATAAACGGTAAATACTCAGAGTTAAAGACATTTATAGAGAAATCGTATGAGTAGTCATCGAGAATTATAGACTTTTTGGCGTCATATTCACTCGCAGTCTCCAAGGTATAATATAATTGCGTTTTGCCTTCAAAGAAAATAGTAGAAAGTCTAAGAGCGTAGGTCAGTTCAATTTTCTGAGCTTTATCTTCTGTAGGAAAAACCGTATAGGTGAAAGACCAACGAGCTAAATTGGTTTTTAGTCCAGGTGATATGGATGTGGATGCGTTTTTCTCAGCGTTCACCAGTATAGTATTAGAATTAACAGATTGAGAAGGCGAAAAATTACCCTTGTTAAAGGATGCCGTCAAAGCCATGTCGTAGTTTCCAGCAGTAAAGTATATCTTCTGAAACCCATTATCGCCTACACTTGAGTCCACATAGTCGTCAGCCATGATGTTGAAACTAGTGCGAACCTCATAGGTCCAGTCTGTTATGAGTGCAGCTTGTGCTTGTGATGATAAGGTAATCAAGGTTAGTGTAGAAACGAATATTGCTAAAATTTTTTTCAAGGTAATCTCCAAATAAATGTTTTATTAAAGCTGTCAACTGCATGCAAATATCCTGCCAGTGCTCAACATGCTGAAAATATTGATATTTCAAACTGTGCTACAGGGGTTTGTGTAAAGAAACCGACACAACTGTCAGATTTCTTTGCATAAAAACAACATAAAGAGACACTCCGTATACGCAAAAAAGCGCAGAAAGTAAAGACTTTATTTTTGTCGTGTTTTTGTAGACTATAGCTGAAAAAGATTTGTCGCCCGCACGTTTAGCCAATAAAGTAATGATTAACTAAAGCAAAAATCAATAATTTATAACATAATCGTAGATAACTAAGGGAGTGTCTGTTTCTTTGGCTATTTTGCGAGCTTCGAGGGCAGACGCTTTTAAGGCTGTTTCGATATTTTGAAGGAAATCTT
>CAYJER010000141.1:0-1168 GCA_964369225.1 uncultured Eubacteriales bacterium
GGATGCTATATGCAGAAAATATACAGAAAACACCCTGATTTTAGGGTGTTTTCTTACTTTTTATGAGATATTATGCTAAAAAATGATAAATTATGCAGTGGTGTAGTGCGACTGATAACAAAATGATAACATAATTTTTGTTGCCAAGCAGTATCATAGTAGTATCAAACCTTGACAACAAGGGATTTTACTCAAAAAATGCTGAGTGCAGACTGAGTACCACTGGCTACAAAATGGCTACATAAACAATCTCAACGATAAATTGTTGCATTTTGTGAATAGCTATTCCGTCACTTCTGTGATATAGTGTTGCTTAAAAAAAAAGGAGGGCGACATTATGGCAAAACTAACTTTAGAAGAATTATACAATGGAGATGAATATAGCATTCACTCTCACAGCGTTGTAGATTACCTTAAAAATTATGGGCTGAGTGATAGCATAAGTCAAGAAGATGAAACACACATACTAATTCTGCTAACAGTAAAACATACTGTGGCAGCAACAATTAAAATGATTAAACAAGGCGACTTTGTTGAAGATTTTGAATCTGAGATGAAGTCGCTTTCTTTATGCCCAGAGGTGAATATAAATGAATAAACTTGAAGAATTATTTAAACAGTACGATGAATTCGTACCACCACAAAAGTTTGAAGAACTCGTAAATTCAGCACATAAAGTTTTGATACAAGACTTAGAAAAGTATCATCGAAAACTAATTTTACAAATCATCGACAGCAAAGATAGTATTATGAATGCATACGCTAATGCTATACCAAAGCATAGCAATGGAAAGATTTCAAACGCGGGTTTTATGTAGCATTTAAATTGTTATCAGAAATTAATAATTACCACGATATTAGACTGGAATTAGAGCTATCTAAATCAATAAAATTTTTATCAGAAAAAGATAAATTAGACTAAAATTATAAATGTAGCCACTTGTTTACTAAGTAAGCAGGTGGCTGTTTTTGCTTGTGAAAATATACAAATCACTCGTATTTAATTATGCAATCATCTGAAATTTTTAGATAATTAAAATTATTTTTCAAAAAAGGGTGGTTAAAATGCTTGTTTTTCCTTGTTAGGTAGAAGGGTTTTATAAATTATAAAAATTCTTTCAAAAAATATGCATAGAATTCGATTTTTTCGCCCGTATAGTAGAGGGTT
>CAYJER010000142.1:0-1157 GCA_964369225.1 uncultured Eubacteriales bacterium
AGAACAAAGGGCAACTGAAGAAGGTGCTGATACGGGGTCATCATCCAGCGATTGTGAGTCGAGAGCTGTTTGATCAGGCGCAGGTGAATTGAAAAGCCTCTGATTTTGTGTTATATTATTGTAGAATAAAACTATGCTTGTTAAGCAAAAAAAGTGGAGGATTTATGGATTATAACAAAATACCGCAAATACTCAAGCGACACTCTTTTGCCGAAAAAATGAGTATGTCTCAATTCTATTCTAAGCAGCTAATGACACCTACAGGTTTGATTCAACTGGCGGCTTTAAGAGAAGTTCTTTTGCCGTGGGAACTTGAAACATTTGTGCTTTTTTCCATTGCCTCAGTTGAATGGAGGCATGATGACTTCTCTGGAAAAAATAAAAGAAAATTCTTTAGTGCAATGAATGCAATCAGAAACCACAATCACCCTTTATTAGAGAGCCATAAAGGAACCCTTGCTTTTGTTAATCTTTACCTGATTGCAATGGGAGCAGTTCAATTCGACACACAGGAATATTATCCTTATAAGCTGTACAGGTATAACTTCTATTTTTCATTTTCTAATGATAAAATTAATATGCCGCAGATATTTCAAGCAAAGTTTGGTTGCAGTTATTCGGATTTTATTGTGTTCGCTCAATTCCTGTGGCTTGTTTTTTCAGCCGGTCATTATATAATCCCACATGATTTATTAGAGTTCTTATCTTCAAAGTTTAAGATTGTAGTGTCGCAGTTGTCAATCACACGTGAGAAATATATAGAGGAATTGAGCGAAATAACAACAGATATTTCAGATTATTTGTATTGTTTGAGGCCATCGTACTCATATCCTTTTATTGCTGATGGTCGTCATAATCGTTTGCACTTTCCGCTACCTCATCTTTTGATGCGCTCAATAACATCTTCACTGCTACACCGCTTGACGGAAGGTGACAACACTCTATCCGAGCGCATCGGCAAGGAAGTATTAGAACCATATCTTTATAACATCATCGAAGAAAGCGATCTATTTGACGAAGTATTTTCTGAACAAGAATATATTGAAAAACGAAATCAACAGCGCACATTAGATGTGATGGCGCGCAAAGGCGATACTTTTGTTTTCTTTGACAGCAAGATGCTATCGCCTAAGCGAGGACTGCGTATTTTTGTGGAA
>CAYJER010000143.1:0-1156 GCA_964369225.1 uncultured Eubacteriales bacterium
CAAGCTCTAATAACACTACCTATACTTAAAAAATAAGTTTTCTTACCTAATTCTGCAATTAATGGATATATGTTATATGGAGAATTTGGCCAATTATCAAAATTAGATATGCTTTTTTTATCATCCAAATCAATATTGCTAACAGATATTTTTTTATCATTCAAAAATGCCCCTTGACCTTTAATCGCACTATACATATTTTTCATAAAAGGATCGTATACTACTCCTACTAAACTTTCTCCATCAACTACTAACGCTAATGAAAAAACAGATACCGGAATATTTTTAGCATAAGGACACGTTCCGTCTACTGGATCACAAACCCATACATACTTACTATCACCAAATTTCTCTTCCTCACCATCTACTGCATGATTTGGAAATTTTTCTTTTACCTGTTCAATTAAAAAAGTATTAATCTCATTGTCAGCTTTAGTTACAATTGTCTTATCTTCTTTATAATATTCACCATTATTACCATTAAAATATTTAAGCATTATGTTCCCTGCTTTGTACGCTGTTTCTTTAGCAAATATGATATATTCTTGCATTTTATTATTCATTTTAATCTCCTTCTTTAGACATAAACCATTGTTTAAAATAAGTACATTTATTTTTTTCATTTAATTCAATATAATATACCATATCATATATTTCATTGTTTGATAACTTTAGTATATAATTAACAGTGGCTTTATTTTCGTTTGAATTTAATATTTTATATTCTATTTCAATTATATTTTGTTCTTCAATTTCATCCCATACTTTTTTAATATTTTCAATAATATCAAAAGGTGTTTCATAATATAATACACTTTTCTCAAACAAGTCAATTATTTTATCAACATCTTTATTTAGCCAATGTTGTTTAAGATTTTCAATCCATACTTCCACTATTTTTTATCCCCTTTATTTTCTTCTAAATATTTACTATATAATTCATCCATAGTAGATAAATAACCTTGATCTTGGATAATTCTATACTTTTCATACTCATTATGTGCTTTTTCAATTGCTTTTTTATGAGATATGTTCCCGCTATTTTTAAGAACTTCTTTTTTTCTAAATTTAGGTAAGTTGTCTGTATTATCAATCCAATCTTTCATTGTCATTATGCGATTTTCTTTTGCTTCATCTTCTGCAAATACTAAAAATA
>CAYJER010000144.1:0-1134 GCA_964369225.1 uncultured Eubacteriales bacterium
TAGTGACGTATGACCATGAGCTGCAAAACGGTGACTTGGTGGAGGTGCGCACGTCGAAGTCGGCAGCGGGTCCGAGCAGGGACTGGCTGAATATAGCGAAGAGTGGCAGTGCACGCACGAAGATAAAGCAGTGGTTCAAGAAAGAAAAGCGTGAGGAGAACATACACAGGGGCAAGGAAATGTTTGAGGCGGAGATACGCCGTCATGGCATAAGCTTAGTGGAGGTCAATGACCCCGAGGTTTTACCTGTGCTCTTAAAGAAATTTTCCGTTGTCACTATGGATGAGCTTTATGCGGCTATAGGTTATGGTGGACAGACGGCGACGCGGGCGGCAAACAGGGTGCGAGACGAGGTTGCACGTTTGAAGAAGCCGGAGAAGAAGACGGTGCTGGAGCGCATAGAGTCGGCGGCGGAGCGTCGTTCGGCTAAGCCTCAGAAGGCGGTACACGGCATATTGGTCGAGGGGCTTGACAACTGTCTTATAAAGTTCTCGAAATGCTGTACGCCCGTGCCGGGTGACGGGATTTCTGGCTTTGTTACGAGGGGCGCAGGCGTGTCCATACACCGTACTGACTGCATTAACTATAAAAAGAGTGTGGCGGAGGAGAAAGACCGTTGGATAAAGGTAGCGTGGGCGGAGAATATTACAGATTCTTATAATGCGACCTTGTTCATACAGGCGAAGGAGCGCAGTGGCTTGGTAATGGATGTGGCAACGGTGTTAAACGCAATGAATGCGAAAGTACGCACCTTAAGTGCAAGGGACACGGAGGACGGTTATACGACTTGTGTGGTGGGCATTGAGGTAAAGGAATTGTCTGAGCTACGCAACATGATGAATCGCTTGGGCGGCATAAGCGGAGTGCTGGAGATGCGTCGTGCGGGCGAGAAGGGGGCAGACTGATGAGAGCGGTGTTGACTCGTGTAAAGAGTGCGAGTGTCAGTGTTGACGGCACGAAGATAGCGGACATGGGTATGGGCTTACTTGTCTTGTTGGGAGTGGAAACGACAGACACGGAGAAAGAGGCGGAGAAGATAGCGGATAAGCTCTGTGGCATAAGAATCTTTGAAGATGAAAACGGCAAGATGAATTTAGCGCCGGATAAGGTGGGCGCAAAAATGACGATAGTGAG
>CAYJER010000145.1:0-1131 GCA_964369225.1 uncultured Eubacteriales bacterium
CAGAATATTTTGGAGAAGCACCCCCTTCGGCTTCGCTTGCTTCACAATTAATTTCAAGCTTAACTTGCAAATCGTGTTTAATTACAATCATTTGCCATGTAAGAAATAATCATAATCCAAAAAAATTTAGATGCGTTGGCCCTGAGGAAGAAATGCGGCCACGACAGGGGCTCTACAAGGGCTAAACCCCTGCCTTATACTCCTTACGACACAGAAACCAATTTTTATTTGGCTAAAGAAGAAATGGAACGGATTGAAACTGCTCCCTCTAAAATAAATCGCTATGAGTTCCTGTTCTAGTCAAATACAAAATCAGCTCGCTTTTATTGATTTCATAGATCAGCAACCAATCAGGTGTGATATGGCATTCACGACAATGCTTGTAATTTCCAATAAGTTGATGGTCTTTATACTTGGCCGGAAGCACCTCTTCTGCTGCCAACATTTCTATAACTTCTGCTAATAATTCAGGATTATAGCCCCTTTTACAAATCCTTTTATAATCCTTTTTAAAGGCCGTGTGGTATTTAATCGTCAGCATTAAGGTCGTCCATCAATTCTTTAACAGAGGTAAAAGGCCCGCTGAGATTTGCCTTGTTTTTCACGTCCATAATCGCCCGGCGGGTGGCCGCGTTCGGAACGTTACGCGAAAGAACAAAAGGTATTCTCTGTTCCCTTACGGATTGCTTAACAAAGGCAATGAAAGCAGAAGTCATGGATAAACCTAAATCTGCAAAAAGCTCTTCCGCCTCTTTTTTTAAATTTTCGTCAATTCGTATACTTAAATTTGTTGTTGGCATAATAACCTCTCTTAGAAAAATTATAGTGCATAATAAATACACTGTCAAGCTTACGTATGGACATCAGCCATTTATGGATTGTATGCCCCTCACCGCTTCGACGATTGCACCGGTGGTACGGGGTGGAAGCAGCTTTGGCTAAATCAGCGACCAAAAGACTTTTCCGGTTCAGGTTTCCCGCTGGTTTTTCCCATTGAATATGTGGCCAGGCTCTGGCTGACGTATTTCCCTGTGGATTTTTCTTGTTCCTTGGTGCGAAGGACGGCCAAGGCTGTCTGTAATGCCCCCCGTTTGTCAAGCTGCTTTTAAGGGAGAAATAGGTCTATTTTTA
>CAYJER010000146.1:0-854 GCA_964369225.1 uncultured Eubacteriales bacterium
TATCCTGCTTAAGCTAATTCAGGCTGCCGATTTTGATATAGAGCGTGCCGAAAAGGGCATCATTTATATTGACGAAATCGACAAAATCGCCCGTAAATCGGAAAATCCCTCGATTACCCGTGATGTTTCCGGCGAAGGCGTGCAGCAAACCTTGCTTAAGATTTTGGAGGGTACGGTGGCATCTGTACCGCCGCAAGGTGGGCGTAAGCATCCGCATCAGGAATTTATCCAAATTGATACCAGCAATATACTTTTTATTTGCGGCGGTGCATTTGGCGGTGTTGATACGATTATCCAGAACCGTTTGGGCAAGAATACGATGGGTTTTGGCTCGGAGATTAAAACCAAGCAAGAGCGCAGCATGAACGATATTTTGGCTAAGATATTGCCTGAGGATTTATTAAAGTTTGGCCTTATCCCTGAATTTGTGGGGCGGTTGCCGGTAATTGTAACTTTGCAGGCTTTAGACGAGGCGGCTTTGGTTAGCGTATTGAGCCAGCCTAAAAATGCTTTAATCAAGCAATATAAGCGTTTATTTGCTATGGACGATGTAAATTTGGAGTTTAAGAATGATGCTGTGGCGGCCATAGCTGCTGAGGCTTTGCGCCGTAATACCGGGGCGCGCGGTTTAAGGGCGATTATGGAGGATTTACTGATGGATATAATGTACGAAACCCCCTCGCGTGCGGATATTCATAAGTGTGTAATTACGAAGGATTCGGTAGAGAAAAAGGAAAAGCCGTTATTACTAACGGTTAACACACAAGACAAAGACGAAATAGCATAATAAAAAAGGGCTGTCGCATTACGACAGCCCTTTTATTATATCCATGGAGGTTATCAGTTTCTTACTT
>CAYJER010000146.1:864-1122 GCA_964369225.1 uncultured Eubacteriales bacterium
TATTCTTCAATTTTGGTGTGGACTATGATAGTGCTACAAATACCATTATCATTGACACAAGCAAGGGCTATTAGATGCCATATCATTCATTAGATCATTACATTAATTGCTTTAGCCGAATAAAAGGGGCTATCACTTTTGTGATAGCCTCTTTTTATTGTCAATAACTGTTGTTGGTTTCTTGCTTGATCTTGAGGGCTGTTTTGGCTTTGCCAAAAGGCGCCGGTTTTAAGCCTATTTTACTTCCTGCCAGCTTTT
>CAYJER010000147.1:0-1112 GCA_964369225.1 uncultured Eubacteriales bacterium
TATGATACTTTTTTGAGGCAATCCGCTGATGGCGAGGTTTCACCAACGCCTGCTATTGTTGACATTGACGAAAACAGCCTCGAAGCCTATGGGCAATGGCCTTGGCCAAGGCATCTTTTAGCCCAACTATTAAAAGTACTTACTGAAAGCGGTGCTGCTTCTATTGGGCTCGATATCATGTTTGCCGAGGCAGACAGGTCTTCGCCAAATAACTTGCAACAATCACTTAAAGATCATTTTGATGTAAACCTTTCTTTTCAAGGTTTACCACGTTATTTAGAAGACAATGACAAGCTTTTTGCATCTGTTGTCAGGCAAACTCCCACGGTTTTAGGCACCTATGTCCAATTTGACGGCGAACTGGCTGCGCAAAATGCCGCAAGCGCAGTAGCAAGCAAGGAAATTTCTTTGCTGCCAGAAGATCTTCCACGTTTTGAAGGTGTGATGGAGCGCATTCCGCCAAATGCTATTTCACCGCTTGAAACTATAACAAAAGGAGCTGGCGCTGTTTTGCCTTTGCCTGTTCTTATTCCCGAAGCTCCTCTTGCTTCTTTGAATGTTGCTCCTGATGCAGACGGTATTGTGCGCTCTATTCCTTTAGTTCTCAAGGTAGATGACAGAATATTTATTTCTCTTGGACTAAGAGCCTTGATGCGAGCGCTTAATGTGAAGAATATTGCCCTTGAGGGCGGACCTTATGGCCTAAGTGCTGTCTATGTTGCAAAATACCGCATTCCTGTTTCGCCAAATGGCTTATTCCAGATTCCTTTTCAAGGCCCACGTGGAACGTATCCCTACTTCAGTGCAAAGGATATATTAGACGGAAAAGTTCCACCCGAAGAACTTGCAGGAAGGGTCTTACTTGTAGGAACTTCTGCCTCTGGCTTGCTTGATATACGTGCTACTCCCTTTGATCCCATCTTCCCTGGTGTAGAAAGTCATGCTGCGGTTGTGGATGCCATTATTTCAGAAAGAAGCCTTGAAATACCCACTTGGACTCCCTTCATGCAAATTTCTATTATCGTTGTGATTGGTTTACTTTCTACTCTTGTCTTTGGCTTTGCACCTGCCTTAGTCTATATTCCTTCCTTTGTGCTCTTTGCAGGAGGCAG
>CAYJER010000148.1:0-1105 GCA_964369225.1 uncultured Eubacteriales bacterium
GTATTGACAAAAGGGGTGAGGTGTGGTATTATAGATAAGCTGTCTCGAACGGGGCTGGTTTGAAAAGTAAAATAAGTTAAACTTTGGAAAAAGATTTAAGAAAAAGCTTGACAAACGAAAGGTTTTGTGGTAAGATAGATAGGCTGTCAAATGAAGCGTGAAGAAAGCTTGAAAGAAACTTTCAAAAAGTTAAAAATAAAGCTTGACAAACGAAACAAGATGTGCTATACTAGACAAGCTGTCACTTTGAAAAAGGGTGTCGATAAAAAGCGAATTAAGTTAAACTTTGGAAAAAGATTTAAAAAAATAGCTTGACAAACTGAAAGAAATGTGGTATAATGGTAAAGCTAGTCGAAAGACAAGCGGTTGAGTTTAAAAAGAACTTTTAAAAAAGTTTTGAAAAAAGACTTGACAAACAAAACAAAATATGGTATTATATACAGGCTGTCGCTAAGAAGACAGAACATTGAACTAGTTTCTAGTGAGAATAACGAAAGAAAACTTTCGGAAAAAACTTACAAAAAAGACTTGACAATGTGAAGCTGATATGATATAATAGACAAGCACTAAACAAAAAAGTGCAAAACAAGTCGAAAGACATAGGACCTTGAAAATTAAACAACGAATATTAAGACAAAATATAACCCGTAATTTCCTTGAGTAAATAACTCGAGAATATTACAAGAAATAGAACTTTAAATCTATGACAATGTCAGATTGACGAAATGAGCATTCAAGCTCTAAGAATGATTTTAAGTCGGCAACGATTTAATATACAATTTTTTAGAGAGTTTGATCCTGGCTCAGGACGAACGCTGGCGGCGTGCCTAACACATGCAAGTCGAACGGAAATTAAAAAGCTTGCTTTTTAATTTTAGTGGCGGACGGGTGAGTAACGCGTGAGTAACCTGCCTTTCTGAGGGGGATAACGTTCTGAAAAGAACGCTAATACCGCATGATATATCTTTATCGCATGATTTAGATATCAAAGGAGCAATCCGCAGAAAGATGGACTCGCGTCCGATTAGCTAGTTGGTAAGGTAGTGGCTTACCAAGGCGACGATCGGTAGCCGGACTGAGAGGTTGAACGGCCACATTGGGACTG
>CAYJER010000149.1:0-1098 GCA_964369225.1 uncultured Eubacteriales bacterium
GAGAGATACTCCCTGAGTGCTCCTTTTAACGAACTCGAGTTTATGCAAGGTAGCTCCGTTATAGGGTTGCGTTGAATGCACTTATCAATTATGCCAAAATTGCTTGAATTTTCATTCCCTACGTGTAGGTTTGTTATGGCTGTGATTTGCCATAAGGTTACGGTTTTGTTATTCATTGTTAGTCAATTTTTTGTATATTATTATATCCTATTTTTTTCATTGCAATATCGTCATCTATTTCTTTTATAAAACATTCCCTATCTGCTTCACTGTTGAAATAGAAAACAGAGCCACGACTCATAAGCGAAATTCTACCGCTCTTGGTTATACTTCCACCTTTTAATTTGTAATAGTCTTGAGTATCGACTGTTGTCTGCAAGAAACGCATTGTACAGTTTTTGCTTATAGAAAAGATAGTGGAATTAATATTTTTTATTCTTGCATCCGAAAGTAGTGCCGCTTTGCATTTTCCTCCGTTTGCACCCTCAAGCCCCACATATTCTATTGCTTGATCCTGCTCTACATCTGTAAATGTAAGCAAGAACTTAGAACTATCGCCACCTAACTCCACTATCTTGCTGTTCAACTCCTCTGCAAGAGGAGAGCGAAATTGAGCGGTGAACACAAATTCACAGCCCTCACTTAAACGGTAGAAAATCTGCTTATAAAGAGAGTTGTCTTCCACCTTACCAGTCTTGGCATTGCGTTTGATGCCGATTCTTCTATCCTCTATAAAGATCTTATCGTAGGCTATTACTTCCTCGGTTTTAATATTGTATAGACACTCTTGCACCTCGCTCTTTGCACTATATCGCTCATCGCCATTTCCCCGGTAGGTTATGTATGGAATCTGAACTTCAAATCCTTTGTAGATAGCACTTTGTGTATTTGAAAAATCGACATTCAAACCCATATCCAGTGGCGCAGGTAAAATATATTCTCCTTTTGCATTTATAAGGAAGCAACTCCCGAGATTTATTATTTCTCCGAAGTTTTGTTCTTTTTCACCATCGCCCAATGTAAAACTTCTCCGCCCAATCATCATTTCAACCTGGTCTTTAACACCAGTCATGATTTTAAGATTAGAGCTATCAAAGA
>CAYJER010000150.1:0-1089 GCA_964369225.1 uncultured Eubacteriales bacterium
CTAAGGTATTAAATTTCTTATATTCATCATTAATTACAAGTCCGCTTTCGTCTATATTTCCAAGTCCACGCCATAAAGCTGGCTTTACATCAAAGACAGTAGAAAGCATCTTCATAGCCTTTGTATTTCCTTCATTTTTGACTACTCTAGTATAAGCATTGTGGACTTCTGCCTTATTTTCAACTAGTTGTATGAGAGCTAATTGAAGAGCATAGGCCATATCAGAAGCTTCAAAACCAGCAATAATACCTGGTTTTTTGTAACTGTCTGCGATGAAATTGAAATATTCTACGCCTGTCACGCATGCAACATGGCCAGGTAAAAGAAATATATCTATATCTTTTATTTCGTCTATTTCTTTAGAAATATTTTTATTGTCATTTTCTTCTGTAAGAAGAGCGTGTAAGGCAGGTGCTACTCTTTTATGCATGGAATAAACAGAAAAATTTTCAATACCTTGTGCTTTTGCTGTAAGAATTGTTGCAGCAATAATAGGGGCAGTTGTTTCAAAACCTATTCCCAAAAAGACAACTTGGTGATTTGGATTTTTTTGTGCGATAGCAAGCGAATCTTGAGGAGAATATACAATTTCAAAAAAAGAATTTTTGCCAAAATTTGCATTTTTTAAGCTCACACCCGCATTATTCGGAACACGAATCAAATCACCAAAAGTTGCAATAATAGTATTGTCTAATTGTGCAAGTTTAAGAAAGGTTTCTACCTCGTCTTCATGCGTGACACACACAGGGCAGCCAGGGCCAGAAATGTGGTAAAGTGAACTTGGGAGTAAAGAACGTAGGCCACTTTGAAAAAGCGAGGCTGTATGAGTTCCGCAGACTTCCATAAATCTTATTTCACGGCCAAGTTTATCAAGTAAAGTATTAATACTCTTTATAAGTGCAGAGCAATGCTCTTTTGAATTGTATTCTCTTTCAAAGTCCATATATATCTTCTTATCCAATGTTTAGTAGTAGATAAGACAATACAATAGAATAGGTATAGGGTCAAGCTTAGAAGCTTATAGCATTATAATAAAAAATTTTGCCTCCGGCGGCCAAAGGAGTTGAACCCCTTTGGAAACCCCAATTT
>CAYJER010000151.1:0-1086 GCA_964369225.1 uncultured Eubacteriales bacterium
CTAATACCTCTAAGAGGGTTAAATTTGGCAAAAAAATAAACGCCCAAAAGGGGCGAGTGCCTAATATTGTTTTTGGTTATGATAAGACTAAAGGCGATTATTTTAACCTTAAAATTAATCAATACGAAGCCAAAGTTGTCCAAAGAATTTTTGATTTATACCTCAATAGCGGTCATGGGGCAAATAAAATTGCCCAGATTTTAAATGCTGAAAATATTCGTACTAAACGTGAATGTAAATGGTCACAAAATGCGATTAGTCGCATCCTTACCAATGAGATTTATACCGGCAAAATCATCAATGGTAAAGAAGAAATTGCCGATTTTCTCACCGGCAAGCGGACGGTCAAGGAGCAAGACGATTGGCATATCGTGGACAAGCCCGAATTAAGGATTATCGACGATATCACTTTCGTCAAAGCCGCCAAGCTGCTTGAAGAACGCAACAAGTCCTTTAATATCAGCCATCAGCGCCAAAGTAATCGCCATCTTTTTTCGACGATTATCCGCTGCTCTTGCTGCGGTTATAGCTTTAGGCGAGTCGAGAAGCAATATAAAAACAGCTATGTGCGCTGGCTATGTAGCGGCCGCAATGCCAATGGGGCGGCCTCCTGCTCTAATACCGCCAAAATTGATGAAAGCGACCTCAAACGAGAGTTAAAGACCTACTTCCAAGCCATTTTGGACGATAAAGCTAATGTTATCGCCAATATTGTCAAGGAATTCAACCGCATCTATCATAGCAAAGAAGAAAATCATGACTATGAGCAAGAATTAAAAAATCAGCTCCAAAAAGCCCAGAAAAGCCGTCAAAAATACCTCGATATGTACGAGGATGATTTAATCAGCCGCAGCGAATTAAAGGAAAAAGTAGCCTCCCTAAATAACGAAATTGAAAAATACGAGCATAATCTCAAACTAACCCAATATAATCTTAGCAAGGGCGATCAATTAGAACAAGTGCTAAACAACACCTTCGCCAACCTAGACAGCATCCTAAACATCGAAAATATGACCAATCAACAGCTAAAATCCCTAGTCGATAAAATAGTAGTTGATGAGGAGGGCAAGCTGGATATTTACCTAA
>CAYJER010000152.1:0-1085 GCA_964369225.1 uncultured Eubacteriales bacterium
GGGAACGTCGTTTTGATATTCCACTAATTGCTTAGGGCAATGTGTACGCGTCATGGGCCAAAGCCGCGTGGCGCTGCCACCGCAATGAATAACTGGATACAACATTTTTACCTCACAAACTATAAGGAACGTATTTGGGCATACTAAGGTGCATAAAAAACAAAATCCAATGCATTTTCCTGTATTTATGCCAGTATCTAGCTACGCTGTCAACGCCGTTGCACTGGCGGAAAGGCATTGTATCTTACATTTTGCTTTGAATGATGTTGCATTACAGCGCCCAAAACACATTTTTTGAAATTGTTTCCATGGCTATGCCACCGCATTAAAGAACCATTTGACAGCTAAAAACATTACAGCATGCGCGGCTCAAGCAAAGAAAAGAACGTTTCTAGCGCATTAAAAACTCACCCATATTTTATGCCCACCCTGCCATTGCATATGCCCTAAGACTACGCTACATAACAGCCATGAGAAAAAAGCCTTTTGTCTGGAGAAAGCCAGAGAGCATTCGCCGCGCCTTGGAGCGCTTTTTACAACGCGCCGGTAAGCCGGAGCAAGTGATGCTCAATCGTCTTTGGCAACATTGGGATATGGTCATGGGGCCGGACATTGCCCCCCTTGCTTGGCCCCTAGGCAGCAAGAACACCATACTGCTCCTTGGCGGAGAAGATGCCATGAGCATGCAGGATATTTCTTATATGCATCACGAAATTTTAGAGCGCGCCAATGCCTTCATGGGTAGCGACTATTTTACTGCCATCAAGGTGCGTTTATGCCTTGATAAAACTCCATTAGATAAAGTGGTGCAAGCAAGAACGCTGCCTGCTGTAGAGCTACCTACCATAAGCCTTAGTGGCAAATACCTTGAACATATGCCTAAAGATTCCAGCATAGCCCAATGCTATGCGCGCTATGTACAAAAAAGCCAAAAAAAGCGTGAGCGCACTTAAGCACGCTCACGCCAAAATCTCTACTCTTCGAAATCTTATTGATCTTTTAAGGCTTCTTGTTTTTCAATATAACGTAAAAGCTTTTTAGCTTCATCAAAATCATGGCTTAGCTTATTGGCCACGGAAGCTGCT
>CAYJER010000153.1:0-1038 GCA_964369225.1 uncultured Eubacteriales bacterium
GGGACGCATGGTGTCAGCAAGTGGGATGCAAGTGTGGAGCTAAGAGGTGTCGGCCCCGAACCTTATGAGCATCAGCGCATGGGGAAAGTGTGCTTGCCCTCGGAGCTAAGGCACAGGTGACGCGAACCTTAACAGGGGTGGCGTCAAACCTTATGAGGTACGCGGCTTGAGCTAAGCACTCTCGACATCGGAGCTAAGAGGGGTCGGCCTCGAACCTTATGAACATCAGTGCATGGGGAAAGTGTGCTTGCCCTCGGAGCTAAGGACAGGTGACGTGAACCTTAAGAGGGGTGTCCTCAAACCTTATGAGGTACACGCCTTGAGCAAAGCAAGTTCGGCATCGAAGCTAAGAAGGGCGACCTCGAACCTTGTGGGGTATACGCTCTGAGTAAACGCACATTGCCGGGCAGGACAAGGCAAGCTCACGCACAAGAAAGCGGCCTTTGTTCATGTAACAAAGACCGCCTTGCAAGTTTGGAAATGAAGTGCGCAACTACCGCACAACTTCTTGCCGCGCCTTCTCCTTCAAACCCTCAAGATACACCGCCCATTCGTCCATCATCTTTCGACGTTGTGGCAAGTATTCGGCGTAATTGTACGCGGCTCTCACAGCACTTCGCTCGTGATGGGCGAGTTGCCGTTCAATCCAGTCGCGGTTATAGCCAAGCTCATTGAGGAGCGTGGACGCAATGGAGCGGAAGCCGTGGACGCACAGTTCTTGTTTTCTGTAGCCCATGCCCCGCAAGCCGTGCAACATGGTCGCAGGAGCAATGGGCTTTGTCTTCGTTTTGATAGACGGAAACACCAGTGCGCCGTTGCCCGTATATCCCCTCAAACCCTGTAAAATCTTGATGGCCTGTGGTGCAAGGGGCACAACGTGCGGTGTGCGCATTTTCATACGCTCCGCAGGAATACGCCACAAGCGGTCTTCAAAATCAAACTCCTCCCACTCGGCGTAGCGCAGTTCGGACGCCCGCACAAATACGAATGGCAAAAACTGCATGGCGCAACGCACTTGAAAATAGCCGTCATACTCGT
>CAYJER010000154.1:0-1028 GCA_964369225.1 uncultured Eubacteriales bacterium
ATTATATCTAAGCATTTCACAAAGTTCAGAACACATAATTTTGTTTTCTTTTATCGCCAAAATACTGTCAATCACAGAGTTAAAACCACATTCTTCAGCTGATTTTCCGTACACTGTAAAATGAATCATTTGAAGCATTCGAGTTTCGATTTCACTGTAAATATATTTATCATTTTCAAGCACATCTAAAGCAAAAGAGATAAATCTTCTTGAGTTTATACTTTGAAAACATGCAAATGATTTTGTCAACGGTTCCTCTAATTCTTCATTAAAATCAGGTGAAACTTTAGCTAAAGTACAAAGTCTTGAAAAGCTATCTTTTGCATAGATAGTTCTAATATCGAGATGATAATATTCTAAGAAATTCTTTAAATTAAGCTCAAGTCCACTGTCCTCAGCGAATGTAGAAATCCTTGAAATAAGCCCAGCTCTTTGACCAAAAGATGATTTTATATTGTCTAAAATATGCTTTTTCGCCTTCTTTTCAAGCTGAATATAACAGCCTTTCGGAAGTGAAATAAAGCCATCTTTCACCTCTTTTGAAATACTTTTATTATTATCAGTAAGCAGTGCCGAAAATTTATCCTCAAAATTATATTTTTTATTAGCCTGTCCAATAAAGTCAAGAACAGTCAAACATTCTTTATCTTCTGACAAACGAAGTCCACGCCCTAATTGCTGTAAAAATACCGTTAGCGATTCAGTAGGACGCAAAAATAAAACAGTGTTTATTTCTGGGATATCCACACCTTCATTGTATAAATCAACCACAAAAATGAAACGAATTTCACCACTTGTTAAAAGTTTCTTTGCAGAATTTCTTTCTTCAGTAGGGGATTCGCTTGTAAGACAGATACTTTAAATTCCGAAATCATTAAAGCTATCGGCCATAAATTTAGCGTGTTCTTTGGTTACGCAGAAGCCAAGTCCTTTAACATCGTTTATGTCTGTAACATACTTAACTGTAGCTGATGCGATGTTTTGCGCACGTCTTTCTGATATAGCTCCATTTATAGTGTAAATATTTG
>CAYJER010000155.1:0-1014 GCA_964369225.1 uncultured Eubacteriales bacterium
ACCAAGTCTTGACTTAGGCATGACCTATTCTTTTGGTGATTTAGAAGCTACTTCCACCTCTTCAATTCCTACAGTAGTAGGAAACTCAACCTATCATGTTGAAAATGTAGATGAATTTGCTTTCAACGGCGGAATCGGGCTTCAAATGGCAAAAGATAATGTGAGCTTTGGCTTGGATTATGATTTGCAAGCCTCACGCCATGAAACAAGCCATACTGTGCAAGCGACTTTAAGATATAAATTCTAGGGTATATTTCTAAATTCATTCGTTGGCATAATGCCATTTGCGTTTTTACTGCTGAAAAGTTTCTTTTTTGCGCAAGGCTAGTATTACTTTATACACTCCATTCCGCAAAAAATCCATTTTCATTGTAAAATTCAAAAATTTTTGAATTTAGAAACACACCTTAAAAGAGCTGATTTTTGCCTTATTTTCTATGGTGTATCATAGAAAAAAATTATAAAAGGAGAATTTATTATGGAAACAAGGAATGCTTTAGGCAACTTGGTGAACCGTTATCGTGCGGTTTTGAAAAAATGTAAGCTTTTAAATGTTTTTGGTACGCTTGCTATTGCAGGAGCTTTGGTGCTTGGAAGTGCAGGGCTTTCTTTGGCAGGTGAAATTATAGCGGGAGCTAGTGCACCTATTCTGGAAGGTGATTCTTCTGACCCTAATCTCACTAATAACGGTTCGATTACAGGTTTAGACCGTACGATTAATGGTGTCTCTGCAAAAGTAGGTATTTTTAGTGATACAACTGCATCCAGTATTAACTTTAATTTGTCTAATAATGGCACAATAAAGTTTAATGATTCAACAAAAGATGCCATAGGTATGCGTGCAGGAAATCGAACAGCTAGTACTCCAGCTGGTACAAACAGATTAATCAATAACGCAAGCGGTGTTATAGAAATTAGTGGCATGAGCGTATCAGGAATGGAGGCCTTTCAACAACTCCCAAGCAGTAACTATGTACAAAATGATGGTATGATTACAGTTTCAGGGACTAATGC
>CAYJER010000156.1:0-1011 GCA_964369225.1 uncultured Eubacteriales bacterium
CCACTGTAATTCAAGAGCTTTCAACGAACCGGACAGGGCTGATTTGGCATTTTCCAGCGGTGACTATTTAAATTGAAAACCAACACGCTCTAGTTTTGAAATAAGACGGCCCAGAACAGCTCGGAACCGTTTGGCCGTTTCCGGGTTCAACTTCGTTGATTTCAGACGGTAAAATTCATTGGCCTCAGGCAGGAGTATAGCTGAGAGGTGCTTTTTAAGGGCTGCGGCTTCATGTTGGGCATCGGCGTTGCTGCGAGCAGATAAGCGCTTGATTTCATCTTAATATTTAACCACCCCCGCCTCTAAACGATTTTCAACTAAAGTGACTTTACCTTGGCTTTCATCCAAGGCCAATTTAAGATGACGAGTCTCTTTTTCAAATGATTTTATCTTTTCCCGTTCAGAGGAAAGAAGTTGCTCAGCTTCGTCGAGCTGAGCGGTAACGGCTGCTAAAGAAGTATTGGCCGTTTCTAATTCATGCTTTGTGCGTTCCAATTCTTGGCGAAAAAAATCAGCATCGTTTTCTCTTTGAGTCAGCTTGTTGGCCAGCTCATTGTGAGTTCGTTGGAGCTTTTTTATCTGTTTTTCTGCACTCACCAGCTTTTGATTAGATGCCCCTAAAGCACTTTCTTGTTCTTCCATTGTATTTGTGACGTCGAGCAAATCAGCAGTCAAGCGGTTTACTTCTTGTTTTTGATCTAAAAGCTGCTTTGTCTGAGCGCGCATTTGAGCTTCAAAAGCACGGCGGTCATTTTGGGCCTTTTTTTGCGAGTTATTAAAAGTTTCTTCGAGCCCTTCGAGGTAATCCGCTAAAATACGTGCCGCTTGATGGATGTCAAAACCAGCTGGCAACAAACCGGCCAATTGGGTCAACTGTTCTTCACCACTGTATTTGCTTTTATTGGGCCGACGGTCACTTCGTTTTTCACTCATAAATTAGCTTGCCTCACGCCTTAATTTTTAGGGCTAAAATAGTCGATGCCGAAAAACTTCCTTGAGGGCGTTTTTCTA
>CAYJER010000157.1:0-1005 GCA_964369225.1 uncultured Eubacteriales bacterium
AAATGTAAAATTTTTGTTATATCGGCTTGCATAATATCAATTTTATGTTATAATTTCATAAGTTATAATACTATTACTGTAACAATGATGGACACAGGAAGATTTGTTTCTAGCACTGTAAGATACGATAATTCACTAGATTTAATATTAAAAGAAAATATAAGCGAAAAAGAATTTACTTATATTTTAAAAGATGAAAACAAATCAAAATTTAATAATATTATTCTATGTTTTGATGAAGAATTAGAATTTGATATTTATGATTACTCAAATAATGTGTATTTATATAAAGATAATATAAATTACGAACTTAGTGATTATTCATTTAATATTGAAAATGAAAATATATTTAAATTAAATTCAAATAGTCTGAATATTATAACAAGTAAAAATGCTGAGAATATTAATGAAGACGGAATATATTTTCTAGCGTCTAATCCACCGATTAATTTAAGTGTAGATGAAATATATTATTATCAAAATGGAGTTTTATCAAACGCATATAAAGAGTTTATTAATTTAAGAATTGGAACTAGAATTTATGATGATTTTAAAATTAATGTGAATTTAATAAATGGAGAATACTATATAGTTAAGGATGTGATAAATTTTGCAAACTGGATATAAAATTAAAGATAAAGATTTAAAAAGGGCGTGGCTTATTATATCAGAGGATAGTTTTGTTGGCCAAGAGAATTTAAAAATAATACTTGATATTGCAAAAAAACAAGGTATAGATGAGGATAGTATTATAAGCTATTCTATTAAAAAGCCAGATTTTGATAAACTTGAAGATGAAAGCCAAACAGTTGGATTTTTTGGCGATAAATTAATAGTTTTAAAATACTATAATCTTTTAGACTTTTCAGAAGATGAGATTAAAAGATTAACAGAGATAATTAAAAATAGTCAAGGAACGCATTTTGCATTTATCTTCACATTAGATGATATGAAAAAAGCATCTTTAAAAAGGTATTCAGATTTTTATGAAGCTGTTAATCAAGA
>CAYJER010000158.1:0-1002 GCA_964369225.1 uncultured Eubacteriales bacterium
CCTCGAATGCAGCCGAAATGAAAGCGGCAGCATCGGGCAATCCGCTTATCTTGCAAGAAGTGAATTTAAACACGGAAAAACGTAAGCTTGAAGCCCTTTTTGCACAACATAATCGCTCAAAACACAGACTTGAAGACAGACTCAAATACTTGCAAGGTGCTGACGACCGCATGCAAGAGGCCGAAGAATCCTATCTTGAAAATACTCAGCTTCGGGATAAAAATACGAAAACAGTCACAGAAAAAGACAAAGAAAAGATTGTTTTGGAACTTGTCGACCCCGATGGAAAAAGGCTTTCCGGAGAGAACGACAAAGAAATACAAAACCTCTTTATCAGTGGCGCAAAACACGTCTTGACCAACCGTAACAGCCAAGCAGAATTTGGTAATTATCGGGGCTTTGATGTTACTATGCGCTTTGCCCCATCAGGTGGAAAAGACGGCTTTCGCTTTATATTGAGCAATGAGAAAGGACAAAACTTTTCCCCCGAGAACCTGCTTTATGCCCATGATGATAAAGTAAGCTTGCAAGGACTTTTTCAACGCATGGATAACTTTATGGAAAAAGACTTTGATAAACAATTGCAATGGGATAAATTTACACACCAAAAGGAAAAACAAGAACTTCTCACCATACATGAGGAAATAAACAAAGGCTTTGCCCAGAACGACGAACTCAAGCTCACGCGTGAAAACCATAGTGCCGTCCTTCGTGAACTCAAACGTATGCAAGAAGACTCGACGTATAAATCCGAGTGGACACCAAAAACATTGGAAGCTTTTAGGGTAGAAAAAGTTGTGAAAAAACAACAAATTAAGGTAGTGGAAACAGTGAAAATTGAGCAAAAAAACATTGAAATTGTATTATGATATAACCAGTTGTGTATTAAGCTTAAATTATATAATAATCAGACTTGAAAAGCTGATAATAATGCTATAATTTTAGCGAAGATTATTTATATAATAGATGGAGGAAATATGAAAACTTTAATTTTTACACCAA
>CAYJER010000159.1:0-1001 GCA_964369225.1 uncultured Eubacteriales bacterium
GTCTCCGACGGCCAAAGGAGTTGAACCCCTTTGGAAACCCCAATTTGCAAGATGAATGCGTAGGGAAGCGGCTGAAGAAGTTTATTTATTTTTTTATTTGCGAAAAAGTTTTAAAGTTTTGATGCTACGCACCAAAACATTAAATACTGTTTCGCTTTAAAATAGTGAGAAATCAATTATCAAAGTGATTGTTTAACATTTGTCACTGCGTTCCAAATGTGTGGAAAGTTTGTTTTAAATTAGAAAGACATAGATTGCCACGTCGTTATGCTCCTCGCAATGACGAGTCTAGAACATTTCATTATACAAAATAATGAAATCACATTTGGAACGTAGTGACAAATGGCAACTTGTTTTATGTTATATATATCTCTCTCTATTTTAAAGCGAAACAGTATTTAAGGGTGAGAGACTATAGTCTCTCACCCTTAAAACTTTTTCGCAAATAAAAAAATATATTTTCTACTTTAGCCAAATCCCTACGCACTTACCTTGCATACTAGGGTTTGCAAAGGGAATTATTCCCTTTGCCCGCCGGAGGCATAATAAAAAAGAAAAAATTTATTCAGCGCTTAGAACTTGTATTCTAGCTTTATAGAATGGTTCAGCGGATTTATTTTCAGGCTTGTTATTTGCGAGTAATTCTTGATAGAAAGCCAATGCTTTTTCTTTATTTCCGCTATTTTCTGCGGCGAAGGCTGCTTCTTCTAAGACGATTGAGCGTAGGTTTTCAGGGCCATTTGCGAGCATTTCTTCGTATACTACTAATGCTTTATCCTGTAGATTTTCGCGAGCGTAGGTATTTGCGAGACTGAAGTAGAGTGCTACACCTAGTGGAGTGAATTTTTCTTCTTTTGTGAGAGCGGAGAGTTTTTCTTCTGCGAGAGTGAAGTTATTTGCTTCAATTGCAGCTTGTGCTTCGTGTAGTGCTATTGCAAGCTGTAATTCACTTGGTGCTTCATTGCTGAATGCAGCTAATTTCTCTAATCTTTGAGTCGCGG